>NZ_JACSQQ010000015.1:0-25161 GCF_014836555.1 Oerskovia rustica
CCCCACGGGCGTCGCGCGTGCAGTCGGCGAGGTCGGTCAGGCGCGGAGCGCGTCGGCCGCCTCTCGTGAGGCTGTGCGTGCAGCCGTGAGCAGCGCCCCGGCGTCCGGTCCCGCGGCGAGGACGCCGCGCGACGAGGACGCGAGCACCTGACGACGAGCGTCGCCGAACACCGCGGCGAGCTCGGCCGCGCCCGCGCCCTGCGCACCGACACCAGGCGCCAGGAGCGGGCCGTTGACGGCAGGCAGGTCCACCCCGGTGTTGCGGGCCGCGTCACCGATGGTCGCGCCGACGACCAGACCGATCGAGCCGAGCGGCTCGATCCCCTCGTTGAGCGCAGCGGCCTCGGCGGCGATGCGTGCGGCGACCGACCGGACGTCGACCCCCGCGCCCGTGCGGGCGTGCTGGACCTGAGCCCCCTCCGGGTTGGACGTGAGGCACAGCACGAACAACCCGCGCCCCGTCTCGAGCGCGGCCTCCACGGCAGGGGTCAGGGACCCGAAGCCCAGGTACGGGGACACCGTCAGGGCGTCGCCCGCGAGCGGCGAACCGTCCCGCAGGTAGGCGTCGGCGTACCCGGCCATGGTCGAGCCGATGTCCCCGCGCTTGGCGTCGACGATCGTCAGCGTCCCGGAGGCGCCCGCCGCCGCGGCGGCCGCGAGCACCTCCTCGAGGGCCGCGACGCCGCGCGAGCCGTGCCGCTCGAACAGGGCCGACTGCGGCTTGAGCGCCGCGACCTGCCCGCCCACGGCGTCCACGACCCGCAGGCCGAACTCCCGGAGCCCCGTGGCGTCGTCGGGCAGGCCCCAGGCCGCGAGCAGGCCCGGGTGAGGGTCGATGCCCACGCACAGCGGACCGTGCGCGTCCATGGCCTCGGCGAGCCGCTCCCCGAAGGGGCGGCGCGCCGCGCTCGCAGCGCTCACGCGTTCGCCTCGGCCTTGCGCGCGGCCGTGGCGGCCGTGTGCTCCTGCAGGCTCCACACGTCGAACGGGCCCGCGAGGACCGCCTCGATGCCCTGGACCGCGGCCGCGAGCTGCTGGGTCGTCGTGACGATCGGCTTGTCCGCCGCGGTCGTGGCCGCACGGATCTCGTAGCCGTCGGCGCGCGCGCCCTGGCCCGACGGCGTGTTGATGACCATGTCGACCTTGCCCTCGGTGATGAGGTCGACGATCGTGGGCTCGCCGTCGGCGCCGCGGCCCGCGGAGAACTTGCGCACGATCGTCGCCGGGATGCCGTTGCGGCGCAGCACACCCGCGGTGCCCTGGGTCGCGAGGATCTCGAAGCCCATCTCCGTCAGTCGCTTGATCGGGAAGACGATCGAGCGCTTGTCGCGGTCCGCGACCGAGACGAAGACCGAGCCCGAGGTCGGCAGGCCGCCGAACGCCGCGGCCTGCGACTTCGCGAACGCGCGCGGGAAGTCGCGGTCGAAGCCCATGACCTCACCCGTCGAGCGCATCTCCGGGCCGAGCACGGTGTCGACCACGACGCCGTCGGTCGTGCGGAACCGCTTGAACGGCAGCACGGCCTCCTTGACGGCGATCGGCGAGTCGAGGTCGAGGTGCCCGCCGTCGCCCTCGGCCGGCAGGACGCCGCTCCGGCGCAGGTCGGCGATGGACTCGCCGACCATGACGCGCGCCGCGGCCTTGGCCAGCGAGACCCCCGTCGCCTTGGAGACGAACGGCACGGTGCGCGAAGCGCGCGGGTTCGCCTCCAGGACGTACAGGACGTCCGAGACGAGCGCGTACTGCACGTTGAGCAGGCCGCGCACGCCCACGCCCTTCGCGATGGCCTCGGTCGAGCGGCGGATGCGCTCGATCTCGGCCTCGCTCAGCGACACGGGGGGCAGCACGCATGCCGAGTCGCCCGAGTGGATGCCGGCCTCCTCGATGTGCTCCATGACGCCGCCCAGGTACAGCTCGGTGCCGTCGTAGAGCGCGTCGACGTCGATCTCCATGGCGTCGTCGAGGAAGCGGTCGATGAGCAGCGGCGCGGGCAGCGAGCCCGTCGTCGTGCGGTCGTCCGTCGCGGCGGCGTGCAGCGCGCGCTCGACGTAGCCCGTGAGCTGCTCGGCCGAGTACACGATCTCCATGCCGCGCCCGCCCAGCACGTAGGACGGGCGGACCAGCACGGGGTAGCCGATGCCCTCGGCGACCTCACGGGCCTGCGCGAGAGACGTGGCCGTGCCGAACGCCGGCGCGGGCAGGCCCGCCTCGGCGAGCACGCGGCCGAAGACCCCACGGTCCTCCGCGGCGTCGATCGCCTCGGGCGAGGTGCCCAGGATCGGCAGGCCCGCGTCCGCCAGACGCTGCGCGAGCCCCAGCGGCGTCTGGCCGCCGAGCTGCACGATAACGCCCGCGACCGGGCCCGCGGCGAGCTCGGCCTGGTACACCTCGAGCACGTCCTCGAACGTCAGCGGCTCGAAGTACAGGCGGTCCGAGGTGTCGTAGTCGGTCGAGACCGTCTCCGGGTTGCAGTTGACCATCACGGTCTCGTACTCGCCCTTGAGGGCGAGCGTCGCGTGCACGCACGAGTAGTCGAACTCGATGCCCTGCCCGATGCGGTTCGGGCCCGAGCCCAGGATCAGGACGGCCGGGCGCTCGCGCGGGGAGACCTCGGTCTCGAGGTCGTACGTCGAGTAGTGGTACGGGGTCTTCGCCTCGAACTCGGCCGCGCACGTGTCGACCGTCTTGTAGACGGGGCGGACGTCCAGCGCGTAGCGGACCTCACGGACCGTCGACTCCCCCGCCGCGCCCATGCCGCGCAGCTTCGCGACCTGCGCGTCGGACAGGCCGTGACGCTTGGCCTGGACCAGCACGTCGCGCGTCAGGGCGTCCGCCTGGGCGACCTCGGCCGCGACCTCGTTGACGAGCTGGATCTGGTCGAGGTACCACGGGTCGATCTTGGTGGCCTCGAAGACCTGCTCGATGCTCGCCCCGGCGCGCAGCGCCTGCTGGGTCGCGATCAGGCGCCCCTCCGTGGGACGGGCGATCTCCACCAGCAGCGCGTCGAGCTCCTCGCCCGAGACCGGCTCGCCGTCCCAGTGGAACACCGCGCCGCCCTTGTCGATCGAGCGCAGCGCCTTGCCGAGCGCCTCGGTGAAGTTGCGGCCCATCGCCATGGCCTCGCCCACCGACTTCATGGTCGTCGTGAGCGTGTCGTCCGCGGCGGGGAACTTCTCGAACGCGAACCGCGGCACCTTGACCACGACGTAGTCGAGCGTCGGCTCGAACGACGCGGGCGTCGAGCCCGTGATGTCGTTGGGGATCTCGTCGAGCGTGTAGCCGATGGCGAGCTTCGCGGCGATCTTCGCGATCGGGAAGCCCGTGGCCTTCGACGCGAGCGCCGACGAGCGCGACACGCGCGGGTTCATCTCGATGACGATGACGCGCCCGGTCTCGGGGTGCACCGCGTACTGGATGTTGCAGCCGCCCGTGTCGACGCCCACCTCGCGGATGACCGCGATGCCGATGTCGCGCAGCTTCTGGAACTCACGGTCCGTGAGCGTCAGCGCGGGGGCCACCGTGATCGAGTCGCCCGTGTGGACGCCGACCGGGTCGACGTTCTCGATCGAGCAGATCACGACGACGTTGTCCGCCGTGTCGCGCATGAGCTCGAGCTCGTACTCCTTCCACCCGAGGATCGACTCCTCCAGGAGGACCTCGGTCGTGGGCGAGTAGTGCAGGCCCTGGCCGACGATGCGGCGCAGGTCCCGCTCGTCGTACGCGATGCCGCTGCCGAGGCCACCCATCGTGAAGGACGGGCGCACGACCATGGGGTACCCCAGGGAGTCGGCGGCCGCGACGGCCTCCTCGATCGTGTGGATGATCTCCGAGCGGGCCGACTCGCCGCCGCACTTCTCGACGACGTCCTTGAACTGCTGGCGGTCCTCGCCCTTCTCGATCGCGGCGATGTTCGCCCCGATGAGCTCGACGCCGTACTTCTCGAGCACGCCGGCCTCGTCGAGCGCGATCGCCGCGTTGAGCGCCGTCTGCCCGCCCAGGGTCGCGAGGACCGCGTCCGGGCGCTCCTTGGCGATGATGGTCGTCAGGACCTCGGTCGTCAGCGGCTCGACGTACGTCGCGTCCGCGAACTCCGGGTCCGTCATGATCGTGGCCGGGTTCGAGTTCACCAGGACGACCCGCAGGCCCTCCTCCTTGAGCGCCCGGATGGCCTGGGTGCCCGAGTAGTCGAACTCGCAGGCCTGGCCGATGACGATCGGGCCGGACCCGATGACCAGGACGCTGTTGATGTCAGTTCTGCGAGGCACTGGTCAGTTCTCCTTTGCGGACGTCGACGGCGTGGCGGCCGAGAGGCCGGCGGCAGAAGCCGCGCCGGACGTCATGAGGTCGAGGAAGCGGTCGAAGAGGTAGGCGGCGTCGTGCGGGCCGGCGGCTGCCTCCGGGTGGTACTGGACCGAGAACGCGGGGATGTCGAGGCACTCGAGCCCCTCCACCACGTCGTCGTTGAGCCCGACGTGCGAGACGACGACACGGCCGTAGCGGCCGCCGTCGTGCGGCGCGGTCGCCTGCTCCCCGATGGGGGCGTCGACCGCGAAGCCGTGGTTCTGGGACGTGATCTCGACCTTGCGCGTCGCGAGGTCCATCACGGGCTGGTTGATGCCGCGGTGGCCGTACGCGAGCTTGTAGGTGCCGAAGCCCAGCGCGCGGCCAAGGATCTGGTTCCCGAAGCAGATGCCGAAGTACGGCAGGCGGCGGTCGAGGACCTCGCGCAGCAACGTGACCTCGTGCGTCGCGGCGCTCGGGTCTCCCGGGCCGTTCGAGAAGAACACGCCGTCGGGCTCGAGGGCCAGGACGTCCTCGATCGTCGACGCCGAAGGCACGACGTGCACGCGGATCCCGCGCTCCGACAGGCGCTGCGGCGTCATCGACTTGATGCCGAGGTCCACCGCCACGACCGTCTTGAGCGGCTCCTTGCCGGCGAACTCCCCCGAGGGCTCGACCACGTAGGCCGTGGGGGTGCTGACCTCGCGGGCCAGGTCCGCCCCGGCCATCGCGGGGGCCGAGCGGACGAGCTCGACGAGCTCCTCGGTCGGGCGCCGGTAGCCGTCGCGCACGAGCGCGTCGCCCGAGAAGACACCGGCACGCATCACGCCCCGGTCGCGCAGGTGACGGGTCAGCGCACGCGTGTCGACGTCGCTGATCCCGACGACGCCCTGCTCGACGAGCTCGTCGGTCAGGGAGCCGGCCGAGCGCCAGTTCGACGGGCGGCGCGCGGGGTCGCGCACCACGAAGCCGCTGACCCAGATCTTGCGCGACTCGGGGTCGTCGTCGTTGACCCCGGTGTTGCCGATGTGGGGTGCCGTCATGACGACGATCTGCCGGTGGTAGGACGGGTCGGTCAGCGTCTCCTGGTAGCCGGTCATGCCGGTGTTGAAGACGATCTCGCCGAACGTCGTGCCGCGGGCCCCGTAGGCGCGACCGGTCAGGGTCGTCCCGTCCTCGAGGACCAGGACCGCGGTCCGGTCGGTGTCCAGGGCGTCCGTGCTGGGGGTCGAGATGCTCACTGCTGCGGCTCCTTCGAGTCGTCGTTCGGTGCGCTGTCGGCGGCGGGAAGAAGCTCGCGGACTGCGTTCAGGAGGGTGGCACGGTCCGGGGCGAGCTGGGTCCGGAGTCCAGTATCCAAGCGGGTGGCCGGGGCGTCCCCGACCGCGGGCACCGTCCACGTCAGCACGACCAGGCCGTCCTTGCCGACGTACTTGCCCGCCATGCCCGGGGCCAGCGTCACGGCCTCGAGGGCGCTCGCGGCCAGGAACAGGTCCGGGGCGCCCTGTCGGGCGATGAGGACCCCGCCGCGGTGCACGGTCACGGTCGCGTTCGACCGGAAGCCGAGGCGGTGGGCACCGACGCGGGCGAGCCAGTCCCCCGCGAGCGTGCTGGACACGTAGACCGCGGTGAGCGGCCCGGCGACGACCTCGCCGAGGTCGCCGTCCGGGACCGCCGGCGGGGCCGGGACGGTCTGGGCCGTGCGGGTCGTCAGGCGCTTGAGACCCACGAAGACGACGGCGAGCAGGACCAGGCCGATGACGACCCAGATGCCGACCGCGACGGGCAGGGGGAGGTTCACGAGCGGACCCCCGCGACCTGCTCGACGGGCGCGCCCTCCAGGACGGTCGCACGACCGCGCAGGAACGTCGCGACGACCCGGCCAGGGAGCTCGTGGCCGTGGAAGGGCGTGTTGGTGCTGGCCGTGGCCTGCGAACGCCCGTCGACCACGCGGCGGGCCGCCGGGTCCACGAGGACCACGTTGGCGGGCTCGCCCACCTCGAGGGGGCGACCCTGCGCCGTCGGGCCCTCGTCGATGCGGCCGATGCGCGCGGGCGCCGCCGACAGGACGCGTGCCACGTCGGCCCAGGTCATGCGGCCCGAGTCGACCATGGTCTGCTGCACGACGCTCAGTGCCGTCTCCAGGCCGGTCATCCCGAACGCGGCCGCAGCCCACTCGCAGTCCTTGTCCTCGCGCGTGTGCGGCGCGTGGTCGGTCGCGACGATGTCGATCGTGCCGTCCGCCAGGCCCTGGCGCACGGCCTCGACGTCCGCCGCGGTGCGCAGCGGCGGGTTGACCTTGAACGTCGGGTCGTAGTCGCGCGCGAGCTCGTCGGTCAGGACGAGGTGGTGCGGCGTGACCTCCGCCGTGACGTCGATCCCTCGGCCCTTGGCCCAGCGGATGATCTCGACCGAGCCGGCCGTGGACAGGTGGCACACGTGCAGGCGCGAGCCCACGTGCTCGGCGAGCAGCACGTCACGCGCGATGATCGCCTCCTCGGCGACCGCGGGCCAGCCCGCGAGGCCGAGCTCGGCCGAGACGACGCCCTCGTTCATCTGGGCACCCTCGGTGAGGCGCGGCTCCTGCGCGTGCTGGGCCACGACGCCGTCGAACGCCTTGACGTACTCCAGGGCGCGGCGCATGAGGATGGGGTCCCACACGCACTTGCCGTCGTCGGAGAAGACGCGCACGCGCGCGGCCGAGTCCGCCATCGCGCCGATCTCGGCGAGCTGGTGGCCCTCGAGGCCGACGCTGACCGCGCCGACCGGGTGGACGTCGACCCAGCCCGCGTCGCGCCCGATGCGCCACACCTGCTCGACGACGCCCGCGGTGTCCGCGACCGGGGTCGTGTTGGCCATGGCGTGCACGGCCGTGAAGCCGCCCACGGCCGCGGCGCGCGTGCCCGAGACGATGGTCTCGGCGTCCTCGCGGCCCGGCTCGCGCAGGTGCGTGTGCAGGTCGACGAGGCCGGGCAGGGCGACCAGGCCGGTCGCGTCGACGGCCGTCTCGTCGTCCGCGACAGGGCTGTGCGCCGCGCGGACCTCGGTGATGACGCCGCCCGCGAGGACGAGGTCCACCGGGTCGGCGCCCAGCGGGGCCGCGCCCTGCAGGACGTAGGTGGGGTTCGTGGTCTGCTCGCTCATTCGAGTCCAGCCCTTTCCTTCGATGCGTCGCCCGCGAGGAGCAGGTAGAGGACGGCCATGCGGACCGCCACGCCGTTGGCGACCTGCTCGACGATCACCGCGCGCGGTGAGTCGGCGGCCTCGGCGGAGATCTCCAGGCCGCGGTTCATGGGGCCGGGGTGCATGACGATCGTGTGGTCCGGCAGGAGCGCCAGGCGGCGCCCGTCGAGGCCGTAGTTGCGCGTGTACTCGAGCGGGTTGGGGAAGAACGCTCCCCCGCCGGCGCCCGAGCCGCTCATGCGCTCGCGCTGGACGCGGAGCATCATCACGGCGTCGGGGGCGGTCTCGGCGAGGACCTCGTCGAGGTGGTACGACACGTCGCACGGCCACGTCTCGACGCCCACGGGCACGAGTGTGGGCGGCGCCACCAGGGTGACCTGCGCGCCGAGCGTGTGCAGCAGGTGGACGTTGGAGCGCGCCACGCGCGAGTGCAGCACGTCGCCCACGACCGCGATCCTGAGGCCCGCGAGGTCCTGACCGGTCGGGTCGCCGACGATCGACGCACCCGCGGCGCCGCGCCCCACGAGGTGACGACGCATCGTGAAGGCGTCGAGCAGCGCCTGCGTCGGGTGCTGGTGCATCCCGTCGCCCGCGTTGACGACGGCCGCCTCGACCCAGCCCGCGTGCGCTAGCGTGTGCGGCGCGCCCGAGGCCTGGTGGCGGATCACGACCGCGTCGGCGCCCATGGCCTGGAGGGTGAGGGCCGTGTCCTTGAGGGACTCGCCCTTGGAGACGCTCGAGCCCTTGGCCGAGAAGTTGATGACGTCGGCCGACAGGCGCTTGGCCGCGGTCTCGAACGAGATGCGGGTGCGCGTCGAGTCCTCGAAGAACAGGTTGACGACCGTGCGACCGCGCAGCGTCGGGAGCTTCTTGATCTCCCGCGACTGCGTGGCGGCCATCTGGGCAGCCGTGTCGAGGATGCGGATGGCGTCTGCGCGCGCGAGGTCCGCGGTGGACAGCAGGTGCTTCATCGGGTGCCCTCGCTGGAGGTGGAGGTGGGCCGCTGGCTGATGAGGACGGCGTCGGTGACGGGTTCGCCGGTCGCGTCGTCGGGGCTGCCGTCGGTCTCGACGAGGCGCACGCTCACGCGCTCGGACAGGGACGTGGGCAGGTTCTTGCCCACGTAGTCGGGGCGGATCGGCAGCTCGCGGTGGCCGCGGTCGACCAGCGCGGCGAGCTGGACCGCGCGGGGGCGGCCGATGTCGCTGATCGCGTCGAGCGCGGCCCGGATGGTGCGACCGGAGAACAGCACGTCGTCGACCAGGACGACGACCTTGCCGTCGATCCCGGACGCGGGCAGGCGCGTGGCGCCGATGGTCCGCACGGGGTGCCGGTGGAGGTCGTCGCGGTACATCGTGACGTCGAGCTCGCCGACGACGTCCGCGGGCACCAGGCCGGGCTCGATCGTCGCGAGGCGCTCGGCGAGGCGCTCGGCCAGGGGGACGCCGCGCGTCGGGATGCCCAGGAGGACCACGTCGTGCGCGCCCTTGTTGCGCTCGACGACCTCGTGGGCGATGCGGGTCAGTGCCCGCGCGATCTCGGCTTCGCCGAGAACGGTGGTCACCCCGTCCGAGGGGTCCTCGGGGGTGACGGTCGGTTCGGAAGATGGCACAGCAGGCCCAGAACTCATTCTGGTGACCTCCTTCCCCGCCTCACGGGACGGGTGTTAAAGGAAATCTGACGCCTTCACCCTACCCCTCGCCCGGACCGGGGCCGCGTGCTTCTCACGGGCTGGGCGGGCGTCGTTGATCACACCGGGGCCGCGGGCGCGCGGCGCCTCGTGGGCCAGGTGCCGACGGGTGCCGACAGGGCCTTCCACGGGGCCGCACGCACGTGTGGCCGCCCCCCCCCGCGGGGGGGTGGGCCCCGCCTCCCCCTCCTCCGCCCCCTCCCTCCGCGGTCCGGCGACCCTGCACGAGCTGCGGCGGGACCGTCGCGGACGACGGCTACTGCGAGCAGTGCGGCGAGAAGGCCCAGGTCGAGCGCGACCACTGGGCCGAGCAGCCCACCCCCTGGGTCGCGGGCGTGTGCGACCGCGGCATCCGGCACTCGCGCAACGAGGACGCCATGGCGCTCGCCGCGTCGGGCGACCCGGCCACGGTCGGGCGGTTCGCGGCCCTCGTGGTGTGCGACGGGGTCTCGGCCGCGCCGGACTCGGACGTCGCGAGCCTCGCGGCTGCGCGTGCGGCCCGCGACGTGCTCGCGTCCGGCGGGCCCGACGGCGCCGCGCCCGTCACGGGCGACGTCACCGAGCGCATCCAGGCGTGGCAGGCTCTCATGGTCGCCGCGTCGACGACCGCGAACGACGCCGTCCTGGTCGCGGTGGGCGACAAGGCCGAGCGGGCCGAGCCGCCGTCGTGCACGTTCGTCGCGGCCGTCGTCGACGGCCCGCTGGTCGTCGCGGGGTGGGTCGGCGACTCGCGGGCCTACTGGATCCCCGACGCCGGGACGGCCCGCCAGCTCAGCGTCGACGACTCGTGGGCGCACGAGCTCATGGCCATGGGCACCCCGCGCCACGTCGCCGAGAACGCGCCCCAGGCGCACGCGATCACGCGCTGGCTCGGGCCCGACTCGACCGACCCGGCGGCCCGCTGCGCCCCGACCGTCCCCGACTCCTCGGGCTGGCTGCTGGTCTGCTCGGACGGCCTGTGGAACTACTGCTCCGCGGCCGACGACCTCGCGGACCTCGTGCGCTCGACCGAGGCCACGACGGGACGCGAGCCCCGCGCCCTGGCCGCCGAGCTCGTGCGCTGGGCCAACGCCCAGGGCGGCCGGGACAACATCACCGCGACCCTTGCCCGTTTCGAGGCGCTCGCCGCCTCGGACACCTCCGATAACCTGCACACAGACGCTTTCTCGGGCGACGAGCCCGCGACGCACGCCCTCTGATCCACGAAGGAGCCCAGAACCCATGGCCGAGTTCTCCGCCGAGGTCTTCCAGAACGAGTTCCTGTCCGAGGGCGCCACGGATGTGCACGCCATCGTGACGGTGACCGCCCGAGGGGCAGGTCAGGCGGGGGCGGCGACGTCGGGCGGCGGCGTCGCCGAGATCATCATGGTCGACACGTCCGGCTCGATGTCCGGGCGCAACATGGAGTCCGCCAAGTACGCCGCGCAGGTCGCGGTCGACCAGATCCTCGACGGGACCTGGTTCGCGATCGTCGGCGGCAGCCACGTCGCGCAGCGCGCGTTCCCGTACCCCAACGCGCGCGTCGCGATGGTGCAGATGGAGCCCGCGGCGCGTGAGGAGGCCAAGCGGGCCATCGCCATGATGAGCCCGTCGGGCGGCACCGCGATGAGCACGTGGCTCCAGCTCGCGGCCCAGCTGTTCGACACCGTGCCCCAGGCCGTCCAGCGCCACGCGATCCTGCTGACCGACGGCAAGAACGAGTCGGAGCCGCGCGAGAACCTGTCGCAGGTCGTGCGTGCCGTGACCGGGAGGTTCCAGTGCGACGCGCGCGGCGTCGGGTCGCGCTGGCAGGTCGACGAGCTGCGCGAGATCTCGACGGCCCTGCTCGGGACGGTCGACCTGATCGCCGACCCGAGCGAGATCGCGGCCGACTTCTCCTCGCTCGTCCAGAAGTCCATGTCGCGCGGCGTGGCCTCCGCGGACCTGCGCGTCTGGGCCCCGCAGGGCGCCCAGGTGCTGTTCGTCCGCCAGGTCGCCCCGACGGTCGAGGACCTCACGACGCGCCGCGCCGTGGTCAACCCGCTCACGGGCTCCTACCCCACGGGCTCGTGGGGCGACGAGTCGCGCGACTACCACGTGGCCGTGCGCGTGGCCTCGAAGCCCGTGGGCTCCGAGCAGCTCGCGGCGCGCGTGCAGCTCGCCGTGAACGGCGAGGTGGTCTCGTCGGGTCTCGTGAAGGCCAAGTGGTCCGACGACGGCGCACTCACCACGCGCATCAACCCGGAGGTCGCGCACTACACGGGTCAGGCCGAGCTCGCGTCCGCGATCCAGGAGGGCCTCGCGGCCAAGGCGGCAGGTGACGAGGCGACCGCCACGGTCAAGCTCGGCCGCGCCGTCCAGCTGGCGGCCGAGACCGGCAACGACGAGGCGACCTCGCGCCTGCGCAAGGTCGTCGAGATCGAGAGCGAGGAGCAGGGCACCGTGCGCCTCAAGCGCAACACCGACAAGCTCGACGAGATGGCCCTCGACACCGCCTCGACCAAGACCACGCGGGTCAAGCGATGAGCGCGATCTGCCCCAACGGGCACGCGTCCGAGTCGACCGACTACTGCGACGTGTGCGGCGAACCCATGGGGGCTGCGAGCAGCGCGTCGGCGGCCGTGGCCTCCGGGTCCGTCGGGGCCGCGGCCGGTGCTGCCGGCACTGGTCGCGCGGCTGCGGGTGGCGAGCCCATCACGTGCCCGCACTGCTCGTTCCCGGCCGCCGCCGGAGCCCTGTTCTGCGAGAACTGCGGCTACGACTTCACGACGGGCTCGCTGCCCGAGCCCGCTGGGGCGCCGTCCGCCGCGACCCCGGGCTCGGTGGGTACGGCTGCACCGGGGCCGCTCGATCCCCCGGCGTCGTCGCTCGACCTCGACCCGGTCGCTCCCCCCGCGGGGTCGCCCGCTGCCGCGCCGTCGGCGGACCCGCTGTCGGCCCCGGCGGCTCTCACGCCGCCCGTCGGGGACCCGGAGGCGGGTGACTCGTCGTCGGCCCCGGTCGCTGGTGGAGACCCGGGAACCGGACCCCTCGTCGCTCCTGGAGATCCGGGTGCTCCCACCGGCCCGGCAGAGGGCGAGGCGGCGTCCGCGCGGACGGGAGCGACGCCGTCGGGCACGGGGACGCACCTGCCCACCCCGCACGTGCCGGGCGAGGACCAGTGGGTCGTCGAGGTGTGGATCGACCCCGACTGGTACCAGGCGCAGAAGGCCGAGGACCCGCTGCCATCGGCCGGACTGCCCGGCCTCGTGGTGCTGCGCGAGCGCAGCGTCCTGGTGGGACGCCCGTCGGTGTCACGCAACATCCACCCGCAGATCGACTGCGGCGCCGACACCGGCGTCTCGCGGCGGCACTGCCAGCTCAACACCGACGGCCAGCGCTGGTGGGTCGAGGACCTCCAGTCGTCCAACGGGACCTACCTGAGCCCCGCGGGCGGCGAGCTGCCGATCGACCCCATCCCCGCCGGTCAGCGCCGCGAGGTCGCCGACGGCGACCGCATCTACCTCGGCGGCTGGACCCGGCTCGTGATCCGCAAGGCGCTGCCTGGGGAGGTCTGATGCGTTCGCAGCGGACTTAGGCACAGGCCAAAGGTCAGATGACGTCACGGCCCACAGCAGGGACTAGTTCCGCAAACACAGATGACACGCACTAACCAACAGCCAAGCCGCGTCCCGGATCTTGCGGCGAATCGCGGCCGGTGGGATGCCCTCGGCCGGGGCTTCGACTGTCCCTCGCGTTCCGCGCGATCGGCAGCAGCCGCGCCAGATGCTCAACGCTGGATCGCATCTAATAGGTAGCATCGATGACGACGCGTATCACTTCTGCTTCGTCTCGACGGTCAAGCAGCACATCCTCCCGACGCTATCCAACAACGTTCAAGTCACAGATCCTAAATTGGGAGCAAGCACTCTAACAGACCGCATCACTTTAACCACCGGAACAGAGGCGCCGAAACTCCCATTTGACACAAATATGCACCCCAAATGCAACACCCAATGCGAAAGCACTTCTCGGCCAGTTGAAGGCCATCGAGAATTCACCTCTACACACGAAGGAAAAGCGATGTCGTTCACATCGATTTGGAACCGAATCAACTCTTTACAAACAACACGATCAAACCATCACTGGCAGCATTTCTGCGAAGTCACCGCTCGCTTTCACGACATTCGGATAGCGGCAGGGTGACCCGACCTGTGGATTCCATGACAAGAGTGGGGGCCGTCGACGTCCACTACAACGAACAGGGTGGAGCTCGGGCGGCCCTGGTGGTCTGTCACGAGCTGACGTTCTCGAAGATCGAGGCCGAATACGCCGCCGATATTCATCGAGTGGCACCCTACATACCCGGCGCCCTTTTTGAACGGGAACTTCCCTGCATCCGCTCCGTCCTGGCGCTCGGCCCAAGTCTCGATCTGCTCATAGTTGACGGGTATGCAACCCTTGACCCTCAGGGCCGCCCCGGACTCGGCGCTCACACGTCTTGCGCAATCGGCATACCTGTAATTGGTGTCGCAAAGTCCCCATTTCGCACCGCAACGCACGCCGCCAATGTTACGCGTGGAACCGCAACGCGACCACTCTACATCACGGCAACTGGTATTGATATCTCCGAAGCCGCGCGAATTGTCGCCTCCATGGCTGGGTTAAATCGTATTCCAGACGCACTAGCAAGTGTTGACCGACTCGCGCGTGGACACAGACTCCCGAAGCGACCGACCACACCGACGTAAGCAAACTCAACCACGGTCGATCAATCTGGTTCCAATCCTGGCGATGCCTCCACGATTGCATCACGGATCAAGTCAGCGAAATGCGGCGCCACGACCTCTATCACCTCGAGGGCATTGTCACGCCCCCAGCCGTCGTGCACTATTGCCCATCTCGCAAGCAGCCAAAGCCCCTCACGTGTGCGATTCCTGCAGCGCTCTCGCAACTTGGAGTCCTTCGCCGAGGTTCCGCTAGCAATGAAGAACAATAGATCCAGGATCCGCCCACTCCGCCAAGGTGGTTGTTCTTCCGCTAGAGCTGCAAGCAGAACGGACACCGCAGGTTCGGCCGAAGAATAGATCGTCCCCTGCGAAAATATAAACTCTTCAATCTCGCTCCACGCTTCAGAAGCCTCCTGCGCGTCTGAACTTGCCAAGAGTGCGCGCAGCGCTCCTCCCACCCTAGTCGCGGGGCCATTTGCCACTTCATAAGTCGACCAATTGACGTCCTCTATCAGTCGGTCAGCTAGCCGGCTCACTTGTGCCCCCATGGTCCACCTGGCGCTCCCCGCGTACCGGGCGGAAAGAGGGACTCAGGCAAAATCTGGCAGCTTCCGCACACCGTTCCCTCAACCCATTCCGGACCCTGTTCCGGATCCAGTGTGCGCCACCCAAATGGGCGACTCATCTGGACGCCAGGCATCCGTTCCTGAATGCGGATCTCTGTGTGCACACCGTCCAGGTTGCCAACTGTCTGCAAATTTCCATCTGCATCACGATAGCCAACATACCATGGACTGCTCCTATCAGGAGCGCCATTTGGCTTATAGACGGGAGCAGGATTCGGCACCTGGCTGGCCAAGTCCCGGGTCGCCTTATTCAGGCGCGAAACAGCGGGGCCGATCTTAAAACCTCTATAGATATCACCGCCGATAGGGAGGAAACTTGCCGCGCTCTCAGTAAATCTTGCCACGTCACGTTCCCGCGCAGCACGGTACATGCTGTAGCCATCGGCAGCCATCCCCACCGGGCCGGGAATCATGCCGGCAGCATCGAGAGCCGTGCGCCGATACTGCTTGAACAATCGATTCTTGGCAGGCTGCAACTTCAGTTCTTGGCGCCGATGCTCTCGGTACTGGGAGGGGTTGACGATAAATGTGTTCGAGATTCCCATTTTGGGCTTGTGGACCGTACCGATTCCAGTTCTCGAGTTGTACTCGTACGCCTGGTTGCAATCCCGGTAGTCGACACGCCCGCAGTAGATGAGCCCCGTCGGGTCGGAGTAGGTCGTGGGGTTGTTGTTCGAGTACGCGTACCCGTTCCACTGCTGCGGGTCCGTGAGATCCATGAGCGGGTCGACCGAGATGAAGCGCCCCGTCTGCGCGTCGTAGTAGCGCGCACCGACCTGCGTGAGCCCTGTGGAGTCTGTGGGCTTGTTGAGGAATCCGCGATCCCCGACCCAGGTGGATGCCGCTGCGCCCCGGGGGTTCCCATACGGGTCGTGGTAGCGCCGCGTGAGCTGGTTGGTCGAGTTGTTGATCGAGATCTCGGCTGTGGCGTGGTGGTCACTGATGAGCGTCCGCACACCCGCCGAGCCGTTCGCCGTCCGGGAGGCGACGGTCTTGCCGGCGAACGAGTAGTACCGCATCCCGGTGATGGTGCTTCCGGTGAGCTTGAGCTCCTGTCCGCCGGGCAGGTAGACCGTGGTCACCCCGTCCTGGTGACGAACGAGGCGCTGTCCGTCGGCCGAGTAGATGTACTCGTCCGATGCCTCGGTCCCCTCTTTGAGGGAGTCGAGCTTGCCCTCGGCGTCCCAGGTCAGCGTCTGCGGAGCCTCGCCTGCGAGGTTCCGCGTGAGCAGGTTGCCCGCAGCGTCATAGGTGTAGGCGTCGGTCGTGGGTGCAGTCGGCGCCGAGGCGGTGTGGGTGACGGTCTTCAGCGCGTGCGGCTGGTTCGCACCGGCCGCCGGGTAGGCGTACGTGCTCCTCCTGTCACCCGTACTGGTGTGCTGGGTGCTCGTGGTGCGGTTGCCCACCAGGTCGTGCGTGTAGCTCGTCCAGTAGGGAGCGGGGCCACCGAGGTTGGCCACCGTGCGGCCCGCAGACCCACAGTCAGCAGTCTTCGGGGTCCACGCCTCCGTCAGGCGACGGAGCGCGTCGTAAGCGAAGCACTGCGTGTCGGCAGGCTTGCCGGGCGGCGCGTCCGCGATCGAGGTGATGTTTCCCGCGTCGTCGTAGGCGTACGAGATGTCGAGGTCATACGTCGTCTTGTCCTCACGCTGGAGCCAGGTCTGATCCGCTCGGCGTGTGCCGTGCTCGTACGAGAAGTTGAGCATCTGCGACTTCCCCGAGCCGAGGTCGAGCACCAGCGGCTCACCGTATGGCGAGTACTGACTGCCCGCGACGTACACGCCCCACCCGATGCCGCCAGCCATCCACTCGGGAACGGACCTGTTGTCGAAGTAGGTCGTGACGGTCTCGGCGCCCAGCGCACCCGCGGCAGGGTACTTGGTCGTCTTGACCTGCCCGTCGACCGTGTAGGTGTACTCCGTCTTGTGCGTACCCGCAAGGACACCCTCGACCGCGGGCAGTGTGACCGCCTGACCCAGGGGGCGCCCGGCCGGGTCGTACCCCGTCACCGCGGTGACGTACTTCGACGCTCCCTCGTGCCGGGTGCTGGACGTCAGAAGCCCCTTGGCGAGCGTGTCGTAGACCCACGAGGAGCGCAGGGTGCCCTTGTCGGTGCTCTCACGCAGCTCGGTCTTGCGCCCGAGCTGGTCATAGACGGATGCCAGGACGACACCGCGAGCGTCCGTGGTCGTGAGCAGCTGACCCGCGTCGTCGTAGGTCGAGGTGGTCGTCCCCTTGTCCGGGTCGGTCGCCGACGTCTGAAGGCCCCGGAGGTCGTAGCCGTAGGTCCACTGGTTGCCCGCGGGATCGACGACCTTGGTCAACCGCCCAGCCTGGTCGTACGTGTAGTTCGTGGCCTGGCTGGTGCCCGTCGGACCCGCGCCCGTGTACTGCAGCAACGAGGTCGTCCGACCGCGGGCGTCGCTGATGGTCGTGGTGGGGACGGCCCCAGCAGGCGGATCAACGCTCACGCGGTCGCCGCCGTAGGTCGTCGTGGTGCGCCACCGGTCCTGCTCGGCGACCTGGAACACCGACGACGTCGGTCGGCCCGCGCCGTCGAAGGTCGTCTTAGTGCGCGCCGGGACTGCCGTCGTCGGGACGACGGTCGTCGTTGCCGGTGCGCCCGTGGTGTACCAGGGGGCGTTGGTGGTCGTCGCGAGGCCACGCGAGTCGTAGATCGTGTCCGTGACGACGCGTCCGGCGTCGGTCCGTGAGGCCGACGGCGCCTGCGTCTGACGTGAGCGCAACAGGCCGTCGAAGAGCGCGACCGAGGTCTGGTACGTGCCGTCGTGGATGAGGGACTCGGACGTGACGGCGTTCGAGCCCGCCGTCACGATCTTGTAGGTGTACTTGGCGCTCGGGGTGTCCGTGCCCTGGACCCGACCAGGCTGCCAGACCTGGGTGAGACGTCCCAGCGCGTCGTACGTGCCGCTCGTGACCTTGCCGCTCGCGTCCGTGACCTTCACGGGAGTCCCTCTCAGGGGCTCGACGTCAGTGGACACGGTGTGGGCGGTCAGCGGGCCCGAGCCGTCAGGGTCGGGACTCGTGGTGGTGGTCTTCGTGACCGGTCCGCCTGTCGCCGGGGTGTAGGACGTCGTCGTCGTGCGGCCGAGGGCGTCCGTCGACTTCGTGACACGACCGTGGACGTCGTAGGTGCTCGTCGACGTCGCCACGTACTGGGGCGTCGCGCCCGCATATGCCTTGAGGTGCTCGGTCCTGGTGACGAGCCCCTTGGTCGGGGCTGCGCCGTAGCCTCCGCCGTCGAACGACGAGCGAACGTCACCGATCACGTCGACCGGGCGGGACGGGGCGGTCGCGCAGTTCTTCGCGACCGTCTCGGTGCGCATGACGGTGCTGAGAATGTTCAACTCGACGTTGCGGTTGTACTCGGTCCGCGTGCACTGGTCGTCCGCCGAGCTGGAGACGTCGCCCTGATCGTCGACCTGTGTCGGCATCCCGTACTGGTCGAACGAGGTGACCGTGCGCGTGGTCCGCTTGCCGCCCGCCAGTGCGGGTGCGGTCGTGCGGGACTCGACCGTCTCGATACCGACGTACCGGGAGGATGTGCCGTCAGCACCCGTCGCAGTCACTCCCGAGGCCCACGGAACGCTCAACGTTCCCGACACCTCGGCAGCGCCGTCGAAGACGATCTCCTCGCGGGTCATCCCGTTGAACCAGTCGTGGTCGACGATGCCGTCGACGCTCACGCTCTTGGCTCCGCCGGCGGCGTTGGCCCGGTCGCCGTTCATCCCGCGGAAGAAGCGCGAGCGCGTCTTGAGCTGGTTGGTGGTCGAGTCGCCTGTGGTCACGTCGACCGTCGCGTAGCCCCTGAACTGTCCCCAGGTGCGCTGCTTGACGGGGACGAGCGCGTTGTCGTCGTAGTGCCACGCCGCGTCGCCCACGTAGGAGTACGAGGTGACGGTGGCCTGCGACTGCGAGTCGTTGCCGCTCGCGACGATCGAGGACACCAGATACTTGTGGAAGTACTCCATCGTGGAGCCGATCCCGCCCTCGGGATCCCAGAAGACGGGGAAGCACCGGCGGGTGTTGGACTCGGGCGCCGCCGGGGTGTTCCCGGAGGTGCAGTCCTGCGGCGTGTAGTTGACCGAGACCGTGCCGCCGGACTCCGTGTTGATGGCGATGATCCGGTAGCGGTTCATCGCGGGGCCGATGTCCCCGAGCGTGTCCACCCGGTTCGCCTTCTGCTCCCCGACGAACGTGACCTTGGGCAGCGTGACCGCCGTACCGACGTGGCCGGTCCGTTCGATCGACGCGAGCCACAGGACGGCATCGGTGCCGTCGCCAGGATCGGGGAACTGGTGACCCAGGGTCCATGAGTCGACACTGCGGTAGGTGGAGCCGTCCAGCACCTTGGTCGTGACGGTCGTCAGACGCTTGCGCGTGAAGAACGCCGGCGACACCTGCTGAGGACAGGTCGACGAGGACGTGCAGATCAGGTCGAACGGGACGTCCGGCCACTTGGCGGCGTTGGCCGTGGTCAGCTGGGCCGGGTCACACGTGACGCTGCCCGAAGGGAGGCAGCGCTCGGCCACAGTGAACTCGACACGCGCCGGCGCCTTGGTCGCCTCGGCGCCCGCGCGCTGGCCGTAGTCGATGCTGACCAGGTAGCCGCCCCGGTCGTACGACGACACCGCGGTGTTGAGGTTGCGACCGTAGCTGTTGGTCTCCTTCGCGTACGTGTAGGTCAGCGAGTTGCCACCAGGATCGACGACGTAGTCGAGGTTCCAGCGCCACACCTGGTTGCAGGACGAGTTGGCAAAGGCCGCCTGGTAGCAGGGGTCTCCCGGGTGGTTGCCGAAGACCGGGACTGTCCAGGCCGAGTTGAGAGAGGCGGTGTCCGCAGCGGAACGCTTGTCTCGGCCGAAGAAGTACTGGGTGCCGTCACTCGTGGTGACCTTCCAGTACTCACCGTTCTGCCCCGCGTTCCACGAACCGGTCAGCCGCTCGATCTTGGTGCCGTCGTCCTTCTTGGGCTTCCACGCACCGCTCGCAGCATCCTTGACGAGCTCGACAGCACCACCGTTGAGCGCCAGCGTCGCGTTGTCCGACTGCCAGCAGAGGTCCCCCGTCTTGCGGGACGCATTGTTGGCCGCGCCCGCCATGTCGTCGGCGCACGCGACGTACTTGCGTTCGACGTACCCGGAACCGAGGTCCCAGCCGTCGCCGATCCACGACGACTGGTTGTTCGTGCTCGACACGCGTCCGTCGACGGCGCCCGACGAGTAGGACAGAGCGAGCTCCGGCTCCGGTCCTCCCGGTCCCGCGGGGACGGCCATCGGATAGGACCAGACGAAGTCGCCCGTCTGCTCGGAGACCTGCCAGGTCGCCGAAGGCGAGAGGGAGGTCGCAGACCAGTTCCCCGTCGAACCTGACGTCCCGGCCGTGACAGCGAGCACGCCCATCGCCGCGGGTGCGACACGCGCGGTCACGACCCCTGCTGTGGCGTCGTTCGTCGATTCGAGGGCGACCTGCTCGCCACACCCTGCCCCGGGGGACGCCAGGTCGCAGTCGGGAAGGGACACGACCTGGAGTCGTGAGGCCCAGTCGCCGCCGAATGCTCCGGCGAAGCCCGAGTAGTCGATGGACACCTCGAGCGTCCCGACGACGTCACCCTCGGCAGCGGGCTCGACGCTCAGCAGCAGTCCGTCGACGTCGGCCTTCTTCGTGGCGTCGCGATCCGCCACTGCCACCTCGACCGGGGCAACCGGCGCCTCGGTGGGCGGAGCATCGCCCGTGGCTTCCTGCCCCTCCTCATCGGGGACTGCCGCCACGGTGACTGGGACCTTCGGGAGCTCGGCCTCGACCGGCTCGCCGCTGATCGGCACGTCGACCGTCGCCGCGCCTCCCTCGGGCCACTCGACAGGGGTCGTGGGGCTCGACGTGCGAGGTGCACGGGCCGGCTTGTCGACGGGTGGCGCGTCCTGCGACGGAATCACCTTCTCGTCGTCGCGGTCCGGCCACAACGTCTGGCCGTGGGCGCGCCGCTCCTCGGCGGACCAGGACGACCTGTCGGCTGCCCGGAGCTCATCTGCTCCCGCTGCAGGAGCACCGGCCAGCGTGATCACCAGCGAAGCGATCACCGCCGCGGAGATGCCGAGCCGTGCTGACCGACCGTTGTTCTTCACCATCGAGGTGCCTTTCGCTCCTACCGAGCCCAACCGAGGAATTTCGTTGCTCTTCACGAGTCACCCTGTCTTCTGGCACGCACGGCGGATCTCGTCGATCGACACGATCGAGTCGTAGACCCGAACGTCGTCGATCGCTCCGGACCAGTTCTCGCCGTGGGCCCCGGCCACGAGACCCCGGCCCACCTGCAGAGGGCCCCCGCTGCTCCATGTGACGGGCCCCAGGGGCGTCGTTGCCGCGCGTACCGGCTCGCCCGACTTGGGCGCCTCAGGCGTCCCCAACTCGCAGACGTAGAGGCTCACCGTCCCTGCCACCGCGTCGCGCACTCCCGTCAGGTGAACCCAGGACTCGGGCTCCACCGCGGCAGAGCCCGACGCGATCGCAGGATGGGCGCCGGACTCGTCCTGTGACGCCCAGAACCCCCAGCACGTCGCCACGCCGCCCGTGCAATACGGACTGCCCAGCCGCCCGAGCTTGAACGCACCGTAGCTTTGGCCGTCCTGACTGACCGCCACTCCGATTCCCGCGAGGTCCTTCGCCTTGACGAAAGCCATGACCGTGTAGCTGCCGCTCGTGTTCACCACCGGGCCCGTGGTGTGTGCTGTGTCAGAAGCCGCGTCGAACACGAGTGCCCGGTCCGAGGCCTCTCCAGCGAAGTCCGCCAGCGGCCCACCACCCCACTGCACCGACGGCGACAGGCCGAGTACACGTCCACCACCGGACGAGTCCGCAGCAACCGCGCCCGCGCCCTCGTCCATGCGCCACGAGCCGCTCGTCCCGAGGAAGTTCACGCTGAAGCGGTAGGTGCGCACAGGGCTCGTGTTGCCGGCGCGGTCGACGGCCTGCACCAGGAGTCTCTGGGAGCCCACCCCGTCCGGTGTGAACGAGATGTCCGCCGCGTTCCAGTTGCCGACGCCGGTCGTCTGGTTCAGGGAGTCGGAGTTGAAGGAGTACTTGTACGAGACGACGTCCGGGGCACCGTTCGAGCCCAGGGTGAAACGGCCCATCTGGCCGATCCCGCCCGAGATCTGGTTCTCTGGATACGTTGCGGTCCCGCCGGTGGCGATCAGCACCTCAGGCAGCGGCGGCGGTGTCGTGTCGACAGTGAAGTCGCAGAACACGCCCGGGCCCCATCGGTTGTACGGGGAGTCCATCCCGCTCGCCGCCCAGCGATAGCTCTGGCCGTCTTGAAGCACACCTGCCGGCACGGTAACCGAGTGTGCGCTGCCGGATGCTTGAGGAGCCGTCAGGGGATGTGCCCACAACAGGGCGTTGTCGCTGTAGCGAAAGACGTTGAAGTTGCCCATGACAAGGTCGCCGTCGGGATCAGAGTTCACGGCGTGAAATGTCGGCGTCGTCGACCTCAGGTAAGAGTGATGAGGCGCGCTGACACAACTCGAGTCCGGGTTCGAAGTCCACTGACTCGACGGGGCGTTGGGCGGGCGGTTGTAGGTGATGGAGAGCAGCGCGTCGTTGCGGTACCTCTTCCACCCACCCATGGTGGACTCGTCGTTGGACGCGAGGCCGAGCGTCAACGTGGACGCGTTGTAGTCAGCTACCGCACGCGCACCCTCGGTCGCGTCGAACTCGACCCACCGTACCGGCTGGCCAGCACAGGACGGCTTGTGGGCGAGGAAGCGCTCCTGTTGAAGCGGACCCCAGTTGTAAGCGTGATTGCTCCACGTCGTGCCGCCGGAGATCTCCGAGACCCGGTACGCGCGGATCGACGTGGCAGTGCAGCTCCACGAGTGCGTCCCGACCACCGAGAACACTGCTGAGATCACGTCGGCGTTGTCAGCCGCCCCGACCGAGCCGACCCCGCCGAACTCCCAGACCAGGCGTTGCACGTTCCGCCGGCTGCACTCGGACGTGGCGGCCGGGTCGCACAAGCCCACGCCCTGATCGCCGTTGAACATGTACCCACCCGTGCTGGTGGGCCACCCGGACTGGATCATCGTCCATTCGTTGCGGCTGCCCGAGACGCTGGGGTCGATGTAGATGGGCCAGACGGTCTCGGGGTCGGCGATCATCTCGACGTCGGGGGTGATCGTCACCGCGTCGGGCTCGACGACGGCGGGCATCGCCGCGACCTCGTCACCCTCACGCGGCGCCTGGACCGGGTCACCGGCCCCCAGCCCCGACTCAGACTCGACACCGGCATCGGTAGCCGGAAGCGAGAACAGGCTCGCGCCCAGCGACGACGCCCCGGTCCGCAGCGCCTGCGGGGCAAACGGCGACAACGGAGCCGCCAGCGCACCCAAAGCAACACCGTCAGGGGTGCTGGTGGTATCGGCCGCCGAGTCCCACATCAACGGCGTCGGGGACGTGAAGACCACCTCGCCCGCACCGTCACGAGCGACGAACCCGCCCTCGTCCGAGACCACGCTCAACCCTTCGGTGGTCTGCACCGGGAACGACAACGACGCCAACGCCGGATTCGCCGCAGCCTGCGGGGACTCCACCCGCAGCACTTCCGAGAAACCCGTCCCGTCCTCATGCACGCTCACGACCAGGTCCACACCCTCGAACACCCCCGGGTAGGTCACCTGGGACCCCGCCACCACCGGCACGGTCAACGCGAACGGCGCATCAAAGACCAGCTCATGCCCATCGCGGGTAATCCGCGCCAACGGCTCACCCGCAGACCCATCCGAGAACGACATCTCCACCGCCGGCGCCACCACCCCCAAACGCCCAGCGTCCTCGACCACGCTCGTGTCGATGCCCTGCCACCCACCATTGACATCCGTACGCACCGCCACCGCAGAGGTCTCCACCCGCGTATGACCCTCCGGCGTCGCGAACACCGTGTCCCACGCCGTACGCTCCGCCACCACCTCCACCTCACGCCCACACGACGCAGCCAACACCGTCGCCTCCACGGCGGACGCCGCACCATCAGCACACGCGCTCGACGACACCGACGAGCCAGCAGAAGCAGAGGACGGCGCCGCAGCCGCCGCACTCGCGGGCACCACACCCATCGCGAGCACCATCGACAACCCCCACGCCACCACACCCCGCGCACGCAACACAGAAGACGCAGAAGAGACGGGAGACCCAGGAGACACCGAGGATGCAGACCGCGCAGAACGTGCGAAAGGGACACCAAAGAAGGACGACGAGACCACTGGCCACCGCTCCGTAAGGCCACGCACCCATCACCAGCGACAGGCACAAAACCGAAACCCTCACCCCCTGCGGGCGGGCCCCAGGCCGGCACTCAGCAAACACTCAGCCAGCGGTGGTGACCAGAAGATAGAACTAAACAAGACATACGTGCAAGTCCTCACTAACTCCTCGAGAGACGTCGCTCTCGCTCCGAGCGGCGCAAGTCCTCGCCACGATGCGCGCACTCTTGTAGATTCCCGACATGCTCCGCGGACCTCCTGGAGCCGGGCTGAGAGGTTTCCTCCAACCGCTTGTCGACTTCCACCACCACGCGCCGCTCGCGCTGGCCTGTTGCGTCGACGCATCTTCACCCTCGCGAGGGCCAGAGTGGACCCGTGCCACCCGGCACGACCCACCGATGCCCCGAGGAGCCCCGTGCCCCGCGCCGTACCCGCAGACCTGCCCGACGACGCTCACACCGACGAGTTCCCCGTCCGGCCTGTCTCGACGCCCCGTCCCGCGCACCCCGCGCCGCACCCCGAGTACGCGACCTCCCGCTGGAGCGTCACCGCATCCGACGCGGCCCGCATCGCGACGTTCGCCGCCCTGACCGCGGTCCTCGGCATGCCGGGGCCTCTGGCCCTGTTCGGCAACGCCGTCCCGATCACGCTCCAGACCCTGGGCGTCATGCTCGCCGGCGCGCTCCTCGGCGCGTGGCGTGGCGCGCTCGCGATGCTCACGTTCCTCGCGCTCGTCGCGGCGGGCCTCCCGCTCCTGTCGGGCGGCCGCGGCGGGCCGGGGGTCTTCGTGGGTCCGTCGGCGGGCTACCTTGTCGGCTTCGTGGTGGGTGCCGCGGTGATCGGGCTGATCGTCCAGCGGTTCACGACCCTGTCCTTCTGGCGTGTCCTGGCGGCGTGCGTCGTGGGCGGCATGCTCGTCATGTACGCCCTGGGCATCCCGTTGCAGTCGCTCGTCACGGGCTTCTCGCTCCGGACGGTCGCGACCGGTGCGCTCATGTACCTGCCTGGCGACCTCCTCAAGGCCGTGGTCGCGGCGTCGGTCACGGTCGGCGTGGTGCGCGCCTACCCCGCTGCGTCACCGCTGCGCCACGGTGTGAAGACGCCAGAGAACCAGCCCACCGCGAGCCCCGCGGCCTGATCGACCTACGATCCCCTCATGCCCGTCGCCCACGCCGTCATCGCGCACGCCCGCAGCTCCGCAGGGGGGCGCTGCGCGCTGCGCGCTCCGGACCGCTCCCGCACCTACCGTGCCCTCGCTGCGGACGTCGCGGCGGGAGCCGAGTTCCTGCGGGCGACCGGGACGGCCGTGGGCGACGTCGTCGCGATCTCCCTGCCCGACCCCGTCGACCTCCTCACGGCCCTCCTCGCGGTCGACCTCGCGGGTGCCACTCCCCTCGTCTGCGACCACTCGTGGT
>NZ_JACSQQ010000015.1:25171-99262 GCF_014836555.1 Oerskovia rustica
CCCCCACGGGTGGCCGCGCGCCCAGCGCGCCGAGGTCCTGCGCACCATCGCCCCGGCGGGCTTCGTCGAGGTCCCGCTCCCGCGGGGCAGCGCGACGGACGCGCTCGCCCCGCTCGGCGGCCCGGTCGCGGACAGCGGGCCCGACGACGTCGCTCCCGCCGAGCCATCGGCGTCGGATCTCGCGTGGGCCGGGTTCTCGTCGGGGAGCACGGGCCGGCCGCGCGCGGTGGTGCGCACCCGCGCTTCGTGGACAGGCTCGTTCCCGGCGACCGCGCGACTCACCGGCACCGGTCCCGAGGACACCGTGCTGGTGCCCGGTCCGCTCGCGTCGTCGCTGTACTGCTTCGCGGCCGTGCACGCACTCGCGACGGGGGCGTGCGTCCAGCTCGCCAGGGGCGACGCCGCGATCACGACGGCCCTGGCGACCTCCGACGTCGTGCACCTCGTGCCCTCGGCGCTCGAGCGGATCCTCGACGCGATCGAGGCGGGCACCCCGAGCCGACTGCGGACCGCCGTGGTCGGGGGCGCGTCGCTGCCGAACGACGTGCGCGAGCGCGCGGCCCGCGCGGGGGTGGGCGTCGTGACGTACTACGGGGCCGTCGAGCTGTCGTTCGTCGCGATCGACACCGACGGCACGGGCCTGCGCCCCTTCCCGGGCGTCGAGGTCGAGGTGCGCGAGCTGCCGGGGGCGACGCTCGGCGAGGTCTGGGTGCGGTCGCCGTGGGTCGCGCAGGGGTATCTCGCCCGCGCGACCGGCCCGTTCCGCCGCGACGGCGAGTGGTGCACGGTGGGCGACCTGGCCGAGGTGCCCGTCCCCGAGCCCACCACGGGAGAGGATGTCCCGCTGGTCCTGCGCGGCCGGGGAGACGGCGCGATCCTCACCGGCGGCGCGACGGTCGTCCCGGAGGACGTCGAGGTCGTGCTGCGCGCGATCCCGGGCGTCGAGGACGTCGTGGTCGTCGGGACCCCGCACCGCCGGCTGGGCGCGGTCGTGACGGCCGTGGTGCAGTGCGCGGACCGGCCGGGGCTCCGCGCGCACCTCGAACGCGTGGCCCGGGCCTCGCTGTCCTCGGCCCAGCGCCCGCGCCACTGGTACGGCGTGCGCGAGCTGCCCCGGACGCCGTCGGGCAAGGCCGCGCGCGGCGCGATCAGCGAGGCGCTGCTGTCCGGGGAGCCCGCGTACGAGGCGCTGCGGTGAGCGCGTCGCCCGACTCCCCCGTGGTCGTCGCCGCGCGGCGGACCTGGATCGGCACGGCGGGCCACGGGCTCGCGGGCGTCGGCGCGGTGGACCTCGCCGCGCCGGTCCTGGGCGCAGCCCTCTCCGACCTCCCCGGGGGCCTGGACGTCGACGACGTCGTGCTGGGCAACTGCACTGGACCGGGCGGGAACCTTGCGCGGGTCGCGGTCCTCGCGGCCTCGCTGCGCGACCCGGACGGGCCGTTGACCGAGCACGTCCCCGGGGTCACGGTCGACCGGCAGTGCGGCAGCGGCCTGGCCGCGATCCTGCTCGCGGCCCAGGGCGTCCGCGCCGGTGACGGCGACGTCGTGCTGGCCGGGGGCGTCGAGAGCGCCTCGACCGCCCCGCTGCGCGCCCACCGCCCGCCGCGCGGATCGGAGAACCTGCCCGTCCCCTACGACCGCGCCCCCTTCACGCCGCCCGAGCTCGGCGACCCCGACATGGGCGCCGCCGCCGACGCCCTGGCCCGCGAGCGGGGCATCGGCCGCGAGCGCCAGGACGCCTATGCCGCACGATCGCACGCACGCGCCCTCGCCGCCCACGCGGCGGGCAGGTTCGCCGACGAGATGGTCCCGGTCGGGACGCTCGACCGCGACGAGCGCGCTCGCCGGCTCGACCCTGCGCTGCTCGCACGCCTCCCGGCCGTGTTCACCCCGGGCGGGACAGTGACCGCGGGCAACGCGAGCCCGCTCAGCGACGGCGCCGCAGCGGTCGTGATCGTCCCGGAGCGGGTGCGCGCCCGCCTGGGGGTGCCCGGCCTGCGGCTCGTCGGCGGTGTGACGCACGGCTGCGACCCGCGGCTGCCGGGCTGGGGGCCTGTCCCGGCGGTGCGCGAGCTCCTGGCCCGTACGGGCCGGAGCATCCACGACGTCGCCGCGATCGAGCTCGTCGAGGCCTTCGCGGCGCAGGTCCTGGCGTTCACGGGCGCGCTCCGACTGCCCGACGACGACGCTCGCCTGTGCGCGGACGGCGGCGCCCTGGCGCTGGGGCACCCGTGGGGGGCGAGCGGCGCCGTGTCGGTCGTGCGGCTGTTCAGCCGCCTCGTGCGCGCGGGGGCCCCGGCGGGCTCGCTCGGGCTCGCGGCCGCGGCGGTGGGCGGCGGCCTGGGTGTGGCTGGGTTGTTCGAGGTGGTCCGATGAGAGGGGCACGCATGCACAGGTCGACCGTCGAGAACCAGACACCGGACCCGGCGACCGCGCCCGCCGAGGTGGGCTGCGTCGTCGGGCTCGAGGACGTGCACGTGCGTCTCGGCGAGCGCGACGTCCTGCGCGGGGTCACCGCCCGGTTGCGCGAGCGGCGCATCGGGATCGTCGGCGCGAACGGCTCGGGCAAGAGCACCCTCGCGCGGCTGCTCAACGGGCTCGTCCTGCCCACCCACGGCACCGTGCGGGTCGACGGCCTCGACACGCGCCGCTCCGGGGCCCAGGTCAGGCGACGTGTCGGCTTCGTGTTCTCCGACCCCGACGCGCAGATCGTCATGCCCACCGTCGCCGAGGACGTCGCCTACTCGCTGCGACGCAGCGAGCACGACCGCGCCGTCCGCGACCGTCTCGTCGCGGACTGGCTCGAACGCCACGGGCTCGACGGTCACGCCGACCACCCCGCGCACCTGCTCTCGGGCGGCCAGAAGCAGCTCCTCGCGCTCACGTCGGTCCTCGTGACCTCGCCGCGCCTCGTCGTCGCCGACGAGCCGACGACCCTGCTCGACCTGCGCAACACGCGCCGCGTCGCCGCACTGCTGTCCGAGATCCCGCAGCAGGTCGTGCTCGTCTCGCACGACCTCGACCTCATGACGGGCTACGACCGCGTGCTCGTGATCGACGAGGGCCGGGTCGTGGCCGACGACGAGCCCGCACCGGCCGTCGCGTACTACCGCCGGCTCCTGGACGAGCGGCCATGACCCCTGCGAGCGCGGCCCGGCCGAGCACGGCGGCGGGCACGGCCGGTGCCTACGTCGTCGGGCGCTCGCTGCTGCACCGCGCACCCGCAGGACCCAAGCTCGCCGCGCTCATGGTGTGCTCGCTCGCCCTGCTGCTCGTGCGCGACGCCGTGGGCGTGGGCCTCGCGGCCCTCGCGGTCGTGGGGCTCTACGGGTTCGCGGGCCTCGGGTGGCGCAGCGCGTGGGGCCAGGTGCGCCCTCTGCGCATGTTCCTGCCCGTGGTGTTCGCGCTCCAGTGGTGGCTCATGGACCTCACGTCCGCCGCGGTCCTCAGCACGCGCCTCCTGGTGCTCGTGGCGCTCGCGGGCCTCGTGACCTGCACGACGCGGGTCGCCGACCTGCTCGCGGCGATCGAGCGCGGGCTCTCGCCGCTCGGCCGCGTCGGAGTGGACGTCGAGCGCATCGCTCTCGTGCTGGCCCTCGCGCTGCGCAGCGTGCCCGTGATCGCGGACCTCGCGGGACGGGTCCGCGACGCGCAGCGAGCCCGCGGCCACGAACGCGACGTGCGCGCCTTCGCCGTGCCGCTCGTCGTGGGCGCGATGCGGCAGGCCGACGCGCTCGGCGAGGCGCTGCGGGCGCGCGGTTTCGACGACTGACCGTCAGGCCCGCCGCTGCTCGAGCCACTCGATCGCGACGGCGCCCTGCCGCCGCTGGAACGCGCGCAGGGTCGGCATGTTCAGCGGGGCGGGGTGGCGCGCCGCGTCGAAGAAGTACCCGGCGAGTCCGGCGAGGAACGCGTCGACGTCCTCGCGCGTGGCCCCCCGGAACAGCGGGTGGGTCGCCGCGATCCGGTCGACGTCGACCGTGCTGCCGTTGACCCGCGCGTCGAGCAGCAGGGTCACGCCGTCGATCCAGCGCGCACCCGTCCCGGCCCAGGGCCAGTCGACGACCCACACGCGGGCGGACGTGTCGACCAGCAGGTTGTCGAACCGCAGGTCGAGGTGGACGAGCCGGTCGCCGTGCGCGGCGCGGGCTGCCCCGGCCGCGAGCGCCTCGAGCTCGTCGAGGTGGCTGGCGGCCCAGGCCGGGAGCGCCGACACGTCACCGTCGGAGCGCAGCCGCGTCCAGCCGTCGAACGACGGCGCGAGCTCGGCCGTCGCCTCGGGGAACGGCGCGGCGCCCGAGGGGTCCCGGACCACGGGCTGCTCGAGCAGCGCACCGAGGAGCGCGATGAGCTCGCGGCGCTCGGGCGGCAGACCGGGGTGGCGGCCGTCGACGTCCTCGATCACGAGCGCGACCCACTCGTCGGACTCGTGCGCGCCCAGGAGCCGGGGGGCCGGCGCGGCATCGGGCAGGCGGCGCAGCACGTCGAGCTCACGGCGGTGGATGTCGTAGGCGTCGGCGCTTCGGGTGCGACTCACGGCCTTGACGAAGGCCCGGTCGCCCGCAGCGGTGCGCACGCGGTCGGCGCTGCCCGGGGAGTACCCGTGCGCCTGGCTCTCGGCCAGGACCACCTCGCCGCCCAGGATCGTCTCGACGTCCGCGCGCACCTGCGGTGCGAGCTCCTGCCAGGTCGTGCGCCGCGTCGAGACGGTGCGTCGTGTCGAGTCCATCCGGGTGACAGTAGTCGGCGCGCGGCGCGGGACCGTTGAGCGCGCGCCCGCGAGTCCTGTCGTGTCCTCGCAGGTCAGCCGCATCACCCGCGCCGAGCGCCTCGCGCGCCTACTTCCCCTCGGGGGTCGGCTGCTTCTCGATCTCGACCCTCGTGAGCTCGGGGGTGAACGCGTACACGTCCTCGCCGTCCGAGGAGATCCACCACTTGCCGCACATCACGGTGCTCGCCTTCTCCTGACCGTCGGGCCACCACGCCGCCAGCAGGGTGGCGTCCGTCCGGAAGTCGTCGGCCGTGAACCCCTCGCGCTCGGGCTGCGGGATGAGCGGGTTCTCGGCCGAGACCGTGGTGCAGTCGGCCGGCAGGCCGTCGAGGCTCCCGCGGTACGTGAGCAGGCGCTCCATGCCCGTGGTGCGGAAGATCCCCTGGACGGTCGCGGCGTCGTCGGGCACCCAGGACGGGACGACCTCGTCGACCTTGCCCGCCTTGCCGGTGTCGAACGCGTAGGTCTTGGTGTGGCCGTCGTTGCGTTCCTCGAGGCTCTCGGAGAGGCCCCCGCACGCGCTGAGCGTGAGGGCTGCGAGGCCGCCGAGGGCGACGACGGCGAGCGTGCGGGGTCGGCGGGCGATGGACGGGGACGTGGTGTTCGTGGTCATGGCATCGACGCTACGGAGGCGCCCGGGGGCGACGCGTCGGGTCCTGGTCGGGTCCTGCGCGCGCTCGTCTGCACCGCTCGCGGGACCCTGTGGCAGGCGGTCTCCCCCTCTCGTCGCAGGCCGAGGGCGAGTCCCCCAGGGTCATCCCCTAGTCGCCGAGATGCCGGATTCGTCGCGTACGCCCCATCGGCCATCCGGCGGCCCTCGTCCCGTCGGCCGCCGTTCACCGGCCGGTCACCGGCCGGGCCTAGGTTCCGAGCGTCCGCCCTGCACCCTGTGGGGCCATCGGAACGAGGAGCACGGAATGCGCGTGGTTCACCAGTCCCGCCTGCGGCACCCGAGGTCGGCCGGGATCGTGGCCGTCGGCCTCACGGTCGCGGTCGCCGCCGGGACGTTCGGGGTCGTCGGCACCGCCGTCGCGGCCCCCGACCCGTCCGTCCCCCCTGCCGTCACGCTCTCGCCGCTCGGCACGTACTCGACGGGCCAGCTCGACGAGTCCGCGGCGGAGATCGTCGCGTTCCACGCGGCCTCCACGCGACTGTTCGTCGTCAACGCCCAGTCCGGGAAGGTCGACGTCCTCGACGCCCGGGACCCTTCGGCCCCGACCCGCCTGTTCGAGCTCTCGGTCGGCGGCACGGCTTCCGCGGACGGCTCGGTCGTCGCGGCCGACGCCGTCGTGAACTCGGTCGCGATCCGCCCCGACGGCCTCGCGGTGGCCGCGGTCGAGTCGAGCACCAAGACCGACGACGGCTGGCTCGTCCTCTTCGACGCGGCCGCGCCCGTGACCACGCCGGGGGCCGCCCCCGCGACGCGATCCTCGGCGCCGTGCGCGTGGGCGCGCTGCCCGACATGGTGACGTTCTCGCCCGACGGCTCGCGCATCGCGGTCGCGAACGAGGGCGAGCCTGCGGACGACTACAGCGTCGACCCCGAGGGCTCGATCTCGATCGTCACGGCCCCCGCCGGCCTCGCGAGCGCCGCCCAGGCGGACGTCCGTACGGCGACGTTCCACGCGTTCGAGGCGGGTGGCGCCATGCCGCTCCCGGCCGGGGTCCGCGTGTTCGGCGGCCGGGAGGCCGCGGGCACCGGCACGCCCGATCGCCCGGTGTCGGAGAACCTCGAGCCCGAGTACATCGCGTGGGACGCGACCGGCACCCTCGCCTACGCGAGCGTCCAGGAGGCGAACGCGCTCGCGGTCGTCGACGTCGCGAGCGCGACCGTGACGGACCTGCTGCCGCTCGGGACGCAGGACCACGCCGCCGCGGGCACGGGCCTCGACGCGTCCGACAAGGACGGGAAGATCGACATCCGCGCGTGGCCGGTCAAGGGCCTCTACCAGCCCGACACGATCGCCTCCTACCAGGCGGGCGGCGCGACGTACCTCGTCACGGCCAACGAGGGCGACTCGCGCGACTGGGCCGGGTACTCCGAGGTCGCGCGCGCCAAGGACCTCGGCAAGAAGGGTGTCCCGGGTCTGTGCGCCGACGCGTTCTCGACGTTCGTCGGCGCGCCCGGCAACCCGGCGACGCTCGCCGACCTCACCGCGGACGCCCACCTGGGCCGGCTCAACGTCAGCACAGCGAGCGGCCTGCGCGCCGACGGCTCGTGCTACGAGGAGCTGTACTCCTACGGGTCGCGCTCGTTCTCGATCTGGTCGACAGACGGCCGTCAGGTCTTCGACTCGGGCGACGCGTTCGAGCAGCTCGTGGCCTCGGTCAACCCCGACTTCTTCAACTCGAACCACACCGCGTCCGGGTTCGACGGGCGCAGCGACGACAAGGGCCCCGAGCCCGAGGGCCTCACGCTGGGCGCGGTCGGCGGTCGCACGTACGCGTTCATCGGCTTCGAGCGCGTGGGCGGCATCGCGGTCTTCGACATCACCGACCCCGCGCGCGCGACCTCCGTGTCCTACGTCAACCGCCGCGACTTCTCGGTGAGCGCCGAGGCGACGCCCGAGAGGCTCGCCGAGGCAGGCGACCTGGGGCCCGAGGGCCTCACGTTCGTCCCCGCGAGCGACTCGCCCACGGGCGCGCCGCTGCTCGCGGTCGGGAACGAGATCTCGGGCACCACGACGTTCTACGGCGTCGACGTCCCCGGGGCCGAGCCCGACGACGGGCGGATCGACCTCACGGTCACCATCCCCGCCGCACCCGTCGAGCCGGGCGAGTTCGTGTGGACGATCGACGGCGGCAGCCGCGTCGTGGACCTCGGCACGGCCCGGCTCGCGGGCGACCACCTCGCGGCCATGGGACGGCTGAGCGCCGTGACGGTCACCGACACCCGTGCGACGGCTCCCGCATGGTCCGTCTCGGCCCAGGTCGACGACTTCACGAGCGGCGCCGGCGCGGGTGCGCGCACGCTGCCCGGCAAGCACCTCGGCTGGACCCCGTCGCTCGTGACGGCGGGCGGCGGGACGTTCGCGGGCGCCCCCGTGGCCTCGGGTCTCGTGAGCGGCAACGGCCTCGCCGACTCGGCCCTCCTCGGCTCGGCCGCAGCCGGGCACGAGCTGGGCAGCGCGGTCCTCGGGGCCGACCTCGACCTGCGCTTCCCGGTCGACGCCGCCGCGGGCACGTACACCGCGACACTCACGCTGACCGCGATCGGCTGACCGGCCGTGGATCGTCGCGCCGCGGCCGCCCGTCGTCGTCGCAGTGCGGCGGCCGTCCTCGCCGGGGTGGTGGCAGCGCTGCTGTCGACCGCCCCGGCCGGGGCCCTCGAAGCGCCCGACGGCGCAGCACCGGTCGAGCCCGTGCCGGTCGGCGAACCCGTCAGCTGGGGCGTGGCCCCCGCCTCGGCCCCGACGTTCGACCTCGTCCTCGACCCCGGGGCCACGGTCACCGACGAGCTCGTCGTGACCAACCACGGCGACGTCCCGCTCGACCTCGCGGTCTACGCGGCCGACGCCTTCACCTCGCCCACGGGTGCTCTCGACGTCCTGCCCGCGGGCACGCCGTCCGAGGACCTGGGCGCCTGGATCACCCCGGACGCCGCGCGCGTCGCGGTAGGCCCGGACGAACGGGTCACGGTCCCCTTCACCCTGACCGTCCCGGCCGGGGCGACGCCCGGCGACCACACGGCCGCGCTCGTCACCTCGCTCGTGACGGGGGCGGGCGAGGGCGGGGTCGCGGTCGACCGGCGCCTCGGCACGCGAGTCCTGGTCAGGGTCGCGGGCGACCTCGTCCCGTCGGCGGCGATCACGGCCGTCCATGCCGCCTACACCGGGGCGTGGAACCCCGCGGGCACCGGGGACGCGCAGGTCTCGTACACCGTGACCAACACGGGCAACGTGCGCCTCAAGGGCCCGCTCTCGGCGACGGTCGCGAGCGGTGTCGGCAGCGTGTCGGTCCCGCTGGGCGACCTGCCCGAGCTCCTTCCGGGCGGCGCGATCACCCTCACGGGGACGGTGAGCGGCGTCGCGCCGCTCGGGTGGCTCAGGGCGTCCGTGACCCTCACGCCGGTCGTCGCCACCCCGGCGAGCACCACCCTGCCCGACGGCGCCGCCTCCCACCCCGTGCCCCTCGCCACGGGCGAGGGGCACCTGTGGGCGGTCCCGTGGTCGGCGCTCGCCCTGGCGACCCTGCTGGTCGGTGCGGTCCTGGGCTGGCGGGCGCTGCGCCGTCGGGCACGCGTACGGTTCGAGGCCGCGGTCGACGCGGCCCTCGCAGCCCGTTGAGTGCGTGATTCGGCTGCGACTCGCCGGGCGTGTCGCAGCCGAACCATGCACTCAACGGCCGGCAGCCTCCGCGGGCTCGGCGGCCTCCTCGGTCGCGGACGCGCGCGAGCCCCTGAGCGAGAGCAGCATCGAGACCGCGAGCCCCGCCGCGGTGACCCCGACGAGCAGACGGTAGTCGACCGCGCCGACGACGGCCGCCGCGACCACGGTCATGACGAGCTGCGGCACGTTGAGCAGCATGTTCGTCGCGGCCGACGTGCGGCCCTGGAGCGTCGGCGGGGTCTTGAGCTGGCGCTCGGTCACGAACCCCACGATCGCCCACGTGACACCCAGCCCGATCGCCCCCATCCCCACGATGATCGCGACGAGGTTCGTGCCCAGGGCGGGCAGGATCCCGAGCGTCACGATCCCCAGCGCGAGGGCGACCAGGCGCTGCGACCCGATCCTCTTGATCATGCGTGCGGCCGTGAGCCCCGCGACGATCGCCGTGACGCCCTGGACGCTCGAGATCGGCCCGAGCATCTCCGGGCCAAGTCCCAGTCCGTTCTCGATGACCGCGAAGCTCACCGCGTTGAGCACGCCCACGGCCCCGAACGCGACCGCGAGCGCAACGGTCAGGACGCCGAGCGGCGCGGTGCGGATCAGGTGCCGGAAGCCCGCGGTGACCTCGGCGAGGAACGGCTCACGCTCGTCCTGCGGCGTCGGCGGGGTCTCGACGAGCACGATCCGGGACACGAAGAACGCCGCGACCACGAACGCCACGACGGCCGAGACCACGAGAGGCAGCGGCCCGACGGCGACGTACACGCCCGCACCGATGACCGGCATGACGAGGCGGAACGTCTGGTCGATCGTCGTGAGGCGGCCGTTGGCTGCCCCGAGCGCCTCGTCGGGCAGCAGGTCGCGGATGAGCCCGGACTGGGCCGCGGCCGTCGCGAAACCGATCCCGGAGTACAGCACCGTGACGACGAAGATCAGCCACACCTGGTCCGGCCCCCTGACCGCGAACAGCGAGAGCAGCGAGACCGCGCCGACGAGGTAGGCGACGATCATCATTCGGCGGCGCGAGACGCGGTCGGCGACCTGGCCGAGCAGCGGCGAGACGAGCGCCGGGAGGCCCAGCGCCGCGAACACGAGGCCCGCGGTGCCGTTCGAGCCCGTGAGGTCCTTGACCCACACCGCGAAGATGACCGCGAGGACCGAGTCGGCGAAGTTCGTGAAGCCCCACGCGACCGTCAGGAGGCGGAAGGGGCGCGTGCGCAGGGCCTGCTTGACCAGTGCCGCGGTGCCGGTGCCGGTGTCCGTGTCCGTGCTCATGCGTCGGCCTCCTCGCCGGTCGGCAGCTCGACCGTGACCGAGCCGGGGGTGGACGCGCTCGTGCCGGGAGCGGCCGGGTCCACGGCGGACACCGGAGCGTCCGGGTCGAAGGGGTCCGCGTTGACGACACCGAAGAGCCGTGCGGGCCGCGATCCCTCGGGGCGCAGCTCGGGGTGCGCCCAGCGGCCCTCGAAACGGTCGGTGATCGCCTGGAGCTCGCGCGAGAGCTCGGTGAGCTCGGCAGGCGTCGCCCAGAACGAGCTCTTGGTCATGACGGACGCGAGCAGCCACTCGTGGGGCTGGCGGGGCGCGCCGTCGATCCAGTGCGCGATCCGCGCGGCCTCCTGGTCGACGACGATCCGCGCGAGCTCGCCCGCGGCACGCAGCGACTCGGGCTGCTCGGGGTCGTAGCGGCTGGTGCGACCGGTACCCACGGGCTTCCACGGCTTCTCGCGCCCCACCCTTTCGGCCGGTTCGACGAACCCGTACTTGGCGAGCATCCGCAGGTGGAACGAGCAGCTCGCGACCGACTCCCCCGTGACCTCCGCGCAGCGCGTGGCCGTGGCCTGACCCTCGTCGTCGAGCAGGTCGAGGATCGCGAGGCGCAGCGGGTGCGCCAGGGCGCGGATGCGCTCCGGGTCGGAGGTCGTGACGGCCTCGTCTCGCTGCGCCGGAGCCGGGGGCTGCGCGGGCTGGTGAGCGGCGTCGTCGGGCGGGGTGGTCTGCGGCATGACAGCCACGGTACAACTCTAAAGAAGTCTTGCGCAAGACTTCTTTAGAGTCAGATGAGCGCCTGGCTCTCCTGCCGCAGGTCGTGCAGCCGGTCGATCACGACCACTCCCCCGAGCACCGCGACGGCCAGGCTCGCACCGGCCAGGACGTCCGTCACGAAGTGGTAGCCGAGGTAGAGCCTGCTCCCACCGACCACGACGATCACGACGACGCTCACCACGACCCACAGCGCGAACACGATCCGCCGCTGCCGCCCCTCCTTCCACTGCCGCCACACGAGGTATCCCCCGACGAGCACGAGGGTCGCCGCGCCGATCGTGTGCCCCGACGGGAACGAGAAGCTGCGCTCGACGCCCGCGACGACCATCGCGGACTCGTCCGGTCGCGGTCGGGCCACGAGCGCCTTGAGGACCGTCGAGACGAGCGTCGAGGTGATCATGGCCCCGACGAGCAGCCCCGGCTCCCACCAGCGCTTGGTCGCGAGCCCCCACCACAGACAGCCCACGGCCACGAGGATCGGCAGCACCACGGGCCCGAACATGTTGGTGATGAACGTCAGCACGGTCGTCGCGGCCGCGCTCCGGTGCGCGACCATCCACTCCAGCACCACGTCGTCGGTGAACCAGAGGTCGTCGCGCTCGCGCACGGAGTCGTAGACGACCAGAAACCCCAGGACGCCGATCACGATCAGGACCAGGCCCGGCAGCGCGGCGACCAGCCGCGAGCGCCACACGTCCCGCCCGCCCGACGGCGCCGCCTCCCCCGCACTCAGGTCACCTCGGGCGTCACGCGCCTCGTCGTCAGGGTTCATCCCGAGAGCCTAGGGAGAAAAAGGGGTGCGCCGCTCGGTGAGGAGGTGGAAGTGTGGCACCCATCACCGCGGTGGCGTCCGTCCGGTCAGTACCGGGCGGTGGAGGGCCCGGCCAGGTCCACGAATCCGACGTCACGAGAGACACCACCATGCATCCCCAGCTCATGTACGACGTCGCCGACCTCGGTCGGCGCGAACAGCTCCAGGAGCAGACCCGCCGCCGCAGCTCGCTGCGCCGGGCGACGACGCGCCTCCCGGAGCACACCCGGCGATCCCGCCGACCCCGTCACACCGCATGACGCGGCTCGACCCTCCGGCGCCGCCCGTCCACCGGGTCCCCGCACGCCGAAGGCCCTGACTCCTCACGGGAGCCAGGGCCTTCGCGCTGTCCGCGGACTCGCGTCAGGCGCGCTCGGCGCGCTCGGCCAGGACGGCGTCCACCTCGCGCAGGAAGTCGGGGAGGTCGCCCGGGTTGCGGGACGTCACGAGCGTCCACCCGCCGGCGTCGTCCCGGACCACCGACCGGTCCTGCCAGGTGCCGCCCGCGTTGCGCACGTCGGTCCGCAGCGACGGGTAGGTCGTCAGGGTCTTGCCCTCGAGCACGCCCGCCTCGACGAGCACCCACGGACCGTGGCAGATGGCCGCGACCGGTCGCCCGGTGGTCGTGAACGACGTCACGGCGGCGATCGCCTCGTCCTCGAGCCGCAGCGAGTCGGCGTTGAGCGTGCCGCCGGGGACGAGCAGCAGGTCGTAGCCCGCAGGGTCGACGTCCTGCAGCCGGAGGGTGGGCGCGACCGTCGTCCCCGGGTCCTTGTCACCCACGAGGGTCTCGACGGGGTCGATCGTCACGGCCGCGACGTCGACGTCCGCCCCTGCCGACCGCAGGTGCTCGAGCGGCACCACCAGCTCGTCCTGCTCGACGCCGTAGTTCGTCACGATCGCCAGGACGCGACGGCCCGCCAGGTCGGTGTCAGCCATGGTTGTCTCCTTCTCGTCGTCGTCAGAGCACCCGGGTGCGGTCGCATCCAGGTCCTCCTCGACCGTAGGTCGGGCCCGTCCGGCTCGCAGCACGGGCGTCCAGGGCCTCGGCCCCGGCCCCCACGGCCTAGGCTGTGGGCGTGAGCCCCGTGAACACCAACGACCGCATCGTGTGGATCGACTGCGAGATGACCGGCCTCGACCTGGGCGCCGACGCGCTCATCGAGGTCGCCGCCGTCGTCACCGACTCCGAGCTGAACGTCCTGGGCGAGGGGGTCGACGTCCTCATCACCCCGCCGGACGAGGCGATCGAGCAGATGGGTGACTTCGTCCGCGAGATGCACACCACCTCGGGGCTGCTCGAGGAGCTGCCGGGCGGCACGACCATGGCCGACGCGCAGGCCCGCGTGCTGGAGTACATCCGCACCTGGGTGCCCGAGCCGGGCAAGGCCCCGCTCGCGGGGAACTCGGTCGGCACCGACAAGACGTTCCTCGAGCGGGACATGCCGGAGCTGGTCGGCCACCTGCACTACAGGATCGTCGACGTCTCCTCGATCAAGGAGCTCGCGCGTCGCTGGTACCCGCGGGTCTACTTCGCGTCCCCGGCCAAGACGGGCGGCCACCGTGCCCTGGGCGACATCCTCGACAGCATCGACGAGCTGCGCTACTACCGCGAGGCCCTGTTCGTGCCCCAGCCCGGCACGGACTCGCGGACGGCAAAGGCGATCGCCGAGCGGATCAAGGCGACGAGCGTGGGCACGACGCTCGGGACGATCGTCGCGCCCTTGCCAGGAGCCGCCGCGGGAGACACCGCAGCCCCCGGTTCGGCGCCCGCCGGGGCCGACGCCGAAAACCTGTCCTGAGACCCCTCAGAAACCAGGTACACTTTTCGACGGCTGCTAGAACGGTTCCTCGGAACCCGAGCAGGCCGTGGTGGGTATAGCTCAGCTGGTAGAGCACCTGGTTGTGGTCCAGGGGGTCGCGGGTTCAAGTCCCGTTACTCACCCCACGGGAAGAGGCTCCTCGCGTTCGCGCGAGGGGCCTCTTCTGCTTCCAGCACGCAGCATCACCCCCGCGAGACGCCCCCGCGGCGGCTGTGATTCCGCTCACCGGTGGCGGCTTCGCCTGCCCGTCCTACAGTGGGTGAGGTGTCAGCCCCCGCGAACACTGCCGTCCGTGGTGAGCACCAGCACGCGCAGGCCGTGGCCTCGTTGGTGCGCTCCGCCGCTGCCGTCGACCCCGGTCGCCCCTTGCGCCTCGCCAAGCGGACGACGAACCTGTTCCGCCCCCGGCGCCCGTCCCCTGGTCCCGGCCTCGACGCGTCGGGCCTCACGGGGGTGATCTCGGTCGACGACGCCGCTGGCACGGCAGACGTCCAGGGCATGTGCACGTACGAGGACCTGGTCGCGGTGACGCTGCCGCAGGGGCTGGTCCCGACCGTCGTCCCGCAGCTGCGCACGATCACGGTGGGCGGCGCCCTGGCGGGGCTCGGCATCGAGTCGAGCTCGCTGCGCAACGGCCTGCCGCACGAGGCGGTCCTCGAGATCGACGTCCTGACGCCGTCCGGCGAGCTCGTCACGGCCGGGCCCACGGGCGAGCACGCCGATCTCTTCCACGCGTTCCCCAACTCGTACGGGACCCTGGGGTACGCGACACGCGTGCGGCTGCGCCTCGACCGGACCGAGCCGTTCGTCGCGGTCCGCAACGTGCGCTTCGGGTCGGTCGCGGAGGTCGCTGCGGCGGTCGGCAAGATCGCGGCGGACGGCTCGTGGGACGGGCAGCGGGTCGACTTCTGCGACGGGGTCCTGTTCGCCCCGGGCGAGGTGTACCTGTGCCTGGGCCGCTTCGCGTCGCGTGAGGAGGCCCGGTCGCTCGCGCCTGCGCCGAGCGACTACACCGGGCAGCGCATCTACTACCTCTCGGTGCGTGAACGTCCGCTCGACGTGCTGAGCACCCACGACTACCTCTGGCGCTGGGACACGGACTGGTTCTGGTGCTCGCGCGCGTTCGGGGCGCAGAACCCGTTGGTGCGCAGGCTGTGGCCGCGCCGGTGGCGACGCTCGGACGTCTACCGCCGGATCGTGGGCCTCGACGAGCGCCTTGACCTCACGGGCCGGCTCGCGGACCTTCGCCGTCGGCCCCGCAACGAACGGGTGGTCCAGGACGTCGAGGTGCCCCTCGACCAGCTCGAGAGCTTCATGGCGTGGTTCACGGGCCACGTCCCCATGACGCCCGTGTGGCTGTGCCCCCTGCGGCTCGCCTCTCCCGAGCCGTGGCCGCTGTACCCGCTCGAACCGCACCGCGTGTACGTCAACGTGGGCTTCTGGGGCGGCGTGCCGATCGCCGAGGGAGGGCGCGACGGCGACGTGAACCGCCTGATCGAGATGGCGGTCGCGGTGCGGCACGGCCACAAGTCGCTCTACTCGACCTCGACGTACGGGCACGAGACGTTCGACACCTTGTACGGCGGCATCGACTACGCGGCCGTCAAGGACCGCTACGACCCGGCGGGGCGCACGCCGACGCTCTACGAGAAGGCGGTGCAGGGAGCATGACGCAGATCGCGGTGGCCGAGGTCCTCGACGAGCTGGCGGACGGCCCGTTGCCGTTCGGCTTCAGCGCGTACGACGGGTCGAGCGCAGGTCCGGCGGACGCCCCGTTCCACGTGCACCTGGCGAACGAGCGGGGTTTGCGGTACGTCGCGACGTCGCCCGGGGGGCTGGGGCTCGGCCGCGCGTACGTCGCGGGCGACCTGCAGGTGGACGGGGTGCCGGGCGGCGACCCGTACCCGTTGCTCCGGGCGGCCGCCGACGGGCTGCGCCTGCGCCGCCCGAGCCCTGTGGAGGTGGCCCGGTGGGCGCGCGGTCTGGGCCTGGGCGTCCTGCGGCCTCCCGAGCCGCCGCCCGAGGAGCACCTGTCGCGCCTGCGCCGGCTCACCGAGGGGCTGCGGCACTCGCGACAGCGGGACGCCGAGGCGATCAGCCACCACTACGACGTCTCGAACACGTTCTACGAGCGCGTCCTGGGGCCGTCCATGACGTACACGTGCGCGTGCTTCCCCACGTCGCAGGCGACGCTCGAGGAGGCGCAGGAGCACAAGTACGCGCTGGTCGCAGGCAAGCTGGGCCTGCGCAGGGGCATGCGCCTGCTCGACGTCGGGTGCGGCTGGGGCGGCATGGTCCGGCACGCGGCGCGTGCGGGGGTGCGGGCGCTGGGGGTCACGCTGTCCCGGCAGCAGGCCGAGTGGGCGCAGGCCCGGATCGAGGCCGAGGGGCTGGCGGACCTCGCGGAGGTCCGGTACGGCGACTACCGCGACGTGACCGACGGCGGCTTCGACGCCGTGAGCTCGATCGGGCTGACCGAGCACATCGGTGTCGCGAACTACCGCGCGTACTTCACGTTCCTCCAGGGTCGCCTGCGTGACGGCGGCCGGTTGCTCAACCACTCGATCACGCGCCCGACCAACACGGCCCGTCCTCGCGCGGGCGGTTTCATCGACCGGTACGTCTTCCCGGACGGGGAGCTCACGGGCTCGGGCAGGATCATCTCGACCATGCAGGACGTGGGTCTCGAGGTGCGGCACGAGGAGAACCTGCGCGAGCACTACGCGATGACGCTGCGCGAGTGGGGCGCGAACCTCACCCGGCACTGGGACGAGTGCGTGGCCGACGTCGGGATCGGCACGGCCCGCGTCTGGGGCTTGTACATGGCCGGCTCGCGGCTCGCGTTCGAGCGCAACGAGATCCAGCTCCACCAGGTGCTCGCGGTGCGCCCCGAGCCGGGCGGGGCGTCGGGCTTCCCGCTGCGCCCGGACTGGACCCCGTAGGCCCGACGGCGCCGCGCCCCTCGCCGCGGCGCCTCCCGGTCGGGCGCGGGTCGGGCAGGGTCGCGCGACGGCCCCGGGGTCAGGACCCGTCGCGGGCCGCCGTGAGGTGCGTGTGCGCGCACCGCCACCCATCGGGGCCCCGGACGAACACGTCGGTGATCCACTCGTCGGAGGCGAACGCCTGGCCCTGGTAGTGGCCGGTGTTGGTGCCGCGGCCGACGAGCACGGCGACGTGGCCCAGCGAGCGGACGCTGCCGGTGATCTTGCTCATCGACTCGTGCGTGAGGTCGCCTGATCGCACGAGGGCCAGGAAGTCCTCCCGGGACGTGGTGCCGTCCTCGCCGACGATCAGCCAGTCGTCGGTCATGAACCGGCCGATCGCGTCGGCGTCGTTGGCCACGATGGCGTGCCCCCAGTCCGCCTCGACGGCTTCCAGCTCGCCCTGCAGGTCGTGGTCGGTGTCGTGTCCCATGCCACCCTCCTGGTGCTCACGGACCCGTTTCGGAGGGCCGCTCGGGACCTTGGTCCCGGGCCCGGGAAACCTTCGGCCCTACGCTCGGGGACGGCCCGTCCGGTCGTTCCTCCCGGCATTGACACTCTGTCATCTCCGCGTGACGGAGGCCACAGAATCTCGCTTGTGAAGACGTTCACAAGGTCTGTAGGGTCGACTTATCGAAGCGCTCCCAGCATAGGGATCGCAACGAAGTTCGATCCTTTCGCACCTCATCTCAGGTCGCCTCGACCTCTTCTTCTGGGAGTCACACCATGAGCACCAGCACCGCTGGTCCCGCCCGCTCCGTCCGCCTCATCGGCCTCGTCACGATGATCGCAGGCCTCGTGCTGCTGCTCGCCGGCGCAGCCACCTGGGCCACCATCACCTCGCAGCTGGCCGCCGAGAAGATCACGGTCTCCGAGGACGCGTCGATGCTCGCCGGCTCGCCGGTCCGCGGCCCCTTCAGCGCCTACGCCCAGGCCGAGATCATCAACGAGCACGCGCTCAAGATGAGCGAGGGCAAGACCTACGCCGAGCTCGACAAGGAAGACCCGACCCGCGCGACGGTCATGAACGGCTCGTTCCTCCGCGCCTCGCTCTTCACCTCGGTCGTCTCCTACGGCGTCAGCGCACTGGTCATGGGCCTCGGTGTCCTGTTCGGTCTCCTCGGCTACGCCCTGCGTCGCATCGGAGCAGCCCCCGCACTGAGCGTCGGCACCGCGAACCCCACCCCTGAGGTCGTCAACGCCTGACACAGCAGCACCAGCACGACCAGCTCGGCAGATCACCCGGCAAGAATCTCCCGGCATGGTGAAGGCCCGACGAGCAACCGCTCGTCGGGCCTTCATCTCGTCCGGGGTCGGGCACCGTGACGTGCGCCCGTCGATCGAGGCGCCCTGGGACGCCCCCGGCGGTCAGGCCTCGGGGCTCGCCACGAGCCGCCGCGCCACCGCGTCCGCGAAGCGGTCGAGCGATCCCTTGCCGAGCGAGAAGAAGAGCGAGGGCTCGGTGAGCTCGGCCTCGATGACCATGGGGGCGCCGTCGTCCCCGTTCACCAGGTCGACGCGCGCGTAGAGGTTGGGCTCCTGCCCCGGGACGGCCTTCGCCGCGACCCCGAGCGCCTGCTCGGCGACCGCGAGCTGCTCGGGGCTCGCCTCGAAACGGCTCATCTCCTCCTGCTTGTACAGGCCCTGGGTGGGACGGTGCGGACCGGTGAGCAGGGCGTTCTTGCGCACGGCGTGCGAGAACTCGCCGTCGATGAAGATCAGGCCGGTCTCCCCCGCGGTGTCGACGCTGCGGACGTACGGCTGGACCATGACCTGACGGCCGGAGGCCAGGAGGTTCTTGGCGTGCTGGATCGCGAGCCCGCGCGAGTGCGCCTCGCCGGACTGGTAGCGCCCCGTGTCCTTGGCCCCGGCGCTCACGACAGGCTTGATGACGAAGTCGCCCTGCGCGGGCAGGCGCGTGTGGATGGCGCGCGAGGACAGGTTCTGGCTCGGGTCGAGCCAGAGCGTCGGGATGACCGGGACGCCCTGCTCCTCGAGCTCCTTGAGGTAGCGCTTGTCGGTGTTCCAGCTGATGACGGCGGCGGGGTTGAGCACACGACCGGCACGCTCGGCCCACTCGACGAACTCGTCGCGACGGGGCGCGTAGTCCCAGGCCGAGCGCACGACCACCGCGTCGAACGACGACCAGTCGACCGACTCGTCGTCCCACACCGACGGCACGGCCTCGATGCCCCGGGCGGCGAGCGCTCCCACGAGGGGGGCGTCGTCCGGGTCGAGGTGGGGCAGGACGGAGCAGGTGGCGATGGCGATGCGCGCGGTGGTGGTCACGCGTACGAGCCTAGACGCCCCGCGCGCACCGTACACGCGCGGGCGGTGAGATCTCCGTCGCGCCCCCTAGGCCGCAGCGGCGTCCGCGGTGCGACGCAGGGCGGCGAGGATCCCGTCCGCGGTGAGGGACCCGACGACGTCGCCCGCCTCGTCCGCGACGGGCACCCGGCCCATCGCGGCCCCGGGCAGCGCCGCGATCGCCTCGAAGGCGACGGACAGCGGCGCGCCCAGGCGGATCGGGTCGGGGGCGGGCGCCGAGATGAGGTCGACGCTCTCGAGGTCTGCGCGCTGCACCATCGCGAGCCCGAGCATGCGGACGGGCGCGCCCTCTCCGATGAACTCCCGCACGGCGTCGCTCGCGGGGTGGGCCAGGACGGTCAGGGGCTCGGCGAGCTGTTCGAGGTGCCCGCCGAAGCTGAAGACCGCGATGCGGTCGGCGAGGTGGACGGCCTCGTCGATGTCGTGCGTCACGAACAGGACCGTGGTCCCGAGCTCGCGCTGGATACGCCGGAACTCGGTCTGGAGCCTTCGGCGCCCGGCAGGGTCGACGGCACCGAAGGGCTCGTCCATGAGCAGGACCGGCGGGTCCGTCGCGAGGGCCCGGGCCACGCCGACGCGCTGGCGCTCGCCGCCCGAGAGCTCGTGCGGGTAGCGCTTGGCGTAGGTGTCGGGGGCAAGACCGACGAGCTCGAGCAGCTCGCCGACCCGTGAGCGGGTCCGTGCCTTGTCCCAGCCGAGCAGCCCCGGGACGGTCGCGACGTTCTGGGCGACGGTGCGGTGCGGGAACAGGCCGACGTTCTGGATCACGTACCCGATCCGCCGCCGCAGGGCCACGGGGTCCCCCTGCGTGATGTCCTCGCCGCTCAGCAGGATGCGCCCGGCCGACGGCTCGACGAGGCGGTTGGTCATGCGCAGCGTCGTGGACTTCCCGCAGCCGGACGGCCCGACGAGCGCGAGCATCTCGTGCTCGCGCACGCTCAGGGACAGGTCGCCCACGGCGACCGTCCCGTTGGGGTACTCCTTGCGGACGCCGTCGAACACGATCGCCGCCTCGTCGGTGATCGTCGGGAACGCTGGGGTGGCCTCGGTGGTGCCGGTCGGGGTGCTCGCCATGCCACGACGCTACCCGGCGCGCCACCCCGTCGCGCGAGCGGTGGGCGGCTCGGGATAGGTTCGACGGCATGCCGCCCAACCCGTGGTTCTCGTGGAGCTACGTCCAGAACAACTGGGGAGAGATCTCCCAGGCGCTCGTCGAGCACACGACGATCACCATCCAGGCCGTGCTGATCGCCCTGGTCATCGCCCTGCCGCTCGCGGCGCTCGCGCACCGTGTGCGCTGGCTCGCCGTCCCCGTGCTCGGCACGACGGGCGTCATGTACACGATCCCCTCCCTCGCGCTGTTCTCGATCCTCGTCCCGTTCACGGGGATCGGTCGGACCCCCGTGCTCATCGGTCTCGTGATGTACGCCCTGCTCATCCTGGTGCGCAACGTCCTGGTGGGCCTGCAGGGCGTCGACCCGGACGTACGCGACGCGGCCAAGGGCCTGGGCTACGGGCCCACGCGGCTGCTGGCAGCGGTCGAGATCCCGAACGCGCTGCCGAGCATCATGACCGGCGTGCGGCTCGCGACGGTCTCGACCGTGGCGCTCGTCACGGTCGGGTTCGTGGCGGGGTACGGCGGGCTGGGCACCCTGATGTTCCGCGGCTTCCGGTCGAGCTACAACGCCCAGATCATGACGGCCACGCTCCTGTGCCTGCTGCTGGCCGTCGTGCTCGACCTGCTGCTTCTCCTGCTGGGCCGGGTCCTGACACCGTGGTCGCGCACCCGTGCGCCGGGCTCGACGGCCCGCCCGACGGGACGGGGCACGACCGAGGCGGCGGTCGCGCAGGCGGCCGAAGCGGCGAGCGAGCGGACCGCATGAACGTCGTCGAGGAAGCCCTGACGTGGCTCAACGACCCGCTCAACTGGACCGGCCCCGACGGGCTGCTGGTCCGCACGGGCGAGCACCTGGAGATGACCGCGATCGCGGTCCTCCTGGCCGCCCTGATCGCGCTGCCCGCGGGCATCTGGCTCGGCCACTCGGGCAAGGGCGCAGGGCCGACGATCGTGATCGTCAACACCTCGCGCGCGCTGCCGACGTTCGGGATCCTGCTGATCCTCGCGGCGGGCGGGCTGTTCGGTGACCGGGCCGCGGTCATCTCGGCCGTGATCTTCGCGATCCCGCTCATCCTCGCGAACGCCTACACGGGCGTCGCCGAGGTCGACCCCGACGTCAAGGACGCGGCGCGCGGCATGGGCATGAGCTCGCAGCGCTCGCTGTGGCTCGTCGAGCTGCCGCTCGCGGTGCCGTTGGTCGCGGCGGGGCTGCGGACCGCGATCGTGCAGGTCATCGCGGTGCTGACGCTCGCGGCGTTCGTCGGTGGCGGGGGGCTCGGCGTGCCCCTGCGCGTCGGGTTCTCCAACCAGCGCTACGGGCAGGTCCTCGCGGTGGGCGTCGTGATCGCGGTGCTGTGCCTCGTCGTCGACGCGGTCCTCGCGCTCGTCCAGCGGGCCGTGACCCCCGCGCCGCTGCGCGTGAAGGCGGGCACCGTGCGCTGAGGTCCCCCTCGGGTTGCCGGGGCCCTCCCTCGGGGGTGGAATGGGTTGTCCGTGCGAGCCGACGACCCGAGAGGCACCTGACACCCATGTCACGGCGATCCACCACCTTCCGCACCCTGACCGCTTCCGCCCTCCTCGTCGTCGCTCTCGCGGCGTGCGGCGAGGCCGGTTCCTCCGGCACCGAGGCGTCCGGGGATTCCACGTCGACCGCGAGCGGCACCGTGTGCGAACCCGTCGCCGGCGACGCGCTCGTCGTCCTCGAGGACGACAAGAACCTGCAGACCGTCGACAACATCATCCCGGCGGCCAACGCGGCCGCCGTCGCGAACCAGCCGGCCGTGCTGGAGCTGCTCGACACCGTGTCCGCGGCGCTCGACACCGACAAGCTCATCGCGCTCAACAAGGCCGTCGACGTGGACCGGCAGACGTCCTCGCAGGCCGCGCAGAAGTTCGTCGAGGACGAGGGTCTCGCGGCGACGTCGACCCCGGGGACCGGCACGTCGCTCGTCGTGGGCGCGGCCAACTTCTCCGAGAGCACGACGCTCGCCGAGATCTACGCCGCGGTCCTGCGCTCGGGCGGCTACGACGTCACGGTCCAGACCGTCGACGCGCGCGAGACGTACCTGCCGGCGCTCGAGTCGGGCCAGCTCAGCGTGTTCCCCGAGTACGTGGGGACGCTCACCGAGTTCCTCAACAAGGAGATCAACGGCGCCGACGCCGAGCCCCTCGCGAGCGGTGACCTCGACTCCACCGTGACCGCGCTGCGCGACCTCGGGACGCAGAAGGGCCTGACGTTCGGGGAGCCGTCGGCGGCCCAGGACCAGAATGCGTTCGCCGTCACGACGGCCTTCGCCGAGAAGTACGACGTGTCGACGCTCAGCGAGCTCGCCGAGGCCTGCCCCGGCGGTGTCACGCTCGGCGCCGGCCCGGAGTGCCCCGAGCGCGCGTTCTGCCAGCCGGGGCTCGAGGAGACCTACGGCCTCAACGTGACCAACTTCGTGAACCTCGACGTGGGTGGGCCGCTGACGAAGTCGGCGCTCCTCCAGGGCGAGATCGTGCTCGGCCTCGTGTTCTCCTCGGACGGCCAGCTCGGCTGACCGAGCAGGCGGCTGCTCGGGGCCTTCGCGGCTACAGGCCGTAGGTCTCGAGCAGCCGTAGCCAGACCTCGCTGATCGTCGGGTAGGCGGGCACAGCGTGCCACAAGCGTGCAAGCGGCACCTGCCCGACGATCGCGATGGTCGCGGCGTGCAGCATCTCCGCCGCGTCCGGGCCGACGAACGTCGCGCCCACGACGACCTGCCGGTCGGTGTCGACCACGATCTGCGCGGTCCCCTCGTAGCCCTCGGCCACGAGCACGGCCCCGGACACGGACCCCAGCTTGTACGACACCGCCTTGACCGTGAGCCCCGCCTTCCTGGCCTCGGCCTCGGTCAGCCCCACCGACGCGACCTCGGGGCGGGAGAACACGACCTGGGTCTTCGCACCGTGGTCGGCGGTCGCGGCGTAGCGGCTCCACGGCTCGGGGGTCTCGCCGTCCGCCCCGGCTGCCGCGGCCTCCCCCGGCTTCGCCCTCCCGAACCTCGCCGCGACCACGTCGCCCACGACGCGCCCCTGGTACTTGCCCTGGTGCGTGGTCGCCACGCGTCCGGTCACGTCCCCGCACGCGAACAGCCAGCCGCCGTCGACACCCTGGACCTCGAGCTGGTCGTCGACCGCGAGCGCCTTCCCGGGCTCGAGCCCGACGACGTCGACCCCCAGGTCCGCGGTGCGCGGCACGCGGCCCGTCGCGACGAGCACCTGCGCCGCCGCGACCGACCCCTTGCCCCGGGGGCCGTCGTACGCGAGGCGCGCTCCGCCGTCGGGAAGGGACGACGCTCCCGTGACGCTCACACCCAGGCGCACGTCCACGCCGATCGTCTTCAGGCCGGCCGCGACGGCCTCGCTCGCGAAGGGCTCCGAGCGTCCGAGCAGGCGTCCGCGCGAGAGCAGCGTGACCTGCGACCCCAGGTCGCGGAACGCCGTCGCCATCTCGACGCCCACCACTCCCCCGCCCAGGATCACGATCGAGGGCGGGACGTCCTGGACGCTCGTGGCCTCGCGGCTGCTCCACGGGTCGGTCTCGGCCAGCCCCGGGGTGTCGGGCAGGACGGGCACGCTGCCCGTCGCGACGATCACGGCGTGCCGGGCGGCGAGCAGGCGGGTCTCGGGGAGGTCGTCGACGTCGGCGTCGGGGTCCTCGGGGCCGACCTCGACGAGCTTTTCCCCGACGAGCCGGCCCAGGCCGCGCACGAGCGAGATGCCGGCGCCGTCGAGCCACTGGACCTGCCCCGAGTCGTCCCAGTGCGAGACCATCTCGTCGCGGCGCGCGAGGATCGGCGCCGGGTCGAGCTCCGGGTCGGCCCGGACGCCGGGGACCGCGCGCGCGGCCGCCAGCGCCGCACCCGGGCGCAGCAGCGCCTTGGACGGCATGCACGCCCAGTAGGAGCACTCGCCGCCGACGAGCTCGGCCTCGACCACGGCAACGCTCAACCCGGTGCGGCTCGCGCGGTCGGCGGCGTTCTCGCCGACGGGCCCACCACCGATCACGATCACGTCGTAGGTCTCGTCCGGGGTGGCCTGGGTGCGTGGGTCGGTGCTCATGCCTCCCATCGTGACCCGGACCTCGCGCGGTTGCCCGCCGGGGCGCGGGGGCGGGTGCCCAGGGAGGAGAGCCCAGCCCCCTAGCGGCGCGCGGCGTGCCCGGTGACCAGCTCACGCAGCAGAGCGACCAGCACGTCGCGGTCCTTGCTCGGCAGCGACGAGAGGAGGGCGTCCTGCGCGTCGCCGAGCGCTGCGCCGAGCTCGTCGAGCCGACGCATCCCCCTGGGGGTCAGCGTGACGATGTTGCGACGCCGGTCGGACGGGTCGGCTCGGCGCTCGACGTCACCGTCGGCCGCCAGTCTGTCGAGCAGCGCGACCATGTCGCTCCGGTCGATCCCGCACCGGCGCCCGAGCGCGGCCTGGCTCGCTGGGCCGAACTCCTCCAGGGCGGCGAGCACGGCGTAGTGGGACCGGTGCGCCCCCGCGGCGGACAGGTGCTCCGAGACGGTCCGGGCCGCCTCCAGCGCCGCCTGGGAGAGCAGCCAGCTGGGAAGTGCCCGGAGGCGTTCAGGGGCGGTCTCGGTCTCCATCCCCAGATCCTACGCTTTGTTGGCTCTACCTATTGTGGGCACTGCCAACAATAGTTAACGTTGGGGGCTCCAACGACTTGCCGTGGTCACGAACTCTCGGAGGCTCTCATGCCCGTGCACGACGACGCCCACCTTCCCGTCACGCACCACGACGCCCTGCGCGGGCTGCTCGACCGCGAGGACGTTGCACGCCTCGTCTCCCGCCTCACGTCCGCCCTCGACGACGGCGACGCCGACCGGCTCCGAGACCTGCTCGTCCCGGACGCACGCGCCACCACCCCCGGTGGAACCGCGCAGGGGGTCGACGCCGTCGTCGCCCAGGCCGCGCGCAACCATCGGCCGGACGACGGCGTCCAGCACCTCGTCGGCAACGTCCTGGTCGATCTCGCACACGACCACGCAGAGGTCCGGGCGAACGTGGTCGCCGCGTTCGCCCGACGCGAGCCGCAGGCGGACAGGCCCGTCACCCTCGGAGCGGTCTACCGACTCAGGGCACGCAGGACCGACGCCGGCTGGCGACTGACGCACATCACGACGGAGCCGATCTGGACATCGACCACCCCCGTCACGCGCGCTGGACCGGCCTAGCAGGACCTGGCGCGGCTGCCCGCCGGGCGGGGTGACGCCCGCCTCAGGTCGCGTCGTCGACGTGGGCCTCGTCGAGGCGCTCGAGGATCTGTGCGACCGTCTCCGCGACGGTCCACCCGGTCGTGTCGAGGTGCAGCCCGCCCGGGGTCTCGCGCGCGGCCGCAGCGAACTCGTCGGGCGTCCACGCGCCGTAGGCCTGCTTGTGCCGGGCGGCGTCACGCGCGGCGAGGGCCGCGGCGTCGGGCACCAGCACGACGGCGTAGCGCGGCCGGGTGCGCAGGCTCGCCGTGAAGCGGGCCAGGTCGGGCCCCAGCAGGATGTCCTGGACCACGGCCGTGATCCCCGCGGCCGCGTACGTGTCGGCGGCGCGGGCCGCGAGAGCGTGCCGCAGGTCGAGCTGGGCACGCGCCTGCGCCGACAGCGGCGGGTCCATCGACGCCTGCCCGCTCACGACGAACCGGCGGAACATGTCGCCGCGCACGTGGGCCGCGAGGGGGAAGGACCGGGCCAGGGCCTGCGCGACCGTCGACTTCCCGGAGGCCATGGCACCGGTGACGACGAGGACGGGAGCGGACGCGCGGACGTGAGCGGCGCCGTCGGGCAAGGAGGTCTCAGCAGGCATGCTTCGGACCCTAGGACGTGCGGCGGCCCGGACGCGAGCGGATTGCGGGGCGCTCGCCGAGCGTGCAGCTCGGGCCGTGCGCGGGAGTCCGCGACCCGAGCCGCACGCTCGACGCGAACGGACTAGTGCACGACCGCCTTCTCCGAGCCCGCGCCCGTGAGCGAGCGGACCTCCATCTCGGCGAACTTCTCCGGGTGCGACGTCTCCTTGCTCAAGAACGTCCCCAGCACACCCAGCAGGAACGCGAGCGGGATCGAGATCAGGCCCGGGTTCTCGAGCGGGATGACCGCGAAGTCGATGCTCGTGTCCTTGATCATCGACAGGCTCGCACCCGTGGCCGGGTCCACCTTGCCCGAGACGACGGGCGAGAACGCGATGAGCACCAGGCACGAGACCAGGCCCCCGTACATGCTCCACAGCGCGCCCGACGTGTTGAACCGCTTCCAGAACAGCGAGTAGATGATGGTCGGCAGGTTCGCGCTCGCCGCGACCGCGAAGGCCAGCGCCACGAGGAACGCGATGTTCTGGCCCTGCGCGAAGATGCCGCCGACGATCGCGAGCACGCCGATCACGAGCACCGTGAGGCGTGCGACCTTGACCTCGCCGTCGGGCTTGACCTCGCCCTTCTTGATGACGTTCGCGTAGATGTCGTGCGCGAAGCTCGTCGCGGCCGTGATCGTCAGCCCCGCGACCACCGCGAGGATCGTCGCGAACGCGACCGCCGAGATGATGCCCAGCAGGATCTCGCCGCCCAGCTCGTAGGCGAGCAGGAGCGCCGCGGAGTTCACGCCGCCGGGGGCCGACGAGATCGCCTCGGGACCCACGAGCGCGCCCGCCCCGTAGCCCAGCACGAGCGTGAACAGGTAGAAGATGCCGATGAGCCAGATCGCCCAGACGACGCTGCGGCGCGCCTCCTTGCCCGTGGGCACCGTGTAGAAGCGGGTCAGGACGTGCGGCAGGCCCGCCGTGCCGAGCACCAGGGCCAGCGCGAGCGACAGGAAGTTGAGCTGCGACATGGGCGTCGCCCCGTACTGCTTGCCCGGCTCGACGAGCGCCTCCCCGCCCGGGCCCGCCTTGTCGATCGCGCCCTGGAACAGGTCCGACAGGTTGAAGCCGAACTTCGCGAGCACCCAGAACGTCATGACCCCGGCACCCGCGATGAGCAGGACCGCCTTGATGATCTGCACCCACGTGGTGCCCTTCATGCCGCCGATCATCACGTACGCGATCATCAGGACGCCCACGATCGCGATGACGACGGACTGCCCCGCGGTCGACGAGATGCCGAGCAGCAGCGCGACCAGGCCGCCCGCCCCCGCCATCTGGGCCAGCAGGTAGAAGAACACGACCATGAGCGTCGCGAGCGCCGCCGCCATGCGCACCGGGCGCTGGCGCAGGCGGAAGCTCAGGACGTCGGCCATGGTGAACTTGCCCGTGTTGCGCAGCAGCTCGGCCACGAGCAGCAGCGCCACGAGCCACGCCACGAGGAAGCCGATCGAGTACAGGAACCCGTCGTAGCCGTTGATCGCGATGGCCCCGCAGATGCCCAGGAAGCTCGCGGCCGACAGGTAGTCGCCCGCGATCGCCGTGCCGTTCTGCGGGCCCGTGAAGTTGCGCCCGCCCGCGTAGAAGTCCGCAGCGGACCTGTTCTGCTTCGAGGCCCGCAGCACGATCACCATGGTCACCGCGACGAAGGCCGCGAAGATCCCGATGTTGATCCACGGGTTCCCGACGTCCGAGGCCTCCGCAGCCAGGGTCACGACGGGCGGCTCCACGCCCGGCGCCCCCCTCACCGGTCCTCCCCCTCGATCTGTCGACGCATGTCGTCGGCGACCGGGTCGAACCGCTTGTTCGCCCAGCGCGCGTAGATCATGGTGATCGCGAACGTCGAGACGAACTGGCCCAGCCCGAACAGCAGCCCGACCGTGATGTTGCCCGACACCCTGATGCTCATGAAGTCGTGCGCGTAGTCCGCGAGCAGGACGTACACCAGGTACCAGACCAGGAACAGGGCAGTGACGGGAAAGACGAAGAGGCGGAACCTGCGGCGCAGGTCCTGGAACTCGGGGGAACGCTGGACCCGCTGGTAGTCGGTCTCCGCGACGGGATCGTCCGTCGAGATGTCGGTCATGATGCCTCCGTTGGCTCATGCGTGCGGCACGCGGCGTTGCGTGGCTCGGGCGGCTTTTTCACCCGCTCCGCCAATGTGCCGTACATCACTCTTGTCGCCAAACACCCGATCCGGGCGTGTCGGAGGCTGCGGCGCCGGGTCGACGGGTGGGCGGCCTCGCCTGGTGCCGCGGCGGGCCACCGGGCACGGTTCCGACGCCGAGCGTGCAGTTCGGGCTGCCCACGGGCGCCCGTGACGACCACAAGTGCACACTCGACGACGTGCCCGAGGCGAGCGGCGTCGTCGGACCGACGGCGGCGCCCCGCAGCGCGCTCAGACCCGGCGGAACTCCAGGTCCGTGATGCCCCGGCCGGCCGCGTGGCCCTTGTTCTCGAAGCTCGTGAGCACGCGCCCCTCGAAGCGCGGCGCGACCGCACCGACCCCGTGGACGTTCTCGAACGACGGGTTCGCGCCGACGACCTCCAGCATCTGGTCCGCGTACTCGGCCCAGTCGGTCGCGAGCCGCCACGTCCCACCGGGACGGACGACCCGCGCGGCGAGCTGCGCGAGCTCGGGCGTCACGAGGCGGCGCTTGTGGTGGCGCGCCTTGTGCCACGGGTCGGGGAAGAAGATCCAGAGCTCGTCGACCGAGGCCTCCGGCAGCATCGTCGTCAGGACCTCGGCCGCGTTCGCCTGCACCAGGCGCAGGTTCGTCAGACCTCGCTGCGTCGCCCGCAGCACGGTCTGCGCGAGTCCTGGCGTATAGACCTCGACGGCCAGGAAGTCACGTTCCGGGGTGGCCTCGGCCGCGTTGACCACGGCCTCCCCCAGGCCCGACCCGACCTCCACCACGAGAGGAGCCGTCCGCCCGAAGGTCGCGGCGACGTCGAGCACGTGAGCCGGGTCGACGGACGTGCGCGCGATCGACCGAGGGACGTCCAGGACGAACTGGTCGGCGTGGTCGTCCCACGCGCGCTGCTGGCGAGTGTTGAGGCGGCCGCTGCGGCGGACGAAGGACACGATGTCGGTACGGAAGCCCTGCTCGCGGGCCTCGGAGAGGGTCTCGGGCACCCGCCCAGTCTAGGCGGGCGCCCGAGACCCCTCCCGCGGAGGGTCAGACGTACTGCGCGTACGCCGGCAGGTCGAGCTGACCGTTGCCCGACAGGCCGATGACGACGACCTCGGGCTCGGTGAGCGTGCGCGCGTACGCGATCGCCGCCGCGACCGCGTGCGTCGACTCGGGCGCCGGGATGATGCCCTCCGAGCGGGCGAACTCGAGCCCCGCCCGGAACGCCTCGTCCTGGTCGATCGCGATCGCGTCCATGAGCCCCAGGTTCACGGCGTGCGAGACCATGGGCGACATGCCGTGGTAGCGCAGACCGCCCGCGTGGATGGCCGGCGGCACGAAGTCCTTGCCCAGCGTGTGCATCTTGAGCAGCGGCGTGAGCCCAGCGACGTCGCCGTGGTCGTAGCGGTACTCGCCCCGCGTGAGCGACGGGCACGCCGAGGGCTCGCACGCGACGAGCCGCGTCGTCGTGCCCTCGCGCAGGTTGCGCCCCAGGAACGGGAACGTGAGCCCTGCGAGGTTGGACCCTCCGCCCGCGCACCCGAACACGACGTCGGCGACCGGCTCCCCCGCCTCCTCGAGCTGGACCAGGGCCTCCTGACCGATGACCGTCTGGTGCAGCATCACGTGGTTGAGCACGCTGCCCAGCGAGTAGTGCGCCTGCGGGTCCTGCGCCGCGACCTCGACGGCCTCGCTGATCGCCATGCCGAGCGAGCCCGTGGTGTCCGGGTCGCTCGCGAGGATCGCACGGCCCGACGCCGTCAGCTCCGAGGGCGACGAGTGGCACACGCCCCCGTAGGCCTCCATCTGGAAGCGGCGGTACGGCTTCGAGTCGTACGACGCCCGCACCTGCCACACCTCGCACGTGAGCCCCAGCAGGGCTGCGGCCATCGACAGCGAGGCCCCCCACTGCCCCGCGCCGGTCTCGGTCGTGAGCCGCGTCGTGCCCTCCATCGCGTTGTAGTACGCCTGCGCGATCGCCGTGTTGGGCTTGTGCGAACCGACCGGGCTCACGCCCTCGTACTTGTAGTAGATCCGGGCGGGCGTGCCGAGCGCGCGCTCCAGGCGGTGCGCACGGATGAGCGGCGCCGGCCTCCACATCGCGTAGATCTCACGGATCGTCTGCGGGATCTCGATGTAACGCTCGGTGCTGACCTCCTGCTCGATCAGCGCCAGGGGGAACAACGGGGCCAGGTCCGCGGGCACCAGGGGCTCGAGCGTGCCCGGGTGCAGGTGCGGCGGGACGGGCTCGGGCAGGTCCGCGTTCAGGTTGTACCAGTGCGTCGGGACGGTGGAGGGGATCTCGACGCCGAGCGGCTCGAGCGAGCGAGCGGTCGGGGCGGCAGGCACCGAGGGTGCCGGGGCGGGGAGGGGGGACGTCGTCAAGGAACTCTCTCCTTCGTGGATGGGCACGTGCGGGGGCAACGTTCCGGGCGATCCACTCCGGGAGACCTGCTGGACCGCCCTTCGTCGGGCTCGGTCAGCACGCCACAGCGTCCGACCGTCAGCGGTCGGGCCACCAGGTGTGTGCGGTGAGCAGGTTCACGGGCAGACCATAGCCCGCGGGGCGGCGAACTGTGAAGCGCGTCTCACGGACGGCCGTGCGCCGGGGACGACGAAGGCCCCTCCCCGCGGCGACGCAGGTGAGGGGCCTTCGAGGTGGTGCGCCATCATGGACTCGAACCATGAACCCGCTGATTAAGAGTCAGCTGCTCTGCCAATTGAGCTAATGGCGCGCGAGAAGAAACACTACTGAACCGGCCCCCCGGAGACAAATCAGGGGGCCGGACAGGGCTGTGACCTGCGCGACAACCCGCTGCGCGGGCCGCCGTCGGTGCCGCGCGTGCTACAGGTACAGCCCGGTCTTGCCGCTCGTCTCCTCGGGCTGCGAGACCGCGCTGACGTCCTTCTCGCGCAGCAGCACGAAGCTCTTGCCGTTCAGCTCGACCTCTGCGCGCTCCTCGGGGTCGAACAGCACGCGGTCGCCCCGGCTCACGTGCCGCACGTTCTCGCCCGTCGCGACGACCTGGGCCCACGCGAGCCGCTTGGGCCCGACGGCCGTCGCGGGGATCACGAGCCCCGCCGACGACTGCCGCTCGGACGAGTCGACCTCGGGCAGGACCAGGAGGCGGTCGTGCAGCATGCGCAGCGGCAGGCGCTCGGGCTCGCTGCCCGACGGCGTCGCGCGCGTCGCGGAGGACTTCTTCCGGGAGGTGCTGGCCGCGGCGGCCGGCTCGGGGCGCGCGTCCGGCTCGGGCCCGGCGTCCGGCTCGGGTGCGGGGGCGTCGTGCGGGGTGGGGGTCGTCGTGCTCACGGTCCCCACGCTACCGGTGTCCTCTAGGCTCGGTGTGAACCGCGATACGCACCACGAGGAGTTCCATGAGCACGCGCCTTGCCGTCGGAGACGACGCCCCCGACTTCACCCTCCCGACCGCCGACGGCGGTTCCGTGACGCTGTCCGACCTGCGCGGCAGCTCGGCCATCGTCTACTTCTACCCCGCGGCCTCGACGCCCGGCTGCACCAAGGAGGCGTGCGACTTCCGCGACTCGCTCGCGTCGCTCCAGGGCGCGGGCTACAAGGTCGTCGGCATCTCGCCCGACGCGCTGCCCAAGCTCGTGAAGTTCGCCGAGGAGGAGTCGCTGACGTTCCCGCTCGCGTCCGACGAGTCCAAGGAGACGCTCGAGGCGTACGGGGCGTGGGGCGAGAAGAAGCTCTACGGCAAGACCGTGACGGGCGTGATCCGCTCGACCGTCGTCGTCGACCCCGACGGCAAGGTCGCGCTCGCGCAGTACAACGTCAAGGCGACGGGCCACGTGGCCAAGCTGCGCCGTGACCTGGGGATCGACCCCAAGAAGTAGGCCGCCCGGTCCGCGAGCCGCCGATCGGTGCACCCCTCGCGCGCCCGTAGACTGTGCGGGCGCGCGAGTGGCGTAATTGGCAGCCGCGCCAGGTTTAGGTCCTGGTGTCTTCGGACGTGCGGGTTCGAGTCCCGCCTCGCGCACCTTCTGTCCCCGGTCAGCCGACCGGTACCTCGATCGTCCCGGGCACCAGTCCCGGCTTCGTCTCGGTGCAGTCGGTGTCGGCGGCCAGTCCCCACCCCTTGACCTGGACCGCGTCCCCGGCGCACCCGACGAGCTCCCGGTCCCCGAGCGGCTCCTCGAGCGCGACCGTCGTGGGCCGGACCCCGAAGTCCTCGCTGCACGCTCCCCTGGTCCGCTGGACGAAGGCCCGTACCTCGACGGTCCCGGTGCTCTCGTCGACCTCGACCTCGTCGACGTCGATGCACGTGCTGCCCCCGGCGAAGACGGCGACCTCCAGGTCCGTCCCGTCCTGCGCGAGGAGCACCCACTCGACCCGCAGACGTTGCGGCTCCCCCGCCTCGCAGCCCGCGAGGACGGCCACGCCCAGCATGCACACCGCGACCGCAGGCGTGATCGTGCGCGCGCGGCCGCACGTCGCCGAGGACCACCACGTCGCTCTCGTCATGCGCCGGACCCTACCGCCGCACGGGCCCCCGCGCAGGTCCCCGATCACGCAGCGCGCACGCGCCCGTCCTACTCTGGGAGGAGGTCCCGAGGAGGCGATCCCCAGTGCCGAACGGTCGGAGAACCCAGGCCATCTACGCGCACGAGGTCTCGGCGGCGATGTCGGCGATCGACCGGCGACGCTTCCTGCCGCGCAACCAGCGCCCGTACGCACGCGACGACCGGCCGCTGCCGATCGGCCACGGCCAGACGAACTCCCAGCCCCGGACGGTCGCCGACACGCTGCGCCTCCTCCAGGTGCCGCGCGGTGCGCGCGTCCTGGACGTGGGGTCGGGCTCGGGGTGGACGACGGCGCTGCTCGCCCACCTGGTCGGGTCGAGCGGGAGCGTCGTGGGCGTCGAGATCGACCCGGACCTCGCGGAGTGGGGGGCGGCGAACCTCGCGACCTACCCCATGTCGTGGGCGCGGATCGAGGTCGCCGAGCCGGGCGTGCTCGGGCGCCCGACCATGGGGGGCTACGACCGCATCCTCGTCTCGGCGGCCGCCCAGGTCCTGCCGCAGGAGCTCGTCGACCAGCTCTCGATCGGAGGGCGCCTCGTGATCCCGGTGCAGCACGTGCTGGTCCTCGTGGAGCAGCACCTGACGGGCACCGTGACGAGCCGGCACGGGAGCTACAGCTTCGTGCCGCTCATCGGGTCGTAGCCGCGGCTCCCGCGCGCCAGCGCGCGGCCGAGAAGTGGACCCGGCACCGTGCCTGGTAGGACTCGACGCCACCGACGTGCTCGGCCCCCGCGGTGAGGGCGTCACCACGTCCGTCGTCGCCACGGCCGACGACGACGCGCTCGTGGAAGGGGGCGTCCTCGCCGCAGACCGTGCAGACGGCCGTGAGGCGATCCCGGCGCTCGGCCAGCGCGCCGAGCGCCGGGATCGGGTCGAAGGGGCGTCCGTCGAACGTCACGTCGAGCCCCGCGACGATCATCACGAGGCCCGCGTCGGCCGCGTGCTGCACGACGTCGAGCAGGTCGGGGCCGAAGAACTGCGCCTCGTCGACCGCGACGAGCTCGACCGCGGGATCGACCAGGTCGAGGACCTCCGTGGCGGACGTCGCGGCACGCGAGGGGATGTCGAGGCCTGAGTGCGAGCTCACGATGCCCTCGCCGCGCCGGTCGTCGAGCGCGTGGTGCACGACCTCGACGCGGCGACCCGCGATCTGCGCCCGGCGTACGCGCCGCAGCAGCTCCTCGGTCTTGCCCGCGAACATGGGCCCGCTGATGACCTCGACCCGTCCCCGCCGCACGTCGTCCACGCAGCCAGTAGACCATGGGGTGATGACAACGGCAGGGCCCACAAGGCATGCCCCGGGGCTCAGCCTCGCGCGTCCCACTCCGAGCGCAGCACACCCATGACGACCGCGTCGTACCGCTGCCCACGCACGACCCGCGCGTCGCGGAAGCGGCCCTCCTCGACGAACCCGAGTCGTCGACCCACACCCAGCATCGGCCCGTTGCCGGACCACGTCGCGAAGTCCAACCGAACCCAGTCGGTCACCGAGAACAGGTAGGTGGTCCACAGCGCGAGCGCCTCGCGACCGATGCCCCGCCCGCGCACGGCCGGGTCGTAGACACCGATGCCCATGCGCGCCCACGCGGTCTCGCCCGACTCCCAGTACCAGGAGACGGTCCCGACGAGGTGGTCGTCGGGGTCCGCGATCACGGCCGAGCGAGGGGGCAGGCCGTCCACCACCCCGGGCGGCGTCAGCGCGAGGGCGGCGACCCGAGCGTCGGCCTGCGCGTCGTCGGGCACGGGGTAGTACGGCCCGTCCCACTCGTGCCACTCGTGGTGGGGACGCAGCCACTCACGGAAGACGGCGAGGTCCGCGGGCCGCCAGCCTCGGAGCCGGGCAGCATGCCCGACGCCGTAGACCGGCACCTGCGGATCCCTCGCCGTCATCGGTGGTTCAGCGTGCGTCAGTCGACGTCGCCCTGCGGCGAGGAGCCCTCGTCGGAGGCCTCGTCGGTCAGGTCAGCCGACGACGCAGCCTCCCCAGCAACCTCCTCGTCAGCGGCGGCCTGCTCGACCGGAAACGAGTCCTGGTCGTCGGCGACCTCCGGGGCACCCTCCGTGGACTCGGCGTCCGTCAGCGCGGTCTCGATCCCGACCGCTTCGACCTCGGCCGGTACGACGACCTCGGCCTCGGTCACCTCGGTGACCGCCGCCTCAGCGCCGACGGCCCCCTCGACGGACGCGCCGCCGGCGTGGTCGTGGTGGTGCGCGTGGGCCGCCGCGGCAGCGATCGTGGCGAGCGTGGCCTTGACGGCCTCGCGCGCCTCCGACGTGACCTCGGGCAGCACCGGGACCGCAGGGGCCGCGGCCGGCGCCGTCTCCTTGGTCGCGCGCTTGCGGCGCGACCGGGAACGCGAGCTCTCCGACTCTGCGGGCTCCTCCTGCGCTGCGGCAGGAGCCGGGGCGTGCTGGTGACCGCCGCCGTTGTTCGAGCCGCCCGACTTCTCGATCGGGTCGGTGTGCACGATGAAGCCACGACCGTTGCAGTGGTCGCACGTCTCGCTGAACGCCTCGACCAGGCCCTGGCCCACGCGCTTGCGCGTCATCTGGACCAGGCCGAGCGAGGTGACCTCGGCGACCTGGTGCTTGGTGCGGTCGCGGCCCAGGCACTCGACCAGGCGACGCAGCACCAGGTCGCGGTTGGACTCGAGCACCATGTCGATGAAGTCGATGACGATGATGCCGCCGATGTCGCGCAGGCGCAGCTGGCGGACGATCTCCTCGGCGGCCTCGAGGTTGTTGCGCGTCACCGTCTCCTCGAGCGTGCCACCGGAACCGGTGAACTTGCCCGTGTTGACGTCGACGACCGTCATGGCCTCGGTGCGGTCGATCACGAGCGAACCGCCCGAGGGCAGCCAGACCTTGCGGTCCATCCCCTTGGCGAGCTGCTCGTCGACGCGGTGCGCCGAGAAGGCGTCCTTCTCCGACGTCCAGCGCGAGACGCGCTCCTTGAGGTCGGGCGCGAGCTCGGCGACGTAGCTCGAGATCTCGTTCCAGGCGTTGTCGCCCGAGACGACGAGCGAGCTGAAGTCGTCGTTGAAGATGTCGCGGACGACGCGGATCGCGAGGTCCGGCTCACCCTGGAGCAGTGCCGGGGCGGAGACCGACTTCGCCTTCTTCTCGATCGCCTCCCACTGGCTCTGCAGGCGCTCGACGTCGGCGCGCAGCTCGTCCTCGCTCGCTCCCTCGGCTGCCGTGCGCACGATCACGCCCGACCCCTCGGGGACGACCTCGCGCAGGATCTTCTTGAGGCGGGCACGCTCGGTGTCCGGGAGCTTGCGCGAGATGCCGGTCATGCCGCCGCCGGGAACGAACACGAGGTAGCGGCCCGCGAGCGTGATCTGCGACGTGAGGCGAGCGCCCTTGTGGCCGATCGGGTCCTTGGTGACCTGGACCAGCACGGAGTCGCCGGACTTGAGCGCCTGCTCGATGCGGCGCGGCTGCCCGTCGAGGCCCACGGCGTCCCAGTTGACCTCGCCGGCGTACAGGACGGCGTTGCGGCCCTTGCCGACGTCGATGAACGCGGCCTCCATGGACGGCAGGACGTTCTGGACGCGGCCCAGGTAGACGTTGCCGGCCATCGAGACCTGCGACTGCTGCGAGACGTAGTGCTCGACGAGCACGCCGTCCTCGAGCACGGCGATCTGCGTGCGGCCGTTCTTCTCGCGCACGACCATGGAGCGCTCGACCGACTCGCGGCGTGCGAGGAACTCGGCCTCGGTGATGATCTGGCGGCGGCGACCCGCGTCGCGGCCCTCGCGGCGGCGCTGACGCTTGGCCTCGAGGCGCGTCGAGCCCTTGAGCGCGGTCACCTCGTCCGAGGACGTGCTGCCGCTGCGCTCGCGCGTGCGGGTGCGGGTGGACGACGTGGAGGTGGAGACGCCGGCGGTCTCGCTGCCGTCGGCCCGTCCGCCACGACGACGGCGGCGACGGCGACGGCTCGATCCCGAGCCCTCCTCGCCGTCGTGCTCGTCGACGTGGTCGTCCTGCTGGTCCTGCTGGTCCTCGGTGGTCTCGGCGCCCGGCTCACCCTCGGAGGCTGCGCCCGCGGGCTGCTCCGCCCGGTCGTCCGACTCGTCGTCGCCGTACTCGTCGCCGTCGGCTCGTGAGTCGCTGCCGCGCGAGCGGCGGCCACGGCCACCGCGACGGCGACGACGGCGCGGTGCGCCCTGCTCGTCGTCCTCGGCGGAGGCCGACTGCTCGTCGGTCTCGACCACGATCTCGAGGTCGTCGGCCTCGAACGCGTCGGCCGGGATCTCGACGCCCTCGGCGACGAGCTCGGCCTCGATCAGCTCGATCTCCTCGACAGCGGCCAGGTCCGCCCCGACGAGCTCGACCTCGACGGCGGACGCCTGCTCGGGCGCCGACTCCGCGGCGGGGACCGCCGGGGCCTGGGGGGGGGGGGGCGCCCGGGTGGGCGCGGGCGCCCGGGCGCCGGGGGGGGCGGCCCGGCCGCGGCCGCCGCGCGTGCGGGCGGGGGCCTCACGCTGCTCGACCGGGGACTGCTCGGCGGTCGCCTGCGGAGCCTGCTCGGCGGGAGCCTCGGGGGCCGGGGCCTCCACGCGGGCGGGCGCCTCCTCGGTCGGGCGCGTGCCCGGCGTGGCGAAGCTCGGCAGGGCGTCCGTGGGCGACGTGGTGGGGCGCACGACGCGGCGCGAACGGCGCGGCGCGGCGGCCGGGTCCGGAGCCTGGAACAGGAGCGCGGTGGTCGCCAGACGCGGGGTGGCGGAGCCGCCACCGGTCGACGCGGGCGAGGCGGGCGCCTCCTCCACGACCGGGGTGGCCGCCTCGGCCTCGGCCTTGGCTGCTGCCGAGACCTTGTTGACGCGGCGCGAGCGGACCTTGGGCGCGGCGGGCTCGACGGGAGCCTCGACGACGGGAGCGGTCTCCTCGGCCGGGGCCTTCGAGGTCGCACGGCGACGCTTGGCTGCGGGGGCCTTCTCGACCGGCGCGTCGCCGGGCACCTCGGTGGTGGTCTCCTCGGCGGCCGGTGCTACGGCCTGCGCTGCGGAGGACCGCGTGGCCCGACGGCGCTTCGCGGCCGGGGCGGCAGGCTCGTCCGCCGCGGGGGTCGCCTGAGCGGCAGGGGCTGCAGCGGGCACGTCGGCGACCGGTGCGGCAGCGACGGGTGCGGTGGTGGGCTCGGCAGCCGGCTCTGCGGCGGGCTTGCGGGTGCGGCGGGCGCGGGCGGGCTTCTCGGCCGGGGCGTCCTCCTCGGCGGCGGGCTTGAGCCCGAGCTCGGACAGCACGTCGAGGACCGGCGCGTCGGCGGCGGCACGGGCCGCAGCGCCCCGCTTGCCACCACGACGGGGGGCATCGGCCGGGGCGTCCGCGGCGGGCGCCTGCACCGTGGCGGGAGCCTTCGCGGCGGGCGCCGTCGTGGTCGCGGGCTTCGTGGCGGGGGCCTCCGTGGCGGGTGCCTCGGCGGCGTTCGAGGCCGAGGGGGTCGTCGTCGGGCGGACGACGCGGCGCGAGCGACGCGGGGCGGCCTCGGCGGTCGGGAGGTCGATCCCGAGCGAGCCCGTGGGGGCGACGGGGTTGACGGCCGCGGGCTGCGCGGGGGCCTTCACGGCGGGGAGGGAGATCTGGGCTGTGGCCGCCTGGGCGACGGCCTCGGCGGAACCGGGCGCCGCGGCGGTCCGGGTGACGCGTCGTCGGGCCGGCTTCTTGGCGGGTGCTGCGTCCTGGCCGGCGGCCGAGCTCGTTGGGTCAGGGGTCGAGCTCGTCGTGTCAGGGGTGTGGTCGAGGGTCACGCGATGCGCTCCTGGTACCCCGAAGGTCCGTCCCCACATCGTGCGGCCCGTTCGGGCGGTTGTCGTCGCTCGGGACGTGCGCATCGCAGCGCTGTCGTCCCCGCGACGGAAGTCGGCGGTGGCGGCTCGGGCAAGGGCGGGCGGCGGGGGGCGCTTCGCCGGGCGGGCCATTCTTCCCGTTCGGCGGCGCTCCGCGAGCCGCGGACTGCGGTTGCGTCGAGCACGTACTGGGCGCGGAGGAGATGTGGTCCCCCTTGCTGGGTCAAGTATCGCACAGCCGACGTCGATCAGATGGGCATCTACAGGTCCGCCGCCCGTGTCGTCCAGAGGACCAAGGTCCCGACTCGGACCTTGTGAAGGTTCTCACAAACTGTCGTTTCCCGAGAGTTTTGGCGCCTGCTCCCCTCGCCGATGGTGCAGATTGGTCATAGCGTCGGCAGTAGGAACGCTGACCCTGCCCTGAGACAACCCCTCAGAACCCCCGGCAGCCCCCAGGAACCCCCCAGGAGCGTTTGTGGACGTCCTCGATCTCGCGAGGTGGCAGTTCGCCATCACGACCGTCTACCACTTCATCTTCGTGCCGTTGACGATCGGGCTCGCTCCTCTCGTCGCCATCATGCAGACCGCATGGGTGCGCACGGGGAACGAGCGGTGGCTCAAGCTCACCAAGTTCTTCGGCAAGCTCCTCCTCATCAACTTCGCGATCGGCGTCGTGACGGGGATCGTCCAGGAGTTCCAGTTCGGTATGAACTGGAGCGAGTACTCGCGCTTCGTCGGGGACGTCTTCGGTGCTCCGCTCGCCATGGAGGCGCTCGCCGCCTTCTTCATCGAGTCGACGTTCCTCGGGCTGTGGATCTTCGGCTGGGACCGCCTGTCCAAGAAGGTGCACCTCGCGTGCATCTGGGCCGTCGCGATCGCCGTGAACCTCTCGGCGTTCTTCATCCTCGCGGCCAACTCGTGGATGCAGCACCCCGTCGGGACCATCTACAACCCCGAGACCGGGCGTGCCGAGATGAACGACATCGGCGCCGTGCTCACCAACAACACGCTGTGGGCGGCGTTCCCGCACACCATCACCGCGGCCTTCCTCACCGCGGGCACGTTCGTCGCCGGCATCGCCGCCTGGTGGATGGTGCGCCTCGTGCGCACCAAGAAGGCCGAGAACATCGACCTCGCGCGCAACGTCTACCGCCCGGCCATCACGCTCGGCGTCATCGCGATGATCGTCGGCGGGCTCGGCGTCGCGGTCAGCGGCGACTTCCAGGCCAAGCTCATGTTCCAGCAGCAGCCCATGAAGATGGCCGCGGCCGAGGCCCTGTGCGAGAGCTCGCCCGACGGCGCACCGTTCTCGATCCTCGCGATCGGCGACCTGTCCGACTCGTGCGAGGGCGTCAACCACATCCTCGAGATCCCCGGCATGACGTCGTTCCTCGCCAAGGGCAGCTTCACCGCCCCGCTCCCAGGTGTCGACGAGGTCCAGCAGAGCATGACCGAGCGCTACGGCGACCTCACCGCGGCCGGCGAGCCCGTCAACTACTCCCCCAACCTGGGGCTGACGTACTGGAGCTTCCGCCTCATGATCGGCTTCGCGGTCGGGTCGATCGTCCTTTCGGCCATGGCGCTGTGGCTGACCCGCAAGGGACGCGTGACCGACAACAAGTGGTTCGCCCGCGTCGGGATCTGGGCCATCCCCATGCCGTTCATCGCGTCGTCGTTCGGCTGGATCTTCACCGAGACCGGGCGCCAGCCCTGGGTCGTCGCCCCCAACCCCTCGGGGATCGACTCGATCCGCCTGCTCACCGAGCGTGGCGTGTCGACCGTGGTGAGCCCCGGCGTCGTCCTGACCTCGATGATCGTCTTCACGCTGGTCTACGGGGCCCTCGCGGTCGTCTGGTTCAAGCTCATCCACCGCTACTCGGTCGAGGGCGTGCCCGAGATCGTGCACGACGACTCCCCCGAGGCGCGCGCCAAGGGCGACCCCGACGCCCCGGACTCGACCGACGAGTCCGACCGCCCCCTGTCCTTCGCGTACTGACGCGCTCTGACGGCTCAAGGAGACCCAGTACTCATGGAACTCACCATTCTCTGGTTCGTGCTCATCGCGATCCTGTGGATCGGCTACCTGGTCCTCGAAGGCTTCGACTTCGGCGTGGGCATGCTCCTGCCGATCCTGTCCCGCAGCAAGGACAAGGCGAAGAAGGACACCGAGCGTCGGCTCATCATCAACACGATCGGCCCGGTGTGGGACGGCAACGAGGTCTGGCTCATCACCGCGGGTGGTGCGACCTTCGCGGCCTTCCCCGAGTGGTACGCCACGCTGTTCTCCGGGTTCTACATCCCGCTCTTCCTGATCCTGCTCGCGCTCATCGTGCGCGGTGTCGCGTTCGAGTACCGCGGCAAGATCAACGACGACCGCTGGCGCGCACGCTGCGACCAGGCCATCGTCTTCGGCTCGTGGATCCCCGCGATCCTGTGGGGCGTCGCGTTCGCCAACCTGGTCCGCGGCGTCGAGCTCGACGCGGCCCACCAGTACGTCGGCGGCTTCTGGGCCCTGCTCAGCCCGTTCGCGCTGCTCGGCGGCCTCACGACCGTGCTGCTCTTCCTCATGCACGGTGCCGTGTTCATCGCCCTCAAGACGGACGGCGAGGTCCGGGTCAAGGCCCGCCGCCTGGCCGGCTGGTTCTCGATCGCCTCGGTGTTCGTGGCCGGCGGCTGGGCCGTGTGGGCCCAGGTCGCCTACTCGGTGCCGTGGACGTGGGCCGTGGTCGTCGTCGCGGCCGTCTCCCTGGTGGGTGTCGTGCTCGCCAACGCCAAGGCCCGCGAGGGCTGGGCGTTCCTGTTCTCCGCGCTCGCGATCCTCTCCGCGACCGTGCTGATCTTCGGGTCCATGTACCCCGACGTGATGCCGGCGCTCGACCCCGCGAACTCGCTGACCATCGACAACGCGTCCTCGACGCAGTACACGTTGACCGTCATGACGTGGGTCGCCGTGTTCCTGGTGCCGCTCGTGCTGGTCTACCAGTCGTGGACGTACTGGGTGTTCCGCCGTCGCCTGTCGACCAAGGACATCCCGCCGCCCATCGGTCTCTCGCTCAGGAAGCTCAAGGACTCCGCGTTCGGCGGGCCGTCCTCGGGCGGCGCCAAGAACCTGGACCTGACCCCCGCCACGGGTGAGCGGGACCCGGGGACGGACGCGGCGGCGTCGAGCAGCACGAACGACGGCACCGGCAGCACGTCCGCGTGAAGCCTCTCGATCCACGGCTCCTGCGCCAGGCGCGGGCGGCTCGCGGGTACGTCGTGCTCACGGCGGTGCTCGGCCTCGTCACGGCCGGGCTCGTCGTGGCGCAGGCGCTGCTCATCGCGAGCGTCCTCGCCCCCGCGATCCAGGGCAGCCTCACGCTGCCCGACGTCGCCACCCCTCTGTCGTGGCTCGCCGCGGTCGTGGTGGTGCGTGCCGGGGTCGCGTGGGCGCAGGAACGGTTCGCGCTCAAGGCCGCGACCAGGACGGTCGCGGAGCTCCGCGAGCAGGTCGTCAGCCATGCGGTGGCCCTCGGGCCCCGCTGGCTGGCGACCGGCCGCGGACCGGCCGTCGCGACGCTCGCGACGCGCGGGCTCGACGACCTCGAGCCCTACATGGTCCGCTACCTGCCCCAGCTCCTGCTCGCGGCGACCGTCACGCCCGCGACCCTGGCCGTGGTGCTGGGCCTCGACTGGATCTCCGCGCTCATCATCGCGGTCACGATCCCCCTCGTCCCGCTCTTCATGATCCTCGTCGGGCAGCTCACGGCCGGGACGTCCGAGCGACGGCTCCAGGTCATGCAGCGGCTCGGGTCGCAGGTCCTCGACCTGCTGGCCGGGCTCCCGACCCTGCGCGCGTTCGGTCGCGAGCACGGCCCCGAGAAGCGCGTCCGGGCGCTCGGCGACGCGAACCGCCGCGCCACCATGGGCACGCTGCGCGTCGCGTTCCTGTCGGGCATGGTCCTCGAGCTGCTCACGACGCTGTCGGTCGCGCTCGTCGCGGTCGGCATCGGGCTGCGGCTCGTGTACGGCGAGGTCGGGCTCGAGCCTGCGCTCGCCGTCCTGGTCCTGGCGCCCGAGGTCTACCTGCCGCTGCGCCAGGTCGGCATGCACTTCCACGCCTCGACCGACGGCATCGCGGCGGCCAACCAGGCGTTCGAGGTGCTCGACGAGCCGGTGCCGCCCGTCGGGACCACCCCCGCCCCGGCCCTCGCCGGCGCACGCATCACGTTCGACGGCGTCAGCGTGCGCGCGGGAGAGCGCGACGTGCTGGCCCCGGCCGCGCTGACGACGGCGTTCGGCGCCCGGGCGGCGGCGACCGACGCCTCCGGGACCGGTGCGACGCCGTCGGGCACCGTGGTCGCCCTGACCGGGCCCAGCGGGTCCGGCAAGACCACCACGGCCCTGGTGCTCCTGGGCCTGCTGGCCCCCGACGCCGGGCGCGTCCTGGTCACCCCGCGCGACGGCGAGCCCGTCGACCTCGCGGACGTCGACCCGACCACCTGGTGGCCGCAGGTCGCCTGGGTGCCGCAGCGCCCCACGCTCACCCCGGGGACCGTGCGCGACGTCGTGCTCGACGGTCGCGAGGTCCCCGACGCCGACCTCGCCGCCGCCGCGCGCCTGTCCGGGCTGGACGCCGTGCTCGACGTCCTGCCCGACGGCTGGCACACGGTGATCGGGCAGGGAGGCGTGGGCCTCAGCGTGGGTCAGCGCCAGCGCGTAGCCCTCACGGCCGCGCTCCTCGGGGACCCGGCCCGTGTCCCGCTCGTCGTGCTCGACGAGCCCACGGCCCACCTGGACGCGCGCGGCGAGCAGGCCGTGCTCGACGCCGTCCGCACGTGGCGCGACCAGGGACGCACGGTCGTCGTGGTGGCGCACCGCACGAGCCTCGTCGAGCTCGCCGACCAGGTCGTGACGGTGGCCTCGGCACCGCTCCCGCCCGCCGCGGGCACCGAGCCCGCCCCTTCCGTGCCGGACGCGTCGACCGCGTCCGCCTCCTCGTCAGGAGCCGTCGCATGAGCGACCTCGACCAGGTACCCGGCGAGCCCGTCGCCGCCGGGTCCACCGCGCGGGTCGGCACCGCCGACGATCGCACCGGTACCGACCCGCTGTGGCGCGCGGTCCGGCTCCTCGACGTGAGCTGGGGACGTGCCGCGAAGGCGATCGGCCTGGGCTCGCTGGCCCTCGCGAGCTCGGTCGGCCTCGCGGCCGTCGCGGCCTGGCTCATCGCGCGCGCCTCGCAGATGCCGCCCGTGCTCCAGCTGTCCGTGGCGACCGTGGCCGTACGCGCGTTCGGCATCTCGCGCGGCGTGTTCCGCTACCTCGAGCGCCTGGCCTCGCACGACGTCGCCCTGCGCGGCATGGCCTCGCTCCGCGCGAACGTGTACACCTCGCTCGCCTCCGGACGTACAGCGGCCGTGGCGGGGGTGCGACGCGGTGACCTGCTCGCCCGTGTCGGCGCAGACGTCGACGCCGTGGGCGACGTCGTCGTGCGCGCGATCATCCCCGCCGGCGTCGCGCTCGTCGTGTCCGCGGGATCGGTGATCCTCGTCGGGGCCTTCCTGCCCTCGGCCGGCCTCGCCCTGCTCGCGTGCCTGCTCCTCGCGGGCGTCCTCGGCCCGTGGCTCTCGGCCCGCGCCGCTCGGCGCACCGAGGAACGGGGCGCCGCCGCGCGCGCCGAGATGACCTCGACCGTGCTCGAGACCCTCGAGGGCGCGGGCCCCCTGACCGTCTCGGGCCGCCTCGCGCAGCGCGTGGACTCGCTGCGTCGCACCGACCGCGAGCTCGCGGCGGTCACCGACTCGGGAGCCAGGACGTCGGGCACGGCCGCGGCCGTCAACAACGCCGCGATCGGCCTCGCCGTGCTCGCCGCGCTGCTCCTCGGGATCCCTGCGGTCGCCGCGGGCACGCTGACCCCGGTCGAGCTCGCCGTCGTCGTCCTCACGCCCCTCGCGGTGTTCGAGGCAGCGGGCGTGCTGCCCGCCGCCGCGGTGCAGATGCACCGCTCGCGCCAGGCCGCGCGACGCATCATGGAGCTGCTCGACGCCGCCGCTACCGATGTGTCAGAACCGCCGAGCACCAGAGGGCACGCCTGGTCCGACAGGTCGGAAGTCGTCGTGACCCGCGCGGCGTGCGGCTGGGACGGCCGCGCGGCCGTCACCGGGGTCGGCCTGCTGGTGCGCCCCGGGCGCTCGGTCGCGGTCGTCGGCCCCTCGGGCGTCGGCAAGACGACCCTGCTCATGACGACCGCCGGTCTCATCCCCCCGGTCGCGGGGAGCGTGTCCCTCGACGACGCGCCCATCGCGACCTTCCCGCCCGACGACGTCGCGCACCAGGTCGTCTTCGTCGCCGAGGACGGGCACGTCTTCGACACCACGGTGCTCGAGAACCTGCGCGTCGCCCGGGGCGACGTGACGCCGGACGAGGCGTCGGCCGCCCTGGTCGACGTCGGGCTCGACGAGTGGCTCTCAGGACTGCCCGACGGGGTCGAGACGACCCTCGGCCCCGACGCGACGACCATCTCCGGCGGGGAGCGTCGTCGGCTGCTCGTGGCGCGCGCACTGCTCGCCCCCGCTCCCCTGCTGCTCGTCGACGAGCCCGCCGAGCATCTCGACCCGGCGACGGCCGACGAGCTGCTCACCCACCTCGTGGCGACCAGCCGCACGGGCGGGCGCGGGATCGTGGTCGCGACGCACCGCCTGTCGGCCCTCGCCGCGGTCGACGAGGTGCTGCTCCTGGGACGGCCCGCCGACGCGTCTCCCGACGCGCCGGCGACCGTGCTGGCCCGTGGCACGCACGCCGAGCTGCTCGCGCACGACGAGGGCTACCGGTGGGCGCTCGCGCAGGAGACCGCGAGCGTCTGACCTGGCGGCGCGTACGACGCCACCACGAGTCGGCTCAGCCCGGCGACCGCAGGCTCGCCAGGCGGCTCACGACCGGGTCCCGCCACTCCGCGAGGTCCTCGGGCCCGTTCTCTGCCCAGAGCTCGTGGAGCTCGGACGTGTCGCTGCCCTCGACCGCGCGCTCGAGCGTCGTCAGGACCCATGCGTGCTGCTGGTCGGTCAACGACGCGGCGAACGCGACGGCGTCGACCCCCTCGAGGTGATCGTCCGCAGGCCGCAGGCCGCGGGCCACGGCGAGCACCTCCGCGACCGCGATCGCGGCCTGCGCGTCGTCGACCTCGAGGTAGTCCTCGTCGAGATACCCGCTGAAGTCCTCGATCCCGAAGTTCCCTGCGTGCAGTGCCGCGAGCAGGTCGCCGGCGCCGTCGTTCTCGAACGGACCTGAGCCCCACGTCCCCATGTCTTCTTCTCCGTCTCCGCGGGCTGCTCCGCCCGTCGGGACGACCCTACGGGGATCCGGTGACACGGGCCCGCGCGGCGCGGCTCAGCCTCGGGACGCCCCCAGTCGTGACAGGAAGAGCGCCTCACCGACCGCGAGCTGCTCGATCTCGCTGGGCGCGACCGACTCGTTGGGCGCGTGGATGAGGCACGCGGGCTCCTCGACGCCGAGCAGCACGATCTGCGCGTCGGGGTAGCCAGAAGCGAGCACGTTGCACAGCGGGATCGACCCGCCCTGGCCGGCCGTCACGGTCTCCTTGCCGAACGCGTCCGCCAGGGCGCGCGAGAGCGTGTCGAAGACCGGGCCGTCGGTGCGCGCCTGGAACGGCTGTCCGACGGCGTCGCGCACCGTCGTGACCCTGACCCCCCAGGGCGCGTGGTTCTCCAGGTGGGCCACGAGCTTGTCCTGGAGGTCTCGCGCGTCCGCGCCGGGCGGGATGCGCAGGTTGAGACGGGCGGCCGCGCGCGGCTGGATCGCGGCGGCCGAGCCGACGACGTTCGGAGCGTCGATGCCCAGGATCGTCACCGCCGGACGCGCCCAGAGCTGGTCGGAGACGCGCCCCGACCCGAGGAGTCGCGTGCCGTCGAGCATGCCGGCGTCGCTGCGGAACTGGTCGGGGTCGTAGTCGACGCCGGGCCAGGTCGCGTCGGCGATCTCGGACGGGACGCCGTCGATGGTGGTGTTGCCCTGGTCGTCGCGCAACGAGGACAGGAGGTGGACGAGGGCCGCCAGCGCGTCGGGGGCCGCTCCCCCGAACATGCCCGAGTGGATCTCGCCCTCGAGCGCCTCGACCGTCACGACCACGTTGGCCGCGCCACGCAGGGACACGGTGAGCGTCGGCAGGCCCAGGGTCGCGTTGCCCGTGTCCGCGACGAGGATCGCGTCCGCCGAGAGCTCTCCCGGGTGGGCCTCGACGTACTGGTCGAGTCCCGCGGTGCCCTGCTCCTCGGAGCCCTCGATGACGATGCGGATGCCGACCGGGTAGTCGTCACCGCCGAGCGCTCGCAGGGCGCGCAGCGCCGTGAGGTGCGTGACGATGTTGCCCTTGCAGTCCGCGGAACCCCGCCCGTAGAGGCGCCCGTCCCGCTCCGTCAGCTCGAACGGGGGCGTGCGCCACGCCGCGTCGTCGAGCGGCGGCTGCACGTCGTAGTGCGAGTAGAGCAGGACGGTCGGCGCCCCGGGCGGCCCGGGGCGGTGGCCCAGGACCACGTGCGAGCCGTCGGGGGTCTCCTCCAGGTGCGCGTCGTCGATCCCCTCGGCACGGAAGGCGTCGGCGACCCAGTGGGCTGCGCGCTCGCAGTTCTCCTTCGGGAACAGCCGTTCGTCGGCGACCGACGGGATCGCGACGAGGGTCCGCAGGTCGTCGAGCGCTCGAGGCAGCAGCGACGCCACCTGCGCCTTCACGGGGGCGAGATCTTCCGGTGTGCTGCTCACGAGTCCTCCTGGTGCGTCGTGCTGCTGTCGAGATTGAGCGAGTCGACGTAGGCGTCGAACTCGTCGAGCTGCTCGGGGCAGTACACCTCGACCACGAGGCGGTCCCCGGCGAGCCGTCGCTCGTCGACGAGCGACGGTCTGCTGCCCGGACCGGTGGCCCCGTTCGTGGACCCGAGGTTGGCCGTCGCCTTCACCAGTGCGGCCGGGTCGGTGCAGAACCCGCCGCCGTCGGCACCGAGGACCGCGACGATCTGGTCCTCGTCGAACGCCGTGATGCCGATCGCCTCGAACTCGGCGTGGAGCTCGGCGGCCCGCTGCTCGGCCAGCTCGCGGTCCTGCGCGGCGTGGTAGTTGTTGTAGAGCACGGCCATGAGGACTCCGACGGCGACCGCGAGGAGCGCTGCGGCGGTGTAGAGGATCCAGCGCCGGGGGTCACCCGGTTCGTCCTCGTGCTGCGGCAGGCCGTCAGGGCCCTCGGTGGTGGACGTCGCGGTCATGTCACGCCTCCTTCGGTCCGTCGGCCGGGGCGTCGACGAGCGGTTCCTCCGGCCCCCCGACGTTGTCCGGGTTCTTCCACCCCGGCTTGCGCAGGAAGTAGAAGAGCGCGGGCACCAGGATCCCGACGACGCCCAGCCCGCCACCGACGATCAGCAGGTACACCCCGCCGCTGCCGCTCGAGAACTGCGCGGGCGGCACGAAGCCGATGATCATCGCCGCGACCGACGCCAGGAAGCCGACCGTGCACAGCAGCGTGAGCGCCGGCGCGCGATACCCGCGGGGGTGGTCGGGCTGGTTCCGCCGCAAGCGGACGGCCGCGACGAAGAGCAGCAGGTACATGATCAGGTACACCTGCGTGGTGATGACCGACAGGATCCAGTAGGAGCTCGAGACGTCCGGGATGAACGCGTAGAGGAGCGCGATGGCGGTCGTCACGAGCCCCTGCGAGACCAGGATGTTCTGCTGGACGCCGTGCTTGTTGAGCTTCTGCAGGAACGGCGGCAGGTAACCCTCCTCGCGCGCGACCGTCAGCAGCCCCTTCGAGGGGCCCGCGAGCCAGGTGAGCATGCCGCCGAGCGAGGCCGCGATGAGCATGAGGCCCAGGATCGGCGTCAGCCAGCTCACCCCGAAGTTGGCGAAGAACGCGTCGAAGGCCTGCATGACACCGGCCGTCAGGCTGAGCTGGTCGGCCGGGATGACCCAGCTGATCGCGAGCGCCGGGAGGATGAAGATCAGCAGGACCAGGCCGATCGCGAGGAACATCGAGCGCGGGAACTCCTTGGCGGGCTTGCGCAGGCTCGTCACGTGCACCGCGTTCATCTCCATGCCCGCGTAGGACAGGAAGTTGTTGACCACGAGCACGAGCGACGCGATCCCGGTCCACTGCGGCAGCAGGTGCGAGGCGTCCATGGGAGCGGCCGAGGCGTTGCCCTGCCCGAGGAACACGAGCCCCAGGACCACGAGCAGCGCGCCGGGGACCAGCGTCCCGATGATGAGCCCGAAGCTGGACAGGCCCGCGACGGTCTTGGTGCCCTGCGACGACACCCAGACCCCGGTCCAGAACAGCACGACGATGACGATCGCGACGTACAGGCCGTTGCTCGCGAGCGACGGGTTGATGACGTAGGCGAACGTGCTCGCCACGTACCCGAGCAGGCTCGGGTAGTAGAAGATCGTCATCGCGAACTGGCACCAGATCGCGAGGAACCCCGCGGGCTTCGAGATGCCGTCGGCGACCCAGCGGTACACGCCTCCCGACCAGCCGGACGCGAGCTCGGCGGACACGAGCGAGGTGGGCAGGAGGAAGACGATCGCCGGGACGATGTACAGGAACACCGCCGCCAGCCCGTACACGGCCATGGTCGGCGCGGCACGCAGGCTCGCGACCGACGACGTGATCATGAACGCGAGCATGAGCCAGGTGATGTAGTTCTTGGGCGTCCTGGCGGTGATCGCCGCGCGCATCTCCTCCCGCGTGGGCGGCGCCCCGCGGGACCCCGGCGCGGCCGTCGAGGTCGCCCCCGTCTCGCCCGACTCCGCTGTGGATGAGGTCATCGTTCCTCCGTGCCGCCAAGACCCCCTGGACGGGCGGGTCGCCGTGAACCGCTGGGACGTGCCAGACGTTGCGAACATATCGCCAGGGACCGGTTTGCGCTCCCGGAACGCCGGGCGGTCCGCGCGGCCCTCGCCCGCCAGGTCGGACGACGTGTCGGCGCTGGTAGCGTCGGCGTGTCCACCGCGCCGGGTCCGGGCCGGGCTGCGCCGGCCGTCCGCTCGACCACCGCCCGACTGCCGCCCGTCGCACCTTCCCTCGTCTGGAGCCACGCGTGAAGATCCTCGTCCCCCACACGATCACCCTCGACCTCACCTCGGGGGCGGCCCCGGCGGGCCGGGACCGCTCGGAGACTCCGGACAAGGTCGTCCTGTACGACGCTTCCGCTCCCCTGCCCCCGGAGCACCGCGACGCCGAGGTCCTCGTCGCGTGGGCCAACTCCCCCGAGAACCTGGCCGACGCCGCAGCCCACCTCCCCCGGCTCCGCTGGGTGCAGACGCTCGCCGCCGGACCGGACGCGATCCTCGCGGCGGGCTTCGCTCCCGAGGTGGTCGTGACCAACGGCCGGTCGCTGCACGACGGCCCCGTGGCCGAGCACGCCCTCGCGCTCACGCTGGCCGCGGTCCGCGACCTCGACCGCCTCGGGGCCGCTCAGCGCGAGCACTGCTGGGACTCCGCGACGGTCGACTGGCAGGCCGATCCCGCGACGAGCCGACACTTCACGCTGCACGGCGCGCGCGTGACGATCTGGGGGTTCGGGTCGATCGCCGCCAGGCTCGCGCCCCTCTACGCGGCACTGGGGGCGCACGTCACAGGGGTCGCGAGCACGGCAGGCGAACGGCACGGCTTCCCGGTCGTGACCGACGAGGACCTGCCGCGGGTCCTCGCCACGACCGACGTCCTGGTCTCCCTGCTGCCGGCCGTCCCGGCCACCCGCCACGCGTTCGACGCCGCGCGCATCGACGCGCTCCCGGACCACGCGGTCTTCGTCAACGTGGGCCGGGGTGCCACGGTCGACGAGGAAGCCCTCGTCGCCGCGCTGCGCGAGGGCCGGCTGGGCTGCGCGGCCCTGGACGTGACGGAGACCGAACCGCTCCCGTCCGACTCCCCGCTCTGGGACACCCCACGCACGATCATCACGCCGCACGTCGCTGGCGGGCGTCCCCAGGGAGCGTCAGCGCTGGTCCGGGAGAACGTGGAGAACCTGCGCGCGGGCCGCCCGCTGCGCAACGTAGTCCCGCGCGGCTGAGCGCCGCCCCACGGGCACCTACCAGCGAGCGTTCCGCGGCACCTTCTGGCAGACGGGGCACGTGTACGACGACCGGTTCATGAACTCGTCGCGCCGCACGAGCGCACCGCAGCGGGTGCAGGCCTCGCCCTCGCGGCCGTACACCGCGAGCGAGCGGGAGAAGTAGCCGGACTGGCCGTTGACGTTGACGTAGAGCTCGTCGAAGCTGGTGCCGCCCTGGGCGAGGGCTTCGCGCATGACCTCCTCGGCCGCGTCGAGCACGCGGTGCGCCTCGGCCAGGCGCAGGGTGTCGGTGGGGCGCGCGTAGTGCAGGCCGGCGCGCCACAGCGCCTCGTCGGCGTAGATGTTGCCCACGCCGGACACGAGGCGCTGGTCGAGCAGGGCTCGCTTGATCCCGGTCCGACGACGGCGGATCGCCCTCGCGAGGTCGTCGCGCCGCAGCGCGGGGTCGAGCAGGTCGCGCGCGATGTGGGCGGCGGGCTCGGGGATCTCCGCGAGAGCCGAGCCCCAGCCACCGGGGCCATCGTCGGGGGTGGGCGCGAGGTCCGTGACCGACAGGTGCCCGAACGTGCGCTGGTCCACGAAGTCGAGGGTCCGCGGCGTCCCGGGCTCCCCGGGGAGCGCGGACAGCTCGAGCCGGACACGCAGGTGCGGCACCTTGTCGACCGCGGCCGTCCCCGAACGGACCAGGAGCTGGCCACTCATGCCCAGGTGCGCCATGAGCGCGGTGACGTGATCGCCCGCGGGCGCTGCGCCGTCGGGCAGAGGGCTGCGAACCGAGGCGTGGGCGGGCTCCTGCGACAGGAGGAGCCACAGGTACTTGCCGCGGCGGACCGCGGCGCCCACGCGCTGGCCGACGAGCTGGCCGCGGAAGCTCTCGGGGCCGCCCTCGTGGCGGCGGACCGAGTAGTCGCGCAGGACCTCGACGCCGGTGACGACCCGGCCCGTGACGTGGCGGGCCAGGCCGTCACGGACGGTCTCGACCTCGGGGAGCTCAGGCAACGGTCCCGTGCGCCCCGTCGATCGGCTCGCCCGGGTCGGCCGCGGAGGCCGCAGGCACGGCCGCCGCGGGTAGCGGAAGCTCGATGATCGCCCGGTAGGCCATCTCGGCGGCGTCCTGCTCCGCGTACTTCTTGGCCGAGCCGCTCCCCGTGCCGTACACGACGCCGTCGAGCGAGACCTCGGACGTGAAGGTGCGGGCGTGGTCCGGACCGTCGCCCTGGCTCGCGTACGCGGGGGCACCGAGGTTCCGCGCGGCAGCCGCCTCCTGGAGGGAGGTCTTCCAGTCGAGCCCCGCACCCAGGTCCGCGGCGACGGCGAGCGTCGGGTCCACGAGACGGTGCACCAGGTCGCGCGCGACCTCGAGGCCATGGCTGAGGTAGGTCGCGCCGATGAGGGCCTCGACGGTGTCCGACAGGATCGAGTCCTTGTCGTTCCCGCGCGTGCGCACCTCGCCCTTGCCGAGCAGGATGTACCCGCCGAGCCCCAGGGTGCGCGCGATCGCGGCGAGGGACTTCTGCGAGACCGTGGCGGCGCGCATCTTGGCGAGCTCGCCCTCGGGGAGGTCAGGGTGGCGGCGGTACAGCGCCTCGGTCACGACCAGGCCCAGGACCGCGTCGCCGAGGAACTCGAGGCGCTCGTTGGTCGGGATCCCGCCGTGCTCGTGCGCGAAGGAACGGTGCGTCAGTGCAAGCACGAGAAGCTCGGGATCCAGGTGGATCCCGAGCCTCTCGAGAAGACCGGCGGCCGCGGGGGCGTCCGGCGTCACGCTATTCAGCCTGCGTGCTCGGTGCGCAGCGCCTCGACGTACTGACGGCTCTTGTAGGTGCCGCAGGTCGGGCACGCAGCGTGCGACAGCTTGTCGCCCTTGCACTGCGGGCAGGTCGTGAGGTTCGCGGCGGTGGTCTTCCACTGCGAACGACGCGCACGGGTGTTGCTGCGCGACATCTTGCGCTTCGGAACAGCCACGGCTAGCTCTCTTTCGTCTCGTCGGACACGCTCGGATCCTCGAGCATGCTCTGTAGTGCCGACCACCGGGGATCGACAATGTCGTGCGAGTGATCAGGATCCTCAGCCAGACGTGCTCCGCACTCGGAGCACAGGCCCTGGCAATCGGGCTGACACAACGGTCTGAATGGTAGTGCAGTGACGACGGAATCCCGAAGCGCGGGCTCGAGATCGATCAGGTCGCCCTCGAGCTCGTACACCTCGTCCTCGTCGTCACCGGACTCTGCCGCGGCCTTCGCACGCTCGGGATACACGAACAGCTCCTGGACGTCCGCGACGACGTCAGCCGTCACCGGTTCCAGGCACCGCACGCACTCCCCGACCGCCTGGGCCTGGGCAGTCCCCGTCACCAGCACACCGTCCATCACCGATTCGAGCCGGACGTCCAGCTCGAGGTCGGTGCCTTCAGGGATGCCGATCACGACGGTTCCGAGGTCGGCCGGAGCCTTGACCGAGCGAGTCACCTCACGCATCGATCCGGGACGCCGACCGAGCTCGTACGTGTCGAGCACAAGAGGCGAGCGCGAGTCGAGAGTGATGGGTTCCTCCACAGGGTTTCGGCGACCCGAGCGGGCCACCGGTGTTCAAGGTCACAGCACGCACGCCTGCCCCGCGAGAACTCGGGGGATGGACGAGCGTCCTCGGTCCCAGTCGATGACAGGCAGGACCAACGGACTATCTTACGGCATCGCGGAACTGCCGTCGAACCTCGCGAACTGCCCACCGCGCCGCTCGGGTCCGCGCAGCGTGTGCGGGGAGGCGCGGGCGAGGACCGGGCGAGCCCGACCCGCCCCTCGGTGCAAGCGTCAGGCCCCGTCCGCCTGCCCCTGGTAGTCGCCGATGCGCTGCGCGAGCTTGGCGCGCCCCGCGTGCACCTGCGCCATGATCTTGCCGAGGTCCACCTCGAACTCCGCGAGGCGACGGTCGCAGTAGTCGTCGGCGTCGACGCGCAGCTCCGCGGCGGTCCGCTCGGCCTCCTCGACGATCGCTCGGGCGCGGGACTCGGCCTGGACCGCTACCTGCTCCTTCTGGACCAGCTCGATCGCCCGGGCGCGCGCCGTGTTGAGGATGTCCTCTGCCTGCCGGTTCGCGTCCTCCAGGACGGCGTTGGCCTCGGCCAGGACCTCGTCCGCGTGCGCGAGCTGCTCGGGCAGCGCCTGGCGCATCTCGTCGACGAGGGCAAGAGCGTCGGCCTTGTGCACGAGGACCGAGGACGACATGGGCATCGCCCGGGCGTTCTCGACGAGCAGGGCCAGGTCGTCGAGGATCACGTGGAGACCGGCCTCGGTCTGCGCCTCGTCCTCGGTCTGCCCGAGCGGGTGGTCGTTCATCGGCCTGTTCCTTCCGTGGTGGGGGGCGCCTGCGCCGACCCGTCGGCGCGGGCGGCGCGGTCTGCGAGCGCCTGGCGCACGAGGTCCCCGACGCCCGCGGGCACCAGGTCGTCGACGGGACCGCCGAAGCGGGCCACGTCCTTGACGAGCGAGGACGCGACGTGGGCGAGGGCGGGGTCGCCCGGGACGAACACCGTCTCGACGCCCACGAGATGACGGTTCATGAGGGCCATGGGCAGCTCGGCGTCGAAGTCCGCACCGCCCCGCAGCCCCTTGACGACGGCCGCCGCGCCGGCGTCCCGGCAGAAGTCCACGAGGAGGCCGGGCACGATCTCGACGCGGACGTCCTCGAGCCCCGGGCTCACGGCGAGCGCCGCGCGGGCGATCTCGACGCGCTGCTCGGCGCTCAGCAGCGCTGACTTGGAGGAGTTGCGGGCGACCCCCAGGATCACCTCGTCGAACAGCGACCGCGCTCGGCGGACGATGTCGAGGTGGCCGAGGGTGAGGGGGTCGAACGACCCCGGGCAGACGGCGATGGTCACCTCGCCACGGTAGTACACGCCCGCCGGGAATCCGGGCAGGTCAGGGCTGTCGGGCGACCCGCGGAGCGCCAGCACGGCGCCGGGGCGGCAGCCCGGCCGGGGACGCCCGACCGTCCTGCGCGCACGCCACGAGCGCGGCAGGATGGGGGCCATGCCTCCCGTGTCCGGCCCCGTCGTCGTCCCCCTGCGTTCCGTCGAGCAGCTCACGCAGCTCTACCGGGACGTGCTGAGCCCGTCGTTCCCGCCTGCCGAGCTGGTCTCGCTCGACTCGTTCCTCGCGGACCACGCGGCGGGGCACCTGGAGTCGTTGGGCGTCGTCGAGGTGCCCGACGGCGCCACTCCCCCGGCCGGTCCGGCCGCGGCGGGCACGAGGTCGGGTGAGGCGGGCACCGGGCTGGCCGGGGCGAGCACCGCCTCGGACGGCCTCGGCGAGGAGAGCACCTCGACGGGCGGGACCGGCACGGTGCCGACCGGTCGCGTGGTGGCGGGCGTCGTCGGGTCCTGGTCGGCCGAGGCGCGCGTCCTGCTGGTGCAGTACCTGGCGATCGCCCCGGGGCGCCGCGGAGGTGGCATCGGTGCCGCACTGCTCGGGGCCGCGGTCGCCGCGTGGCTGAAGGACCTGCACCCGGTCATGGTGCTCGGCGAGGTCGAGCACCCGCGGTTCCATGCCGCGAGCGAGGCGCACGGCGACCCCGAGGCTCGGCTGCGGTTCTACGCCCGCCACGGTGGGCGCGTGCTCGCGGTGCCGTACTTCCAGCCCGGCAACGAGCCGGGGGCTGAGCGGGTCCCGGCACTGCTGCTCATGACGCTCGCGACCGAGGACCCGGAGGCGGCGAGCGTACCCGCCGCGCCCCTGCGCGCGTTCCTGCGGGAGTACTTCGAGGCCAGCGAGGGATCCTTGGCCAACGACGCACCGACCCGCGCCCTGCTCGACGCGGTGTCGGGCGACCGGGTCGCGCTGCTCGGCGTGGACGAGCTGGACCACGTGCCCGTGGGGCTGCTCGACGGGTCGTCGCTGCGCGCGCCGGCGGGCTGACGCCGTCCGGCCCCCCGCCGTCCGCCCGCGAGACGGGAGGTTCGGTCCCAGACGGGAGCCTTCGCCCGTTGCGGGGAGACCCGTCTCGGACCGAACCACCCGCACCCCGGCACCCGTCTCGCGCGGGTCTCAGGACGCGTCGGCCTGCGGCTCCTCGGCCGTCGCGGGGCCCGCGTAGTACACCGCGGTCTCGCCGTAGTCCTTGCGGGCGAGCAGCTCCCACCCGGACGGCCACGTCGGTTCGGGGCTGCGTGTAGACCGCTCGACCACGACGACCGCGTCCTCGACGAGCGCCGAGGTCTGCGCGAGCTGGCGCAGGAGCTCGGCGACGACGGCCTCCGACACGTCGTAGGGCGGGTCGATGAAGACGACGTCCCACGTGGTCGACGGAGGCGACTGCACGAACTTCTCGGCCTTGTCCTGGACGACCTGCACGTTCGTCAGGCCGAGGGTCTTCACGTTGGCCCGGCAGACCTCTGCCGCGACCCGGGCCGCGTCCACGAGCACGACTCGCTGCGCGCCGCGCGAGGCCGCCTCGAGCCCCAGGGCGCCGGACCCCGCGTACAGGTCCAGGACGTAGGCGCCGTCGAGGACCCCGTAGTGCTCGAGCCGCGAGAAGATCGCCTCGCGTACCCGGTCGCTCGTGGGCCGCGTCCCCTTGGGGGGCACCTGCAGGCTGCGTCCACCGACCGTCCCGGCCACGATCCTCGTCATGCGGACAGCCTAGACGGACGCCCTGGCACGCCCGCGCCGCCTGGACGGTGTCACCCTCGGCGGGCACGACCGTCACCCTCGGCGGGCAGAACCGTCACGCGCGTTCCAGGAACTCCTCGCGCTCGGGGTCGAGCCGGCTCGCGATCGCGGCCCGCAGCTCCGGGTGCTGCTCGAGCTCTGGGTCGCCGCCGACGACCTCCGCGGCGTCGGCTCGCGCCTGCTCGATCACCGCGACGTCCTTGACGACGCGCAGCAGCCGCAGCGAGCTCGCCCTGCCGGACTGGGCCGCGCCCAGCACGTCGCCCTCGCTGCGCAGCTCGAGGTCCACGGTCGCGAGCCGGAACCCGTCCGTCGTCTCGGCCATGGTCTCGACGCGCACGGCCGCGGGCGTCCCGGGCTCGACGGTCGAGACGAGCAGGCACAGCCCGGGCGCGGATCCGCGGCCCACGCGCCCGCGGAGCTGGTGAAGCTGCGAGAGGCCGAAGCGGTCGGCGTCGAACACGACCATGACGGTGGCCTCGGGGACGTCCACGCCGACCTCGACCACGGTCGTGGAGACCAGCACCTGGACGGCCCCGGACGCGAAGTCGGCCATGACCTTCTCCTTGTCCGCGGGGGCCATCTGCCCGTGCAGGACCCCGACGGCGAGCCCGCGCAGGGCTGGCACGCTCGCGAGCTCCTCGGCGACCTCGAGCACGGCGCGCAGCGGTGGCCGGTCCGACCCGGTGCCCGGTCCGTCCAGGTCGAGGAAGTCGGGCACCTCGTCGAAGTCGTCGGTCCGGGTCTTCTTCTTCGCGGGGGCGCCCTCCCCGTCGGCGGCGCCCGAGCCCGCCGCAGGTTCGTCGGGGTGGATCCGCGCGCACACCACGTAGGCCCGATGGCCGGCGTCGACCTCCTCGCGCACGCGCTGCCACGTCCGGTCCATCCAGGCCTCGTTGTCCGCGGGGACCACGTGCGTCGTGATGCCGGCGCGGCCGGCCGGGATCTCGGTGAGCGACGACGTCTCGAGGTCTCCGAACACGGTCATCGCGACCGTGCGCGGGATGGGGGTCGCGGTCATGACGAGCAGGTGCGGGCTGGTGCGGGCCTTGGCGCGCAGCGCGTCGCGCTGCTCGACGCCGAACCGGTGCTGCTCGTCGACCACGACGAGGCCGAGGTCCGCGAACTGCACGTTCTCGCTCAGCAGCGCGTGGGTCCCGACGACGATCCCGGCCCGGCCGCTCGCTGCGTCGAGCAGCGCGCCCTTCTTTGCCGCGGCCCCCATCGACCCCGTGAGGAGCGCGACGCGCGTGCCGTGGTCGGCCCCGCCCAGCATGCCCTCCTCCGCGAGCGGCCCCAGCAGGGTCCGCAGGGTGCGGGCGTGCTGCGAGGCGAGCACCTCGGTGGGAGCCAGGAGCGCGGCCTGACCTCCGGCGTCGACCACCTGGAGCATCGCGCGCAGCGCGACGACCGTCTTCCCCGAGCCGACCTCGCCCTGGAGCAGGCGCTGCATGGGCCGCGAACGCTCGAGCTCGCCGGAGATCTCCTCGCCGATCTCGCGCTGCCCGGCCGTGAGCGTGAACGGCAGCGACGCGTCGAAGTCCGCGAGCGCGCTGGGCTCGCCCGGTGCGCGCAGCGGCCGCGCCGTGGCCTCCTCGGCCTCGGCCCGCGCGCGCCGCTGGGCGAGCGCGGCCTGCAGGACGAACGCCTCCTCGTAGCGCAGCCGGTCCCGCCCGTGCTGCCACTGGCGCGTGTCGAAGGGCTCGTGGACGTCCTTGAGCGCCGCGTGCCGGGACCCGAAGCCCCGGGCCTCGCGCACGGCGGGCGGCAGCGGGTCCGGCACCTCGTCCTCGGTCAGCGGGTCGAGGACCTGGCGGACGGCCTTCTGGATGCGCCAGCTCGGGATCGAGGCGCTCGCCGGGTAGAGCGGGATGGGGCGCCGCGCCTCGATGAGGGCGGCCTCCTCGTCGTCGGCGTCGACCCCGATGACGAGGTAGTCCGGGTGCGTGAGCTGGCGGGCCCCGCGGTAGGCGCTCACGACGCCGGTGAACAGGCCTGTGCGGCCGGGCTGGAGACGGCTCTCGTGGGTACGCAGCGCACCGGTGCCCTTCGCGAAGAACGTCAGCGAGAGGCGGTGGACGCCGTCGGTCACCTCGGCCTGGAGCATGGCGCCGCCGCGCGAGCGCATGGCCCGCACGGTCGCCTGGACGACACGAGCCATGATCGTGACGTGCTCGCCCAGCACCAGGCCACCGAGGTCGGTCAGCTTGCCCGGGTCGCCGTAGCGGCGCGGGTAGTGGCCCAGCAGGTCCCCCGTGGTCTCGAGGCCCAGCTTGGCGAGGGCGCCCGCCGAGCGCGGGCCGAGCACCTTGGTCAGGGGCTCGGCGAAGCGGTCGACCGGTCCGGTCACCAGGTCGCCTGCGAGGCGTCGCGTGCCGGTCAGGTGGTCCGCGTCCGCCCCGGGGGCGGCGGTGCGAGGGTCGCTGCTCATTCTGCTCCCAGCTCCAGGTCGGCGTGGTCGCGCCCCGAGTCGAGGACGACGACCTCGATGCCCGGGACGCGCTGGCGGGCGATGCCTGCGACGACGTCGATCACGACCGGGTCGACCCGTCGCCCCGGCAGGACGGTCAGCACCTCGTCGTCGGCGCGGAGGAGGCCTTCGAGCGCGGGTCGCACGAGCGCCCCGTCCGCGGGGACCTGGACGGCCCGGACGTCGTCGAGGGTCTCCCGCATGAGGGAGACGACGTCGTCGACGGAGCCCAGGGTCGCTGCGGCGAGCGCCGCCACGACGTGCAGGTCGGTGGGGGCGTCGAGCACCTCGATGCCCCGCAGGTCGCCGACGCCCGTGCCGACGAGCCCGCCGGCCTCGCGGGCCACGCCGGCCGCGTCCTCGCTCCCGGGCAGGACGGCGACGCGGCGTGCGCCGGTGTCCACGGCCACGCGCAGCACTTCCCCCGGTGTCGGCGCCTGGTCGGTCGCGAGGAGGACGACGGCACCGCTGCGGGCCAGGTCGGGCACGAGGCCGGGGGCCGACGTGATCGCGACGACGCCGTGCTCGGGTACCTCGCCGGGCGTCGGGACAGCGTGCCCGTGCAGGCCGCGCGCCGCGACCTGGGTCGGGAGGTGACGGACGCACACCTGACGCAGCCGGGCGCCGCCGGCCGCGGTCCGGGCGGCCTGGACCGCGCGCGCGGGGTCGTCGGTGTGCACGTGGGCCTGCCAGACGCCCTCCCCCACGACCACGACCGAGTCGCCGACCTGCGCGAGGGCCGCTCGCAACGCGTCGGCGAGGGACGACGACGGAGCCGGGGTGCCTGTGCCGTCTGTGCCGTCGACCACGAGCATGACCTCGAACTCGCCGTCGATCCCGACGGGCGCGTGCTCGGGCGCCGCGCCGTTCACCGGCCCGACGACGTCGCTCCCCTGCGCGGTCACGCTCGCCGTGACATCGGTCACGTCCTCGTCGGCAGGCCCGCTCGTCATGGGGGCCATGGTGCCGTCGACCACCGACAGGGAGCTGCCCGGACCGAGGCGAAGGCCGTCGGTGGCGACGTCGTCGGTCCCCGCAGCGTCAACGGCGACGACCCCCAACGCCCGGCACAGCGCGTCGAGGACGAGCACGAGCCCGAACGCCCCGGCGTCGAGCACGCCCGCGCGGGACAGGACGTCGAGCTCTCGGGGGCTGCGCAGCATGGCCTCGTGCGCCCCCGTGCGCGCTGCGAGCACGACGCCGTTCCGGTCTGCCCCGGCGTCCGCCGCGAGGCGCGCGGCGACGGCGGCTCCGTCGGCCGCGGTGAGGATCGTGCCGGGGACCGGGACGGCGACGGCCGCGTACGACGAGCGGGCCGCCGCCTCGAGGCGCGTCGCGACCCGCAGGGACCCGACGGGCTCGTCGGCCACGGTGGTCGCACCGGCGAACCCGCGCAGGAACTCGCTGAGGATCACACCAGAGTTGCCGCGGGCCCCGATCAGGGCACCCCGCGCGAAGGCGAGCAGCAGGGTGTCGACGGGCGCGCCGTCGGGCACCTCGCCCACGGCCCGCGCACCCTCGGTGACGGTCAGGAACAGGTTGGTGCCCGTGTCGGCGTCGGCCACGGGGAACACGTTCGCGCGGTCGATGCGCGCCCTGGCCTCGCCCAGCGTCCGGACCGTCTCCGCCACCCATGCCCGCACCACCGCGGGCTCGATGTGCTCCGTGCCGTCCGTCACGCTCGTGGGGCTCCTTCGTCGGGGTCGGGCGCGCGGGGTGCCGAACCCCCGCAGAGCCTGCGATACTTACCGGACCACCGTAGTCCGCCCTGCGCGCTGCACCATGCACGCTCTCGGGTCGGTTTGGGGTGGAGGGTGGCCATCGGCTACCCTATGGAGGTTGCCCGGACAGATCCGGGCGACCACGGACGTTCCCCGGCCTGTGTGCTGGTTCGGAGCGTTCACCCCACAGACCATTCACTACGTCGCCGCTGTCCTTTCGCGGAGGCGTGCACGACGATCAGGAGAAATCGTGGCTGCCAACTGCGAAGTCTGCGGCAAGGGCCCGAGCTTCGGGCACAGCATCTCGCACTCGCACATCCGTACGAAGCGTCGCTGGAACCCGAACATCCAGCGCGTCCGTGCGATCGTCTCGGGTACCCCGAAGCGTCTCAACGTGTGCACCTCGTGCCTGAAGGCCGGCAAGGTCGTCCGTCACGTCTGAGCCTTCCCGCTCGTTCGCCGAAAGCCCGCCAGGAATCGTCCTGGCGGGCTTTCGCGTTCCTGGGGAACGCCCGGGCCCGACGGCGGTGCTCCCCTGCGGCGCGAGGCCGCGGTGCGCACGGGGTCGTCGGGGGCCGTGACCGGTCGTGTCAGTCCACGCGACGCCGCTTCGGCCGGGCCCGAAAGTGCGCCCGCTCCCCCTGGGGGCCGTGCAGGACGAGGAGCTCGACCGGGTGCTCGTCGGCGTTGAGGATCGCGTGCGGGGTGCGCGTGTCGAACTCTGCGGCCTCGCCCTCGCCCAGCACCAGGTCGTGCTCTCCGAGCAGGAGCCGCAGCCGCCCGCCCAGCACGTAGAGCCACTCGTAGCCCTCGTGCACCTTGGTCTCCGGCAGCACGTCCGAGGTCCGTCCGTGCAGGACCTGCTTGTAGGCCTGGACCCCGCCCGGGCGGCGGGACAGCGGCAGGATCGTCGAGTCTCCCCGCTTCACGGGCCGCGCGTGGATGCGCGGGTCTCCCGTGGGCGGCGCGCCGACGAGCTCGTCGAGCGGGACCTCGTGCTCGCGCGCGAGCGGCAGCAGGAGCTCGAGCGTCGGGCGCCGGCCTCCTGACTCCAGGCGGGACAGGGTGCTCACGGAGATGCCCGTGCGGTCGGAGAGCTCGACGAGGGTCAGCTGACGCTGCTGTCGCAGCGCCCGCAGCCGGGGGCCGACGGCCTCGAGGGCGGCGGCGAAGGGGTCGTCCTCTGGTGCGTTCATGCACCCGAGTTTGCCACTCCGGCAACAGGAATTGCCACCGAAGACCCTGCGCACCGATGCTCGTCGAGGAGGTGGTCCCCATGACCCGCACGAGCCCGACACCCGCCACGGGTGAGAACACGCACACCGACGCCACGCCCCGCGTCCACGACGTGATCGTCGTCGGAGGCGGCGCGGCCGGGCTCAGCGGAGCCCTGACCCTCGCCCGCGCCCGGCGCGACGTGCTCGTGGTCGACGCGGGTCGCCCCCGCAACGCCCCCGCCGCGCACATGCACGGCTACCTGTCCCGCGACGGCGAGGACCCTGCCGCGCTCCTGGCCACCGGGCGCGGCGAGGTCGCGGCGTACGGCGGCCGCATCACGCAGGGCACGGTCGAGTCGGCCGCCCGGCTGCCGGACGGCGGCTTCGAGGTCCGGCTCGCGGACGGCCGGGACCTGCACGCTCGGCAGCTGCTCGTCACCACGGGGCTCGTCGACGAGCTGCCCGCGGTCCCCGGGGTCGCCGAGCGCTGGGGCAGGGACGTCCTGCACTGCCCCTACTGCCACGGCTGGGAGGTGCGCGACCAGGCCGTGGGCGTCCTCGCCACGAGCCCGGTGGCGCTCCACCAGGCCCAGATGTGGCGACAGTGGACCGACGACGTGACGCTCTTCCTCCACGGGTCGCCCGCGCCGGACGCACCGACCCGCGCCGCGCTCGACGCGCGCGGCGTCACGGTCGTCGACGGTCCGGTCGAGGCGCTCGACGTCCGGGACGGCGTGCTGAACGGCGTGCGGCTGGCGTCCGGCGAGGTCGTGCCGTGCGACGCCCTCGTCGTCGCGCCCCGCTTCACCGCCCGGTCCGCGGTCCTGGAGTCCCTGGGGGTCGAGACCGCGGAGCAGGTCGTCGACGGCACGGTGGTCGGGACGTACGTCCCGTCGGACCCGATGGGAGCGACCTCGTTGCCCGGGGTTCGCGTCGCGGGCAACGTCACGAACATCATGGCGCAGGTCGTCGCCGCGGCCGCCGCCGGGGTCCAGGCCGCTGCGGCGACCAACGCCGACCTGATCGCCGACGACGTCCGACGAGCGGTCGCGGGCTCCGTCGGCACCCGGCAGGCGACCGTCGGCAAAGGCTGAGAGGATCGGTGGACGACGGACCGCGAGGGGCGACGCCGACGGCCCAGCCACCCCTCGTCGAAGCCGACAACACATCCCCTTGGGGAGATTTGCTGAAGATCCGGACAAAGAGGGTTGGCGAATCTCCACGGAAGTGGCAGGATTTGGTCATGGTGACGGAACTCAACGAGGTAACGATCCGCACGGCGACACCGCAGGACGCGGCGTCGATCGCCCAGGTGCACATCGCCTCCTGGCGCGGTGCCTACGCCGGGATCGTCCCTGACGAGTACCTGGCCTCGCTCGACCACGACCAGCGTGAGTCCGCCTGGACCACGAACCTCACGAACTCCGGCGCGGACATCCTGCTCGCCGAGGCCGACGGGCGCGCCCTCGGTTTCGCCAGCATCGGGCCGGCCCGCGACGAGGACGCCGACGACGGCGACCTCGAGATCTACGCCATCTACCTCGACCCCGAGGCGTGGGGCCGTGGCGTGGCCCGTGACCTGATGAGGACCATGCTCGGCAAGGTCCCCCCGCGCACCCCTGTCTCCCTGTGGGTGCTCAAGGACAACGACCGCGCGCAGCACTTCTACCGCCGCCACGGGTTCGCCCCGGACGGCGTCGAGCGCCGCGACGACATCGGCGGCCGTGACCTGACCCAGGTGCGGTACCGCCGCAGGTCCTGACGCCGGGCCTCCGACAGTCCTCCCGTCGAGGGGGTCGCCCGAGAGGGTGGCCCCCTCGACCGTCGTCCCAGGGCTCAGCCGCGGAAGTGGTCCCACCCCACGCCGTGCGCGCGCGGCGCGGCCCCGTCGACCGTGACCGCCGGACGTCCGGCGCCGGAGGCCGCGGGTCCCGCAGCCACCACGCGCCCGACCTCCCGGAACGGCTCGGGGATGGCCGTCCCCGCAGGGAAGGTCGCGAGCAGCCCGTGGTCCTCACCACCCGTCAGGACCCAGTCGCGAGCCAGTGCCGCCCTGTCTCCCGACCCCGCGACGTCCTCGGCGGCGGACGGCCACTCCCCCGCCGGACGCCGACCCGTGGCCGAGCTCACGGCGGACGCCGCACGGGCGAGCCGGGCGAGGTCCGCCGCGAACGCGTCGAGGTCCAGGTCGATCCCGACGCCGCTCGCGCGGGCGACACGGCCCGCGTCCCGCAGCAGCCCGTCGGACAGGTCCAGCATCGCGGTCGCACCGGCGTCGGCTGCCGCTGGGCCCGCGGCGAGCGGCGGCTCGGGCCGCAGGTACGCGTCGACCAGCTCGCGGTCCGCGTCCCCCAAGTCGTGGTCGAGCAGGGCGAGCCCCGCGGCGGACCAGCCCCTGCGCCCGGCGTGCGCGACGACGTCGGACACCTGGGCACCCGAACGCAGGACCGGCGCCCGACCGCCCAAGTCCCCGTGGACCGTGACCGCGACGACCACGTCGTCACCGCTCGACAGGTCACCCCCGACGACGGCCGCGCCGCTCGGCGCGCACGCCGCGGCGAGGCCGCGCGCGAGACCCGTGACCCACCCGACGGGCAGGTGCCCCGGGACCACGAGCGAGACCACGAGCGACGTGGGCCGTGCCCCCATGGCCGCGATGTCGGCGAGGTTCTGCATGGCGGCCCGCCACCCGACGTCGTACCCCGTGGACCACTCCGGGCGGAAGTGTCGCCGCTCGACCAGGACGTCCGTCGAGACGACGAAGCGCCCGTCGGGAGCGCTGACCACGGCCGAGTCGTCACCGGGGCCCACGAGGGTCGCCTCGCCCGTCGGCAGGAGCGGGAAGATCGCCGCGAGCAGCTCCTCCTCCGAGGTCTCGCGCACCAAGGTCGGGTTCTCGTTCGGATCGCTCACGGCGCCACCTTACGCGGGACCGGCACGCCCGCCGGAGCGGCTACCGTTGGAGGGTGCTGAACGCCCCTCGTACCCCTGCCCGACGCCGGACGCCCACCGCGATCCTGCTGGTCGCCGTCACCGCGGGCCTCGGCGCCTGCGCACCGACCATCGGTGTCCCGGTCGCGGACGATGCCGCGAACCCGAAGTGTGCCGAGGTCGTCCTCGCCGTCCCCGACGAGCTCGCAGGCCTGCCCAAGATCAAGACCGACAGCCAGGCCACCGCCGCCTGGGGCGAGCCCGGTGCTGCCGTGACGCTGCGCTGCGGCGTGACCCCACCCGAGCCCACCACCGTCGGGTGCATGGGCGTGCCGAGCAACGCAGGGAGCGTCGACTGGATCGTCACCGACGACGGCAAGGACACCTGGACCTTCGTGACCTACGGCCGCGATCCCGCGGTCGAGGTCCAGCTCCCCCCGGCCGTGAGCACGACCCGCACCTCGTCGTTCGTCTCGGACCTCAACCGTGCGGTGTCCAAGGTCGAGCAGACGAGCTACTGCATGTAGGTCGGCACAGCACCTGGGCAAGCCGCAGGACGACGAGAGCGCGCCGCCCCGTGAGGGGTGGCGCGCTCCTCGCGTCTACCGGGTCAGGCGGCCGGGATGGTCAGCGCAGGCCCGTGGGGCGCTGCAGCGCGAGCTGGATGAGCTCGTCGATCAGCTCCGGGTACGTGATCCCGGACTTCTCCCACATGCGCGGGTACATCGAGAACGGCGTGAATCCCGGCATCGTGTTGATCTCGTTGACGATGACCTGGCCGTCGGTCGTCACGAACACGTCGACGCGCGAGAGTCCCTCGGCGCCCACGGCCTCGAACGTGCGGACCGCGATGTCGCGGACCTCGTCGACGAGGTGCGGCGGCAGGTCGGCCGGGCAGCTCAGCTCGACCCCCGCCTCGTCGAGGTACTTGGCCTCGAAGTCGTAGAAGTCGTGGTGCGCGTCGGTCACGACGATCTCGCCGGGCAGGGACGCCCGCGGGCGCTCGCCCTCACGGCCACCGAGGACCGCGCACTCGATCTCACGTCCCACGACCCCGGCCTCGACCAGGACCTTCGGGTCGTGCCGACGGGCCTCCGCGATCGCCGCGGGCAGGTCCGCGAGGTCGTCGACCTTGGTGATCCCGAGGCTCGACCCCGCACGCGCCGGCTTCACGAACACGGGCAGCCCCAGACCCGCGACGGTCTCGGTCCACGCTGCCGGGTTACGGTCCCACTCCCCCGGACGGATGACCGTGTACGGCGCGATGGGCAGCCCCTGGCCTGCGAGCACGAGCTTCATGAACTGCTTGTCCATCCCTACGGCGGAGGCGAGCACGCCTGCGCCCACGTAGGGGACGTCGGCGAGCTCGAGCAGGCCCTGGAGCGTGCCGTCCTCGCCGAACGGCCCGTGGAGCAGCGGGAAGACGACGTCGACCTCGCCCAGCTCGCGCGGGAACTCGCCCGGCTCCAGGACGCGCAGCGCGCGCTGCCCCACCGCGAGCGGCAGCAGCACCTCGCCGCCCGAGGCCGTGACCTCCGGCAGGTTGCCGGGCGTGATCTCCCAGCGCTCGGGCTCGTCGGCCGCGAGGACCCACTGCCCCGCCTTGGTGATCCCGACGGGGATGACCTCGTAGCGCTCGCGGTCGATCGCGCGCATCACGCCACCCGCGGTGGCGCACGAGATCACGTGCTCGCCGGAGCGTCCGCCGAAGAGGATGAGGACGCGCGTCTTGCGCGCGGGAGCACTGGGTTCTGGCTGGCTGGACATCGCCGACGACCCTACCGGAACCGCGCTCGACAGCGTGAACAGGAGCGGGCGGGCGAGGTGCCCAGGAGGTGGAGGAGCGGTGGTAGAACGGGGGCATGACCTCTCCGCTGCTGACCGACGACCTGCTCGACCGCATCCGCTCGCGCGCCGCGACCTACGACCGGGAGAACACGTTCTTCACCGAGGACTTCGAGGAGCTGACCGCGGCCGACTACCTCAAGGCGTTCGTGCCCGCCGCGATGGGCGGCCCGGGGCTGGGCCTGCGCGACGTCGCGCACGAGCAGATCCGCCTCGCGGGCGCTGCGCCCGCGACCGCGCTCGCCGTGAACATGCACCACGTGTGGACCGGCGTCGCGCGCTACCTGTACGAGCGCGGTGACCACTCGCTCGACTTCGTCCTGGAGGAGGCCGCGCGGGGCGAGGTCTTCGCGTTCGGCTACTCCGAGCCGGGCAACGACCTGGTGCTCTTCGGGTCCAGGACGCAGGCCCGTCCCGACGGCGAGGGCGGCTACTCGTTCCACGGCCGGAAGATCTTCACGTCCCTGTCTCCCGCGTGGACACGGCTGGGCGTGCTCGGGATCGAGACGGCCGCCGAGGACGGCCCCGCGCTGGAGGGCGACCCGCGCCTCGTGCACGCGTTCGTGACGCGCGAGGGCGGCGGCGTCGACGTGCTCGACGACTGGGACACGGTCGGCATGCGCGCGAGCCAGAGCCGCACGACCATGCTCGTGGGCGCGCACGCCCCGGCCGACCGGGTCGTACGCCGGTTGGCCCCCGGGCCCTCGACCGACCCGCTCGTGCTCGCGATCTTCACGACGTTCGAGGTCCTCCTCGCGTCGGTGTACACGGGCATCGGCAAGCGCGCACTCGAGCTCGCCGTCGAGAACGCCCACCGGCGCACCTCGATGAAGAACGGCGGCAGGCCGCTGTCGCAGGACCCGGACATCCGCTGGCGGGTCGCCGACGCGGGCATCGCGATGGACGGGATCTACCCGCAGATCGACCAGGTGGCGGGCGAGATCGACGCCCTCGTGGACAGGGGTGCCGGCTGGTTCACGGCCGTCGCGGGACTCAAGGTGCGGGCCACCGAGACGGCGCGCGTCGTCGTCGACCAGGCGATCCGGGTGTCCGGCGGCTCGTCGTACTTCACGTCGTCCGAGCTCGGGCGGCTCTACCGCGACGTGCTCGCCGGGATCTTCCACCCGTCCGACGACGAGTCCGCGCACTCGACGTTCGCGAGCGCGCTGCTCGGACCGGTCGAGGGCTGACGGAGGCCGAGGTCGCGTCGAGAGTGCAGTTCGGGCCGTCCCGGCACGGCTGGCGACAACCAGAACTGCGCACTCGACGCACCTACCCCTTGTCTCCTCCAGCGGTTGCCCGCGGCACCCACCCGCCCGCCAGGCGTAATCTCACCCCCATGACGACCGAGCCCGCCCGCCACCGCTCACCGCTGTCCCCCGCCACGATCGCGGTCGCGGCGGGACGCCCGCCGCGCGAGCAGGGCGGGCCGGTCAACCCGCCCGTGGTCCTGTCCTCGACGTACGTCTCGCGCGGTGTGCAGCAGCCCGGCGAGCTCCTCTACACCCGCATGGACACCGAGACGTGGCACCCGTTCGAGGAGGCCCTCGCGACCCTGGAGGGTGCCACGGAACCCGGCATCGTGTTCGGCAGCGGCATGGCGGCGATCGCAGCCGTCTTCTCGTTCGTCCCGGCGGGCGGCAAGGTCGTCCTGCCCCGGCACGCCTACCAGGTCACGCTGGGGTTCGCCGACGACCTCGCGGCCCGCCACGGGGTCGAGGTCGTCCGGGTCGACGTCGCCGACACCGACCAGGTGCTCGCCGCGATCGACGGGGCGGACCTGCTCCTGATCGAGTCGCCGACCAACCCCATGCTCGAGGTCGCCGACCTCCCCGTGCTGCTGGCCGCGGCACGCGAGCAGGGCGTGCTCACGGCGGTCGACAACACGTTCGCGACCCCGCTGGGGCAGCAGCCGCTCACCCTGGGGGCGGACGTCGTCGTGCACTCGGTCACCAAGTACCTCGCCGGACACTCCGACGTCGTGCTCGGGGCCGTCGTCACGAACGACCCGGGCCTGGCCGCGAAGGTGCGTGCCTACCGGACCCTGCACGGCGCGATCGCCGGGCCGTGGGAGGTGTGGCTCGCGCTGCGCGGGCTGCGCACCCTCGCGCTGCGCGTCGAGCGCTCCCAGGCCAACGCCGCAGAGATCGCCCGACGCCTGGCCCGGCACCCGCTCGTCGAGGAGGTGCGCCACCCGAGCCTGCCGACCGACCCTGGCCACGAGCGGGCAGCCCGCACCATGACCGGCTTCGGGTCGATCCTCGGGCTGCGGCCCCAGGGCGGGCGTGAGGCCGCCGACGCGCTCGTCGAGGCCGTCGAGCTCTGGGTCCCGGCGACGAGCCTGGGCGGGGTCGAGTCGAGCCTCGAGCGGCGGCGGCGGTTCGCGACCGAGTCGCACACGGTCCCCGAGGACCTGCTGCGCCTGAGCGTCGGCATCGAGGACGTCGAGGACCTGTGGGCGGACCTCGACCAGGCCCTGCGCGCCGCGGCCCGCGGCTAACGAGCGGCGGGCGACCCGTCCCCGACCGCCTGCGGCTCGACGGCCCGCGGCCCATCAGGCCGTGGCTCGTACACGTCCGCGCTGAAGACCACGACCCCCGACTCGAGGTCCACGTCGATCGGGGGCGCGGTGGACGGCGCCTGCACGATGTCGAGCCGCTGACGCTCCTTCTCCTCGGTCAGGTGGACCCTGCTCGGCTGGAAGACGTCGACGAGCTCGCCGAACGCACCGGACCCGGCGCTCTCGCCCGCCCCTCGTCCGTCCCCGAGCTGCCGGTCCCTGGAGCGCCCGCTCACCATGCGCTCGATCGCGACGACCGCGACGATCACGAGCACGACGATGAAGAAGAGCGGCCCGCCCGCACTGCTGATCCACGGCATGCAGCCACCGTAGGGCCGACGGGAGCCGCTGTCATCCCTCGTGCGAGGGAGGGGAGCACCGGCGGCGACGACGGCACGGGCGCCAGCCGTTCCTCGTTCGAGCCCCTCCGTGCGACCGTGTCCTTGCGCGCCTACGCTCGAAGATCACCCGGGAAGAGGTCCCGGACGGAGCTCCTCGGAGGCGCACCGATGAAGGGCACGACCCGACGACGCCGAGCCGCAGCACTCACCGCCGGAGTCGCGACCGCGGTCCTCGTGATCACGGCCTGCTCGGGCGGGGACGACCGGGACGACCCCGGGCCGAGCACCCCGTCCCCTGCCGCCTCGTCGACCCCCGACCCGTCCGCCTCGGCAGGCCCGACGGACACCCCGACCGGGTCCACGGACGACGACGGCTCCGCCTCCGCGCCCCCGTTCCCTGCGAACACCGAGCCGGACACGTCAGAGCCGTCCGCAGGTGCGGCGCTGACCGTGACCGACGTGCGTGTCGGGCGGCACGACGGGTTCGACCGCGTGGTCTTCGAGCTCGGCGGCACGGGCACGCCCGGCTGGCGCGTCGAGTACGTGCCGGAGGCGGTCGAGGACGGGAGCGGGAACGTCGTCGACCTCGACGGCGACGGCACACTCCAGGTCATGATCTCCGGCTCCGGCTACCCCACGGACACGGGCGTCGCCGAGTACGCGGGTCCCAACCCTCTGCGGGTCGCCGAGACCGACGAGGTCGAGGAGGTCCTGCTCGGCAGCGTCTTCGAGGGGTCCACCCAGGCGTTCGTCGGGACGGACGAGGTCAGTCCGTTCCGGGTCTACGCACTGACCGACCCGACGCGGGTCGTCGTCGAGGTCCGCAACGACGACGTGTGACGGGTGTCGGCTCGGCAACCGTCAGGGCGCCGAGCCGACAGAGCGGGCGGGACTCAGCGACCCGACGTCACGCCCTCGGACTTCTGGGGCCGCGAGAGCAGCCCGCGAGCCATGTCGTCGACGGGCATGCCCTCGTGCAGGACCGCGACGACGCCGGCCGTGATGGGCATGTCGACGCCGACCTTCTGCGCGAGCTCGAGGACCGAGCGGCAGGACTTGACGCCCTCCGCTGTCCCCCCTGTCGCCGCGACGGCCTCGTCGAGGCTCATGCCGCGGCCGATGTGCTTGCCGAGCGTGTGGTTGCGGGACAGGGGTGACGTGCAGGTCGCGACCAGGTCCCCCATGCCGGCGAGGCCCGAGAACGTCTCGGCGTCGGCGCCGAGCGCGAGACCGAGCCGAGTGATCTCGACGAGTCCGCGCGTGATGACGGTGGCCGTCGTGTTGTACCCGAACCCACGCCCCTGGGCGATCCCCACGGCGAGCGCGATGACGTTCTTCACGGCGCCGCAGAGCTCGACGCCCACGACGTCGGAGTTGGTGTACGGGCGGAAGTAGGACGACGAGCAGGCCGCCGCGACGAAACGCGCGGTCTCCTCGTTCGTGGCCGAGACGACGGTCGCGGTCGGCTGGTGCTCGGCGATCTCCCGCGCAAGGTTCGGCCCGGACACGACCGCGACCCGGTCGAGCGGCAGGCCCCACACCTCGGCGACGACCTCGCTCATGCGGCGGTCGGTGCTGAGCTCGACGCCCTTCATGAGCGAGACCGCGACGACGCCCTCCGCAAGGTGCTCACGCAGCGGCGCGAGCGTCGCACGGGCGCTCTGGGACGGGATCGCGACCACCACGAGCTGCGCCCCGGCGAGGGCCTCGGCCGCGTCGGTCGTGGCCGTGAGCCCCGCGGGCAGCTCGATGTCGGGCAGGTACGCGGAGTTGCGGCGGGTCGCGTTGATGTCGGCCGCGACCTCGGCGTTGCGACCCCACAGCCGGACCTCGCAGCCGGCGTCGGCCAGGACGGCGGCGAACGTCGTGCCCCACGCCCCCGACCCCAGGACGGTCGCGGTGATCTGCTGGTCGCTCACTTGCGCTCCTCCGAGCCGGGGTTCTTGCGGACGTCGAAGCGCTCGGCGGGAGCCTTCTCCCCGCGGATGTCCTCGAGGAGACCCGTGATCGCGTCCATGATGCGGTCGGTGGCCTCGCGCAGGGTCGCGGTGTCGACGGGGCGCTCGTAGAGGTCCGACAGGTCGACCGGTGGCCCGGCGTGCACCGCGACGTTCTTGGGCGGGAACGGCCGGAACCGCTTGCTGTAGCGGGGCAGGAGGTCCTGCATGCCCCACTGCGCGATGGGCACCACGGGCATGCGGCTCGCGAGGGCCAGGCGCGCGGCACCGGTCTTGCCGACCATCGGCCACAGGTCGGGGTCGCGCGTGAGCGTGCCCTCGGGGAAGACCGCGACGCACTCGCCCAGCGCGAGCTGGTCGACAGCCACGCTGACCGAGGACGCCGCACCGACGGTGTTGCGCTGGACGGGGATCATGCCCGTGCGGTTCAGGAGACCGCCGAGGAGCGGCACCTTCCACAGCGACGCCTTGGCGAGGATCTTGGGCGCCCGCCCGTTGTCGTACAGGAAGTGGGCGAACGTCAGCGGGTCGATGTTCGACATGTGGTTGCCCGCAGCGATGAACCCGCCCGTCGCGGGGATGTTCTCCTCGCCCTGCCAGTCGCGGCGGGTGATGGTGAACATGAGGGGTCGCACGACGAGCGCGACGAGGCGGTACGCGCGGCTGTCAGGATGAGCTTTCGGCACGGTCACCGAGCCTACCGGGCCGCGTGCCGTCGTCGGGCCCGACGGCGCCGCGCGCCCTGGGTGCGCGGGCCCGACGCCGCTGCCACGACGGCTCAGATCCACCCGTGGCGGCGCGCGAGGTGCACGGCCTCGTGCCGGTTGGTCGCACCCAGCTTGGCGGCGGCCGAGGACAGGTAGTTGCGCACCGTGCCCGGCGCGAGCGACGCGCGGGTCGCGATCTCCTCGACGGGCGCTCCACCGGCCGCGAGCTCCAGGACGTCGGCCTCGCGGGCCGTCAGGGGGCTCGAGCCGGCCGCGATGGCCTCGGCCGCGAGCTCGGGGTCGACGTAGCGTCCACCGGCCTGGACCTGGCGCACCACGTCCGCGAGGACGCGCGACGAGACCGTCTTGGGCAGGAAGGCCCCGACACCCGCCTCGAGCGCGCGCTTGAGGTACCCGGGGCGCCCGTGGCTCGTGACCATGACGACCCGGCATCCCGGCGCCTCGACGGCCAGGGCCCGGGCGACCTCGATCCCGTCGAGGCCGGGCATCTGGAGGTCGAGCACCGCGACGTCGGGGGCGTGCTTGCGTGCTGCCGCGAGCGCCTCGGTCCCGGACGCGGCCTGGACGACGACGTCGAGGTCGTCCTCGAGCGAGAGCAGGGTCGCGAGCGCGTCACGGATGAGGTTCTCGTCGTCGGCGAGCAGGATGCGGATCACGCGGTGGGGCCTTCCTCGGTGGGGCTGGGGGTGCCTGCGCCACGGCTCCGGGAGCCGCGCGGCATGCGCGGGACGAGGCTACCCATGCCGGGGCTCGGCAGCGGGACGCTGGCCGTGAGACGGAAGACGGGCGGGAGGAGGTGGGTCTCGAGGCGCCCGCCGGTCTCGGCGAGCCGTTCGCCCAGGCCGATCAGGCCGGACCCGCTGGGGCTCCCCGGGCTGGTGGTGGTGCGGTCGAGGTCGGGGACGCCGTCGTTCGTGACGGTCAGCACCGCCTCGCCGCGCTCGACGCGCAGCGTGATCTCGCACCGTGCGGCGTCCGAGTGCCGGACCACGTTCGTCACGGCCTCGCGCACGACCCAGGCGAGCGCCTCCTGCGTGGCCAGGGGCAGCGCGGCCTCCTGCTCGTCGCCGCAGGACTCGATCGTGGTCTCGATGTCGGCCGAGCGCAGGACCGATCGGGCCCCGCTGAGCTCGGCCGGCAGGTCCGTGGCCCGGTACCCGGCGACCACGGCCCGCACCTCGCGCAGCGAGTCCTGCGCGATCTGGCGCACCTCGAGCATCTGCTCGGCGGCTCCCGGGCGACCGCGTGTCGCGAGCTCGGCGGCCAGCTCGCTCTTGACGGCCACGACCGAGAGCGTGCGGCCGAACACGTCGTGCAGGTCGCGCGAGAAGCGCAGCCGCTCCTCGGCGACGGCCAGACGGGCGTGCAGGACGCGGTTGCGCTCCTGCTCCCACACGATCCCCAGCATCCAGACGGACACGCGGTAGGACGCGAACACGCCGACGCACATGAGGACGACGCCGATGCCCTGGCCCACCGCGATGCCCGCTGCCGTCTCGTCGCGGACCGGGGCGACGAACCACGAGACGAACCCCGAGACCGCCGCGACACCGACCGCCCCGAGCGCCAACCACCGGAAGGTCAGGAGCGGCGCGCAGGCCGCGACCGAGAATGCGGTCGCCGCGGTCACGACCAGGACCGGGGTGTTGCCCTGGAACATGGATCCCTCACCTGTCGGGTACGCCGCGAGGCCGATCACGCAGGTCGCGAGCGCGAGCCCCCACATGGCGCCCAGGGCCCACCGGGGAGGCGGCGGGCCACCGAGGAACCGGGTGACCCCGTACCGGATCACGACGACGCACGACGCGGTGTGCGCGAGGCACAGCCCGATCAGGGGGGCGAGCAGCGCCGGGTGCCCCGTGGGCACCTCGCCGACGACCCAGAGCACCACGAAGAGCTCGAACGTCGCGACGACGTACAGCGACCAGCGCGTGTAGGTGTCGAACCGTTCCGGGTTGCTGCGACGCGACCACGCGCCGACGAGGGGATTCCAGCTCACGGGGTCAGCCTTTCACGTGGGCATCTCGGTGCTCCGGACGAGGCCCCGGGTTGGG
>NZ_JACSQQ010000015.1:99272-106777 GCF_014836555.1 Oerskovia rustica
GTTGCGGTCATTCTCAGCAGGAGAGCGACCGCAACCTCGTGCTCGACCGCATCGCCCGGCCCCGGCGCGAGCCAGGTCCGGGCGTGCCCGCCAGGGGCGCGGTGGTCACCGGCGCGGTTCCCACCGCATGTACCGGGTCGCGAGCCACGCGCCGAGCACGCACCAGGCGGCCAGGACCGCCAGGGGCTGTGCTGCCAGGGCGAACGTCTCCCCGAAGCCCACCGCGACGCCGTCGGGACCGAGGCCCGTGAGGCCGATCGTCAGGAGCTCGGCGACCGGGTGCAGGGGCGTGAGCTCGGCGAGGGTCTGGACGCGCTCGGGGAGCATCGTGAGCGGGAGGGTCGTCCCGGACAGGAGCAGCGCGAGAGCCATGATCGGCAGCGTCGAGAGCTGGGCCGTCTCGACCGTGCGCGTGAAGGCCGTGCTCGCGGCCGCGAGCGCCGCGAAGACGAACGCCCCCCCGAGGACCGCGACGAGCAGCAGCAGCACGTTCGCGGGGGCGTCGAGCCCGATCCACAGCGCGATCGCGGCCCCTCCCAGGACGAGCTGACCCAGCATCGTGGCGACTGCGGGCGTCGCGGCCCCCGCCAGGATCTCGGCGTCGGAGCACTGCCCTGTCCGCAGGCGCTTGAGCACGAGTTCCTCGCGCCGGGCCACGTAGGCGCTGGCCAGGTTGTAGTACACGACGAACATCAGCGCGAAGCAGATGAGGCTCGTGAGCGCGAACGCACCGATGATCGACGCTCCCGCGTCGTCACCCACGAACGCCTCGAACGCGCCCGAGAAGTGCAGGAAGGCGACCATGGCGGGGGCGAGGAGCACCCCGTTGAACAGGGCCGTGCGGTTGCGCAGGAGGAGCGTGGTCTCGGCGCGCACGAGCGAGCGGATGCGGCGCAGCGACCCGGTGAGGGCGCTCGCGGAGCGCTGGGTCGAGGGGGCGCCCGGGGTGCGGGTCGAGGCAGGGGCGAGGGTGGTCATGCGGCACGCTCCGTCGGGTCGGTGGTGGACGCGGACGCGGTGCGGGCGGTGCCCGGCCCGTCCGCGATGGCGAGGAAGGCCTGCTCGAGGGACGCAGGGCGCGCCTCGATGCGGCCGAAGGTCACGTCGCGGTCGGTCGCCCAGGCGAGCAGCACCGCGAGGGTGTGCTGGAGGTCGCGCGTCGCGATCGCCACGGTGCCGCCCTCGACGCGCGTGAGCGTCTCCCCGGGCAGCAGCGGCAGGTCGGTCAGGTGGGGTCGCACGCTCTCCTCGTCGAGGTGGACGAACGAGGGCTCGGCCTCGACGATGTCCGCGACCGTGCCCTCCTGGACGATCCTGCCGCCGTGCATGATCGCGAGGCGGTCGGCGAGGCGTTCGGCCTCCTCGAGGTAGTGGGTCGTGAGGACGACGGTCGTCCCGTCGTCGAGCAGCCCTCGCACGAGGTCCCACGCCGAGCGGCGGCTCTCGGGGTCGAGCCCCGTGGTCGGCTCGTCGAGGAACAGGACCTCGGGGCGCCCGAGGAGCGCCAGGGCGAGGTCCAGACGGCGCCGCTCGCCGCCCGAGAGCGAGCTCACGGGGACGTCGGCGCGGCCGCGCAGCGCGACCAGGTCGAGGGCCTGCTCGACCGGGCGCGGCGCGGTGAGCGTCCCTGCCCACATGCGCGCGGTCTCGATCGCCGTCAGGTCGGACGGGAAGCCCGCCTCCTGCAGCATGATCCCGATGCGGGGGCGGACCTGGGCACGCTGGCGGTAGGGGTCCTTGCCGAAGACCTGGACCGTGCCGCCCGTGGGGCGGGCCAGTCCCTCGACGACCTCGAGGAGCGACGTCTTGCCTGCGCCGTTGGTGCCGAGGAGCGCGAAGAGCTCGCCGCGGCGGACCTGGAGGTCCACGCCCGCGACGGCCTCGAAGCCCCGCGCGCCGCGCGAGGCGCTCGCGTACCGGCGGCGCAGGCCGCGCACGTCGATGACGAGGTCGTCCGGGGAGGTGGAGCGGCCCGGGGTGCCGCTGCCGTAGGTGTCGTTGTCCATGCCTCCAGCCTGGTGCCGGCAGGAGAGGTCAGGCAGTGCGCCCCGTCACCCGTTCCGTCGGGTTCGTCACCGTTCCTCGATGACGTTTGTCATGTCGTCCGCGACGGTGGCCGCGCTGGTGACCGAGGCCGCCGGCCCGGCCGACGCCCCGGTGCCCGCGTCCGTGCCGGGGGCGCTCCCGCCGGTCCCCGCGGGTGCGCTCAGCGCGAGCCCGCCCAGGGTCAGGACGCTGAAGGTCAGGGCTCCCGCCCCCCAGGTCAGCGCCCGCCGACGGGGTGCACGCGGTTCGGGGGTGTTCTCGGGGGACGTCTCGGACGGCCGCTCGCTCGACATGTCGCTCCTCCAGCCCGGGCGACCCGTTCGCCCGTGCCCCCACAGTGGTCCTCGGACCTGCGCGGAGGATGACGCGAGCCTGTGGAAAGCCTGAGAGGACGACGATGGGCGCGGTGCGTGCCGTCGCACGTACTGCGCCCGTCGGGTGTCGGAAGCCTCCGATCGGCCCTGTGAGCCGCCGGAGGAGCCGGGTCAGCCCCGGCTGACGTCCGCGCCCAGTGCCTCGAGCTTGTCCTGGAAGTACTCGTACCCACGGTCGATCAGACCGATCCCCCGCACGGTCGAGGTGCCCTTGGCCGCGAGCGCCGCGATGAGGTGGCTGAACCCGCCGCGCAGGTCCGGGACCTCGATGTCGGCCGCGGACAGGGGCGTCGGGCCGGAGATGACGGCCGAGTGGTGGAAGTTGCGCTGCCCGAACCGGCACGGCAGGCCGCCCAGGCACTCCTTGTAGACCTGGATGGTCGCGCCCATGCCGCGCAGCGCGTCCGTGAAGCCGAACCGGTTCTCGTAGACGGTCTCGTGGACGATCGACAGTCCCTTGGCCTGCGTGAGCGCGACGACGAGCGGCTGCTGCCAGTCCGTCATGAAGCCGGGGTGCACCGCGGTCTCGAGCACGATCGCGTTGAGGTCGCCGCCCGGGTGGTAGAACCGGATGCCGTCCTCCTCGACCTCGAACTCGCCGCCGACCTTCCGGAACGTGTTGAGGAACGTCATCATCTCGGGCTGCGTCGCGCCCTTGACGGTGATGTCGCCGCCGGTCGCGAGGGCCGCGGACCCCCAGGACGCCGCCTCGATGCGGTCGCCGAGGGCCGTGTGCTGGTAGCCCATGAGCTTGTCGACGCCCTCGATGCGGATCACGCGGTCGGTGTCGACCGAGATGATCGCGCCCATCTTCTGCAGGACGGCGATGAGGTCCATGATCTCGGGCTCGATCGCGGCGCCCGACAGCTCGGTGATGCCCTCGGCGCGCACGGCCGTGAGCAGGAGCTGCTCGGTCGCGCCGACGCTCGGGTAGGGCAGGGAGATCTTGGTGCCCTGGAGGCGGCGCGGGGCGCGGATGTGGATGCCCTGCTCGCGCTTGTCCACCACGGCCCCGAACTGGCGCAGGATGTCCAGGTGGTAGTTGATGGGCCGGTCGCCGATGCGGCAGCCGCCCAGGTCCGGGATGAACGCCTCGCCCAGGCGGTGCAGGAGCGGGCCGCAGAAGAGGATCGGGATGCGGCTCGACCCGGCGTGCGCGTCGATGTCCGCGACGTGCGCCGACTCGACGTCGGTCGGGTCGAGCTGCAGGACGCCCCCGGCCTCGTCCGCGACGACCTTGACGCCGTGCAGCTCGAGCAGTCCCGTCACGACGCCGACGTCGCGGATCTGCGGCACGTTCCGCAGCACGCTCGGCCCCTCGCCGAGCAGGGAGGCCACCATCGCCTTGGAGACGAAGTTCTTCGCCCCCCGCACGGTGATGGTCCCGTTGAGCGGAGTGCCGCCGTTGACGTACAGCAGATCGTTCATGTGGTCGTGGTCGCCTAGCTCTCTCGAGGATCGTCCGGATGGTCGTGCGTCCGGCGCGGGCTGCGCGCCCGTGCCGTCGTGGGGCGCCCCACTCCCCCGTCCCCCAACGCAGGGCATCCGAAGATTATTCACCCACAAGCGTGTGCCCGACGACGACGCCCGCCACGAGCGGCCGCTGACCAGCGAGAACGCGGTCGCCCTGGGCGGGTCGCGCGGTCGTCGCCCTGCCGGACATGCCCGGCAGGCCTGACATGCCCGACGGCGGAGGCTCGCCTCTTGCGCGAGGTGCGCTCCGCCGTCGGGCACCTGGGCTACGCCTGGGCGGGCTCGTACTGCTCGACGTAGCGGTCGATCTCGTCGAGGTACGCCGCGCGACGCTCCGCGTCGATCCACGAGGCCTCGAACGAGTTCTTCGCGAGCGTGACGACCTCCTCGGACGTGAGGCCGGCCTTGGCCGCGACCGCGGCGTAGTTGTCGGCCACGTAGCCGCCGAAGTAGGCCGGGTCGTCGGAGTTGATGGTGATCTTGACGCCGTCGCGCAGAAGCTGGGCGACCTCGACGGCCTTCATGTCGTCGGTCACGAAGCTGTTCGACACGGGGCAGCTCGTCAGGCCGATGCCGCGGGCCTTGACCTCGGCCACGAGCGCGGGGTCCTCGACGATGTTGGTGCCGTGGTCGATGCGGTCGACCTCGATCGTCTCGAGCACCGTGCGGATGTTGTCGATGCTGCCGACCTGGTCGATGTCGCAGTGCATCGTCAGGCGGTAGCCGAGCTCGCGGGCCCGGGCGAAGACCGCGGTGAACTTCTCGGGCGGGTTGCCGCGCTCGTCGGAGTCGAGGCCCACGCCCAGGATCAGGTCCTTGAACGGCACCGAGGCCTCGAGCGTCTCGGCGGCGCTCTCGGCCGAGAGGTCGCGCAGGAAGCACAGGATGAGGTCGGCGTCGACGCCGAAGTCGGCCGCGGCGGCCGCGGCGCGGTGGTAGCCCTTGACGACGGCCTCGAACGGGACGCCGCGCGCGGTGTGCGCCTGGGGGTCGAAGAACATCTCGGCGTGCTTGACGCCGTTCGCGGCCGCGCGCAGGAGGTACGCGTGGGCGAGCTCGAAGAAGTCGTCCTCGGTCTGCAGGACGTCCATGGCCGGGTAGTACACGGCGAGGAAGCTCGTGAGGTCCGTGAACCTGTACGTCGCCTGCACCTCCTCGACCGTGGACTGGCCGATGTCGATGCCGTTGCGCTCGGCGAGGCGGAGCTTGAGGTCCGGCTCGAGGGTGCCCTCGAGGTGCAGGTGGAGCTCGGCCTTGGGCAGCCCGGTGACGAAGTCCAGGGTGGGCTGGAGGGGCAGAGGCATGGTTCTCCTTCGTGTGGGGGTCGTCCTCCCATCATGCCTTGCGCGCCGTGGTGGCCCTTGGCTGGTCGCGGCCTCGCCTCCCACAGCGTGACCACATCGCGAGACGGCCTGCTCGCCCTACGGTCCTCGTCCTTACCGTGGGACGCGAAGTTACCGGGTAGTACGGTCCCCCTTCGATGCCCAGGGGACCTCCTCGACGCTTCCCCGAACCCCGCAGGAGCACTCCCGTGACCACGACGGCAGCACACTCGACCGCCGACCCCTCCGGCACCGCCGGACCTGCCGGGCGGGCCGGCACCACCGGGGCGCCCGGCACCCCGGACGCCCCCGCCAACAGCAAGGGGCGCGTGATCTTCGCGAGCCTCATCGGCACCTCGATCGAGTTCTACGACTTCTACGCGTACGCGACCGCCGCGGTCCTCGTCTTCCCGGCCGTGTTCTTCTCGGCCCTCGACGGCAGCACGTCCCAGCTCCTCGCGTCGTTCGCGGTGTTCGGCGTCGCGTTCGTCGCGCGGCCCCTCGGGTCGATCGTGTTCGGTCACTACGGCGACCGGATCGGCCGCAAGGGCACGCTCGTCGCGTCGCTCCTGACCATGGGCGTCGCGACGTTCCTCATCGGCCTGCTGCCGCCGTCGACGACCCCGGGCTGGTCCGTGCTCGCGCCAGCGCTGCTCGTCCTCATGCGCTTCTGCCAGGGCCTGGGGCTCGGCGGCGAGTGGAGCGGCGCGGCGCTGCTCGCGACCGAGAACGCCCCCGCGGGCAAGCGCGCGATCTGGGGCACGTTCCCCCAGCTCGGCGCCCCGATCGGGTTCATCCTCGCGAACACCACGTTCCTGGTCCTGGCCGAGACGCTGACCGACGAGCAGTTCTCCTCGTGGGGCTGGCGCGTGCCGTTCCTGGCCAGCGCGCTCCTCGTGATCGTGGGCCTGTGGGTCCGGCTGCGCCTGGTCGAGAGCCCCTCGTTCCAGAAGGTCGTCGAGACCGGCGCGGTCGCCAAGCTGCCCGTGGCGCGGGTGTTCCGCAGCTCGTGGCGCCAGATCGTGCTCGGCACGTTCATCATGCTCGCGACCTACGTGCTGTTCTACCTCATGACCACGTTCACGCTGACGTTCGGCACCGCGCCCGCCGAGGTCCCCGCGGGGAGCGGCGGCGCGCCGGGACTCGGCTACGAGCGCACCGACTTCCTCGTGATGCTCATCGTCGGGGTGGTGTTCTTCGGGATCTTCACACTCGTCTCCGGGCCGATGGCCGAGAGGTTCGGGCGGCGCAAGCACCTCATCTGGACGACGGTCGCGATCATCGCGTTCGGCGCCCTGTTCGTGCCGCTGTTCATGGGCGGGACGGTGGGCGTCATGACGCTCCTGGTCGTGGGCTTCACGCTCATGGGCCTGACGTTCGGCCCCATGGCCGCGATCCTGCCCGAGCTCTTCCCCGCCAACGTCCGGTACACGGGCTCGGCGATCGCCTACAACCTCTCGTCGATCCTCGGGGCGGCCGTCGCACCGTTCATCGCGGTCGCGCTGTGGGAGCAGGCGGACGGCTCGCCCGTGCTGGTCGGGGTCTACCTGTCGGCCATGTCGGTCCTGACGCTCGTGGCGCTGCTCGTGAGCAAGGAGACCAAGGACGTGCAGTACACCGACAACGTGAGCTGACCGCTCGGTGCCGCGAGACAGGGGCTGGCGTCGAGACAGCGGGCCAGGTGCCTCTGTCTCGACGGCAGTCCGCTATCTCGTCGCGGCTGCCCGTGCCGAGTCCAGGCTCTCGCGGACCAGCCCCAGGACGACCGCGAGCTCGTCGGCGTCGCGCGGTCCGTAGACCATGATCTCGGTCGCGTGGTCCGCGTACTGGTGCGGCTCGCCCCAGCCGGCCGCGCAGACCTCCTCGGCCCGCGCTCGTGGCAGGCACAGGTGCAGGCTCGTGTCGGTCACGCCGTGCAGGTGGACCGGTTCGAGGCGCTGGTCGGGTGCCGCGAGCGACGTCGCAGGGACCGTCGTGCGGTCGAGGCCGTCGAGGAACAGCGCCCGGGACGTCGCCGGGGACACCGAGCTGTGCCCCTCCCGGACCCCGTCGATCGTGGTCGCCGCGAGCACCAGCTCGCCCCACAGCGCGGCCGGAGAGAGCTGGTCGACCTGCCGGTGCGGCCCCTCGTCCGACGTGGTGGGGCGAGGGCCTCGGCGAGGGGTCAGCGTCATGGCTCGGAGGCTAGCGGCCGCGTGGCCGCCCGGCGAGGGAATTGTCCATGGCCCGCGTGGCTCACCACGGACGCCCCCCCCCCGCGCGGTGTCGGCTGCGCCAGGCCCACCCGCGG
>NZ_JACSQQ010000015.1:106787-117692 GCF_014836555.1 Oerskovia rustica
ACGGAGCGCACCTTCACGGGGAAGGTGCGCTCCGGCGTCGGGCGCCTGAAGGAGACTGCCAGGATCAGTCGAACAGGTTCGTCTGCAAGGTGGTGTACAGGACCGTGTGGACGCGGTCACGCAGTGCGTTCCCGACCCCCACCGGGTCCTCGTCGACCGCGGCCTTCGTCGCCTTGTCGGAGCCCGGGAGCATCGCGAGCATGAGGTCGTTGCCGTAGCGGGCCGCGAGGCCGGGGTCCATCCAGGCCCCGAGCACCGCGTCGGTCGAGACGACGCCCTGGAAACCCCACTCACCACGGAGCACGTCCTGCAGGAGCTGCTCGTTGGCACCGGCCCACACGCCGCCCATGTTGATGAACGAGCTCATGGCACCCGTCGGGTCGGCCTCCTTGACCGTGATCTCGAAGGGCTTGAGGTACAGCTCGCGCAGTGCCTGCTCGTCGACGAAGACGTTCACGCCCGTGCGGGCGTTGACCTCCTGCTCGTTGAGCGCGAAGTGCTTCATGAAGGTCAGCACCCCCTTGCTCTCGGCGCCCGAGACCATCGCGGCCGACATCATGCCCGACAGGTGCGGGTCCTCCGAGAAGTACTCGAAGTCACGCCCACCCAGGGCCGTGCGGTGCAGGTTCATGCCCGGGGCGTACCAGCCCTCGATGCCGTAGGCGTTCGCCTCGGTCCCCACCGACTCGCCGAGCGCGCGGGCGAGGTCGTCGTTCCAGGTCGAGGCCACCACGATCTGGGTCGGATAGGCGGCAGCCTCGAGCGAGCTGAACAGGGAGTTCAGCCCGGCGGGCCCGTCGAGCAGGTCCATGGCGGGGATGCCCAGGCGGTCGACCGCGTGCGTGCGGTACGCGCCCTTGGCGAAGAGGTCGACCTGCTCGTCGAGCGTGAGCTGGTCGAGGAACTCCTCCCACTTCGGGTCGTCGTGGTCGAGGCCCGCGAGGTCGGCCAGGACGAGGCCGTTGTCGGCGCCGTAGGTCGGCGTCTCGCCCTCGGCGGGCTCGATCTCCGGGTCCATGCGCGCGAGCAGCTCGTCGGAGGCCGTGGCCCCGGCCTCGGGCGCCTGCGGCCACGTGCCCTCCCAGTCGGAGCGCGAGAGGTACGTCAGGTCGCCCTCGACGTAGTCGAAGCGGTTCGTGAGCTCGGCCCCCGTGTCGGCGTCCGTGGCGTAGACGACGTCCTCGGCCACCACGTGGTCGAACTGCGCGACCGGCGTGTGGACGTCGGTGCGCACCGAGAACTGGTAGGCCCCCGCCTCGAGCAGGTACGCGCCGTGACCCTCGGTGTCCCAGGAGGCCATGTCGCGCACGTCGAACGTGACGGTCACGGTCTCGGACTCCCCCGGCTGGAGCATCCCGGTCTTGTCGTAGCCCGCGAGCTCGATCGCGGACTTCTCGATGCCGCCCGGCGTCCAGGGGGCCGAGAAGTACACCTGCACGACGTCCTTGCCCGCCGTGCCGCCCGTGTTGGTCACCGTGACGTCGACGCTGATCGTGTCACCCTCGACGCGCGGCGCCGTGGCCTCGTGCGCGAACGTGGTGTAGCTCAGGCCGTGGCCGAACGGGAACTGGACGGCCTGCGCGTAGCCCGCCTCGTCACCCGCCCAGCGCGTCTCGTAGTAGCGGTAGCCGACGTAGATGCTCTCTTCGTAGTCCATGTACGAGCGCTTGGCGTTCGCGTAGTCGAAGTCTCCGACGTTGGCGATCGCCGGGGCGCTCGTCACGTCGAACGCGTAGGTGTCGGTCAGGCGGCCGGACGGGTTCACGTCGCCCGTCAGCACCTTGGCGAGCGAGACCGCGCCGCGCGGGCCCGGCGTGCCGATCCACACCGCGGACCTGATCTGCGGGTACTCGTCGAGGAAGCCGAGCTCCATCTGGTTGCCCGAGTTCACGACCACCACGACGTCGTCGAACGACGCCGTCACGACGTCGAACAGCTCGCGCTGCTCGTCGGTCAGGCGCAGCTGCTCGGGGCTCATGTCCGACCCCTCGACGCCGTCGTTCCCGATGACCACCAGCGCGGTGCCGGAGAACTGTGCGGCCTGGGCCATGACGTCGTCGGTGAGGTAGTCCGGGGCGGGCTCGCCCTCGGCCGGCTTGAGCATCGAGCTCGCGATCTGCAGGAGCCCGTTGCTGTTGCCCGTGCTGGTCCTGGCACCGGCCTCCTCCATGGTCGCCTTGAGCTCGGGGTTGACCGTGACCCCCTGCTCGGCGAGGGCGTCGTAGAACGTCACGGACTGCGACTGGTTGCTGCCGCCCGACCCGCCGCCCCCGAGGATGAGGTTGAAGGACGCGAAGCTGAAGACGTTGAGGGAGTCCTCCGCCAACGGCAGGAGGTCGTCCTGGTTCTTCAGCAGGACGATCCCCTCGTCGGAGATGTCCTCCGAGACCTGGGCAGCGTTCTCGCGGGCGGCCACGCCAGCTGCGGTGGACGAGTCGTACTCGATCGTCATGAGGCGGCCGAACGCGCTCGCGAACGGTGCGACCAGTCCCCCGATCGCGATCACGGCCACGGCCGTGACGCCCCAGCCGACCGCGCGGCGAGGCCGGTGCTCGACCTTGCGGTCGATGCGCGCGCGCCGCCTGTCCTCACGGCGCTCGGCCCGGGTCATCCCGGCGCGGGCTTCCTTACGCTCCGCCTTCGCGGTCTTCCTCGCCTCACGGGCCGCACGCTTGTCGGCCGCCTTGGCCGCCCTGCGCTCCTGCGGCGCCATCGCCTTCAGCTCGGCGCGTCGGGCCCGCCTGGTCGCGCGCAGCTCCTGTGCGCGCGCGACCGCGTCCCGCTTGATCTCTCTGCGTGTCGCCATGTCCTTCTCAGTCCTTCTTCGGAGCCCGCGCGGCCATCGCGTGGGCACGCCATGCCGGGACCAGGCGGCGCACGCCGCTCCAGAACCGGCGGTTGACCATCAGCAGCAGGCCGTCGAGCATCGCCTCGTCGACCGTGCCTGCGCTCATCCGCGACACCGACCGGAACGGCAGGTCGAGGACGAAACGGGTGTTGTTCGCCGCGTGGGGACGCCCCAGCAGCATGAGCAGCCGTCCGGCCGCGTCGATGAGCCGGACCAGCCCGCCTCCCACGCCGCCACGACCACGTGCCTGGGCGATGATGTCGGCCCGCGTGAGCGGGCGCCCGGCGGGCCAGTCGGAGGCCGGGGGCGTCCGTCCCAGGAGCGCGGCGAACTCGTCGTCGGGGACGCGGTCCACCTGGCCGCTGACATAGTGCGGCAGGTCGTCGGCGGCGCTGCCGGTGGAGAGCGGCCAGGGCTCGCCGTCGACCACGACGGGCGCGGACAGCCGCAGGTCGCGCGACGACGCGCCGACCTGCACGGTGTAGGTGCCAGGCACGGTGCGCCACCCGTGGCTGCCCGTGTCGTAGGCGGCGAACGCGTGCTCCGCGAGGTCGACGGCCACGCTCGCGCTCTCCCCCGGTGACAGGGTGACCTGCGCGAACCCGGCGAGCTCGCGGGGCGCACGAAACTCGCCCTGGGCCCCGCCCGGCGCCTCGACGTAGACCTGCACGGTCTCGGTCCCGACGCGGTCGCCGGTGTTGGTGATCGTGACCTGGACGCTCTTGCGGTCCGCGACGAGGTCGCTGTGCTCGAACGTCGTGTAGCTCAGCCCGTGGCCGAACGGGTAGCGGACCGGCAGGCCGACCTTGTCGGCGTGGCGGTAGCCGACGTAGATGCTCTCGCGGTGCTCGGACGTCGCCTCGGTCCGCCCGAACGTCGCCGACGACGGCACGTCCGTGTAGCGCAGCGGGTACGTCTCGGCGAGGCGTCCGGCCGGGTCGACCTTCCCGGTCAGCACGTCGGCGATCGCCCGGCCACCGCCCTGACCACCGAGGTAGCCGTGCACGATCGCGTCGACGTGCTCGGCGAACGGCAGCTCGACGGGCGCGCCACCGGCCAGCACGACCACGACGGGCACGCCGAGCGTGGTCAGCTCGCGGGTCAGCGCGAGCTGGTTGCGGGCGAGCCGCATGTGCGTCCGGTCGACCCCCTCGGCCTCGGCGGACTCGTCCAGGCCGAGGAACAGCAGCACGACGTCGGCACGCTCCGCGAGACGGACCGCCCGACGGCGACGACGGACCGACGGAGCCGAGTCCCACGCGCCCCGCCCACCGTCACGGCGCGCGTAGCCCTGCTCGTAGCCGACGATCTCCAGGTCGCTGTCGCGCAGCGCGTCGAGCGGCACGTCCAGCCGGGTCGGGTTGACCAGCGAGCTGCCCGCCCCCTGGTACCGGGGGTCGGCAGCGAAGTCGCCGATCACGGCGACGCGGCCCGAATGGCGCCCGAGCGGCAGCGTCCCGCGCGCGTTGCGCAGCAGGACCACCGAGCGCCGTGCGGCCTCGACCGCGAGCGCGTGGTGGGAGTCGAGGTCGACCGGTGCGGCGCCGTCGGGCGTGCGGTTCGTAGCGCGGGCGCGCTCCGTGCGCTCGATCAGCGTCAGCAGCTCGTCGACGCGGGCGTCCAGGACCGCCTCGTCGAGGCGCCCCTCCTCGACCGCGCGCACGACCTCGGCGTCGGTCACCCCGTCGGTCGACGGCATCTCGAGCGCGTTGCCTGCGACCAGGCCCGCGACGCGGTCGTTGTTGCCGCCCCAGTCGGTGACGACCAGGCCGTCGAAGCCCCAGCGCTTGCGCAGGATCTCGTCGAGGAGCTCACGGTGCTCGTTCGCGTAGGTCCCGTTGACCTTGTTGTACGAGCTCATGACGGTCCAGGGCCGGCCCTCGGTGACCGCGATGCGGAACGCCTCGAGATAGGTCTCGTGGAGCGCGCGCTCGTCGACGACCTCGTCCATCGTCATGCGGTGCGTCTCCTGGCTGTTCACCGCGAAATGCTTGGCGCTCGCGGCCACGCCGCGGGACTGGATGCCGCGAATCTGCGCCGCGGCGAGCCGGCCCGCGAGCAGCGGGTCCTCGGAGAAGTACTCGAAGTTGCGGCCCGCGAGCGGGTTGCGCTTGATGTTGAGGCCGGGGCCGAGCAGGACGCTGACGCCCTCGGCGGCGGCCTCGGCGCCGAGCGCCTCGCCCACCCGCTCCACGAGGCCCGGGTCCCAGCTGTTGGCGAGCGTGGCGGCCGTCGGGAAGCACGTGGCGGGGATGCTCGCGTTGAGGCCGAGGTGGTCCGCCGCTCCGCCCTGCTTGCGCAGACCGTGCGGGCCGTCGGTGAGCATGATCGAGGGAACGCCGAGCCGGTCGACCGGCTTGGTGTTCCAGAAGTTCGCGCCTGAGGTGAGCGAGGCCTTCTCGGTGAGGGTCATCTCGCTACGGGCACGTCGTCGGGCGTCAGGAGTGAGCACGGCCACATGCTAGCCCAACCTCCACCAGTTGGTGGAATTACGAGAGAGGGTAGCCTCTGACCTCGGAGGGGATGCACCGTGACCACGCAGCAAGCAGCCACGACCGGGCGATCGGGATACGCCACCGGGCGCGCGACCAAGCAGTCGATCGTCGCCCGCGCGGCAGAAGCCTTCGCCCAGAAGGGGTTCTACGGGGCATCCCTGCGCGGCATCGCCCGCGAGGCCGGGATCGACCACTCGACCCTCCTGCACCACTTCGGCAACAAGACCGCGCTGCTCCTCGCCGTCATCGAGTGGCACGACGCGCAGCACGCGCCGCCCGAGATGCCTTCAGAGTTCACCGCCGAGGACCTCGTCGACGGGTTCGTCAGCACCGCCGAGCGCAACCGGGAAGCACCCGGCCTGGTGCAGCTCCTCTCGACCCTCTCGGCCGAGGCCGGGACGCCTGGTCATCCCGCGCGGCCGGTGCTGCAGGAGCGGCATCGCGTCCTCATCGGGGTCATCGGCGGGATGATCCGGACGCAGCGTTCACGTGGCGTGCTGGACGACGCCGGGGCCTCGCCCGAAGCCCGCGCCGCGCTCGTCATCTCCACCTGGGAAGGGCTCCAGGTCTTCGACGCGCTCCACCCTGGGGAGGTCGACGTCCCGGCGATGGTCGGGGAGATGCTGCGACGGGAGTTCGGGATCGGGTGACGCCCGGCTGACGGGTCGCGCCGCACGCGCGCGGGCTACCCAGGGAGCCCGACGGCGGAGCGAGCCGTCGCGCGGAAGGTGGGCTCCGGCGTCGGGCGGACCGGGTGGCCGGACACGGCACAGTCGAGCGGTGGCGGACCACTACCCTGGGCCGATGCGCTCGCCCCTCACCGTCCGCCCGGCCCGTCCTGACGACGTCGATGCAATGGCGAGCGTCCACGTCGAGTCCTGGCAGCAGACCTATCGAGGGCTGATGCGCGACGAGGTGCTCGACGCCCCGGACCTGCTGCCGACGCGCCAGCGATTCTGGCGAGCCGTGCTCGTCGAAGAGCGGTACGGGTCGTTTTCCACGGCGGTCGCCGAGGCCGACGGCACCGTCGTCGGGATCGCTCTCGCCGGTCCTACCTCCGAGCCCGACGCCGACTGGGACGCACAGCTCTACGTGCTGTACCTGCTGGACGCGTTCCACGGCAGCGGCGCGGGACACGGCCTGATGGAGGCTGTCCTCCCGGGCGGCGGCTCGACCGGGCTCTGGGTCGCCGACCCCAATCCGCGGGCCCAGGCGTTCTACGCGAGGCAGGGCTTCTTGGCTGACGGGGTGAGCAAGGTGGAGGACGGGGTGAGCGAGGTGCGCCTGGCGCGAGCCCCGGGCGCGCTCGCACCGGGGCGGTCAACGTGAGCGACGGTCAAGGCAGCAGGTCGAGGTACTGCGCACGCGCCTTCATGGCGTGAATGACCATCTCCTCACCGGAGTCGAACACCAGGATCACGATCTCCAGGATCCTCCCGCCGTCGTCGAAGCCCAGCAGGAGCCAGCGTCGCGGGTCGTCCTCGTCATCGAGCGGGGCTCGGAACACCGGGTCCTGGGCAGCGCACAGGATGCCGGACTCGGTCAGCCTGTCGCGTCGAAAGTGCTTTCGGGCCGAGGCATGCAGCTTCACGCCACGTGGGTCCAGGCGCGCACCGCAGCACGGATCGCCTCGGAACGGTTCGCCAACCCCTCGGCCCGGGCACGCTCGGTGAGCGCCTCGAGTGTTCGGGCGTCCAACCGCACCGGCACCACGATCCCCGGACCTTCACCAACACTCGGGCGCCCACGACGCCGCAGGACGCCGACGTCGTAGCCGGCCTCGGCCTCGTCGGCCCACGCCTGGACCTGGTCGTCGTCGACGGCCTTTCCTCGCACCTTCTTCTGGCTCATGCTGATTATCGTATACGGAAGCGTCCGGAGAGGCCAGAGGCCCGGACCCGCGAGAACTCGCAGGTCCGGGCCTCTGTCACAGCCCGTTCACGCTGGCCGACATCCAACCAGGTCAGAAGTTGATCATGTGCCCCGCGAGCCCATGAATAGCCTCCTGCACGGCCTCCGACAGCGTCGGGTGGGTGTGCACGTTGCGCCCCAGCTCGGACGCCGTGAGGTCCCACTTCTGCGCGAGCGTGAGCTCGGGCAGCAGCTCGGACGCGTCGGGGCCGATCAGGTGGCCGCCGAGCAGCTCCCCGTAGCGGGCGTCGGCGACGAGCTTGACGAAGCCCGTGGGCTCGCCGAGACCGTGCGCCTTGCCGTTGGCCGTGAAGGGGAACTTGGAGACCTTGACGTCGAAGCCCTCGTCGCGGGCCTGCTGCTCGGTGAGGCCGAAGCTCGCGATCTGCGGCTGGCAGAACGTCGCGCGCGGCATCATGCGGTAGTCGCCGAGCGTCATGGTCTCGGCGCCGCCGATGGTCTCGGACGCGACGACGCCCTGCGCCTCGGCGACGTGCGCGAGCATGAGCTTCGCGGTGACGTCGCCGATCGCGTAGATGTGGGGCACGTTGGTGCGCATGACGTCGTCGATCGCGATCGCGCCGCGGTCGGTCAACGCAACGCCCGTGTTCTCGAGCCCGAAGCCCTCGACGTTGGGCGCGAAGCCCACAGCCATGAGGACCTTGTCGACCTCGATCGAGCCGGGCTTGTCGTCCTTGACGCCCTTGTAGGAGACGGTCACCGACGATCCACCGTCAACGACCGTCTGCACCGCGGTCGACGTCAGGATGTTCACGCCGAGCTTCTTGTACTGCTTGGCGATCTCCTTGGAGACCTCGATGTCCTCGTTGGGCAGCGCACGGTCGAGGAACTCGATGATCGTCACGTCGACGCCGTAGTTCTTGAGCACGTACGCGAACTCCATGCCGATCGCACCGGCTCCGACGATCGCGATCGAGCGCGGCAGCTCGCGCGTCAGGATCTGCTTCTCGTACGTGACGACGTTCTCGCTCAGCTCGACGCCCGGCAGCAGGCGGACCTTCGAGCCCGTGGCGATGATCACGTTCGCGAACGTCACGGTCTCGGTCTGGCCCGAGGACAGCGCGACGTCGATCGTGTTCGCGTCGCGGAACGTGCCGCGCCCGTCGTACTCGGTGATCTTGTTCTTCTTCATGAGGAAGTGCACGCCCTTGACGCGGCCGTCGGCGACGTCGCGGCTGCGGTCGAACGCCTTGCCGAAGTCGAACGACACGTCCCCCGACATGCCGAAGAAGTCGGCCTGGTGCGTGAACAGGTGGGCGAGCTCCGCGTTGCGCAGGAGCGCCTTGGAGGGGATGCACCCGACGTTGAGGCACACACCGCCCCAGTACTTCTCCTCGATGATCGCGACGGACTGGCCGAGCTGGGCCGCGCGGATGGCGGCGACGTAGCCGCCGGGGCCCGCGCCGAGGACGACGACGTCGTAGTGGTTAGCCATGGGGACCAGCCTAGGACGTCTGCCCGACGGCGGTGCGACCGATCGCGTCACACGTCGCCCGGGCGGTGGCGCCGTCGGGCAGCGGGTACGTCGCCCTCGGCGCGCGGACGGGCCGCGACGGCGGGGCGCCCGAGTCGTTACGATGCGCTACAGCCGCGTCGATTCCCGACCTCAGGGCTCGTGGGCGGCGACACGGGCCTCGTGGAGACCTCATGGCCGTTGGACTCGTAGCCCTCCTGGACGACATCGCAGCGTTCGCCAAGCTGGCGGCCGCGTCCGTCGACGACATCGGCGCCGCTGCGGGGCGGGCGAGCGTCAAGGCGACCGGTGTCGTGATCGACGACACCGCGGTCACACCTCAGTACGTCGCCGGGCTGGCCGCGAAGCGCGAGCTGCCCGTCATCAAGCGCATCGCGATGGGGTCGCTGCGCAACAAGCTCCTGTTCATCCTCCCCGCGGCCTTGCTGCTCAGCGAATTCCTCCCCGTGCTGCTCACCCCGCTGCTCATGGTCGGCGGCGCCTACCTCGCGTTCGAGGGCGCCGAGAAGCTCTGGGAGATGGTCTCGGGCAAGCACGCCGAGGCCGTCGACGACGCTGCGGCGAAGAAGGCCGTCGACGAGGACAGCGTGGTGTCGAGCGCGGTGCGCACCGACTTCATCCTCAGCGCCGAGATCATGGTCATCGCGCTCAACGAGGTCGCGACGGAGGGCTTCTGGGCCCGCGCGATCATCCTGGTCGTCGTCGCGCTGCTCATCACGGCGGTCGTCTACGGGATCGTCGGGCTCATCGTGAAGATGGACGACATCGGCCTGCACCTGGCGGGGCGCGAGACCGGCTGGGTCAAGTCGTTCGGCCACGGCCTGGTCAAGGCGATGCCGCGCGTCATGGCCGTCATCTCGATCGTGGGCACGGTCGCGATGCTGTGGGTCGGTGGCCACATCCTGCTGCAGGGCACCTACGACCTGGGCTGGCACGCGCCCTACGACCTCCTGCACGTCCTCGAGGACGCCGTGCACGGCGTCCCGGCGGTCGGCGGGTTCCTGGTGTGGCTCGTCGACACCCTGGGTTCGGCGATCGTCGGCGTCGTGGCGGGTGCGGTCGTCGTGACGGTCGTGCACTTCATCCCGCGCAAGAACAAGCACTGATCCTCGCCCTCGCAGGGCGCTGCGGGCGGGTTCCCGGTCCTCCGGGAGCCCGCCCGTTCTCGTTCTCGCGGCGCGTGTGGGTGGCCACCCCTACCGTGGGAGGACCGCCAACGAGTCGCAGGAGGATGTCATGGGCTTGCAGTTCGGGTTCGTCGGGAGCTTCGGTTCCGCGTCAGAGCTGGTCACGATGGCCCGTGAGGCCGAGGAGCACGGCTGGGACGGCTACTTCACGTGGGACGGCATCAGCCTGCCCGGCATGGAGGGGTACGACCCGTGGGGCATCCTCGCCGCGGCCGCCGTCCAGACGCAGCGCGTGACGCTCGGCGCGCTCGTGTTCGCCATGCCACGCAGGCGCCCGTGGGAGCTCGCGCGCCAGGCGCTGACGGTCGACCACCTGTCGGGCGGTCGGCTGGTCCTGCCGGCGGGTGTCGGGGTGCTCGACGACGCCGGCTTCAGCGCCGTCCCCGGTCAGCTCACGTCGCTGCGCGAGCGGGCCGAGCTGCTCGACGACGTCCTCGCGTTCCTCGAGCGTTCCTGGTCCGGTGAGGCGTTCTCGTTCGACGGGAAGCACATCTCGACCGGCGAGATGACGATCTCACCCCAGCCCGTCAACGGGCGCATCCCGGTATGGCCTGTGGGCGTCTTCCCGAGCGAGAAGTCGATGAGCCGCGCGGTGCGCTGGGACGGCGTGACCGTCCAGCTCCGCGGCGACCGCGGCATGGACCCGCTGACGCCCGTCGAGGTGCGCGAGGTCGCCGGCTGGGTCGCCGAGCACCGTGACCCGGGCGCCGGGCCGTTCGAGCTCGTCGTGCAGCGCGACTTCGCGACGGACCTCGACGCTGCCGCCGAGGACGCGCGAGCGCTCGAGGCTGCGGGCGCGACCTGGTGGCTCGAAGCCGGCTGGGACCCGACGAAGGTGACGGCAGAGTCGCAGCTCGCAAGGATCCGCCAGGGCCCGCCGCGCCCCTGACCTTCGGCGGGTGCGGCGGCCACCCTCGGTGCCCCCGCGAGCACACGCCGACGGCGCCGCTCCCCCGCCCAGGGGAGCGG
>NZ_JACSQQ010000016.1:0-33875 GCF_014836555.1 Oerskovia rustica
AGCTGCGGGACGCCGGCCTCCGTCGTCGAGACGGACGGGTGCCGAACCCGACGTCGGCCGGCCGGCTCGGCCCCGTTGCCCGACGAACCTCGATTTCGGCACCCGTCGGGGCTACGGCGACTGCACCGGCGTCAGCGCGGGGGCCTTGGGCTCGCGCAGGTCACCCGAGGAGTGGCCCCGGAGGCGCCGCGTCGCCCACGGGTACACGTGCACCCGCACCCACTCGGCGTTCTGCCGGGCGCGGTCGAGGAGCGGGACGGGCGGGAGGGGAGCCAGCGGGTCGTCCCACGTGGCGTCGTCGGGCGTCTGCCCCAGGCCCACGAGCGCGGCCTGCGCGACGCGACGGTGCCCGTCGGGCGTGAGGTGGATGCGGTCCTCGGACCACATGCGCCAGTCGTGCAACGACGCCATGCCCCACAGGTCCAGGACGTGCGCGCCGTGGCGGCGCGCGATCGACCAGATGTGCGTGTTGAACACCCCCACGCGCCCGCGCGTGAGGCCCACGAGCGGTGAGCCCGACGTGTCGAAGCCCGTGCCCAGCAGGACGTCGATGCCCTCGGCGCGCAGCCGCCCGACCGCGTGGTCCAGGTTGCGGGCCAGGCGGTCGACGTCGGCCGCGGGGCGCAGGATGTCGTTGCCGCCGCCGATGAGGCTCACCAGGTCGGGCTTGAGCGCGAGCGCTGCCGGCACCTGCTCCGAGAGGATCGAGCGCAGGAGGCGACCGCGGATCGCGAGGTTGGCGTACTCGAGCGGGGCCCGGCCTGCGGCGCTGCGTCGCGTCGACAGGTGCCCTGCGAGGAGGTCGGCCCAGCCGCGCTGGCGGTCCGGGTCGTTCGGGTAGGGGTCCCAGAGTCCTTCCGTGAACGAGTCGCCGATCGCGACGTAGCTGGCCCAGCGGGGCGCGTTCTCATCGTCAGGGTGCGAGGTGGTCACGGGTCCATTGTGTGACACGCGGCGCGCTGCGTCCCGCGAGATCCCCGGCGGCGCAGCGCGGCCCCGGTGGCGTGGCGCGGTCGTCCGAGGCGATACGGGCCGGGCGCGTCAGGTCGTCGGCAGCGTCCAGTCCACCGGCGCCGACCCCTGGGCCACGAGCAGCTCGTTGACCCGCGAGAAGGGCCGCGACCCGAAGAACCCGCGGCGAGCTGACAGCGGGCTCGGGTGCGCGCTCTCGACGACCGGGGTGTCGCCCAGGAGGGGCTCGAGCGTCGCGGCGTCGCGTCCCCAGAGGATCGCGACGAGCGGCTGGTCGCGGGCCACGAGCGCGCGGATGGCAGCCTCGGTGATGGCCTCCCATCCTTTGCGGCGGTGCGAGCCGGTGTCGCCGGCGCCGACCGTCAGGACCCTGTTGAGCAGCATGACGCCCTGGTCGCTCCACGCGGACAGGTCGCCGTGCACGGGCGTGGGGGCGCCGAGGTCGGTCGCCATCTCGGCGTAGATGTTCTGGAGGGAGCGGGGGACGGGGCGTACGTGCGGCTGGACGGAGAAGGACAGGCCCATCGCGTGCCCCGGGGTCGGGTAGGGGTCCTGGCCCACGATCAGGACGCGCACGTCGGCCAGCGGACGCTGGAAGGCGCGCAGGATGTCCGACGGCGCGGGCTGGTACGGGCGTCCGGCCGCGGCCTCGGCGCGCAGGAAGTCGCCCACGGCCCGGAGCTGGGGCTCGACGGGGGCCAGCGCCTCGGCCCAGTCCGGGGCCATGATCTCGGCGAGCGGACGGTGGGTGTCCTCGGACGTGCCGTGGGGCACGGCGGCCGGGACGGTGGGGCCGGGAGCGGAGGACGGGGCCTGCTCGAGGGACCCCGAGGTCGGTGGCGTCGCGAAGGTGTTCACGCGGCGAGGGTACGCGAGCGGGTGAATGACACCGATGTGGTTCGCGCGTAGGCTGGTGCGGTCCAGGTGCCCGCCCCTCCGGAGCGGGTCGCGTCCCGACGAGTGAGGATCCCGCCCATGAGCGAAGCGTTCGCCGCGACCGAGCACCTCGACGCGCCCACCGGGACGGACGACGCGCCCGTCGAGGAATCGGGGCTCTCGGCCCGTGACCAGGAGATTCTCGCCTTCGAGCGTCAGTGGTGGAAGTACGCCGGGGCCAAGGAGCAGGCGGTGCGTGAGCTCTTCGACATGACCGCGACGCGCTACTACCAGGCGCTCAACACCCTGATCGACTCGCCTGCGGCCCTCGCGCACGACCCCATGCTCGTCAAGCGCCTGCGTCGGATGCGGTCCACCCGGCAGCGTGCGCGGTCGGCCCGTCGCCTCGGCGACATTTAGTCGCTGGGCCAAGTCGGGCTAACCTGTCGCCGTGAGCAAGAGCGATTACCCCTACGCGCCTGACGAGTTCGACGTCCCCGCGCCCGAGGGCGCACCCGTGGGGGTCTATCGCGCTCCGCGCAGCGGCTGGAGCAAGACGTGGCCCTTCCTCCTCGTCGCCGTGATCTTCGCGGGTCTCGCGGTCGGAGGGGTCGCCGCGATCTCCGGCGGGCTCGGCCAGAAGTCCCCGGCGGAGGCCGACAAGCCCGCGGCGGAGCAGCCGGCCGACGGTGCGGCTGCTGAGGAGCCTCCGGCCGCGGAGGAGCCTGCGGACACGGAAGAGCCCCCCGCCGCGGAGGAGCCTGCAGCCACGGAGGAACCGCCCGCGGACCCCGCCACGGACCTCACGGCCCTGCTCGCAGCCGCGGACAAGGGCGCGTACGTCCGGGTCCTGAACGACGGCGGGCCCGCCGGCGAGGCACGGACCGGCAAGGACGCGCTGGACGCCAAGGGGTTCACCAAGACCAAGGCCGAGGACTACCCCGGCGACTCCGGGCTCACGGCGACCACCGTCTGGTACACCGAGAACCGCAAGGAGACGGCGACGGCCGTCGCAGCGATCCTCGGCATCCCGGCCGAGCAGGTGACCCAGGCGCAGGTGCGCGAGGGGGACGTGGTCGTCGTCGTGAAGTCGGCCCTCGCGCCCGCTTCCTGATCGCCCGGTCCCGCTTCCGGCCCCTGCTTTCCTCGTGTGACCTCTGCCACTAGGCTCGACCCCACCACGGGGCGTCCGATGCTCCGATGCTCGCACCCGGTTCGTACGCACGAGGAGACGTCGATGGCACAGGGCACCGTCAAGTGGTTCAACGCCGAGAAGGGCTTCGGGTTCATCACCCCGGCCTCGGGCGGGCCGGACCTCTTCGTCCACTACAGCTCGATCCAGAGCGACGGCTACCGGTCGCTCGACGAGGGGCAGCAGGTCGAGTACGAGCAGGGGCAGGGTCAGAAGGGCCCCCAGGCCGAGCAGGTGCGCGCGCTCTGAGCGCCGTGACCCCGGCCCGGCACCTGACCGAGGTGGACGTCGTCGTCGTCGGGTCGGGTCCCAACGGGCTCGCAGCCGCGGTGACGTGCGCCAGGGCCGGGCTGTCCGTGCGCGTCCTGGAGGCGCAGCCCACGGTGGGCGGGGGGTCGCGCACGCTGGACCTCGGGCTGGCCGAGGGCATGCTCCACGACATCTGCTCTGCGGTGCACCCCATGGCGTGGGCGTCGCCGTTCTTCCAGGCGTTCGACCTGCCGTCGCGCGGGGTCGAGCTGCTCGTGCCGGAGGTCTCGTACGCGCAACCCCTGCCAGGCGGCCGCGCGGGGATCGCCTACCGGGACCTCGACCGGACGGTCGACGGTCTGGGGCCCGACGGCGCCGCCTGGCGCTCGCTCCTCGGCTCGCTGTCCCGGCAGCCCGGGCACGCGGTCGCGACGGCGCTCGGTGACAAGCGCAGCGTCCCCGCGGGTCTCCTTCCGCGCGGGATCCCGACCGCGGCTCGTTTCGGCCTCGGTGTCCTCGAGCAGGGCACGAGCATGTGGGACCGGCGTTTCGTGGGGGACGTCGCACCGGCGCTCCTCACCGGGGTCGCCGCGCACGGGATCGCCCCTATGCCCTCGCTCGCGTCGGCCGGGGTCGCGATGCTCCTCGCCTCCCTCGCGCACACCGAGGGCGGCTGGCCGATCCCCCGTGGGGGGTCGGGAGCGATCGTGACCGCTCTCGTCGCGGACCTCGAGGCGCACGGTGGCCAGGTCGTGACCGACCACCCGGTCCGCTCGGAGTCGGACCTGCCTCCGGCGCGCGCGATCATCTTCGACACGACCCCGCGCACGGTCGTCGAGGTCTTCGGGTCCCGCCTGACCGGCCGGGCCGCGCGTGCGCTCACCGCGTTCCCCTACGGCAACGCGGCGGCCAAGGTCGACTTCGTCCTGCGCGGGCCGGTGCCGTGGCAGCACGCCGACGTCGGACGAGCGGGGACCGTCCACGTGGGTGGTACGCGCGCGGAGATGGCCGCAGCCGAGGCCGCGGTCGCGGCCGGCACGCATGCCGAGCGTCCCATGGTCCTGGTGAGCGACCCCACGGTCGTCGACCCGTCACGCGGCGTGGGGGGCCTGCGGCCCCTGTGGGCGTACGCGCACGTCCCCGCCGGCTCCACGCTCGACGTCACCGAGGCGATCACGGCACAGATCGAACGGTTCGCGCCCGGCTTCCGCGACGTCGTCGTGACCTCGCGCTGCGTGCCTGCCGCGCGCATGAGCGAGCACAACGCCAACTACGTGGGTGGGGACATCGCGGCGGGGACGGTCAGCCTGTGGCGCGTGATCGCCCGCCCGACGGCGCGCCTCGACCCGTACGCGACCGGACTCGACGGGGTCTACCTCTGCTCGGCCTCCACGCCCCCCGGCCCCGGGGTCCACGGGCTCGGCGGCTGGTACGCGGCACGGCGCGTGCTGCACCGCGAGTTCGACGTGCCGCACCCGCCACGACTGGCGCCCTGACGGGGGGCACGGTGGCGGCGCCGACGGGCCGGATCGCTCGCGAGGACTCGGGTGGCCCGGGACCTCCCGGCCGGACGCGGCCGGGCGGGGCTCAGGGAAGCGCAGCGTCCGCAGCCCGCTGGTCCTCGAGCTCGACGAGCGTCAGCACCACGAGTGCCGAGCTCCACGTGAGCGGGGCGACCGCCGCAGGAGAACCGTCCGCGAGGACCTTCTCCGGGATCGCGCCCGAGGCCGTCCGATGGGTGTCGAGCCAGTCGAGCCAGCTCTCCGCGGCCTCGACCTCGCCGGTCGAAGCACCGGCCAGCGCGAAGAGGGCGGTCTGGGGCGTCCACGAGATGCCGTCGGTGCGCCAGCCCGCACCAGGTGCCACCCCGCCGGCGGGCCGGAGCATCGACATGACCGACGACCGCCACGCCTCGTCGGCCCCCTCGAGGGCTGTGGGCTGGAAGGGAGGCAGGGCGAACGTCGTCGCCGCGTCCTGGGGGCCGCCGGACGCGTGCCGCGGGTAGCCCTGCGGGCCGAAGCGCTCCTCGATCGCCGTGCGCAGCCGCGCGGCGGCGCGGGCGGCGTCAGCCGCAGACGCCCACTGCTCACCGTCGGCGTAGATCGATCGGGCCGCCTCGAGGCCCGCGAGCAGGGGGGCCGCGGTGCCGAGCGTGAGCTCGGTCGGGTGGACCTCCCAGTAGTCGCTCGACGGCGGGGGCAGCGCGGTGTCCTCGTCGAGGATGCCCAGGACGTAGCTCGTCGACGCGTCGACGAGCGGGGCGAGCCGCTCGCGCGCTGCCGCACGGTCCTGGGGGGCCTCGAGCTCGTCGAGCACGGTCCAGGCGGACCACAGTGCCCACCCGTTGCCGTCGGACTGGCCGCCCCGGTCGTCGGGCACGCCCGAGGCGTCTGGCAGGTAGCGCGCCTGGAACGATCCGTCGGCCTCCTGGACCGACCGGAGGAAGTCCAGCACTCGCAGAGCGTCGTCCACGTGACCGGTGCGTGCGTAGGCCGCCGCCGTGAAGGACGCGTCCCGGGGCCAGACGAAGCGCCACCTCGGGGAGGGGGCGGCGAGCGAGGCGCCGTTCTCGAGCGTCATGGCGTGCAGGTCGAGCAGCGCGTCCTCCCCGAGAGCGGCGAACCGGGTGCCCTCGCCGGGGAGGTCCCCCTCGGCGAGCCAGGCCCTGGAGACGCTGGCTGCACGCTCGGCGGCCTCCGCGTCCAGGAGCCGGTCCGCCGTGAGGGGGGAGCCGGCGATCACCGTGAGGCGGTCGACCTCGCCGTCGGCCGGATCGAGGCTGCCGGCGGGCAGCGCAGGGTCGAGCGCGGCGGGGTCGAGGACGCGGCTGCCATCGAGGTAGGTGGCCGCCATGCCGTCCGGGAGGCGGAGCAGGGAGCCGTCCTCGGCCGTCGCGACGCCGTCCTGGTAGAGGTCGACGTGGACGTCGGTCGGCAGGGGGACGGGGGTGGCGCCCACGGTCACGAGCACCACGACAGGGGCGATCGCTGCTCCGAGCACCGCCAGTCGCCACCGCGTCGTCGCGAACCTCACACTGCGCATCCTAGGACGAGCCGGACGCTCGCTGTTCCGCTGCGGGCGATAGGGGGCACCTGGCCTTGCACTCGCCCCTGCCGAGTGCCAATAATGGCGTTAGCACTCTCGGTATGAGAGTGACAGGTTTCTCTGGTCGTCAGGTGAGGCCCGCGAGTCGGCGTGACATGAACGCCGACGTGCGCGAGCCGTCCGTCGCGGGCGCCGACCGACCGTCACACGCCACCAGCGGAGGATCAATCCCCATGGCAAAGATCATCGCCTTCAACGAGGAGGCTCGTCGCGGGATGGAGCGCGGGCTCAACGTCCTCGCCGACACCGTGAAGGTCACGCTCGGCCCCAAGGGCCGCAACGTCGTCCTCGACAAGAAGTGGGGCGCGCCCACCATCACCAACGATGGTGTGAGCATCGCCAAGGAGATCGAGCTCGACGACCCGTACGAGAAGATCGGTGCGGAGCTCGTCAAGGAGGTCGCCAAGAAGACCGACGACGTCGCGGGTGACGGCACCACCACCGCGACCGTGCTCGCCCAGGCGCTCGTGCGCGAGGGCCTGCGCAACGTCGCGGCCGGCTCGAACCCGATCGCCCTCAAGCGCGGCATCGAGAAGGCGGTCGAGGCCGTCACGGCCCAGCTGCTCGTCGCCGCCAAGGAGATCGAGACCAAGGAAGAGATCGCCGCCACGGCCGCGATCTCGGCCGGTGACCCCGCGATCGGCGAGCTCATCGCCGAGGCCCTCGACAAGGTGGGCAAGGAAGGCGTCATCACCGTCGAGGAGTCGAACACGTTCGGCCTCGAGCTCGAGCTCACCGAGGGCATGCGCTTCGACAAGGGCTTCCTCGCCCGCTACTTCGAGACCGACCCCGAGCGTCAGGAAGCGGTCCTCGAGGACCCGTACGTCCTGATCGTCGAGTCGAAGATCTCGAACGTCAAGGACCTGCTGCCGCTGCTCGACCAGGTCATGAAGGCCGGCCGCAGCCTCCTCATCATCGCCGAGGACGTCGAGGGCGAGGCCCTGGCCACCCTCGTGCTGAACAAGATCCGTGGCACGTTCAAGTCCGTCGCCGTCAAGGCTCCGGGCTTCGGCGACCGCCGCAAGGCCATGCTGCAGGACATCGCGATCCTCACCGGTGGCCAGGTCATCTCCGAGACGGTCGGCCTCAAGCTGGAGACCGCGACCCTCGACCTGCTCGGCCAGGCTCGCAAGGTCGTCGTCACCAAGGACGAGACCACGATCGTCGAGGGTGCCGGCGACGCCGACCTCATCGCGGGTCGCGTGAACCAGATCCGTTCCGAGATCGAGAAGTCGGACTCCGACTACGACCGCGAGAAGCTCCAGGAGCGCCTCGCCAAGCTCGCCGGTGGTGTCGCTGTCATCAAGGCCGGCGCCGCGACCGAGGTGGAGCTCAAGGAGCGCAAGCACCGCATCGAGGACGCCGTCCGCAACGCGAAGGCTGCCGTCGAGGAGGGCATCGTCGCCGGTGGTGGCGTGGCTCTCATCCAGGCCGGCGCCGTCGCGTTCGAGACCGCTGCCATCACCGACCTGGTCGGCGACGAGGCGACCGGTGCGCAGATCGTGCGCGCCGCGATCGACGCCCCGCTCAAGCAGATCGCGATCAACGCCGGTCTCGAGGGTGGCGTCGTGGCCGAGAAGGTCCGCAACCTCCCCTCGGGCCACGGCCTGAACGCCGCGACCGGCGTCTACGAGGACCTGCTCGCCGCAGGCGTCAACGACCCGGTCAAGGTCACGCGCTCCGCGCTGCAGAACGCTGCGTCCATCGCAGCGCTCTTCCTCACGACCGAAGCGGTCGTCGCGGACAAGCCGGAGAAGAACCAGCCGATGCCGGGTGGCGACGGCGGCATGGGCGGCATGGACTTCTGATCCGTCCGCTCGTGCGGTCGGGCTCGTAGGAGCCCGCGCAGCTCGACATGAAGGGCCGTCCGGCCAGGGAGACCTGGCCGGACGGCCCTTCGGCGTTCTCGGGGGGCGTCCACGTCACCCGCGAACGAGATGGCAGATTGTCGGCATCTGTCCGTTCCGTGGACGACTCTTCCCCTGCGGGTGAAGTCTGTGCTTAGGTCTACCTCAGTGAGGGAAGGTTTACCTAACTCATTCAACTAACTCGCTTCATACACCTGGCTCTGGGGGGACCATGGGACTGCCGACGATCGCCGCCTACGACGGCCCGGCACCGCACGAGTACCCGAGCAACCGCGTGACGTGGCAGGTCGACCCTGCCCGTGCGGTGCTCCTCGTGCACGACATGCAGCAGTACTTCGTGAACGCGTTCGACCCGGCGTCGCCCGCACTGCGGGACGCCGTCCACAACATCTCGCGGCTCGCCACGACGGCGCGCGAGCTCGGCGTCCCGGTCGTCCTGACCGCCCAGCCGCCCGCGCAGCGCCCCGCCGACCGCGGCCTGCTCACCGACTTCTGGGGTCCGGGCATCCCGGACGACGGGTCGGACGTCGTGATCGACGAGCTCGCCCCGCAGCCGGGGGACACCGTGCTGACCAAGTGGCGCTACGACGCGTTCGTGCGCACCGGGCTGCGTGACCTCCTGCGTGAGCAGGGGCGCGACCAGCTCGTCGTGACGGGCGTCTACGCGCACATCGGGTGCCTCGTCACGACGTGCGACGCGTTCATGCACGACGTCCAGCCGTTCCTCGTCGGCGACGCCGTCGCGGACTTCTCGCTCGCCCACCACCGTCAGGCCCTCGCGTGGGCGGCGGACCGGTGCGCCGTCGTCGGGACGACGGACGACGTGCTGACCCATCTCAGGGCGCGCGTCCCCGCGGTGGCGGGGGCATGAGCACGCGCGTGGCTCTCGTGACCGGTGCCGCGGGCGGCATCGGGGCCGCGGTCGTGGACGCGCTCGCGGCGCAGGGCTACGTGGTCGTCGCGGGAGACCTCGACGGCACGGTCCCGACGGCGCCGCTCGGCAAGGTCGCGGCCGGCCAGGTCGTCCCGGCGCGCCTCGACGTGACCGACGAGCAGGACGTCGTGCGCGTGGTCCGCTGGGTCGAGGCCGAGATCGGTCCGCTCGAGGTCCTCGTGAACGCCGCCGGTGTCCTGCACCCCGGCGTCGTGACCGAGTCCACGCTCGCGGACTGGCAGCGCATGCTCGCGGTCAACGCGACGGGCGTCTATCTCGTCTCGCGCGAGGTCGCGCGACGTCTGTCCGAGCGTCGGCGGGGCGCGATCGTCACGGTCGCGTCGAACGCCGCAGGCGTCCCGCGCGTCGGGATGGCGGCGTACGCGGCCTCGAAGGCCGCGGCGTCGAGCCTGACCCGGTCGCTCGGTCTCGAGCTCGCGCCCTACGGGGTGCGCTGCAACGTGGTCTCGCCGGGCTCGACCCGCACGCCCATGCTCGCGGCACTCGCGGGGTCGCCGGGGCCGGACGACCTCCGGGTCCTCGACGACCCGGCCGAGGCCCGCGTCGTGGCCGGGGTGCCGGAGGACTTCCGGCTCGGCATCCCGCTCGGTCGGCTCGCCGAGGTGCAGGACGTGGCCGACGCCGTCGCCTTCCTGGTCTCGGACGCGGCCCGGCACATCACGGTGCACGAGCTCGTGGTCGACGGCGGCGCCACGCTCCGCTGACCGGCCCCACCCACCCCCCCCTGCGTCATCAGCACGACCTCTCGCACGTCCTCCTGCGGACGACCGCGCAGGCTCACGAACCCCATCGACACCGAGGACGCCTCATGACCGGCTTCACCGTGCTCGACGACCCGACAGGTACCGCGGTCGTGCTCGACACGGCGCACGCGCGCCGCCGCTCCCGGGCCACCGGGACCACCGCTCCCGCCGGAGCGCCCGACGACGACGCCCCCCTCGGGCACGCCGAGTTCCGTCTCGCGTCGCCCGACGTGGGCCTCGTGGCACACGGTGTGCGCGAGCGCCTCGACGTGCCGTCGTGGGACGGCCCGACGGTCGCGGCCGCCGCACGCGACCTGCTCGCCCGAGCGGCCTCGGCACGCTGGGCCGGCGAGCCCGCGCCCATCCTCGTGGGCACGATCCCGTTCGACTCCTCGCGTCCCGCGCACCTCGTCGTCCCGGCGCACCAGTCGTGGCGGCCCGTGGGAGCCGGGCACGGCGACCAGAGCGACCGGAGGGACCAGAGCCACCAGGACGATCCCGGACCGTCCAGCACGGTCCCCGCGCCGGCGGCCGACGGCGAGCCTGCAGCGGGACCGGTCCGCTCCGCGCCGACGGACCCCGCCGGGCCCACGGCCCTGCCCGGACGCGACGACGTGGTCTTCCGTGCCGCCGTCGGGCGGGCCGTGTCCCAGCTCGAGGACGGCGTGGCCGAGAAGGTCGTCCTGGCGCGCACCCTCGACGTGTCCGCGCCGGGCCCGCTCGACCGGCGCGCGGTGCGCGCCGCGATGCGACGCGCGAACCCCGACGCGTACGTGTTCGACGTCGAGCTGCCGGGCGACCAGGGGCACCTGGTCGGGGCGAGCCCCGAGCTCCTGGTCTCGGTACGCGACGGCGTGCTGCACAGCCACCCGCTCGCGGGGTCGGCGCCGCGCTCTGCCGACCCCGAGGAGGACCGCGCGACCGCGCAGCGGCTCCTGACGTCCGAGAAGGACCTGCGCGAGCACGCGTTCGTGACCGACGCGATCCGCGAGGTGCTGCGCACGTACGTCGCCCACGAGGACGACCTGGACGTGCCGGCGACCCCGGAGCTCGTCGCGACGTCGCACCTGTGGCACCTGGGCACGCCCATCAGCGCCCGCCTGAAGCCGGGTGTCTCGGTGCTCGACGTCGTCTACGCGCTGCACCCCACGCCGGCGGTCTGCGGGCACCCGCAGGCCGCCGCGCGCGAGCTCATCGGCTCGCTCGAACCGTTCGACCGCGGCTTCTACACGGGCCTCGTCGGCTGGGCGGACCAGGCCGGGAACGGCGAGTGGGCGATCGTGCTGCGCTGCGGCGTGGTGCGCGGCGCGGACGTGCGGCTCTTCGCGGGGGCGGGCGTCGTCGTCGGGTCCACGCCCGAGGGCGAGCACGCCGAGACCGCCGTGAAGTTCTCGACGCTGCTGTCCGCGCTGGGGAGCGTGTCGTGACCGCCGCCCCACGGGTGCGTCCAGCGCCCCACGTGCTCGACGGCGCTGTGCCGGTCCCCGCCGAGGCCGCGGACCGCTACCGCGCGGCCGGGTTCTGGACCGACCAGACGCTCGGCTCGCTCGTGCGCGGTGCCGCGGCCGCACGGCCCGACGCGACCGCGCTCGTCGACGCGGCGCGCAGCCTGACCTACACGGACCTGGACCGCGCGGCCGACGACCTCGCGCACGGCTTCGCGGCGCTCGGGCTGCGCCGGGGCGACCGCGTCGTCGTGCAGCTGCCGAGCGCGAGCGAGCTGGTCGAGGTGCTCGTCGCGCTCGGCCGCTCGGGCATCGTGCCGGTCCTCGCGCTGCCCGCGCACCGGCGGGCCGAGGTCGAGTACTTCGCGGCGCACACGGGCGCCGTCGCGCTCGTGGTCGGCGGCGTCGAGGCGGGCTTCGACCACGCGGCCCTCGCCCGAGAGGTCGCCGCGGCCGTGGCCTCGGTGCGGCACGTCGTCGTGGGCGCGCCCCCTGCGGCGCACGGCGAGCAGCCGGACGCACCCAGCCCGTTCACCGCCCACTCCCTCGACGACCTGCGCCGGGCCGACCTGACCGCGGTCCGCGGCCCCTTCGAGGACGCCGCCCACCCGGCCGACGTCGTGCTCCTGCAGCTCTCGGGCGGGACCACGGGCACACCCAAGCTCATCCCGCGCACGCACGCCGACTACCTGTACTCGGTGCGGGAGAGCGCCCGGATCTGCGGCCTCGGCCCGGGCTCGGTGTACCTCGCGACGCTGCCCGTCGCGCACAACTACGCCCTGACGTCGCCCGGCGTGCTCGGGGTCCTGCACGCGGGCGGGACCGTCGTCCTGTCCCCGCACGGCGCCCCGGACACCGCGTTCGCGCTCGTCGAGCGGCACCGTGTCACGCATGTCGCCCTCGTGCCGCCGCTCGCGCACGTCTGGGCCGCGTCGCCGCTCGTCGCAGCGTACGACCTCTCCTCGCTCGAGGTCCTCCAGGTCGGGGGAGCCAAGCTGGGGACGAGCGCGGCCGAGCGCCTGCTCGACGTCTTCGGGGACACGCTCCAGCAGGTCTTCGGCATGGCCGAGGGGCTCGTCTGCTACACCCGGGCGGGCGACCCGCGCGAGGTCGTCGTCGGGACCCAGGGACGGCCGATCTCTCCCGCCGACGAGGTCCTCGTCGTGGACGACCACGACGAGCCCGTGCCGCCCGGGCACCCCGGGCACCTGCTGACCCGCGGCCCCTACACGATCCGCGGCTACTACCGGGCGCCCGAGCACGACGCCCGCGCGTTCACGGCCGACGGCTTCTACCGCACGGGCGACCTGGTGGTGCGCGACGCCGCGGGGTACCTCACGGTCGTCGGGCGCGCGAAGGAGCAGATCAACCGCGGGGGCGAGAAGATCGCCCCCGCCGAGGTCGAGAACCACCTGCGCGCCCACCCCGACGTGCTCGACGCGAGCGTCGTCGGCGAGCCCGACGAGTACCTGGGCGAGCGCGCGACCGCGCGCGTCGTCGCCCGGCCCGGCACGGCAGCCCCGACCGGCCCGGTGCTGCGCCGGTTCCTGCGCGAGCGCGGCATCGCCGCCTACAAGATCCCCGACCGCTTCGAGACCGTCGAGGCGCTCGCCACCACCGCGGTCGGCAAGGTCGACCGCGCCCACCCGGCCCCCGCTCCCGCGGCCGCCGGCACCGAACCCCAGCCGTGGAGCACGCGATGAGCAACCCGTCCCGCACGCAGGACCCCCGCCGCACGGCGCACGACGTGGACGTCGACGTCCTGGGCCTCGGCTTCGGGCCGTCGAACATGGCGCTCGCGATCGCGGTCGAGGAGCACAACGCGACGTCCGACGAACCGCTGCGCGCGGTCTTCCACGAGCGTCAGGCGACCTCGCGCTGGCACCACGGGATGCTCTTCGAGGACGCGCACATGCAGGTCGCGTTCGCCAAGGACCTCGTGACGCTGCGCAACCCCACGAGCGACTACTCGTTCCTCGCGTTCCTGCACGAGCAGGGCCGCCTGGTCGACTTCCTCAACCGGGGCAGCTTCGCGCCGTTGCGCGTCGAGTTCGCGGCCTACCTGCGCTGGGCCGCGGCCCGCCTCGCGGGGTTCACGCGCTACGGCTCGTCGGTCGAGTCCGTGACGCCCGTGCGCGACGACGGTCGGGTCGTCGCGTTCGACGTCATGGTCGCGGGCGAGCACGGCCCGAGCACGACCAGGGCCCGCGACGTCGTCGTCGCCGCAGGTCTGCAGCCCCGGCTCCCGGCGGGAGTCGTCGAGTCCGGTCGGGTCTGGCACAACCAGCGCTACCTCGACCGCGTCGCGCTGGTCGACCACGACGTGCGCCGCGCCGTGGTCGTGGGCGCGGGGCAGAGCGCGGCCGAGATCATGATCGACCTCTACGACCGGTTCCCCGGGGCAGAGGTCCACTCGGTGTCGCGCCGCTACGGCTTCTCGCCCTCGGACTCGACGCCCTACGCCAACTCGGTGTTCGACCCGGGCGCGGTCGACGTCTTCTACGACGCCCCGCCCGCCGGGCGCAAGCAGCTCATGGCGCACCATCGCAACACCAACTACTCGGTCGTCGCCGAGGACACCATCCGCACCCTGCACGAGCGGGAGTACCGCGACCGGTGGCTCGGTCGCGGACGCCTGCACTGGCACCGCTGCACCGAGGTGCTCGACGTGCGGGACACCTCGGACGGCCCGATGGGCGGCCCGGGGGACGGCCCGGTGGCTCTGACGCTCGCCGAGAACCTCACGGGGACGACAGCCGTCCTCGACGCGGACCTCGTCGTGCTCGCCACGGGCTACCGCCCCCTGGACCCGACGACCCTCCTCGGCGGCACGACCGACCTGCTCGGTCGCGACGCCGACGGGGCCCTGGACCTGCACCGTGACCACCGCGCCCGCCTCACCGAGCCCGCCGACGCCGGGCTCTACCTCGTGGGGCAGTCCGAGCACTCGCACGGTCTCAGCTCGACCCTGCTGTCCACGCTGGGCGTCCGCGCCGGAGAGGTGCTCGCGTCGGTCCTGGCCCGCCGGGCCGCCGGGGCGGCCGGGCTCCCCCCGGGCCAGACGGCCGGTGCGACGCGCGCGACGCCGTCGGGCGGCGTCCTGCCCGGCGGCACGGTCCTGCCCGACCCGCTGGTCGTCCGATGAGCCTCGCGACGACCGACCTGCGCGTCGGCTACGGCAAGCGCGACGTGCTCCAGGGCGTCGACCTCGAGATCCTCCAGGGCGAGCTCACGGTCATCGTCGGGCCCAACGGCTGCGGCAAGTCGACCCTGCTGCTGTCGCTCGCACGCATCCTGCGACCCACCTCGGGGACGGTCGAGCTCGACGGGCAGGTCGTCACGTCGATGCCTCCCCGAGAGGTCGCCAAGCGGCTCGCGTTCCTGCCGCAGGCCCCCGTCGGTCCCGACGGCATCCGGGTGCGCGACCTCGTGGCCCGCGGACGACACCCGCACCAGGGCTTCCTGCGTGCGCTGTCGGCCGAGGACCACCGGGTGGTCGACGAGGTGCTCCTCGCCACGGACACGCTCGACCTGTCGACCCGGCGCGTGAGCGAGCTGTCCGGCGGGCAGCGCCAGCGTGTGTGGATCGCCATGGCGCTCGCGCAGGAGACGTCCCTGCTGCTGCTCGACGAGCCCACGACGTTCCTCGACATCGCGCACCAGATCGACGTCCTCGACACGTGCGCGCGCCTGCACGACGAGGGCCGCACGGTCGTCGCGGTCCTGCACGACCTCAACCTCGCCGTCCGGTACGCGACCCAGCTCGTCCTCATGAAGGACGGAGCGGTCGTGGCCCAGGGGCGCCCCGAGGAGGTCCTGGACGCCGACGTCGTCCGGCGCGTGTTCGGGATCCGCGCCCACGTCGTGACCGACCCCGAGGGCTGGCCGCTCGTGGTCCCCGTCCGCTCCGACGTCCTGGCCAGGCGTTCGCCCGCGCGCACCAGCGCACCGCACCCCGCCGGAGGAACCGCATGACGCACCCGACCTCGACCATCACGCGCGAGCAGGCGCTCGCGGACCTCGCCGACGTCCTCGGCGCGGGCGGCTCGGCCGCGCACGAGATCGGGCTCGACGACGACCTGACCGACCACGGCCTCGACTCGGTGCGGCTCATGGCACTGCTCGAACGCTGGCGCGCCGCGGGCCGGCCGGTCGAGTTCGCCCAGGTCGCGGTCGAGCCCACGCTGCGCGGCTGTCTGCGCGCGCTGGGCGTCTCCGCCTGAGGCGGGCCGCCCGCACCGTCAGCACCGCCCACCCAGCGCCGCCCCGCCGGCCCACGCACCACCTCCGATCCGCCGCACGACCTGGCCAGACCACCTCAAGGAGAACCCCAGCATGTCCAGCACCCGAACCCTCACCACCGCACGTGGTACCCGGACCTCCCGCGCGACCGCCTGGCTGCTCGTCCCGGCCCTCGCCGGGGTCCTTGCCGTGGGCGGGTGCGCGGGCGGCACGTCGGCGGCCGACGAGTCCGCCGGTTCCTCGGCCGAGGCGGGCACCCGCACGGTCGAGACCGCGTTCGGGAAGGTCGACATCCCCGTGGACCCGCAGCGCGTCGTCGCCCTCGAAGGCGGCACGGGGCCGCTCCTCGAGGCGGGCATCGTGCCCGTCGCGACCGCGGACGGCGACTGGGCCGAGTCGTACCTGCCCGAGGAGTTCGAGCAGGTCGCGGACCTGCCGATCGTGATGGGCGCGGACGGGTGGGACTACGAGAAGATCGCGTCGCTGGGGCCCGACCTGATCGTCGGGTTCGTGCGCGGCGGCAAGGAGGAGGAGCTCAGCGCCGAGAAGAAGGCCGACTTCGACAAGCTGTCGCAGATCGCCCCGACCGTGCTCATCCGTGCCACGGGCTCGGCGACGGTCAAGGACGCGTCGGTCGAGATCGCGACGGCGCTCGGAGCGGGCGAGGAGGCCGAGGCGACGAAGGTCGAGTACGAGGCGCGCGTCGCGGAGATCAAGGAGACGTACGGCGACGTCATCGCGGCCAACACGTTCGCGGGGCTCGACTCGTTCGAGGAGATCACGGTCTACTCGCAGATCTCCTGGATCGGCGGCATCCTCACGGACATCGACGCGCCCCTGCCGAAGGTCGTCGCCGAGGAGACGACCGAGAACGGTGCGTTCCTGTCCTACGAGCAGCTCGGCCAGGTCGCGGACGCGACCGTCGTGCTGACCGAGCAGACGGTCGACGGCCGGCCCGGCCCCGGCGCCGAGGAGCTCGAGGCCGCCTCGACCTACCAGTCGCTCCCTGCCGTGACCGCGGGGCACGCGTACGGCATCCGCTACTTCTTCGCGGACCGCTACAGCCTGGCGCTCGACGTCCTCGACCAGCTCGAGGTCGTGCTCGAGGACCTCCAGGGCTGATGACGACGTCCTCCGCCCCCGACCTCCTGCCGTCCGGCGCCGCTCCGACGGGGCAGGCCGCTCCGACGGGGCAGGCCGTGCCGGTCCTCCCGGTCGCGCCGGTCCCAGCCGCGCCGCGCTCCGCGACGGCGACGCCCGCGGCCTTCCCGCTCACGACCGCGCAGCTCGGCGTGATCGGCGCGCAGCTCGTGCGCCCCGACACGTCCGCGTTCGCGGTGGGCGAGGTCGTCGAGATCACGGGCGAGGTCGACATGGGCGTGCTGGCGCTCGCCGTCGAGCTGGTGGTCGGGGAGACGGAGGCGATGCGGACGGCGTTCGTGGTGTCGGACGACGTCGCGCAGGTCGTCCACCCGGCCGGCGGTCCCGCGCTCACGAGGGCGCGCGCGGACGCCGTGACCGGCGGCGTCCGGGTCCTCGACCTGTCGAGGGTGCCCGACGCCCGGGAGCGCGCGGCCGCTCTCGTCGAGGCGGACCGGGCGCTGCCCTTCGCGCTCGACGTCCCGGGCCTGGCCCGCCAGACGATCGTCCGCCTCGACGCCACGACCGTGTGGTGGTCCCTCGTGGTGCACCACGCGATCCTCGACGCGTACGGGATCACGCTCGTCGTGCGCCGCGTCGCCGAGGTCTTCACCGCGCTGACCTCGGGGCGCGACGTGGGCCCGAGCCCGTTCGGGAAGGTCGCGGACGTGGTGGCCGAGGAGACCCGCTACGCGGCGTCCCCCGAGCGGGAGCGGGACAGGGAGCGCTGGGCCTCGCGGGTGGGCGTCCTCGACGGCGGTCCCGGGAGCTTCAGCGAGGGGCCGCTCGCGGAGACCGTCGCCGGTCCGGTGCCGGCCGACGCCGTGGTGCGCGTCGCGCACGACGTGGGCTGCGCCGTCGGGCCGCTCGAGGAGGTCGCCGCGCGGTCCGGGGCCGGCTGGCCCGACGTCGTCGCGGCCACCTTCGCGGTCCACCTCGCCCTCGTCGCGGGGCGTCGCCGCGTGAGCGTCGCGATGCCCGCCATGAACCGCATGGGGTCGGTCGCGGCGGTCGTGCCGACCATGCGGGTCAACGTCCTGCCGGTCGTGGTCGACGTCGCACCCGGGCAGCGCGTCGACGAGCTCGTGACGCAGGTGCGCGAGCGCGTGGGCGAGCTGCGCCGCCACGGGCGCTACCCGGCCGAGCAGATCGTGCGCGACGCAGGCTCGGCCGTGACCGCGGCCGAGCTCAACGTCAAGCTCTTCGACCACGACCTGCGCTTCGGCGCCGCCGTCGGCCGGCTGCGCAACGTGGCCGAGGGACCCGTCGACGACCTCGCCGTCTCGGTCGTGCGCGTCCCCGGGCCGGACGGCGACGAGCTGCGCCTGGCGGCCACCGCGCCCGCACACCTCTTCACCGCGCCCGACGTCGCCGCTCGCCTGCGCGAGCTGGCCCACCTCCTCGAGAGCGTGGGCCGGGCCGCGCCCGACGCGCGGGTCGGGAGCCTCGGCCTCGCGCCCACGGCGACCGAGGTCGCGATCGTGGCCGCCTCGACCGGCCCCGCGCTCCCCGGTGACGCGCTGCCCCGGCTCGCCGGGTCGCTGTTCGACCAGGCCGTGACCCTGCGCGGGGACGCCGTGGCGCTCGTCGCGCGCGAGACCTCGACGTTCCGCGCGCTCGACGAGGCCGTCGCGCACCTCGCCGGACGCCTGGTCGCGGCCGGCGCCCGCTCCGACACGCTCGTCGCGATCGACCTGCCGCGCGGCACCGACTACGTCGTGACCCTGCTCGCGCTGCACCGCTGCGGGGCCGCCGCGCTCCTGCTCGACGACCGGACCCCGCCCGCGCGACGCCTCGCGCTCGTCGACCGGCACGAGGCACGGCTCGTCGTCGCCGACGTCACGGCCGCTGCCGGCCCGTCCCTCCACAGCGGCGACGGCTCCCTGTGGACGGGACGCGTCGTCGTCGGGCCGCGCGGGGACGCCGCCGCCCGGGGCGAGACGCCCCTGTGGCACGCGCTCGACGTGCCCCGCGACGCGCTCGCCTACGTCCTGCACACCTCCGGCTCCACGGGCGAGCCCAAGGCCGTCGGGATCAGCCACGGCGCGCTCGCGCAGTTCCTCGCCTACCACCAGGAGCACGTCGTGCCGCGAGCGGGGCGGTACCCGGCCCCGGCGCAACGCGTCGCGCAGACCATGCCGCTCGTGTTCGACGGCTCGTGGGACACGCTGCTCACCCTGCTGCTGGGGCACGAGCTCCACCTGCTCGACGTCGAGCAGTACCGCGACCCCGGGACCCTCGTGGACCTCGTGGTCGAGCGCGGCATCCACCGCCTCGACCTCACGCCCACCGTCATGTCGGCCGTCGTCGAGGCCGGGCTGTTCGAGCGCGAGCACGTGCTGCGGACCGTGTCCGTGGGCGGCGAGGCCTGCCCGCCCGCGCTGTGGACCACGCTGCGCGCACAGCCGGGCCTCGACGTCCTCAACCTGTACGGGCCCACCGAGTACACGGTCGACGCCGTGGGTGCGACGGGCGACGACGCGGACCGACCCGTGATCGGGCGACCGCTCAGCGCGACCGCTGCTCTGGTGCTCGACCAGCACCTGCGGCCCGTGCCCGACGGTGTGGTCGGTGAGCTCTACCTCGCCGGCCCCCAGCTCGCGCGCGGCTACCTGCGCCGCCCCGACCTCACGGCCGAGCGCTTCGTCGCGAACCCGTTCGGGACGGCGGGGGCGCGCATGTACCGCACGGGCGACCTCGCGCGCCGTGACGCCGACGGACTGCTGCACTACGTCGGTCGGCGCGACCACCAGGTCAAGATCCGCGGGTTCCGCGTCGAGCCCGGCGAGACCGAGGCCGCGCTGCTCGCGCTGCCCGGCGTCGTGCAGGCGACCGTGCAGGCGCGCAGGTCCGCGCTCGGGGCACGTCTCGTCGCGTACGTCGTGGGCCCCGGGCTGGCAGGCGACGCGCTGCGCGCGGCGCTCGCGGACGTGCTGCCCGAGCACCTGGTGCCCTCGGCCGTCGTGGCGCTCGACGCGCTGCCGCTCACGACCAACGGCAAGCTCGACGTCGCGGCGCTCCCCGAGCCCGCGACTCCCTCGCCGAGGGTGACGGACCCCGCCGAGGGTGACGGGAGCGCCCGCCGAGGGCGACCGGAGCTTCCGCCGACGGTGACCGACGTGTCCCTCGCGTTCGCCTCGGCCCTCGACAGCGGCCCCGTCCCGCCCGACGCCGACTTCTTCGCGCTCGGCGGCGACAGCATCCGCGCGATCCACGTCGTGGCACGACTGCGCGAGAAGGGCTGGCGCTCGAGCGTGCAGGACGTGTTCGAGCAACGCACCGTCACGGGGGTCGCGGACAGGCTGCGGCCCCTCGAACCGGTCGCGTCGCCCGCTGCCCCGCCCGCAGCGACGACGCACGCGGCGAGCGCCACCCCCTCGGACGCGGCAACCCCGCTCCTCGACCTCGCGCCCGGCGACCTCGACCGCCTCGGCGCACTCCTCGGCGACCGCCGACGCACACGGAAGGCACGACCATGAGCTCGACCGAGGCCATCGAGGCCGTCTGGCCCCTCACCGCGCTGCAGCGTGCGCTGACCGCGCACGCGGGGCTCACCGACGGCCACGACCCGTACGTGGGGCAGACCCTCGTCGAGCTGCGCGGCCCGCTCGACGGTCCCGCCCTCGAACGCAGCCTCGACGCGCTCCTCGTGGCCCACCCGAACCTGCGTGCAGGGTTCGCGGTCGACGACGACCTGGACCCGGTCCAGTTCGTCCCCATCCAGGCCACGGCCGAGGTCGTCTGGTACGACGCGGACGTCCCGGGCTCCGTGGGTGCGGATACTGGCGGGCGAGGGGGCGCGGGCGGGGCCTCTGGCGCAGGCGAGGTGGGCGCCGACGACGCTCTCGGGGCCGACCGTGCCCTGCGGGACGCTGCCCGTGCCGCGGCCGAGGCCGAGCGGTCGCTCCCGTTCGACCCGGCCGACCCGCCGCTCGTGCGCTTCGGGGTCGTCTCGCTCGGCGCGGAGCACCACGTGCTGGTCGTCACGAGCCACCACCTGGTGCTCGACGGTTGGTCGATGCCGTTGCTCGTGCGCGAGGTCGCGCGGCTCTACGGGGCCGAGCTGTCCGCCGAGGGGGACGAGCCCACCCGCCGAGGGCGACCGGGTCTCGCGCCGACGGTGACCGACCCGTCGCCGACGGTGACCGACTCGCCCGCCGAGGGTGACGCCCTCGCCCCCGCCCGGGGCCGGTTCGTCGACCACCTCGTGTGGCTGGGACGGCAGGACGCCGACGCAGCACGCGCGCACTGGCGAGAGGCCCTCGCCGACGTCGAGCCGTCCCGCTGGCCCGTGGCCGACGCGTGGACGGCGACGGGCGGAACGCCCTCGGACGCGTTCACGACCCACCGGACCCTCGGCACGACCGCCGTCGAGGCGATCCGCAGTGGAGCCCGCGCCCAGGGCGTCACGTCGGCCACGCTCGTACGCGCCGCCTGGGGCCTGACCGTCGCGGCCCACTCAGGCTCGAGCTGCGCGACCTTCGCCGTCCCGGTCGCGCTCCGCAGCCCCGAGGTCGAGCACGCCGACGAGATCGTCGGGATGCTCACCGAGTCGGTCGTGGCCCGCGTCGACGCCGACGCCGCCACGACCCTCGGTGAGGTCGTCGCGGACCACTCCCGCCGGTGGAACGCCTCGTGGGAGCACCAGCACGTCGGGCTGCGTGGCATCCAGGCGGCGACAGGGTCCGAGACGCCCGTCGCGACGACGCTCGTGTCGTTCGAGCAGGCGCCCGGCGCCGGCGTGGTCGCGCCGACGATCGTCGGCCTCGACCCCGTGCGCCTGCGCGTGCTCGCGACCCAGGACGACACGCACTTCCCCCTCGCGCTCGCGGTCGACGCCGGACCCGACACGTGGGACCTCGCCCTCGACGCGCACGCGGCCGCCTTCACGTCGACGGCCGCCGACGCTCTCCTCGCGACGTTCGAGCGGATCCTCCTCGCGAGCGCCACGACCCCGGGCGCGCGGGTCGCGGGCCTCGACCTGGTCCCGCGGCGTCCCGCCGCCCCGACCTCGGGCGGTGCGGCCACCGCGTCCACCCCGGGTGCACCCGCCGCGTCGGCCGCCGCCCCGGCAGCCGGCCTGGCGGCCGACACAGCAGCCGCCCCGGCAGCCGGCCGCGCACCGACGAGCCGCCCGGCCCTCGTGACCGAGGTCCTCGCCGACTCGATCGCGCGCCACCCGCACGCGGGCGCACTCGTCGTGGGGGACCGACGGTGGACGTTCGCCGAGCTCGACCTCGCGGTCACGCGCGCCGAGCGTCGCCTCACGGCGTGCGGGGCCCGGCCGGGCGACGCGCTCGCGATCGACCTGCCGCGCGACGAACGGATCGTGCACGTGATCCTCGCGGCCCTCCGCCGCGGCCTGGCCGTGACGCCCCTGCCGCACGGGGCGCCCGAGCGCCGCGCGCACGTCCTGCGGATCAGCGGTGCGCGGCTCCTGTGGGACGAGGACGGGCCGCGCCCCCTCGACGCCTCGCCCGTGCCCGGCGGCAGAGCGACGGACGCACCCGGGGCGAGCGCCGCCGTCGGGCACGACGACGCGCCTGCGGCGTCCCGGACGCCCGAGCCGAGCACCGCCGTCGGGCACGACCTGCCGCCCGCCCCCGACGCCGCGACCCTGCGCGCGTGCGTCGGCAGCATCATCTTCACGTCCGGATCGACGGGCGAGCCCAAGGGCGTGGCCGTGGGCCAGGACGCGCTCGCGCACCTGCTGGACCGGCATCGCACCGAGCTCTACCCGGCGGGCGAGCGTCTGCGCGTCGCGCACACCGCGGCGTTCTCGTTCGACGCGCACTACGACGCGTTCCTCGCGCTCGCCGCGGGCCACGAGCTGCACGTGCTCGACGAGGACGTGTTCCTCGACCCGGTCGCGCTGCGCGACTACGCGGCCGAGCACGCGATCGACTACCTCGACTTCACGCCGACCGTCTGGGGTGCGTTGCTCGCGGGCGCCGACTGGACGCGTCTGCCGCGGATCTGCGTCGCGGGCGGCGAGGCGTTCGGGCCCGCGCTGTGGACGCGGATGCGTGAGCTCGCGGCGCGCACGGGCGCGCGCGTCGTCAACCTGTACGGGCCGACCGAGGCGACCGTCGACGCCCTCGCGGCCGACGTCGCGGACACGGCCGAGCCCGTCGTCGGGCGACCCGTGGGACGCACGCAGGCCGTGGTGCTCGACGCTGCGCTGCGCGAGGTCCCCGCAGGCACCGTGGGCGAGCTGTACCTCGCGGGACCGCAGCTCGCCGAGGCGTACCTGGGGCGCGCGGGCCTGACCGCGAGCCGCTTCGTCGCCCGGCCCGGCGGGGTCCCGGGGGAGCGCATGTACCGCACGGGCGACCTCGCGCGCCGCGCCGAGGACGGCACCCTGAGCCTGCTGGGGCGCAACGACGACCAGATCTCGCTGCACGGGTTCCGGATCGAGCCGGGCGAGGTCGAGCAGGCGCTCGTCGCGCTCGACGGTGTGGCCGAGGCTGCGGTCGTGCTCGCCGAGCACCCGCGCTGGGGTGCTCGGCTGGTGGCGTACGTGACGGGAGCTGGGCTGGACCCGGACGTTCTGCGTGCCGCGGCGGGCGAGCGTCTCGCGCGGCACCTCGTGCCGACCGCGTTCGTCACCCTCGACGCCCTGCCGCTCACGCGTCACGGCAAGCTCGACCGCCGTGCGCTGCCCGCGCCCGACTGGGACGGGTCGCGGACCTCCGGGGGCGGGGCCGGAGGCGTCGGTACCGCGTCCGTCGGGCGGCCCGCTGCCGAGCCGACGCCCGTCGAGGCGCAGGTCCGCGCGGCCGCCGCGCGCGTCCTGGGCGGGGAGAACGTGGGCCTCGACGAGTCCTTCTTCGCTGCGGGGGGCGACAGCATCGACGCGCTCCAGCTCATCGCCGCGCTGCGCCGCGAGGGGCTCGTCCTCTCGCCCGCGGACCTGTTCGCGGCGCGCACGCCGCGCGAGATGGCGCGGCGCGTCCGGCCCGACGGCGCCGCGTCCGGGTCCGTCACCTCGGGTGCGGGTGCGGGTGGGGCCTCCGAGGTGCTCGTGGCGCTGACCGCCGCGCAGGCTGTCGCCTTCGACGAGCACGTGCGCGCGGTCGTGGCCGGTGCGTCCCGCGTCGTCGACGTGCTGCCCCTGACCCCGACCCAGCTCGGCATGGTCGCCGAGGCCGCGCGTGACGCGGCCGACGCGTACCGCACCACGACCCGGTTCACCGTGACCGGGCTGGGCGACGACGGGACTGCGCGGGTCGTAGGCGCTGTGCAGGCGCTCGTGGGCCGCCACGCGAACCTGCGGGGCGGCGTGCTCCAGCTCGACCTGCCGGCGCCGGTCTTCTTCGTGCCCGATGCTGCCCGGGTTCTCGTCGCCGAGCACGACGGCCGCGGGCTCGACCCGGTGGCGCTGGCCGCCCTGCTCGACGAGGTGGACCTCACCGAGCGTTCGCGGCTGGGCGACCTGTCGCTCGCGCCGCTCGTGTCGGGCGCGGTCGTGCGGACGGGCGAGGACGAGCACGTCCTGGTCCTCGCGATGCACCACCTGCTGACCGACGGATGGTCGGTGCCGCTCCTGGCGCAGGACCTGCGGAGGACCCTCACGTCGGACGCTGGGTGGGGTGCTGGGCCGGGCGGGCCGACCTTTCGTGACTACCTGACGTGGCTGCGCGACGCAGAGTCCACCCGTGCCGAGGTCGAGGCCCTGTGGCGGGCGGAGCTCGCCGGGCTCGAGGAGCCGTCGTTGCTGGGCGTGCACCATGCCGGCGCGCCGACGGTGACCGACTCGCCCGCCGACGGTGACGCTCGTGTCGTCACGACGCTCCCCACGGGAGCGGAAGGACTCCGCGTGGCTGCCCGTCGCGCCGAGGTCACGCCCGCGACCGTCGTCCAGACGGCATGGGGCCTCGTCGTCGCGGCGCTGACCGGGCAGCCCGAGGCCGTCGTGGGCTCGACGGTCGCGGGTCGCCCGACCGACCTCGACGGCGCCGATCGCATCATCGGCATGTTCGTGAGCTCGTCGCCGGTCCGGGTCCCGGCCGGCGCGCACCTCGCTGCCGACGCGCTGCTCCAGGACGTCCAGGCGCGTCAGGCCCGCCTGCTCGACGCTCACCACGTGGGCCTTCCGTCGATCGCACGGATCGCCGGTCACTCGCTGTTCGACACCCTCGTGGTCGTCGAGAGCTATCCGCGCGGGACGGCCGCGGTCGCCGTCGGCGGTGCTGCGGTCACCCTCGACCCGAGTGCCGGTCACCCTCGACAGGCAGGCACGTCACCCTCGGGGGGCCGGCACGTCACCCTCGGCGGGCAAGCACGTCACCCTCGGCCCGTCGACGTCGTTCCCACCGGCGGACACGACGCGACGCACTACCCCGTGACCGTCACGGTCCTGCCCTCCGCGGACGGCGGGCTCACGATCGAGATCGAGGAGCGTCCCGGCACGCTCGACCCCGCGGTCAGCGCCGTCCTCCCGGCCGCGCTCACCGCGGCGGTCGAGCACCTGGCCCGCGGCGGCGCCCTCCCGACGGCGCACGCCCTCGTCGGTGAGGTGCGCGTCCCACGCCCGGCCCCCGCCGAGCCCGCCCCCCGCACGGAGTCCCGGCCCGCACCCCGGGCCGACGCCCAGGGTGACGCGAACGTGCCGACGAGCGGCGCCGTCGGGCCGCACGACCACCACGCGGACGAGCGCACCGAGCATGTCCGTGCCGAGATCGCCCGCGTCCTGGGCGACGACGTCGGCCCGACGACCGACTTCTTCGCCGCGGGCGGCGACAGCATCAGCGCGATGCAGCTCGTCGGCGCGTTGCGCGGACGGGGGCTGTCCGTGACGGTCGGGGCGGTCTTCGCGGGCCGCACGGCCGCGGGCATCGCCCTCGCCGCGACCGAGGTCGCGCCCGCTCCCGCGCGACCGGCCGCCCGCACCGCGGACGTCGCCGAGTCGGGCGACCTGCCGCTCACCCCCGCGCTCGCGTGGCTCCTGGAGACCGGTGGCGACCACCGCGGGTTCGTCCAGGTGCGCGTCCTGCGCACGCCCGCCGGCCTCACCGAGGACTCGCTGCGGGCGGCGCTCGCGGCCCTCGTGGAGGCCCACGGCGCACTGCGTCTCGCGGTGCACGACGGCGCCGCGCGCGTCCTCGACGCGGCCTCACCCGCCGTGGTGGCCGGGTCGGGCGACGTCCTGCACGTCACCGACGGCCCTCTCGCCGAGGCGCTGCGTGGCGCGGCGGCGCAGGTCGACCCGGCGACGGGCCGGGTCCTGCGCGCGGTCTGGGACCGGGGGACGCACGAGCTGGCCCTCGTGGCTCACCACGTCGCGGTCGACGCCGTGTCGTGGCGCATCCTCGTGGACGACCTGCGGACGCTCGTCGCGGGTGGTTCGTTGCCGCCCGCGTCGTCGAGCCTGCGGGCCGCGGCGTCCGCCATGCACGACGAGGCCGCGCACCGGGCGGGCGAGCTGCCCGCGTGGGTCGACGTGCACTCCGGCGAGGCCGTCTCGCTGACGGCTCGACCGCTCGACCCGGCGCTCGACACCGTGTCGAGCGCTCGCGAGGTCGTCGTGCGTCTCGGTGCCGACGACACCCGGCTCCTGCTGGGACTTGCCCCCGAGCACCGCACGGACCACGTGCTGCTCGCGGCGCTGTCGCTGGCCGCGGCGGACGTGGCGGCCGCCGGCGTGGCATCCGACGCGGCATCTGACGTGGCGCCGGGCGCGGCGCGGGCCGGCGCGGACCTCGTGGTCGAGACCGAGGGGCACGGGCGACGTCTCGACGGCGAGGGCCCGGACCTCTCGCGCACGGTCGGCTGGTTCACGACCACCTGGCCGCTGCGCCTCGCTGCCGTGCCCGGAGCCACGCCGACCGCGCACCTGCGAGCCACGTCCCGCCAGGCCGCCGCGGTCCCGGGCGACGGCCGGGCGTACGGCCTGCTGCGCCACCTGGCGCCGGGCGCGTCGGCGGCGTTGCGCGACGCCGCGGCAGCCTGCCCGCCGCAGGTCCTCGTGAACTACCTGGGGCGTGAGACGGAGAGCGGCGACGACTGGGGGAGCGTGGCCGACGCCGCGCACGTCGAGTCCGCGCTCGGCCTGCACGCCGACCTGCCTCTGTCGCACCCGGTCGAGCTCAACGCGTACGTGGCCGACGGCCCGGTGCCCGAGCTCGTGGCGCGCTGGATCCTGGCCCCCGCGGTGACCGGGAACGGTGAGGCGTCACCCTCGCGGGGCGAGCCGGTCACCCTCGGCGAGGGCGTCGGCTCGTTCGGCGAGACGCTGGTCGAGGCGTGGGTCCAGCACCTGCGCGCGCTCGTCCGCGGGGCCGTCGCCGAGGCGGGCGATCCCACCGTCGGCCCGGCGACGACGATCCCCGCGGGCGCTCCGTGGCCGCTCACCCCCGTCCAGCGCGGCATGGTCCTGCACGCCCTGGAAGCACCGGTCGACCGGTACACGAGCGCGATCGACGTGGGGCTCGACGGCCCGCTCGACGTCGCCGCGCTGCGTGCCGCCGCGGCCGACGTCCTCGCGGCCCACCCGCAGCTCCGCCTCGCGGTCGCAGCACGCGGCCCGCAGGACGTCGGGCTCGTCGTCACGGACGTCACCGAGGTCCCGCTGCACGAGGTCACGCTGCCCGACGACGTCGCTCACCCGGACGCCGTGCGCCGAGCCCTGGGCGAGATCATGGCCGACGAGCTCGACCGTCCGTTCGACCTGGCGCGCCCGCCGCTGCTGCGGCTCGTCGTCGTCCGGGTCGGCTCCCACGAGGGCGCCCGGCACCGGCTGGTCGTGACCAACCACCACGTGCTGCTCGACGGCTGGTCGGTGCCGTTCCTCGTCGACCTCCTGCTGGGGGCGTACGTGCGCCGCGTCGGTGCACCTGCGGGAGCGACGCCGTCCGGCTCGCCGACGGGGCTGGTCCTGCCCACGCCGAGCACGGCCTGGCAGCTCTCCCGGCGCCTCGCACGGCGCGACACCGGCGCGGTGGACGTGTGGCGAGACGCCCTCGCCGGGGCGCGGCCCGTGCGCGTGGCCGAGCCCGAGGACACGGGTGAGCGCCCGGCCGTCCTGCACGCGACGCCCGAGGGCCTGGGCACCCGGCTCGTCGCGGCCGCACGGGCCGCGCAGGTCACGACCGCCGACGTCGTGACCTCGGCCTGGGGGCTCGTGCTCGCCGCCCTCACGGGGGAGAGCGACGTCCTCACGGGCACGACCGTCGCCGGGCGGCCCGCGGAGATCGAGGGTGCACACGACGTGCTCGGGATGTTCGTCAACACGGTGCCCGTGCGGATCGCGGTCCGGGGGCCGGGGGACAGCACGGCCTGGACCCTCGCGGACCTGGTCCGCTCGGTCCACGAGCGGCAGGCGGGCCTGCGGGACGTCGACCACGTCGGGCTCGCGGACGTGCAGCGCGCGCTCGGGGTCGGCGAGCTGTTCGACACGCTGCTCGTGGTCGAGAACTACCCGCGCGACGCCGACGCCCAGCCCGGCGCCGGGGCCGGGCTGCGGATCACGGACGTCCAGGGCGACGACCGCACGCAGTACCCGCTCGCGCTGACCGTCGACGCGTCCGAGGGGCTGAGCGTGCAGCTCGACCACCTGGCGTCGGTGCCCGCCGACCGGGCCGGGGCGGCGCTCGCGGCCGTCGTCGACGTGCTCGGGCTGCTGGCCGACGCCCCCTCGACGCCCGTCGAGGACGTGCTGGCCGGGCTCGCGGAGCGACACCCGGCGTTGTGCGAGCGCGCATCGGCAGGGCAGCGCGGGGGCGTGGCCTCCACGGCGGACGCGCCGGAGGGCGCGCCCGTCGGCGTCGTCCGTGAGGTCTTCGCCGAGGCGCTGGGCGTGCAGCGCGTGGCCGACGACGACAACTTCTTCGCCCTGGGCGGCGACTCGATCGTCGCGATGAAGGTCACGACGACGCTCCGCGCGCGGGGCTGGACGGTCGACCCGCGCTTGGTCTTCGCGGCGCCGACCCCGGCCACGCTCGCCGTGCGGGCCCGCCTCACCGCCGTCCCTGCCACGACCGCCGCCGTGTCAGGACCAGCGGCCCCTCGCGACCCCGCTGGTCCTGACAGCCCCCCGCTCGTCTCCCCGCTCCTCGCGATGTCCGCGAGCGAGCTCGGCGACCTCGACGACCTGATGAGGAACCTGACATGACCACGACCGACGAGCGCACCACCCCCGCTCCCACGATCGCCGAGGTCCTGCCCCTCGCCCCGCTCCAGGAGGGTCTGCTCTTCCACGCCGTCTCGGAGGACACAGGCCTCGACGTCTACACGATGCAGTCGACGTACCGGTTCCCGGGCGGCGTCGACGAGCCCGCGATGCAGCGCGCGTGCGAGTCGCTGCTGCGGCGGCACGCGGTCCTGCGCGCGGGCTTCGCGCACGAGCGCTTCGCGCGCCCGGTGCAGTTCGTGCCCACGGCGGTCACGGTCCCGTGGCGGGTCCAGGATCTCTCCGACCTCGTCCTCGCGCGGCCCGACGACTACACCTCCGCCCTCGACCGGCTCCAGTACGACGAGCGCCAGCGCCGCTTCACCATGGACCGCCCGCCGCTCATCCGCTTCGTGCTCGTGCGGCTCGGCGAGCAGGGGGCCGCGCTCGTCGTCACGAACCACCACATCCTGCTCGACGGCTGGTCCGACGCGCTGCTCGTGACCGAGCTCCTGCGGCACTACGCCGCGGGCGGCGAGGACGCGAGCCTGCCGCCCGCCCCGCAGTTCCGCGACTACCTGGCGTGGGTCGCGGCGCAGGACGACGACGCCGCGGCGACCGCGTGGGACGTCTCGCTGGCGGGCCTCGCGGAGGGGACGCTCGTCGCCCCGCCGGACCCGCGCCGTCGGGCCTCGATGCCCGAGGTCGTCGAGCGGGACCTCGACCCGACCCTCTCGCTCGCGGTCCTGGCCCTGGCGCGCACGTGCGCGGTCTCGGTCAGCACGGTCTACTCGGCCGCGTGGGCGCTCGCGCTGCGCTCGGTCACGGGGAGCGACGACATCGTGTTCGGCAGCACGGTCTCGGGTCGCCCGCCGGCGCTCGCGGGCGTCGAGGAGATGGTCGGGCTGTTCCTCAACACCGTGCCCGTGCGGCTCGCGACGCGGCCTGGGGAGCCGTTCCGCGACCTGGTGCGCCGCTTCCAGTCGGAGCAGGCCGAGCTCATGGACCACCACCACGTGAGCCTGGGCGAGCTGCAGCGCCGGGCGGGCGTCGGGACGCTGTTCGACACGCTCTACGTCATGCGCAACACGCCCGAGGACGACGCCGAGCTCGACCGCCTCAGCGCGGCCGTGGGCCTCGAGGACGTCGAGGGCGGCGACGCCACGCACTACCCGCTGACGTTCGTGGTCCACCCCGGGCAGCCGTACCGGCTGATCCTGTCGCACCGCACCGACGTCGTGGACGCCGCCCGGGCGCATGCCCTGCTCGACCAGGTCGAGGCCGTCCTGCGCCGCGCGGTGGGCGAGCCGGGTGCTCCGGTCGCCCGGGTCGCAGCGGTGACCGACGACGTCGCGCCCCTCCTCCTGTCACGTGGCGTCCGCTCGGCGCAGGACGTCGGCGACGACTCGTTGCTCGACCTGCTGGACCGGGCCGTCGCGGCCCACCCGCAGCGCACGGCGCTGGTCCACGGCACCGACTCGGTGACGTTCGCCCGGCTCGGCGAGCGCGTCGACCTGCTCGCGCGCGCACTGGTCGCGGCCGGTGCCGGGCCCGAGGACGTCGTGGCGCTCGCGGTGCCGCGCGGGATCGACTTCGTCGTCGCGCTGTTCGCGACCCTGCGGGCCGGGGCGGCGTACGTGCCGCTCGACGCCGCGCACCCGGCCGAACGGCTGTGCGCGATCGTCGAGGCGGCAGGTGCGCGCGCCGTGGTGCTGGACGAGTCGTTCCGGGGTCTCGTGGGGCCGGCACTGGCGGGCCGCGCGGTGGTGCCGGCGCCCCAGGTCCCCCAGGACCTCCAGGTCCCCCCGACGGCGACGCACCGGCTCGCCGAGGGTGACGGACCCGCCCGCCGAGGGCGACCGGACCTGCCGCCGACGGTGACGGACGCGCCCGCCGAGGGTGACGCGAACCCGGCCCGGGGCGACGACCCGTGGCCCGCCTACCGCCACGACCGGCTCGCGTACGTCATGTACACGTCGGGCTCGACGGGTGCGCCCAAGGGCGTGGCGATCGAGCACGGGGGGCTGGTCAACATGCTGCGCAACCACCGGGCGGAGATCTTCGAGCCGCTCGTGGCCTCCCGCCCGGCCGGGCTCCGGGAGGAGCCGGTCCGGGTCGCGCACACGGTCTCGTTCGCGTTCGACATGTCGTGGGAAGAGCTGCTGTGGCTCGTCGACGGCCACGAGGTGCACCTGCTCGACGAGGCCGTTCGACGCGACCCGCACGCGATGGCGACGTACTGCGCGGCGGAGCGGATCGACGTCGTCAACGTGACGCCCTCGGTGTGCTCGGCGCTCCTCGCGGAGGGCCTGCTCGACGAGGGCCGGTACCGCCCGGGCCTCGTGCTGCTGGGCGGCGAGGCCGTAGGTGCGGAGGTGTGGGACGCGATCGTCGCCACCCCGGGGACGCGCGGCTACAACCTGTACGGCCCGACCGAGTACACGATCAACACGCTCGGCGGCGGCACGGACGAGAGCCGGCGCCCGACCGTCGGGCGTCCCATCGCCAACACGTCGGTGTACGTCCTGGACTCCGGGCTCGCGCCCGTGCCCGACGGCACGCCGGGCGAGCTGTACGTGAGCGGGATCGGGCTCGCACGCGGGTACCACGGGGCGCCCGGGCTGAGCGCCGAGCGGTTCGTCGCCGACCCGTTCGGGGTGCCGGGTGCGCGGATGTACCGCACGGGTGACGTCGTGCGCCGCAGGCCCGACGGGCAGCTCGACTTCCTGGGGCGCAGCGACGGTCAGGTCAAGATCCGGGGCTACCGGGTCGAGCCGGGGGAGTCGCAGGCGGTGCTGGCGCGCGACCCGCGGGGCGCGCAGTGCGCCGTGGTCGCGCGCCGGGGCGCCGGGGGCGGTCACGTCCTCGTGGGCTACGTGGTGCTCGCCGAGGGCGCCGAGACCTCCGACGGCGACCCGGCCCTGCTGGCCGACGTCCTGCGGACCATGCGCCGAACGGTTCCCGACCACCTGGTCCCGTCGGCCCTCGTCCCGCTCGACGAGCTACCGCTGACGCCGCACGCCAAGCTCGACGTCCGGCGCCTGCCCGCTCCCGACCTCACGCGCGAGGGCGGGCGCGAGCCCCGGACCGACCTCGAGCGCGAGCTCTGTGCGATCTTCGCCGAGGTCCTGGGCGTGACGACCTTCGGCGCCGACGACGACTTCTACGCCGCGGGGGGCCACTCGCTCCTGGCGATGCGTGCGGTCTCGATGGTCCGCACGCGGCTGGGGCGCCCGCTCAGCGTCGGCGTCCTCGTGACCGCTCCGACGGTCGAGGCGATCGTCGCGCACTGGGACGCCCCGGAGACCGACCCGTTCGCGGGCACGCTCACTCTGCGCGCTCCGGCGCCCGGGACCGTAGCAGGGACCGGGACCGCGCCGCTCTTCTGCTTCGCCCCGGCGGGCGGCCTCGGGTGGTCCTTCGCGTCACTCGTCCCGCACGTCCCGGCCGGGACGGCGGTGCACGCGCTCCAGTCGCCGCGTCTCGCGGGGCCCGACGGCGCCCCCTCCTCGCTCGTCGACCTCGCCGAGCAGTCGGTCCGGGCGGTGCGCGAGGTGCAGCCGCGGGGGCCGTACCACCTGCTCGGCTACTCGTTCGGGGCCCACCTGGCCCACCTGGTGGCGACCCGCCTGCAGGAGGCGGGGGACGTCGTCGCGAGCCTGACGATGCTCGACGCCGAGGCCGTCGTGCCCGGGGTGGGCGGCGCCGTCGGGCAGGACGGTCACCCTCGGCAGGGGAACGCGTCACCGTCGGCGGGGGGCGGCGAGGTCGACGCCGACGATCTCGCCAGCGTCGAGGTCGACGCCCTGCGGTCGCTGCTCGCCGCCGGCGGCGCCGACCCCGACGTGGTCGCCGCGCCCACGCGCGACGACGTCCTCGACGTCCTGGCCGACGCGCCCGGTGCCTGGGGCGACCTCGACGAGGACGGGCTCGCCGCGGTCGTCGACACCTACCTGTACTCGTGCGACCTCATGGGACAGGCCCGCTACACCCCGTTCCGGGGCGACCTGCTGCTGTTCACGGCGAACGAGGGCGCCGACCGCCCTGACCTCACGGCCCAGCGCGACGCCTGGGCCCCGCACGTGACCGGGACCGTGACCCAGCACACGGTCCTCGCAGGCCACCACGACATGGTGTCGCCCGCGGCGGTCGGCCAGCTCGGCCCGGTCCTCGCGCGACACCTGTCCCAGGCTCCTGCGGCCACCCGACCCAGCACCGACGAGAGGCACTGACCCATGAACCCCTTCGACGACTCCGAGGGCACCTTCCTGGTGCTCGTCAACGACGAGCAGCAGCACTCCCTGTGGCCCGAGTTCGCGGCAGTCCCGCCCGGGTGGGACGTCGTGCTGGGCGCCTCGACGCGCGCGGTCGCGCTCGCGTACGTCGACGCGCACTGGACCGACCTGCGCCCCGCGAGCCTGCGCCGCGAGCTCGACGGCGCCGCTCCCTCGGGGCCCCGGACCACGACGACGGCGACGTGAGCGCCTCGGGCATCTTCTCCGCGCTCGCCCTGGACCTGTCGCCGCTGCGCGCGAGCCGAAGCTTCCGCCTGCTGTTCGCCGGGCGCGTCGTGTCCCTGCTGGGGCTCGGCATGCTGGTGGTGGCGCTGCCCGTGCAGGTCTACGCGCTGACGGGCACGTCGCTGCACGTCGCGGGCGTCAACACGACCCTGGGGGTCGCGGCGTTCGCGGGGACGCTCGTCGCGGGCGTCGTCGCCGACCGGACGGACCGGCGCCGCGTCATCCTGTGGTCGCGCTCGGCCGCGATCATGGGCTTCGCCGCGCTGCTCGTGAACTCGCTCGCCGAGTCGCCCTCGGTCGCCGCGATCTACGCCGTCGCGGCGTGGGACGGACTGGCGGGCGGGTTCAGCGTGGTCGCGCTCGCGGCCGCGGTGCCGTCGCTCGTACCGCGCGGCCAGCTTCCTGCGGTCGCGGCGCTCCAGGCGATCTCGCTCGACCTGGGCGCGGTCGTGTCCCCCC
>NZ_JACSQQ010000016.1:33885-48695 GCF_014836555.1 Oerskovia rustica
GCTCGTCGCGGGGATCGCGATCGCGCACGGCGGGTCGAGCCTCGCGTTCGGGGTCGTGGTCGTCGCCAGCGTCGTGAGCCTGGGCTTCCTGGTACGCCTCCCGGCCCTGCCCCCGGGCGGCGGGGAGGGGGAGCCCGTCGTGCCCGACGGCGCCGGCTCGCCCGAGCGTGACGGCGCACCGCCAGCCGGGGCCGGGACGGCCACGACCACCCGACCCCCGCGTCCGTGGGACGACCTGGCCGAGGGGCTGCGCTTCGTCGCGACCGACCGCGTGATCGGCGGCATCATCCTGCTGGGCTTCGTCCAGATCCTGTTCGCGTCCCCGCACGTGCTCGTCCCCGAGCTGGTCGACAAGCAGCTCGGCGCGGGACCCGAGGTCGTGGGGCTGCTCTTCAGCGCCCCCGCCGTCGGCGCGCTCGTCGCGACGCTCACGAGCGGGTGGACCGGGCGCGTCCGGCGCACGGGCCGCGTCCTGCTGATCGTGTTCGCGGCCTCGGGCGCCGGGGTCGCGATGCTCGGCCTGTCGCAGTCGGTCGTGCTCGCGGTCGTCGCGATGACCCTGGTCGGCGCGGGCGACGTCCTGGGCGAGATCCTGCGGTTCACGCTGCTCTACGAGCGCACGCCCGACCACCTGCGAGGCCGGGTGAGCGCGCTGTGGACCGCGCAGGGCACCGCGGGCGACGCGCTCGGCGGCCCGCTGCTGACCCTGATCGCCCGGACCCTCGGCGCGGGTGGCGCGATCGCCGTGGGCGGGGCGCTCGCGGCCGTCGCCACGGGCCTCGTCGCGCTCGCGGTCCCCGGGCTGCGTCGCGCGGTCACCGAGCCGGACCCGGTCCTCGACGACCCCCACGAACCTTCCCCCCAGCCCGTCGACGCGACCGTCGGCACCACCCGAGGAGAGAACACATGACCAGCACCACGAGCAGGCTCGACACGACCGAGCAGGACACGGCGCCGCAGGCCCCGGCGGGCCCCGTCGAGCAGGTGACTCTCCTGACGCACCCGCTGCGCCCGCGGCTGCTGACGGTCTCGGCCGTCGAGCAGATCGCGGCGCGCATGGTCCGGGTCCGCCTCACCGGCGAGGACCTGGACGACTTCGTGACCGTGGCCCCCGAGGACCACGTCAAGCTCTTCCTGCCGACCGAGCCGGGCGGGACGCCGGAGATGCCGCAGGTGGTCGACGACCGCTGGGTCGGCGGACGCCACCTCACGAGCCGCGACTACACGGTGCGGCACTTCGACCGGGAGGCACGCACGCTCGACATCGACCTCGTGGTGCACGAGCACGGGATCGCGGGGCGGTGGGCGGGGCGGGCCCAGGTCGGCGACCTGGTCGGGGTCCTGGGCCCGCGCGGCTCGTTCCTGGTGAACGACGTGTTCGACTGGTACGTCTTCGCGATCGACGAGACGGCCCTGCCGGCGGCGGCGCGCTGGCTCTCGACGCTGCGCCCCGGGGTCCCCGTCACGGTCTTCGTCGAGGTCCAGGACGCGGGCGACGTGCTGCCGCTCGCGTCGGCCGCGGACGTCGACGTCACGTGGCTCTTCCGCGAGGACCGCGCGCCGGGCACGACGTCGTTGCTCGCCGACGCGGTGCGCGGCACCGAGCTGCCTCCTGGCAGCGGGTTCGTGTGGGTCGCGGGGGAGTCGCTCTCGATCAAGCCGCTGCGCCGCTACCTCAAGAACGAGGTGGGGCTGGGCCGCGACAACTTCGACGTCGACGGGTACTGGCGCAAGGGCGTCGCGGACCACGACCACCACGGCGACGACACCGACGAGGCCGTGCCCGACGCCTCGTCCGAGGCCGATGGCACCCCTCGTGACTGACGGGCGGGCCGACGCGCCCCGCGGCGACCACCTGCGCGTCCTGGCCTCCCCCCCGGGGGCGACGTGGCGGGTCGTGGTGTGCCCGCACGCGGGTGGCGCCGCGAGCTACTACCGGCGGCTCGTCCTCGCCCGCGACCGAGCGATCGACGGGACCCCGGGGAGCCCCAGGGGGTCGTCGGCGCCGTTCGCGTCGGCCCCCGAGGTCGTGGCCGTGCAGTACCCGGGCCGCGAGACGCGCTTCGGCGAGCCGCCCGTGCAGACCATGACCGACCTCCTCGCGGACGTCGCGGGCCCCGTGCGTGCGCTCCTTGCCGACGACGTCCCCACGGTCCTGCTCGGGCACAGCCTCGGAGCGTCGGTCGCGGTCCGCGTCGCGGCCGGCCTCGGGCCGGGGGAGGCCCCGGACCTGCTCGTGGTCTCGGGTCGCGCGGCGCGTGCCGACCGGCCGCGGTCCGGCGGCCGGGACGGGGACGGGAGCGACGTCGTCGAGCCGGGGAGGCTCACCGCGCGCGACGACTCCGCGCTGCGGGCGTGGATCACCGCGCTGGGCGGCACGCCGCCCGAGCTGCTCGCCGACGCCGAGTTCTTCGCGCTGCACGCGCGCGTCCTGCGCGCGGACCTCGCGGTCCACGACTCGCTCGGGACCGCCGCGGCGGGGGAGGCCACGGAGATCACGGTGCCCCTCCTGCTGCTCGCCGGGTCCGACGACGTCGCGTCCCCGCCCGAGGCCGTCGCGCCCTGGGCGGAACGCGCCCGGGCGGGAGTCCGACGGCGGATCGTCGAGGGCGGGCACTTCTTCGTGGGCGACCGTGCACCGGAAGTGGTCGAGGCGTTGCGGGTCGCGCTGACGGCCGTCGCGGCGGGCACCTACGCGGACCACGTCGCCCGCCCGGCTGCCGAGGACCGGTGGGTGTGGTCGCGTGAGATCGTCGCCGCGGACCTGCGGCGGCTCGCGGGCGCGGGGGCGGCGTCGTGAGCGGCACGCTCGCCCAGGTCGCCGCGCCGCGCACGGGACGCCGCCCGGGCGACAGGCTGCCCCTCGTGGGTGGAGCGCTCGTGCTCGCGCTCCTGGGCGCGGTCGCTGCGAGCGTCGCGTTCGGGTCGCAGCCCGTGCCGTTGCCCGACGTGCTCGCGGTCCTGCGTGCGCCGGGCACGAGCGAGGCCTCCGCGATCGTGTGGGACATGCGAGTGCCGCGCACGATCCTGGGGCTGCTCGTCGGGATCGCGCTCGGGGTGGCCGGTGCGCTCACCCAGGCGCACACCCGCAACCCGCTCGCCGACCCCGGCCTGCTGGGCGTGACGTCGGGGGCCGCGTGCGCCGTGGTGCTCGCGATCCACGTCCTCGGGATCACGAGCCCGTCAGGGGCCGTGGGCTTCGCGCTCGTCGGCGCGCTGTGCGCCGGGGGGGTCGTCGTGGTCCTCTCCCAGCGCATCCGCGTCCTCGCGCCGGGCGTCACGCTGGTCCTCACGGGGTCGATCGTCACGGCGCTCCTCGCGTCGATCACGTCGGGGGTGCTGCTGCTCGACCGCACGACCATGGACGTGTTCCGGTTCTGGAGCATCGGGTCGCTCGTGGGGCGCGGCCCCGAGGTCATCTGGACCGTCGCGCCGTTCCTCCTGCTCGGGCTGGTGCTCGCGGTCGTCAACGCGCCGACCCTCGGGGCCCTCGAGATGGGCGACCAGCTCGGTGTCACGCTCGGACGGCACGTCGTGCGCGACCGGGCCGTGGGCCTGCTGGCCGTGACCCTGCTCGCGGGCGCCGCGACGGCCGCGTGCGGGTCGATCGCCTTCGTCGGCCTCGCGGCGACGCACGCCGCGACACGGCTCGGGCTCGGGGGACCCGCCTGGCGTGTCCCGGTCGCCGGACTGTGCGGCGCCGTCCTGGTCCTGGGGGCCGACGTCGTCGGGCGCGTGGCCCCTGCGACCTCCGAGATCCAGGTCGGCATCGTCATCGCGCTCGTCGGTGCGCCGTTGTTCGTCGTCCTCGCCCGTGGCTACCTGGGAGACCGATCGTGACCACCACCCTGCCGGGGAACACCCCGGGGAGCAGGCCGACCGACGAGCTGTCACGGCCGGACCGGGGTGTCCGCGGGCCTGGCTCCGACGACCCGTCGGGCCCCACGGGATGGCGCCCCCTGCTCCGGCGTGCCCTCCGGCCGCTGCACCGCCACCCGGGCAGCCGCAGGCAGGCGCTGGTCGGGGTCGGCCTCGTGGTCCTGCTCCTGGTCCTGCTCGTCGCGTCGATCATGGTGGGCGAGTACGTGCTGCCCGCGGGGGACGTGGTCCGGACCCTGCTCGGCGCCGGGGACCCGGCCGACCGGTTCGTGGTGCTGGGCCTGCGCGCGCCGCGGGCCGCGACCGCGATCGTCGTGGGCTTCGCGCTGGGCGCGGCCGGGGCGATCACGCAGTCGGTGGCCCGCAACCCGCTCGCGAGCCCCGACATCCTGGGCGTCACGGCCGGTGCGACGGCCGCCGCCGTCGCGGCGATCGTGCTCGCGGGCACCGGCGCCATGAGCGGCTTCCTGGTCACCGCCGGCCTGCCGGTCGTCGCCGTCCTGGGCGGGCTCGTCGCGACCGCCCTCGTGTGCCTGCTCGCATGGCGCGGTGGGATCGAGGGGTACCGGCTGGTGCTCGTGGGGCTCGGGGTCAACGCCGGGGCGTCGGCGATCACGTCGTGGATGCTGGTGCGCGCCGAGCTGCCCGACCTCAACGCGGCCCTCATCTGGATGACCGGGAGCCTCAACCGGGCGAGCTTCGAGATCGCGGGGCCCGTCGCGGTGGTGGTCGTGGTCACGGTCGTGGTCAGCGCGCTCTCGACCCGGTGGCTCGCGATCCTGCGCTTCGACTCGCGCGTGATCGTGGGGCTGGGCGTGCGACGGTCGGCGGCCCAGCTGCTGCAGATCGCCCTGGCCGTGGTCCTGGCGGCCGCCGCGACCGCGGCGGCCGGGCCCGTCCCGTTCGTCGCGTTCGTCGCACCGCAGATCGCGTGGCGGGCGCTCGCAGCGCAGGGGCCGCCGCCGCTCGGCGCGGGACTCGTGGGGGCGTGCGTGGTGCTCGCCGCGGACCTCGGGGCGCGCTCGCTGCCCGTGGACCTGCCGGTGGGAGTGGTGACCTCGGCGGTCGGGGCGCCGTTCCTGCTGTGGCTGCTGCTGCGCGAGAGCAGGGAGGTCCGCTGAGCGCCCTGCTCAGGGCTGGTCGAGCGTGGTCCGCGCGGTGATGCCGTGCCGGGCGAGGAGCGCGGTCCCGTCGGTCACCCGGACGCTCCCGAGCGCGACGGGGCCGCGGGCCGAGCGGAGCGCGACGGCCGCGAGGTAGGTCGCGCCCTCGCCCCCGCCCGCCGACGGTGACGTCCCGGACCGCCGAGGGTGACCCTCCCGACCGCCGAGGGTGACGGCCTTGCCTGTCGAGGGTGACGGCCACGCCGCCGGGAGCTCGAGGTCCCGGACGGCGAGCCGGTCGGGAGCCGGGAGGAGCCCTCCGCTGTGCACGACGCGGGCCGGCCGGTCCGCACGGGACAGGAGGAGGTCGTCGCGCGGGGCGAGGAGCCCCGTGCCGACCGCCTTGAGCACGGCCTCGCGGCGGACCCACGACCGGGTGAACGACTCGGCGTCCCACCCGTCGGCCGGCCGCTCGCCTGCGGGCACGGCGTCGAGCAGGTCGGCGAGGTGGGCGCGCGCAGGGGCCGTGGACTCGACGTCCACGCCGACGTCCACCCCCGCCCCGACGTCCACCGCCGCCCCGGGAACCGCCGCGGAAGCGGCACCGGGCAGCGGCGGACCCGCCGGATCGACGACGGCGACGAGCACCCAGGATCCGGCGTGCGCGATCGAGAACGACGGCCCCGGGCCGACGTACGGTCGGCCGGGGGCCGCGCCCTCCCGCGCCCCGAGCCGGATGTCGACGTCCTCGGGAGCCTGGTGCAGCCGCTCCCCGAGGACGGCCCGGGTCAGGAGCCGTCCCGTGACGAACCGGTCGTGATCGACAGGCCGACGGAATCTCGAGGCCTTGACCGCCTCGTCGGCCGACAGCCAGGCCGCCTGGCCCGGCAGGCAGGGGGTCGGCGGCGTGCACCAGATCGTGACGCTCGCGGTCAGGAGGGACGTCGGCACACCTGTCACCCTAGGTCGTCGGGGCGGGGTCACCCCACCCTGCTCACCGAGTCCTGGGTGAGCCGGAGCAGCGCACCGTGGTAGCCGATCAGTCCCTCGTTCGTGGTGCTCTCGCCGGTCCACAGCACGTCACCCGTCGCCAGGTCGTGTCCCGTGCTCCGGGGCGCCCCGTCGGAGCCGTAGGCGAGGACGACCACCTGGGAGCCGTCGGTCACCGCACCGGACGGGTAGACCGAGTCCACTCCGGGCACGGTCCACAGCCTGCGGCCCGTGCTCGGGTCGAGCGCGGTCACGCCGTTCGCACCGTCGTCGACGACCATGACGGCGCCCGTGTGCACGAACAACGTGCTCGCGTACGTCGAGACCTCCCAGAGCTCCTCGCCCTCGGGCGTGAACGCGGCCAGGCCGCTCAGGGTGTCGACGAAGATCGTGCTCTCGCCCGTCCCGTCGGTGGCGGACGGGCGGAGGATCTGCCCGGTGACGTCCCACGACGGTGAGCCCGTGCGGTCGAGCACGGTCGTGTGCGTGGTCGTCTGGTCGAACCTGGCCGCGGTCGTCGCCGTCAAGGGCTCGACCTGGTCGTCCGGGGAGGCCGGGTCGTCCAGGCGGTCACCGCCCGCGTCGAACGACGCGCTGACGCCGCAACCGTCGACCTGGACGACGTGGCCCGTCGTCCAGGCGGTCACCTGGTCGAGCATCAGCACGGGCTCGGTCCCGTCGCCGCGCCCTTGACACTCCCAGGCCTCGTCCGGCGCGACGAACGGCACCTGGTTCTCCCAGAGCACGTCTCCCGAGAGCGCGTCCTGCAGGGTCACGACGACGCCGCGTCCGCCGGGCACGTCGACGAAGGTCGGGGACCCGTTCTCGCTCCAGACCTCGCGCCGGCCGACCGGCGGACCGACGGGTCCGTCGCGGCGGACGGTCACGACCGTGCTGCCGGGCCCGACGGCGTAGCCCGACGCCTCGTCGACCGCGCCGAGGTCCCTGCGCCCCGTGGTCCGCCCGTCCGGGTCCAGGGCCGTGACCGTCATGGCCTCCGGGGTGCCTGACAGGCACAGCAGGGGGCCGTCGTCCACGGCGAACGGCTGCCAGAAGGTGCTCCGACCGCAGATCGCCTGGGGGCCGACCGTCGCCTCCCACACGTCCTGCCCGGTCAGGACGTCGACGGCGGTCACGGTCTCGTCGGTACCGTCGGCGTCTCGGTGGAGGAGCATCCCGCCCCAGGGCGTCCAGACCTGATCGGCCAGGTCTCTCGACCAGATCTCCTGCGGCGGTCCCGTGAAGGGCAGCACTCCGCCCTCGTTCGCGACGAGGCGCTCCTGGGTGCGCCGCTCCTCGATCTGGCCGCCGACCGCGAGCCCACCGGGCACGAGGGCCAGGACACCGGCAGCAGCGGCCCACGGCCACCAGCGCTTCCTGCCCGACGGCGCGTCCCCGACCCCGGGGGCTGCGGCGCCCGGGGTGTCACGGGAGCGGCCGGCACCGGACGCACCGCCAGCGGTGACGATCGACTCGTCGGACCCGGCAGCCTCCGCGCCCTCGGTCCGGCCTGCGGGCACCGAGAGATCGTCGTCCAGGTCCTCGACGACCTCGAAGGACACCGTGCGAGAGGCGGCGGACTGTCGACGGCGCGGCATGGAGCGGATCCTAGCGGCCCCGGGGGCGCGCCCCCCGCGCCGCCGGGAGCCCGTCAGCGGAGCAACAGCCCGTCAGCGCAGGAACAACCTCGAGGCCTGCGCCTCGGCGTCCGCGTACGTCTGGGCGGCGGAGCCCAGCGCGGTCGTGATCGAGTCGAGCGCGGTCTCGACGTGCACCTGCGCGCCCTGCCACTCGGCCATGACGCCCGCGAACGCCGTGGCAGCGCCGCCCTGCCAGCTCGCCTGGAGGTCCTGGAGGTTGCGCATCATGACCCCGACCTCGGCACGGATGGCCGTGACCGACCCTCCGACCGCGGCGCTCGCCTGCGCGACCCGTGCACTGTCGACCTCGTACCTGCTCATGCCGTCCTGCCTCTCACCGAGCCTGCGGGGCACCGGCCGGCGCCCTGCCCCGGGGCGCGGTGCGCGACCGGGTGAGCAGGACGCTAGGGCCGAGCGGCGCCGTCGGGCAGGGGCACCCCCCGCGCTGTGGGCGCGGCGTCAGGACGCGTGCCTGTGCACGGCTCGTCGCCGTGAGGCAGCACGGCCGACGACTCAGTGCGACGCAGAACGACTCAGGACGGCGAGGGTGCGACGAGCGCCGGCGGGGCCGACGCGTCGAGCTTCTTCTGCTCCTTGCGCAGACGCTGCAGCTCGGCGTCCAGGTTCTGCCGTGCGGGCTCCTCCCACGCGGCACCCAGCGGGCTCGAGAACAGGCTGCGCCGGTCGAGCAGCTTGGTGATGATCGCGGTGCGCGCCCGCAGGTAGTCGGCGAGCGGGATGTGCGCGTACTCGTCGCGCACGTCCTTGAGGTACTCCTTGTACCGCTGCGGCTCGGCCGCGAGCATCGCGAGGTCTGCGTCGCACAGCACGGCGCAGTCGAAGTCCGTAGGGTCCGGCGCGTGGCGCACGAGGGCGTTGACGAGGAACGCGACGCGGCGGCACGCCTTCTCCGGGACGCCCAGCCCGGACAGCTGCTCGAACGCGAGCGCGGCGCTCGCGCTCTCGTCCTCGCCGCCCTTGTTGGCGTACGCGGCCTTGCGGGCCGCGTCGAAGATCGCGCCGTGGTACCAGGCCGCGAGGCGGACCACGTCGGCGTCGTGCGTCTCCTCCGCGAGCTCGTCGACCCGTCCCAGGACGTCGGCGAGGTGGCGCAGGTTGTGGAAGTGGCGGTCCGGCTGGTTCCAGCGCTCGAGGAGTCCTTCGCCGACGGCGAGGATCTCCTCGGTGGGGGCTGTGGCCCCGGCGCCCTTGCAGCTACGGGTCCAGGAGGTGAGCAACCACTGCGGTGCGTCAGAGGTGGTGACGCCCATGAGATCAGCCTTCTTCGATGCGGGAACAGGATGCGTCGTCGAGCGCAGATGCTCCTCCGAGCCTACGTCCGATCCGTCGACGACCCGCCATCGTAGCCCTGTGTCGGGAGTTCCACACGAACCGTGAGGCCACCGCCCTGCGTGGGTGCCACGGAGATGTGCCCGTGGTGCGCCCCGACGATGGCCGCGACGATCGCCATGCCCAGCCCGGAGCCCCCCGAGGCGCGGTTGCGGGAGGAGTCCGCGCGGTAGAACCGCTCGAACACGTGGGCCGCCTGCTCGGGCGTGATGCCCGGTCCGTGGTCGCGGACCTCGAGGACCCCGACGGGCGCGCCCCCGCCGTCCTGGACCTGCGTCCCGAGCGCGATCTCCACGGGGGTCCCGGCCGGGGTGTGCTGCGACACGTTGCCGATGAGGTTGGCGAGCACCTGCCGCAGACGGTCCTCGTCGCCGATCACGGTGAGGTCCCGGGGCGCGTCCCCGGAGGCGTCCCTCAGGTCCACGAGGCGCACCTCGCGCGTCGGGTCCAGGGCGTGCAGGTCGCCCGCGGAGTCGCGGGCCAGGGCCGCGAGGTTCACGGGCTCGTGACGGATGGGACGGCCCTCGTCGAGACGGGCGAGCGCGAGGAGGTCGTTGACGAGCGTGCCCATGCGGGACGCGGAGTCCTCGATGCGGCGCATCGTGTCGTCCATCTGCTCGGGCGTCGTCAGGGCGCCCATGCGGTAGAGCTCGCCGTAGCCGCGCACGGTCGCGAGCGGGGTCCGCAGCTCGTGGCTCGCGTCCGAGACGAAGCGCCGCATCCGGGCCTCCGAGGCCTCCGAGGCCGCGAACGCCCGCTCGATGTGGTTGAGCATGATGTTGAGCGACGCGGCGAGCGAACCGACCTCGGTCGTGGGTGGGGCCGGCCGGATGCGCCGCGTCAGGTCGCCACCGGCGATGTCGGCGGCGGCCTCCTCGATCTCGCGCAGCGGCTTCAGGGCGCGCTGGACGGCGACGAGCGCGATCGCACCGCCGACGAGCGAGATCGCGAGGGCACTGATCGCGAGGGTCCACCCGAGGAACCTCACGGTGTCGTGGATCCCGGCCAGCGGCAGGGCGACGAACGCGGTCGAGCCGTCGGCGTCGACGAGCGGCATGACGCGCCACTGCGTGGGGTCGGTCGGGACGAGGAGCCCGCTCCGCTGGGGCGGCACCGTGAACGGGCCGTCGATGCGTTTCACCTCGTCGAGCGACAGCGCGGGGATGTCGGGCAGCCCGTACTTCAGCGCTGTCCTCGCGAAGTAGCGCGGCCAGGTCACCCCGTTCGAGAACCTGTAGAGGATGTAGTAGTCGCTGGGAAGCCCGGTCGGGTTCTGGCTGAACTGGCTGTCCGGGTCGGCCGCGACGTCCACGGAGGTCGCCTTGAGCTGGTCGTCGACCTGCCGGACGAGGTAGTTCGACACGAACACGCTGGTCGCGACCGCCGCGACCCCGAGCCCGGCCGCGAGCAGCAGCATGATGATCGCGACGAGCCGCGTGCGCAGCGGGATGCGAGCGAACCAGCCCCAGTCCTTCGTGGCCACGGGTCTGCCGTACGGGCGGGGCTCGTCGGGCGGCGGCACGGGCGGCAGGTGCTGCTCGGTCGCTGCGCCGTCGGCCTCGGTGCCCGACGACGCAGCCTGCGCCCCAGGACGCACCGCACCCGGGGCGGGGCGCGCCGAGGAGGCGCGCGGGGTCGTCGGGCCGGGCGGTGGCGGGACGGGAGGCAGCGCGCCCGGGGCGCCCGGCGCTCCGCCCGGACCGCCGGGCGACGAGGACGAGGGCGTGCTCATGACCGGCGGGTGCTCCCGGACTCCGGGGGAGTGCGCAGCAGGTACCCGACGCCGCGCTTGGTGTGGATGAGCGGCTGGACGGGCTCCTCGGTACCGTCCGGCCCGGTCACCGTGAGGTTGTCGATCTTGCGACGCAGGTACGAGATGTAGGACTCGACGATGTTGGCGTCCCCGCCCCAGTCGTACTGCCAGACGTGGTCGAGGATCTGTGCCTTCGACAGCACGCGGCCCGCGTTGAGCATGAGGTAGCGCAGCAGCTTGAACTCGGTGGGGGACAGGTCCACGACCTGCCCCGCGCGGCGGACCTCGTGCGAGTCCTCGTCGAGCTCGAGGTCCGCGAAGCGCAGCACCGCGGTGTCCTCGGGCTCGGCGTGCGTGCGACGCAGCACCGCACGGATGCGGGCCACGACCTCCTCGAGGCTGAACGGCTTGGTCACGTAGTCGTCCCCGCCGACGGTGAGGCCCGTGACCTTGTCCTGCGTGTCGTCGCGCGCCGTGAGGAACAGGACAGGCGTGTGCTGGCCCGTGGCGCGCATGCGACGCGTCACGGTGAACCCGTCCATGTCCGGGAGCATGACGTCGAGCACCACGAGGTCCGGCTCGACCTCACGCACGAGCTTGAGCGCGCTCGTGCCGTCCGCGGCCGCGTAGACCTCGAATCCGGCGAAACGCAGGGACGTGGACAGCAGCTCGCGGATGTTGGGCTCGTCGTCGACCACGACCAGCCGTGCCTCGGGTTCGCTCATGGTTCCAGTGTGCGACCGAACCCTGGGAGTCGCCTGGGCGGCAGCGGTGCGGTGCACGGCGGGCCGCGCCGAGACGCGTGGTGCCAGCCCGTGTCGGCGGACGATGGTTGCATGGGCCTGCACGCACCGGGCCCGGGCCGTGCGCGGACGACCAGGACGAGGACCAGGATGCGCATCACCGACCACGACCGCAGGGCGCGACTCGTCGCGCACCAGCTCGACCTCGGGGCGACCGGGCCACGCCCCGTGACCACGGTCGAGGGCGTCGTCGACCGGCTCGTCGCCCTCCATGCGACCGACGCCCCCAGCGTCTACCTCTCGGTCCTCGCGCGCGTCCCCGGCCTGCGCGTCGAGGACGTGCAGGCCGCCCTGTACGAGCGGCGCTCCCTCGTGCGCGTCCTCGCGATGCGCCGCACCCTGTTCGTCGTGGCGCGCGACCTGGTGCCCGTCGTCCACGCGGGGGCGAGCGCCGGCGTCGGGCGGCGGCTGCGTGCCAGGCTCCTCAAGGAGCTCGCGACGATCCCCACCGACCCGCCCGTCGAGGACGCCGGACGCTTCCTCGCAGGGGCCGAGGAGCAGGTCCACGACGCCCTCGCGGAGCACGGGCCCCTCACGGGAGCACAGCTCTCGGCCCGGGCCCCCGTGCTGCGGACCGCGTTCCTGCCGACCACGACCAGGTCGTGGGACGTGCGGCGCTCGCTGACGTCCCCGCTGCTGTCGCTGCTGTCCGCGGAGGGGCGGATCGTCCGGGGCGAACCGACCGGCGGGTGGTCCTCCAACCGCTTCCTGTGGCGCCCCGTCGAGGACTGGCTGCCGGGCGGTATCCCCGAGCTCGACGAGGCCGAGGCCCGGGTGCGGCTCGCGTCCGCATGGCTCGAGTCCTTCGGCCCCGCGACCGTCGCGGACCTCCAGTGGTGGACCGGCTGGAACCTGGGGCAGGCCCGGGCCGCGCTCGCCGCGCTCGACGTGCGCGAGGTCGAGCTCGACGGCGTCGGGGCCGGCGTCGCGCTGCGGTCGAGCGACCTGGCACCCGCCCCGGGCGCCGCCGCCGGTCACGTGGCGCTGCTGCCCTCGCTCGACCCGACGGCCATGGGCTGGAAGCACCGCGACTGGTACCTCGGCCCGCACCGCGAGCAGCTCTTCGACACCGCGGGGAACATCGGTGCGACCGTCTGGTGGGAGGGCCGCATCGTCGGAGCCTGGGCGGTGCGGACCGACGGCTCGCCCGCGGTGCGCCTGCTCGAGGACGTCGGGACGGACGCCGCCGCGGCCGTCGACGCCGAGGCCGAGCGGATCACCGGGCTGCTCGACGGCGGCGGCGTGACGGCGTCGTTCCCCACGCCGCTGTACCGCGAGCTGCGGGGCTGAGCGCTCCCTGACAGGCCGGAGACGCGAAGAGGGCGGGACCGCGCGCCGTGCGCGGCCCCGCCCTCCCGGGCTCCGAGGAGGCTCAGAGGTAGCGCAGCGGGTCGAACTCGTCGAGCGGGATGATCCGGACGCGCGGCAGGACCGTGGTGAACGCGCCCACGTTGTCCTCGAGGTCGTGGAAGCTCAGGCCGCGCGACGCGAGCTCCGAGAAGCGCGAGTTCACGAACTCGCGGAAGCACAGCAGCCCCACGCGGCGGTCGCCGTCCTCGAGGAGGTCCTCGACCTGCGGGATGAAGTCGCCGTCGTGGCTCGCGAGGAGCACGTCGCCGGGGCGGTCCTGGAGCGCCTCGAGGGTGCGCTGGATACCGATGTCGACGACCTTCTCGGAGCTCGACCCGGCCAGGGGGATGGGGCGGTAGCCCATCGCGAGCAGCGCCTGGACGAACGCCATGGGCATCTGGCCCGACGACGCGTTGAGGAAGAACAGGGGCGTGACGTCCTGGCCCCACAGGTTCGCCGCGAAGTCGACGATGCGGTCCCAGCGGGGGCGCTCCTCGGGGTTGGGTCGGTGGCCCAGGACGCTCATCCCGAGCGTCGCGTCGATGTTCTCCCCGTCGACGATCAGGTAGGTGCGGCGCCTGGCCTCACCCTGCGTGCTGACGAGGCCGTTCGACGTGCTGGAGTCCGACATGGGGTCCAGCCTATCCGTCGCGGTGGCCCGGGCAGGCCGTCCGGGCGGGGGCCGCGGCCGCCGGTCGGCGCGCCCCTGACACGGATCTTGCCGAGGCGTGGGCGCGGTTTGCATGTGAACCCCAGGTTGCGAGTACCTTTCAGCGGTGAACCTCCAGCTTCTCGACCCGGTCCGGATCACGGTCGTCCAGAACTCCCCGGACGTCACCCTGGACATCTTCGCGGACCGGCTCGGCCCCGACGTCCGCCTCGTGCGGCCCTTCGTGGGCGACGCTCTGCCGGACCTCGCGGACCTGGGTGACGGCCTCGTGGTCCTGGGCGGGCAGATGTCCGCCTACGACGACGAGGTGGCCCCCTGGCTTCCCGCGCTGCGCGACCTCCTGAGCGCCGCGGTGCTCGCCGCGGTGCCGACGCTCGGCGTGTGCCTCGGTGCCCAGCTCCTCGCGGTCGCGGGCGGCGGTCACGTGCAGGTCGCGGCCCCTCCCGGGCGCGAGGTCGGTCTGACGCGGGTGTTCTGGAGGACGGGGGCGGAGGTGGACCCGGTCCTCGGTCCGTTGGCCCGCGCCGCGGCGGGGACGGGCAAGCGGGCCCGCTCGCTCACGCTCAGCATGCACGCCGACGCGATCATCGACCTGCCCGAGGGCGCCACCTGGCTCGGCATGTCCGACATGTACCCGTACCAGGCCTTCCGGCTCGGCTCGGCGCTGGGCGTGCAGTTCCACCCCGAGGCGACGCTCGACACGATCCGCCGGTGGGCCGCGGACCACGGCGACGTGGACACCGAGAACGTCCTCGCCGAGGCGGCGCCGTTCGAAGGCGAGGTCCTGGAGACTGGCCGCGTCCTCGCGGAGTCGTTCCTCGCCGTCGTGCACGACGACGTCGCTCGGCGGGGCGTGCGGGCGTAGGTCCTGCGTCGGGCTGCGTGTCCGCCGATCGCTACCGGGCGGTCGGTGGGAGGGTGTCGGCATGATCCGACACACCGTCGCCTTCCGCCTGCGCCACCCCGAGGGGTCCGCCGCCGAGGCCGCCTTCCTGACCGACGCCCGCGTCCTGGCGCAGATCCCCGGCGTCGAGAGGTTCGAGCAGCTGCGCCAGACGAGCGCGAAGAACGCGTTCACGTTCGGCTTCTCGATGGAGTTCGCCGACGCCGACGCCTACGCGGCCTACGACGCGCACCCGGACCACCGGGCGTTCGTCGCCGGCCGCTGGGTGCCCGAGGTCGAGGACTTCCTGGAGATCGACTACGAGCCGCTGCCGGCGGGCTGAGCGGCGCGCTCGACACGGTCTGCTGACACGGCGGGGGGGGGGGGGG
>NZ_JACSQQ010000016.1:48705-104344 GCF_014836555.1 Oerskovia rustica
CCCCCCCCCCCCCCCCCCCCCCCCCCCCGTCGGTCGGGGCCGGGGCCTACCAGCCCCCGGACGGGGCGTCCTGCGTGCCGGCCTCGATCGACGTCACGGTCGTGGGCGTGATCTGCGGGGCCGGGGAGGCGCCGCCGCTCTTGAGCGCCGCGAGCCGCGCCTCTACCTCGATGTTCGCCCCTGACGCCTCGAGCTCCTCGAACTGGGCGTCGAGCGAGGACGCGGCGACCTCGGCCTGGCCGAGCGCCTTGGCCTCCTCGCGACGCACCTTCTCCTCGAAGCGCGACACCTCGCTCGTGGGGTCGAGGACGTTGATCGAGCTGATCGCGCCCTGGACGGTCTGCTGCGCCTCGGCGGACTTCTGGCGGGCGACGAGGGAGTCACGCTTGGACTTGAGCTCGCCCAGCTTGCCCTTCATCTGCGCGAGGCCGGTCTTGAGCTTCTCGACGGTCTCGCGCTGCGACGCGATGAGCGGCTCGGCCTGGCGGACCTCGCCCTCGGCGGAGATCTGCCGCTGGAGCGCGACCTTGGCGAGGTTGTCGAACTTGTCGGCGCCCGCGGTGTCGCCCGACGAGCGGAAACGGTCGGCCTGCGCGGACGCGGCGGCGGCCTTGTCGCCCCACTCGCGCACTGCCGCGACGTCCTCGTTGTAGTCCTGCTCGGCGAGCCGGAGGTTGCCGATGGTCTGCGCGACGGCCTGCTCGGCGTCGGCGATGCTGTTGGTGTAGTCGCGGACGAGCTGGTCCAGCATCTTCTGCGGGTCCTCGGCGCCGTCGAGGAGCGAGTTGATGTTCGCCTTGGCCAGCTGGGTGATGCGTCCGAAGATGCTCTGCTTCTCTGCCATCGGTCGTGCCTTCCTGCTCGTGGATGGGGTGCGCGATGCTCGTGCTTGCCGTGCCGTCCGACCTAGAACCGTCCTCCTCTGCTCGAGCGGCCGCCCGAGGACCTCCCGCCCGACGAGCCCCGCGACGAGCGGCCCGACGACCCGCCGAAGCCACCGCCCCCGAACCCGCCTCCGCCGTAGCCGCCGCCGAACCCGCCTCCCGACCGGCGTCCGCCGCCCCCGCCGCGCAGGATCTGGTCGAGGAGGATGCCGCCCAGGACCATGCCGCCGACGTTGTTGCCGCCGCCTCCAGAGCCGCCGCCGAACATCCCCGCGTCGTTCTGCTGCGACTCCCACGCGGACGCGTCGCGCTGCGCGAGCTGTGCCGCGGCCTGGGCCAGCGCGTCGGCCTGCTGGGCCGTGGCGAGCGCGCGCACGGGGTCGGAGGGCTGGAGGGCACGGGCCTCGCCGAGGTGGCGGATCGCCTCGGAGAGCCGCGTGCGGGCTTCGGGCCCGACGGCGCCGCGCCGGGTCTCGATGAAGTCGTTCGTCGCGCGGATCTGGGAGTCGACGCGCCCGATGGTGTCGCGCAGGAGCGCCGCGGCGCGTGCGGCCTGCTCGGCGCTCGCGCGGAACGGAGCCAGTGCGGCGTCGATCGCGGCCTCGGCGTCGGTGAGCCGGCGCAGGGCCGCGATGGGGTCGCCACCGCTGCGCGCGGTCTGTGCCTCGGCCACTGCGGACTGCGCCTCGGTGGCGCGCGCCGACACGGTCGGGTCGGCCGGTGCGAGGCGGGCGGCGTCGGCGATGTCCGCGGTGATCGACGCGACCGCGACGTCGAGGCGCTGGCCCGCCTGCGCGAGGACCTCGCCCGCGGAGTCGATCGCGTCGAGGAGGATCATGGCCTGCCCGACGGCGTTCTCGGCGGCGCGGGCGTGCGCGACGGCGGACGCCCGGTCCTTGCCCTCGAGTGCCGACCGCCCGGCGGCGATCGCCTCGCGGGCGCCTGCGACGAGCTGGAGGGCCTGCTGGGGGTTCGCCGAGACGGAGGCGAGCGCTGCCTCGGGGTAGGTCGCGGAGAGCGCGGCGAGCGTGCTGCGGGCCGGAGCGACGCGGGCCTCGACCTCGCCCGCGCGACGTTCGACCGTGTCGAGGACCTCGGGGGCTCGGGACTGCAGGTCGCGCAGCTCGTCGAACTGGGCGGACTCGGTGTCGAGCGAACGGCTCACCTCGGTGCACAGCGCGATGATCTGCGCCATCATCGTGCGGGCCTGGGGCTCGGCCTCCGGGGTGTCGTCGTCGAGCTGCTGGCGCAGCGCGAAGGCCTGGGACACCTTCTGCTTGCCCTTCTCGAGCGCGACCTGGAACTCCTGCGTCGCCTCGAGGCCGAACTGGGCCTGCGCGAAGCCGAGCTCCTGCTCGGACGTCTTGACGGCGTCGTCGATCGCGACGAGGGCCGAGCTGGCCCGCCGGTCCAGCTCGTCGGTCGGGAGCTGGGCGAGCTCGTCGGCCTCGTCCGGTCCGCCGGGCCTCGCGGCCGTCCCGCGGCGCTTGCTCAGGATCGCGCGGACCACGAAGCAGCCTGCGATCGCGAGCAGGCCGACCACGAGGGCCACGAGCCAGCCCGAGACGCCCGAGGACGACGAGCCCGTCGCCTCGGCGTGCAGGGAGTCCGCTGCGGCGACCGCGGCCCCCGCCCAGTCGTCCTGCCTGAGCTGGTCCTCGATCGCCTCCTGGACCGTGTCGAGCGAGGCTTCGGACAGTCCGATGTTGTGGTCGGCCGACAGGTCGTACCGGCGGTCCGTGGTCGCGACGGCCAGCAGGACGTCGTCCCGGCCCAGGCCGGACAGGTTGGCCGTCGAGGTGGCCCAGGTCTGCGCGTCCTGCCCGTCGAACGTGTCGACGTAGACGACGAAGAGCTGGTACGGGGTGTCGTCCTCCAGCCGGTCCATCGCCTTCTCGATCTCGTCGGTCCGGTCCCCGAGCACCCCGGCGGGGTCGGTGATCCTGCCCGGGAGGTTGAGCGGCTGCTCGGCGGTCGCGGTGGAGCCGAGGCCGGTCAGGGTGAGCGCGCCGGCGATCCCGAGCGACAGGACGCCGCGGAGGACGGAAAGACGCGCACGGTGCGCCGGGCGGGGGAGTGCGGGGGGAACGGACGACGAGGCCACCTCGTGATCCTTTCCCACGGGTGCGGGTGTCGCAATCGTGAAACGGGACAGCAGGGGCATTTCACCCGACGTGATGGTTCGAGGCGCGGGGGTGGCGCCACGGACCGTCCGCTGGGAATGTTCGTACGGCGTACCATGTTAGAGGGACGACGTCGACGAGAGGAACCCATGACGACCACGACGACCACGACGCCCGCACGAGCTGCGGCCCCGCTGGCAGCGCCGGCGACGGCACCGCGCCCGGGGGCTGCCCTACCGCCGCTCGTCGACCAGGCCGAGCGGCTGATCGCGCTCGGCGTCCATGCTCTCGCCGGGCTGTCGGCGGACGAGGTGCGCGACGCCGTCGGGCACCTTGCGCACGATGCGCCCGACGGCGGGCTGCTCGCCGTGCATCCCCGCCTCGCCCCGCCGTCCGTCCTCGCGCCGCTCACGAGGCTCGGGGACAAGGAGGGCTTCGTCGTCGTCGACATGGAGGACGTCGACCGCTTCGAGCCGATCGAGGGGCTCGTGCTCCCGGAGGGCCCGCTGTACGTCGTGACCGACGTCGACCGCGGCGACGACCTGGCGAACTGGTCCCCCGACGAGGCGCTGCCCGAGTTCGAGCGACGCGACCGCACGCCGCTCGTTCTCGGCGAAGGGATCCACTGGGCGCTCCAGACACCCGACGTCGTCGAGCGCAACCACTGCTACATGACGATCGGCTCGCGGCTGCGCAAGGACGAGGGACGTCTCGACGCGCGGACGCCCGCAGTGTGGATCTCGAACGGCACCGGTCGCGACGGCAAGGAGCGACGCGGCGCACCCAAGGTCGGTTGGTGCTGGGCGGGCAACCGGCACACGTGGCTCGGCTTCGCGTCGGGAGCGCGTCGCGTCGGAACCCCGACGGGGTAGGGGGGGACGAACGGCCCGGGGTGGACCGTCAGGCGGGCGCAAGGGAGGGGGTGTGTTCTCTGCGGAGCGACGACACCTGGTGCCGCTCCGCAGAGAATACACCCCCTCCCTCTACTGCACGACGCCCAGGTCCTCGGCGTCGACGATGCGGTACGCGTAGCCCTGCTCCGCCAGGAAGCGCTGGCGGTGCGCCGCGAAGTCCTGGTCGACGGTGTCGCGCGAGACCACGGCGTAGAAGTGCGCGGTGCGGCCGTCCTGCTTGGGCCGCATGATGCGACCCAGGCGCTGCGCCTCCTCCTGGCGGGACCCGAACGACCCCGACACCTGGATCGCGACCGACGCCTCGGGCAGGTCGATCGAGAAGTTCGCGACCTTGCTCACGACGAGCCGCGAGATCTCCCCGGAACGGAACGCCTCGAACAGCCGCTGGCGCTCGCGCACCGTCGTGGCCCCCGTGATGACGGGCGCGTCGAGGTGGTCGCCGAGCTCCTCGAGCTGGTCGAGGTACTGGCCGATCACGAGGACCTGGTCGTCGGGGTGCGCGGCCGCGATCTGCTCGACGACGCGGTTCTTGCCCGCCGCGGTGGCAGCGAGCCGGTACTTGTCCTCGGGCTCGGCGGTCGCGTACGCCATGCGGTCACGGTCGGACAGCGTGAGGCGCACCTCGACGCAGTCCGCGGGCGCGATGTACCCCTGGGCCTCGATGTCCTTCCAGGGCGCGTCGTACCGCTTGGGCCCGATGAGGCTGAAGACCTCGTCCTCGCGCCCGTCCTCGCGCACGAGCGTCGCGGTCAGTCCGAGGCGGCGGCGCGCCTGGAGGTCCGCGGTCATGCGGAAGATCGGTGCGGGCAGCAGGTGGACCTCGTCGTAGACCACGAGGCCCCAGTCGCGCGCGTCGAGCAGCTCGAGGTGCGTGTAGACACCCTTCCGCTTGGTCGTGAGCACCTGATAGGTCGCGATGGTGACGGGCTTGATCTCCTTGCGGGCGCCCGAGTACTCGCCGATCTCGTCCTCGGTGAGCGTCGTGCGCCGCACGAGCTCGTCGCGCCACTGGCGCGCGCTCACCGTGTTCGTCACGAGGATCAGGGTCGTCGTCCCGGACTTCGCCATGGCCCCGGCGCCGACGATCGTCTTGCCCGCGCCACAAGGGAGCACGACGACGCCGCTGCCCCCGTGCCAGAACCCCTCGACGGCCTGCTGCTGGTAGGGCCGCATGGCCCAGGGCTTGTCCTCGTGCGCCGGGTCGGTCGGCGACAGGTCGATCGGGTGCTTCTCGCCGTCGACGTACCCCGCGAGGTCCTCGGCGGGCCAGCCGAGCTTGAGCAGCACCTGCTTGAGGTGCCCGCGCTCGGACGGGTGCACGACCACCGAGTCGTCCCCGAGCCGGTCGCCCACCAGACCCGCGGTCCGCTTGGACTTGAGGACCTCTGCTAGCACGGCCTTGTCCGTCGCCTGGAGCACGAGCCCGTGCGTCGGGTGCGCGACCAGCTGGAGCCGCCCATAGCGCGCCATGGTCTCCGCGACGTCGACGAGCAGCGCGTGCGGCACGGGGTAGCGGCTGTACTCGAGCAGCACGTTGACGACCTGCTCGGCGTCGTGCCCCGCGGCGCGCGCGTTCCACAGCCCGAGCGGCGTGAGCCGGTAGGTGTGGACGTGCTCGGGGGCGCGCTCGAGCTCGGCGAAGGGGGCGATCGCCCGTCGGGCGTCGCCCGAGCGGGGGTGGTCGACCTCGAGCAGCAAGGTCTTGTCGCTCTGCACGATCAGGGGGCCGTCGGCCATGGGCGTCCTTCCGGGTGGTGCGCCGTGTCGTGACGCGGGTGGTGCGGGCTAGTCGTTCGGCGCCCCCGCCGACGCGTTCGTGGTCGCGTCGGTCGACGCGTCCTGGGTGGGGGCGGGGGCGTCGGTGAAGACGCCCGCGATGCGATGGACGGCGACGGTCAGCTCGGCGTCGCGCGCGGGGTCGAGGGCGCGCAGGCGGCCGCCCTCCAGGACGAGGGGCTTGACGCGGCGCCGGGTCGGCTGACCGGTGGGGTCGATCGTCTCGAGGACCACGTGGTCGCCCGCGTCGATCGCGTCGCGCAGGAGTCCCAACGCCGCGGGGGGTTCGGTTGTTCCGCGAGGTTCGGGCGCGACGTCCTCACGGGTCGTCGTCGTGGGAGGAGCGGCGAGCGCCGCGTCGTCGGCCGCGCGCAGACGGGGGACGAGCTCGGCGTACCGCTCGCGCCGGGCCGCGGCGTCCTCCTGGTGCACCGCCGGCCCGACGGCGGAGCGCCCCCGGGTGGCCGTGTCCAGCGGGCGGCGCCCGCCCACGCGGGAACGGACCGTGGTGCGGAGCCGCTCGGTGCGCACGACCCGCCCGTCGGGTCCCTCGACGGTCGAGGCGAGGCCGCGGTCGCGCAGCGCGGCCTGGAGCGTCGCCGCGGGGACGAGCGAGACCAGCACGGTGGGTGCGATGCGGAACAACGACAGGTGACGCAGCGACGGGTCCTCCACGAGGCCCGTCAGGAGCGCGGCGTCCTCCGCGCGCACGTAGCTCGACGCGCTCCCGACCCGCAGCCGCCCGTGCCGGCGAGCGGTGTCGCGGACCAGGTAGTCGAGGGGTTGGGGGAGCGACGCCCGCGAGTGGCCCGCGAGGTCGGCCAGCAGGTCGTCCGCGGTGCGGCCAGCGTCGAACGCACGGGTCAGTGACTCGGGGGTGAAGCGGACCGTGATCGCAGCCCCGCGCGACTCGACCTCGGCGGCGTCCTCCAGAAGCCGTTCGAGCGCGGTGCTCGGTCGGCCCGGGACGATGCCCGTGAGGTCGCCCTGGAGCAGGAGCTCGTCGACCTCGGGCGGCAGGACCGACTCGAGTGCGGCCGCGAGCGCCGCCTCCGAGGACGTGAGCACGGGCGCGCCCGACCTGCTCGACTCCGCGGGGGCGTTCGTGCGCGCGACGGGTGCGGCGCCGTCGGGCCGCAGGAGCGCGCGGCCCGTGGGGGCGAGCGCCCCGACCCCCGTGACCCCCAGGAGGTGGGCCTCGTGGAGCAGGCCCTCGATCGCCTGGAGCGGAGGGACCGACCGGGGCGACCCCCAGCGCAGGACCTCCAGGAGGTCGCCCGAGGTCAGGGCCGTCCCGGGGCGGTCGGCGAGCGCGGACAGCAGGTCGGAGCGCAGGCGCGGCACCCACGGCCTGGTGAGGTCGGGTTCGAGCGCGGCGCGCAGCGTGCCCCGCTCGTCGCGGCTGCCGACGGTCCACGGCGTCCGGCCCGAGCCCGCCCAGGCCGCGGCGAGCAGCGCCCAGCGGGCTGCCAGGGGAAGGTCGAGCCAGTCCTCGCCCGCGACCGTGACGGTGAACGAGGGAGGGTCTTCGCCGTCGTCGACCACGAGACCTGCGGCGAGCGCGAGCTCGGCGACGAACGCGGCCGACGGCTCCTCGACCTCGAGGGTCGTCGCGAGGCGCCGGAGGTCCCGCACGCCCAGGCCGCCCGCGCGCAGGACGCTCGGCGGAGAGGCCTGCCACAGCGCGAGGAGGTGGGCGACGAGCCGGACCGCGTCCTGCGCCGCGCGAGCGGCCTCTGCGGCGATGGTGTCCTCGGCGAAGTGCGGGGCGTCGGGCTCGGGCGGGTGGGCGAGCGGCCGGGCGTGCGTGCGGCCCTCGCGCAGGGCGAGGGCGACCTCGCGGGGCAGGACGACGTGCCGCTCGTCGGACGCGAGCAGGAGACGCTGTCGCAGGAGCCACGTCGTCGCCTCCCGGCCCACGGGGTCGGCGCGCGGCGCGACGCCCACGGGCGGCCCCCAGGTGAGGGCGTCGAGGATGCTGCGTGCACCGGGTGGCGCGTCCGCGAGGAGGTCGTCGAGGGCGGTCGTCCCGATGCAGGCCGGGCTACCGGTCGGGGTGAGGGAGTCGGCCGGACGAGCAGCGAGCGGTGACGACGGGTCGGTGGGGCCGAGCCCCGCCGGGTAGGGGCCGAGGACCTCGGACAGGCCCGGCGCGACCGCGAGGTCGGTGCGCGGCGACGGGTCGCGGTCCCACAGCAGCGCAGCCTCTTCGAGGTGCGCGAGCGCGGCCCGGACGACCGGGGCGTCCGCGTCGCTCGCGCCGAGCGCGTCGAGGACGCGGTCGACCGTCACGGCCCCGTCGTCGCCAGGGGCGCCGCGCGTGGGTCGGGTGGGTGCTGGGCGGGACGTCGGCGTCCGCGGAGGGGGCTGGTCCCCGAGGACGAGGACGGACTCGAGGACCTGGAGCTCGAGGGCGTCGAGCCGGGCGGTCGCCCGGTCCAGGCTGGTACGGCTGGTGGCGCGTGCTGCGAGCGAGCGCAGCGTCGACGGCGAAGGAGTGGCCAGGTCAGGGCGCTGCAGCAGCAGCGCGACGAGGTGCTCGTCGCTGCGGGAGCGAAGAGCCTCGGGGAAGGTCCGGCGCTGAGCCGGAGGCGTTGAGGCCATCCGTCCGATGTTACGCGGGTCGGGAGTTCTCCCGCCCCGCGCGACCTCCGCACGGACGAGATGCTCAGTCGAAGCTGACGCGCAGGCTCGTGAGGCTGTGGCCGTCCACGACCCGGCTGGAGACGCCGACGGCTCGCAGCGGCTCGACGTACGCGATCCACGAGTCGTCGCCGCCCGTCGCGTCGATGTTCGCGCGGGCGACCGACTCGAGCGCGTCGACGTCGAGGTAGGCCGCGTTGGCTGCGCCCTTCGCGTCGGGCACGACGGTCCGGAAGGCGCCCACGGTGCCGAGCGTCCCGTCCTGGGCGAGCCGTGCGGCGTACGCCTCGTTCGAGGCGACGACGAGCCCGTCCTTCGTGGTCGCGCTCGTGAGCTTCTCCGCGCCGGCGTCCACGAGGATCGCGTCGATGCGGCCGAGGAGGTCCTCGAGCGCGGCCTTGTCGCCGATCGTGCGCGCGCCGAGGTCGACGTCGGCCAGACCGGTCACGGACGAGACGTCGTCGAGCCCGGCGGAGTCGAGCGCGATCACGACCTGCTCGCCGAGCAGGGTCTTGAGGTCCTCGGGCAGTCGCAGGTCGTAGGTCTTCTCGAGCTCGTCGACCGTCTCCTGGAAGCCGAGGCCGCTCGGCAGGAGGTCGTCGGTCGCGCTGCCGGTCGACCGGTCGTCACCGAAGAGGTCTGCCTCCTCGGTGCTCTGGTAGGCGTCGAGGCCTTCGTCGAGCGCCGAGTAGTCCCCGGTGCAGCCCGCCATGAACGACTCGTCGTAGCTCCGGGTGACCTCGGCCAGCTCCTCGGGCGTGAGGCCCCAGTCCGACGCGTCCAACGCGTTCTCGGGCAGCGCGAGCAGTGCCGCGCACTCGGCCTCGGTGGCGGTGGCGAGCGTGCCTGCCGTGCGGACCTCGTGCGAGGACAGGGTCCAGTCGTCGCCGAGCAGGTCGTCCCCGGAGCCCAGGCTCCCCAGTCCGCTCGACCCGTACGCGTCGGCGAGCGTGCTCAGCTGCTCCCAGAGCTGGTCGACCGAGGCGGGGTCGATCGTCGCGGACGAGGCGAACAGGGTGCTGTCCGGCAGCCCCGTGAGGAGCGAGGTCCCCGCCCCCTCCATCGGCGCGAGGACCTTGTCGTCGGCGCCGACGGCGATCGCGATCTCCAGGTGGTCGGCGCCCGCCCGCGCCGCACCGGCGACCGAGCGGAGGCCCTGGGTGACGGCCGCGTCGAGCTCGTCGGCGCCCTCCTGCCCCTCGAGCGCGGCGATCGCGCCCTCGACGTCCGCCCAGTAGGAGATCAGCCCGGGGTCGCCGAGCGCCTTCATGTCGGCGGCGAAGAGCGGGGCGTCGGCCAACGACGCCTTCTTCGCGGCTGCCGCCACGTCGGCGGCCACGACCTTCTCGGAGGTGATCAGGGCGTACCCGTCGGCGAACGCGACCTGTGCGGGCTTCGCGCCGTCGCCGCAGCCCAGGCCGGACTCGATGGCCGCCCGTGCGGCGCCCTCGTCGTTCACCTGGAGGGCGACCACGGGCTCGGGCGCGGATCCTGCGTCCCCGGTCGCGCCCTCGACGGGCGGCAGCACGGCGATCGCGGCACGCTGGCCGATCCACGGTTCGACGTCGGTCGCGTAGTCGATCTCGCACGTCCCGCTCTTCGCGATCGCGTCGACGACGAGCTTGCGGAGGTCGGCGTCGTCGCCCAGGTCGACGTCGAGGTCCGCCGCGAGGTCCGGGAACCTGTTCGCGAGGCGCAGCAGGTTGACCTTCTGCGTGGCCGACGGGTCGAGGTCGACGCGGACGTAGGCGAACGCGGTGTCCGGGAGGGCCGCCTCGGGCTGGGCCCCACCGCCGTCGAGCGCGCTGTAGGCGAACACGCCTCCGCCGACCAGGACGAGAGCCGCGGTCGCCGCACCGCCGAGCACGAGGCCGGTGCGCAGGCGGGAGGGCCCGACGGTCGCGACCGGGGCCTGCCCGAGGGCCGCGCCACCGGCATGCTGCTGCCACGCCCCCGAGGGGTCGGCAGGGGGGAAGGTGGGCGGCGTGGTCATGGGGAACCCTCTGGGTCGGTGGCGGCTCGACCGGCGCGGTGCGTCGGCAGTCGCCCGAAGGCTAGTGGAGGCCGCAGGCAGGCCGCAGCCCCCTTCCATGGGGAGAACTCCCCGCCGCCGGAACTCACCCGGGCGCGCTCGTCGGGGCGCGGCCCGGTGGATGCGACTGTGAGGGCTCTGTCCCGGTAACCTGGGAGTTCTGATTCCCACGAGCACAAACGAGGTTCACGTGCCCACCGGCAAGGTCAAGTGGTTCGACACCGAACGAGGGTTCGGCTTCATCGCGAGCGATGAGGGCGACGAGGTCTTCCTGCACGCTTCCGCCCTGCCCGACGGCGCGGCCCCCAAGCCCGGTGCCCGGGTCGAGTTCGGCGTGGCCGACGGGCGGCGCGGCCCGCAGGCGCTCGCGATCAAGCTGCTCGACCCTGCGCCGTCCGTGGCGAAGGCCCAGCGCCGCCCGGCCGAGGACCTGGGGGTCGTGATCGAGGACCTCATCAAGGTCATGGACAAGGTCGGCGGCTCGCTGCGCCGTGGCCGGTACCCGGATGCCGCGCAGGGAGCCCAGCTCGCCAAGGTGCTGCGCGCCGTCGCCGACGACCTGGAGGCATGACATGGCTGCCGTAGCCGCCGCTGAAGGTTCGACCCGTCGTGTGAGCGCGCGCGCCGCCAAGGACGCCGTGCTCACGGGCGCGGTGGATCTCGCGCGTGCTGCGGCGGAGCAGGTCGCCGAGCACGTCGGGGACGTGGGCGAGCACCTGGGGACGGTCGTCGAGGAGGACCGTCTCATCTCCCACCAGTTCGCGTGCACCATGCTCGGGTACCGGGGGTGGCGCTGGACGGTGACGCTGGCCCGGGTCCCGCGCGGTCGCACCGCGACGGTGTGCGAGGTCGAGCTCCTGCCGGGCGACGGGTCCATCCTGGCTCCCGAGTGGTTGCCGTGGTCGGAGCGTCTGCGGCCGGGGGACATCGGCGTCGGCGACGTGCTGCCGTTCCAGGCGGACGACCCGCGCCTCGAGCCCGGCTACGTGCCGACGGGCGACGAGGAGCAGGACGCCGTCGCGATCGAGGAGCTCGCGCTCGCCCGGGCGCGGGTCCTGTCCCCCGAGGGGCGCGACGAGGCGGCTGAGCGCTGGTACCGCGGCACCCGTGGCCCCACGGCGCCGGGGGCCGTCTCCTCGGCGGCCGAGTGCGGGTCGTGCGGGTTCCTGGTCCCGCTGCAGGGCGCCCTGGGTCAGGTCTTCGGAGTGTGCGCGAACGCGTGGTCGCCCGACGACGGCAAGGTCGTGAGCCTCGACCACGGGTGCGGGGCGCACTCGGAGACGGACGTCGAGCCGCACCCGACCGACTGGCCGGCCGCGGACCCGCTGATCGACGAGATGGACGTCGAGATCGTCCAGCTCCTGGACGCGGCCCGTGACGCGGCGAGCGCCGTACCCGGATCGGGAGAGACTCTCGCAGGCCCGACGACCGAGCGTTCCGCGGAAGCTGCGGCGAGCATCGAGCTCGCCCTGTCGCGGATCACGCTTCCTGAGCCGGGGTCGTCGTCGGGGGCAGAGAGCACACCGGAGACCGCGCCGGAGCAGGACGCGGACCCGGACGAGCCGGCCCGGTGACGACGGACGCCTTCGGGACGTCGGCTCTTCGCCGAGCCGTCACGGAGGCGTGGCTCGCGTCCCCGACTCGCTTCCGGGAGGACGCGAACACCGAGGAGGACCATGCCCGCGGCTACTACCGCGACCGGGTGGTCGTCGAGCTCGCGCAGAACGCGGCCGACGCCGCGGCACACGCGGGCTCTCCGGGCCGCCTCGTGCTGCGTCTCGCGCAGGACACCGACGGTGCGTGGTGGCTGACGGCCGAGAACTCAGGCGCACCGCTGGACGCGGAGGGTGTCGAGTCGTTGTCGTCGATGCGCGCGTCGGCCAAGCGTCCTGCCGGCCCGACGACGGAGCCCCCGTCCGCGGACGGCGCCCCCGGGCGGGTGGGCCGTTTCGGGGTGGGCTTCGCGGCCGTGCGCTCGGTCGCGGACGAGGTCTCGGTGCGCTCGACGCTCGGGGGGGTGACCTTCTCGCTGGGGCGGACGCGAGCGGCACTGTCGGACCTGGTCGCGGGGGCGCAGGCGGAAGGGGGCACCGGGGCCGCAGCGGCTGACCGGCTCGATGCCGCTGTCCGCGAGCGGGGCGACGCCCTGCCCGTGCTGCGGCTCCCGTTCGCGGCGGACGCCCTGCCCGTCGGTCCGGGCGGCCCCGACGGGGCGACCGCTCCTGCCCCGCCGGACACGGTCGTCGCCCTCCGCCTGCGGGACCGGGGCGCGCTCGACGCGGTCCGTGCCCAGCTCGACGAGGTGGACGACGCGCTGCTCCTGGCGCTGCCCGCGCTGGACGAGGTCCTGGTCGAGGTCGAGGACGACGACGGGACCCTGCGGGCGCGCCGTCTGCACGACGTCGCCGCGCGCTGGACGGTCGTGCGCGAGCGCGGGGCCTTCGACGCGGGCCTCCTGGGCACGCTCCCGGTCGAGCAGCGGCACGCCGGATGGAGCCTGCTGTGGGCGCTGCCCCGGTCGGCTCCCGCGCCGAGCGAGGTGGTCGCGGGGGTGCTGCACGCTCCGACGCCGACCGACGAGCCGTTGACCTTCGCGGCGCTCCTCGTCGCCTCGTTCCCCCTGGACCCGAGCCGCCGGCACGTCCTGCCCGGTCCGGTCACCTCCGCGCTCGCCGGGCTCGCGGGCGGTGCGTACGCGCGGCTGCTCGGGCTCGTCGCCGCCGAGCGCGGCGCGTCGGTCCTGGGCCTCGTACCGACGGGGTTGCCTGCCGGGGCGCTCGACGCCCAGGTCCGGGACGCGGTGCTCGGCGCGCTGCGCGCCACGCCCCTGCTGTCGCCGCCGCTTCCGGGGGCCGACGTCGACGGGCCGCCCGTGCTGCGCGCCGTCGGCCGGATGGTCGCGCCGCGCGATGCCCAGGTCCTCGCGGGCGAGGTCGGACGCGACGCGGCGGTGGTGGCAGTCCTCGGTCGGGCGGTGCCGGACCTCGTCGACGTGCCGCCGTCGCTGCACGCGGTCGCGCGGTCGCTCGGTGTGCGGTCCCGTGAGCTCGCGGACCTGCTCGACGAGCTGCCCGCGGGCATGGACCCGACCGCGTGGCGCGACGTCTACGCGGCCCTCGCCCCGCACGTGGGTCAGCCGGGGGTGCTCGACGCGCTCGGTGCGGTCACGGTCCCGCTCGCCGACGGCCGGACCGCGCGGGGAGCCCGCGGGGTCCTGCTCCTGGGGGCCGCCGACTCGGGCAGGGACGACGCGGCGGGGTCGGCCGGTGTCCCCGACCTCGCACGCTCGCTCGGCCTGCGGCTCGTCCATCCCGACGCCGCTCACCCGCTCCTTGAGCGGCTGGGGGCGACGCCGTCGTCGGCTCGTGGGCTGCTGACCGAGCCTGCGGTCAGGGATCATGTGCTGCACCTCGCGGACCAGGTCGCCGACGGCGACCTGCTCGACGACCTCGACGCGGGCGGCGAGGTCCAGGACCCGGTGCCCGCCGCCGTCGGGCAGGTGCTGGCCCTCGTGCCTGCTGCGCTCGCCGAGGGAGCGCTGCCCGAGGACGTGCCCTTCTGGTGGGGCGAGCTCCCGCTGCCGACGGCCGACGGCGAGCTGTCCGCGGCGCGGGAGTGCGTCGTGCCCGGGTCGTGGTCCGCCGAGCACCTGGACGGCCTGGTCCCGCTCGCGGAGGGCGTCCTGGCGCGCTGGGGCGAGGACGTCCTGCGTGCGGTCGGGGTCCCGGCGGACGTGACGGTCCACCGGGTGCGCGACGTCCTGACGCCGTGGGACGTGGACCCGGACCTGCCCGACGACCCCGACGACCCGCAGTCGTGGCTCGACGGCTGGGCCGACTACCTCGCCTTCCTCGGCGGGCTCGTCGGGGGAGGGGCGTACGTGGGGGACCTCGACGCCGTCGCGGACCTGGACGCCGTCGCCGACGACGCGTGGCCCGCGTTCCTCGCGCGCGTGGCCCGCGAGCCCGAGGCCCGCGCCGCCCTCCTCGCCCCCGTCCGGGCGCAGGGCGGAGCGCGGGTCGGGGACGCGCCGTCGTACACCGCGTGGTGGTTGCGCCGGCACCTGGGCGCGCCCTTCGCGGCCGAGCGAGGCGGGGTACCGTTCCTGCCCGACCCGCCCGCCGAGGCCAGCGGCCTGGACGCCGAGGTCGTGCGCGCCCTGGGCGGGGTCGCGGACCTGGGAGATCTGGCACCGGCGGACTGGCCGGACTACCTGGCCGCGCTGCCCGACGTCGGCACGCGCCTCGACCTGCCCGCCGCGCTCGCGGTGTGGCAGGGGTTGGGCGCGCTCGCCCGCTCGGCGCACGGCGGGGAGCTCGACGAGCTGCCCGACCGCCTGCCCGGTCTGCGCGGGTCCGTCGCGACCTGCGCCCGGGCCGAGGACCTGGCCGTGGCGCCGAGCGCGATGTGGGCGCAGGTGCGGACCGTGCTGCCGGTCGCCCTTGCGGGGCGGACCTCGCCGGCCGCGGACACGGGAGCGGTCCTGGCGGACCTCCTGGACCTGCCGCTGCTCCCGGCCCCGGGCGCGCCGGACGTCCCCCTGCCCGACGGCGCCGGCTCACCGCAGGCGCTCGACCCTCGGGTCGCGGCGCTCGTCCCGGGAGTGCCCGGCGACTGGTTCGAGCACGACGCCCTGGCGGTGGACGGCGTCGAGGTCGACTGGTGGGTGTGCGCGGGCAGCGCGGGACCCGAGGTCCACGCCTCCACGACCGCGGGCCTGGCGCGCGGCCTGGCCGCGGTCGCCGGGCGGCCCGGGGCGCGGCACCTCCTGGAGTCCGCGCTGCTCGACCCCGCCGCGGCCGAGGACCTGCGGGCCGAGACCGCGTGGGACGGGGAGTGAGCGGTCCGACGGCGGGAACCGCCACCGGACCGTCCGGCATCTTCGACCGCCGCCTCGTGGGCGGTGTGTACGTCCCGACCTTCGTGTTCGAGGCGGGGGTGAGCGCGATCGTCCCCGTCGTGGCGCTGAGCGCCATCTCGATGGGGGCCGGGATCGCGCTGGCCGGGTTCGTCGTCGCGCTGCTGGGGCTCGGGCAGATCGCCGGTGACGTGCCGGCCGGTGCGTTCGCGGCCCGGTTCGGCGACCGGCGGGCCATGATGACGGCCGCGGCCGCCTCGATCGTCGGCCTCGTGGCGTGCGCGCTCGCCCCCAACCTGTGGGTCCTGGGCGCGGGGGTCTTCTGCGTCGGCATGACCAACGCGGTCTTCATGCTCGCCCGGCAGGCCTACCTGACCGAGGTCACGCCCGTGCTCAAGCGGGCCAGGGCGCTGTCGACGCTCGCGGGCACGCACCGGATCGGCGCGTTCGTGGGGCCGTTCGCGGCGGCCGCGGTCCTGTGGGTCTGGGACCTGCCCGCGGTGTACTGGCTGGCGGTCGGCACGAGCGTCGTCGCCGGGCTGGTGACGGCCCTCGTGCCCGACGTCGCGGCCGGCTCGACGGCTCACCGGCGGTCCATGGCCCCCGTCAGCTTCCGCACGGTGCTGGCCGCGAACTGGCGGGTGTTCGCGACGCTCGGGATCGCGGTCGTCATGGTCGGGGCCACGCGGGCGGCCCGGCAGGTCGTGCTGCCCCTGTGGTCCGAGCACCTGGGCTTCAGCCCTGCCACCACGAGCGTGATCTTCGGGCTCTCGGGAGCCGTCGACATGCTGCTGTTCTACCCCGCGGGGAAGGTCATGGACCGCTGGGGGAGGCTGTGGGTGGCGATCCCCTGCATGGTCGTCCTCGGCGGGGCGATCGTCGTGCTGCCGCTCACGAGCACCGTCGCGGGGGTGGCCGTCGTCGCGATGGTCATGGGCTTCGGCAACGGGATCGGCTCGGGCATCCTCATGACGCTCGGGGCCGACGTCGCACCACCGGACGTCCGTGCGCAGTTCCTCGGGATCTGGCGGCTCTTCCAGGACTCCGGCTCCGCGCTCGGCCCGCTCGTGGTCTCGGCCGGTGCCGCGCTGGGGAGCCTCGCGGGCGGGATCGTCGCCTCGGGGACGGTCGGCCTGCTCGGGGCCGTCGCGCTCGCGCGGTGGGTCCCGCGGTGGTCGGTGCACGCGAACCGGACCACGCGCCGTCGGGCGGGGATAGAGAGCTAGGCCGCGTCCCTCGTGGCTGAGGGCGGGTGCGGTGCGCGTGCTGCGGCGAGAGGGCGGTGTCGCGCGCCCCTAGCCCTGCGAGCGGTACTCGCTCCGGTTGCGGCGTTCCCAACCGAGACCGATCATGCCGAGCACGATCCCGGCCGCGCAGGTCGCGGGGAGCTCGAACGTCGCCCGGTCGAGGACCAGGAGGACGACCGAGACCACGAGGGCGACGGCCCACAGGCTCATTCCCACCAGGATCACGGGCTTGAGATCGACGCGCAGCGCCGGCGGGTTGGGGCGGCGCCGCTCCGGGTGGACCAGCAAGGAGATCATCGAGGGCACGCTCGCAGTCTACGTCTCGCGAACGTCCCGTCGGGTGAAAAAGAAGTCGGTGTCGCTCGGCGCGTCGTTCCGCCCGGTGTGAAGGAGGTCGTGCTAAAAGGCGCTCCTCCGGTCTGGGGCGCCGTGGCGCGAACCGGGCAAAACCCCGTGAACCGGGCGCTGGACCAGCGGCAGCGACCGACGGTGTGTGCGACCCGCAAGGAAGACGTGCCCGTTTTCACCCGTGAGCGGCGTCACAAGACCGTCGAGGAGAGGTCTCTCCCGGGTGAGACGGGACGCGGACGGGGTTCCAGTGCGGCAACCCCAGCCGCTACGATCCCCACTTCGCCGCTCCTCCTTCGTTGGACGGCTGTACAGGAAATTACGGGCTCGCTCGTAGCGCTGAACCGAGAGGATTCCGGTCCTCCTCGACTTGGACATCTGTCCATCACCATTCTCCGACCTGCCGAGTCTCCCGGACCGGCGCCAGGATCGGCGGGATCCCAGGCTTGGGACTCGCCGGGCGGGCGTTCTTCTCACCCGGGTGAAAAGGCTGGTGGGTCATTCATTTCTTTGTGCGCCGACTCTTACGATGAGGCGTTCCGGCGGTCCAGAAGCGGCCGTCGGATTGATCGAGAGGTAGCCGGGCCATGGCCGGAAGCGTCATTCACGATTCGCGTCGTGGACTCCGCCACATCCTGACGACGGCGCAACCCGGGCCCCTTCGGGCGGTGCGCGCCGCGTTCGAGTCGGTCACGTGGGAGCGGTCGTACCGGATCCGCCTCGTCGTCACCGACTTCCTCGCGATCACGATCGGGGTCACCGCGGCGTACTTCCTGCGGTGGGACCAGTTCATCAGCCAGCCCGTCCGCGAGAACCTGTTCCTGCCCTACCTCGTGCTGAGCGTCCTGATCGGCGTCGCCTGGGCCGGCTCGCTCGCGTTCGCCAAGACGCGCGACGTGCGGGTCGTCGGCAGCGGGCCGACCGAGTACCAGCGGGTCTTCGACGCGTCCTGGCGACTCTTCGGCATCCTCGCGATCCTCGCCTTCCTGCTGCGCTTCCAGGAGGCCCGCGGCTACCTGATCTTCGCGTTCCCGCTCGGCCTCGCCGGGCTGCTCCTGGGCCGCTACTTCTGGCGGCAGTGGCTGCACCGCAAGCGGGCCGTGGGTTCTCACCGGACCGCGGTCCTCGCGATCGGGCACCGGGACCAGGCCGAGCGCCTGATCCGCGACCTGAACGAGCGGGACAGCTCCGGGTACCGGGTGGTCGCCGTGTGCACACCCAGCGGTCGCGCCGTTGAGGGTGACGCCATCCTGGGCGTGCCCGTCCTCGGAGACCTCCGCTCGGCAGGCGAGATCGCGGCGCGGGTCGGCGCCGGGTGCGTCGCGGTGAGCGGCTCGGACGCCGTGACCGCGGACGTCGTGCGCCACCTCAGCTGGGAGCTCGAGCCCTTCGGTGTCGACCTCATGCTGACGACCGAGCTGGTCGACGTCGCCGGACCCCGCATCACCATCACCCCGGCCGAGTCCGTGTCCCTCCTGCACGTCGACGCTCCTCGGTTCAGCGGCCCCAAGTTCGTGGTCAAGTCGATCTCGGACTGGTTCGGTGCGGCGATCCTGACGTTCCTCCTGTTGCCTGTCCTGATCGCGGTCGGGCTCGCGGTGCGGCTCACGAGCCGTGGACCGGTCTTCTACTCCCAGCAGCGCGTCGGGCGCAACGGCGAGACGTTCTCGATGCTCAAGTTCCGTTCCATGCGCGTCGGGTCCGACCTGGACCTCACCGCGCTCGCCGCGAACAACGAGGGGTCCGGGCCGCTCTTCAAGATCCGCAACGACCCTCGCGTCACGACCGTCGGCCGCTTCATCCGTCGCTACTCGCTCGACGAGCTGCCGCAGATCTTCAACGTCCTGCGGGGCGACATGAGCCTCGTGGGGCCCCGCCCGCCGCTGCCGCGCGAGGTCAGCACCTACGAGAAGAAGGTGCGCAGGCGCCTGCTCGTCAAGCCCGGCCTGACGGGACTGTGGCAGGTCGGTGGACGCTCGGACCTGTCCTGGGAGGAGAGCGTGCGCCTCGACGTCTACTACGTCGAGAACTGGACGTTGTTCGGCGACATCCTCATCCTGGCGCGCACGGCGAGAGCCGTCGTCTCCGGGCACGGGGCGTACTGAGCACTGCCGTCGCCGGGCTGCGCGCTCGGCGACGGGTGCTCGGCGACGGGCGCTCGGCGACCGCCGACCCGTGGGTGTCTGTCGGCGTGAGCCTTCCGCGTGTCGCGAGGCGGGACGTGACCGCGGACACGTCACTAGCACGTCACGTGGACGATTCGGAAGCGCAACACGGGATCTGGCACCATTCTCCCCATGACCACCACGACTGACGAGCGCGAAGCCCCCCCGCGTTCCAGCGGCATCGACCGCTTCTTCAAGATCACCGAGCGCGGCTCGACCATCGGCGCCGAGATCCGTGGCGGTCTCGTCACGTTCTTCGCGATGTCCTACATCATCATCCTCAACCCGATCATCCTCGGGACGGCCCCCGACGGTACGGGCCAGTTTCTGGGTGGCGGCGCGGACGGCGCGAACTTCCCGATGATCGCCGCGACCACGGCACTCGTCGCGGGCGTCATGACGATCGCGATGGGCGTGTTCGCGAACTACCCCATGGCTCTCGCGGCCGGCCTCGGGCTGAACGCGGTCGTGGCCTTCACGATCGCGTCGATCCCCGAGGTCACGTGGGCCGACGCGATGGGCATCGTCGTCATCGAGGGCCTCATCATCCTGGTGCTCGTCCTCACGGGCTTCCGCGAGGCCGTCTTCCGTGCGGTCCCGGTCGAGCTGAAGACCGCGATCAGCGTGGGCATCGGCCTGTTCATCGCGCTCGTCGGCCTGGTCAACGCCGGGTTCGTCGCCGCGGGCGGCGGCACGCCGCTCCAGCTCGGCGCGACCGGTTCGCTCGCGGGCTGGCCGATCCTGGTCTTCGTCGTCGGCCTGGTCCTCATGATCGTCCTGTGGGTCCGCAAGGTCCGGGGCGCGATCCTCATCTCGATCCTCGCCGCGACGGTCCTCGCAGTGGTCATCCAGGCGGTCGCGGGCGTCGGCACCAAGGGTGCGGGCGCGGCCAACGGGTGGAACCTCAACGCTCCTGAGCTCGACGGCAGCCCGGTCGCGGTCCCCGACTTCGGTCTGCTGGGTCAGTTCTCGCTGCTCGGGTCGATCGAGAAGGTCGGCATCGTCACGGTCGTCCTGCTCGTCTTCTCGCTCCTGCTCGCCGACTTCTTCGACACCATGGGCACCATGGTCGCGGTCGGTGCGGAGGGCAAGCTGCTCGACGAGACGGGCAACCCGCCGAAGTCGCGTGCGATCCTCATCGTCGACTCGGTCGCCGCGGCGGCCGGTGGCGCCGCGAGCGTCTCGTCCAACACGAGCTACGTCGAGTCCACGACCGGCGTTGGCGAGGGCGCGCGCACGGGCCTCGCGGCCGTCGTGACGGGTATCGCCTTCCTGCTGGCGACGTTCCTTTCGCCGCTCGTCGCACTGGTCCCGAGCGAGGCCGCCGCGCCTGCGCTGGTCCTCGTCGGCTTCCTCATGATGACGCAGATCACGGGCATCAAGTGGACGAACGTCGAGGTCGCGATCCCCGCGTTCCTCACGATCGCCCTCATGCCCTTCACCTACTCGATCACCGCGGGCATCGGCGCGGGCTTCCTGGCCTTCGTGGTCATCAAGCTGGCGCTCGGCAAGGTCAAGGCGATCCACCCGCTCATGTGGGTCTCCGCGGTCGCGTTCATCATCTACTTCACCCTCGACCCGATCAGCGACGCCCTGGGCGTCTGACGTACGCTCTCAGGCGATGAGCCTCCCGATCCTGCGCCTGACGCCCACCCTCCAGTCCTACGACTGGGGTTCGAGGAGCGCGCTGCACACGCTCCTGGGGTTGGAGCAGGACGGGGAGCCTCTCGCCGAGCTGTGGATGGGGGCACATCCGAAGGGCCCGTCGTCGGCTTCGGCCGACGGCGGGCCTTCGGCGTCCCTCGCGGACCTGATCCGCAACGACCCGGTCCGGATGCTCGGGCAGCGTGTCCTCGACGACTACGGTCCACGACTGCCGTACCTGCTGAAGGTGCTCGCCGCGGAGCGCGCGCTGTCGTTGCAGGTCCACCCGCAGCCGCACCGGGCGCGTGCCGGGTTCAACCGGGAGAACCGCGAGGGCGTCCCTCGTGACTCGCCGGATCGCAGCTTCCACGACGACCAGCACAAGCCGGAGATGGTCGTGGCGGTCTCCCGGTTCGAGGGGCTCTCGGGCTTCCGTCGGCCGGTGCGGATCCTGGAGCTGCTGGAGGGGCTGAGCGGCGACCTGGTCGCCGCGATGAGGGCCGCGCTGGAGGCGCAGCGCTCGGCAGCGGGCCTGCGGGAGGCCTTCACGCTCGCCCTGCACGCGAGGACAGCGCCCGACGTCGCAGCCGACCTGGCATCGACCGTCGCCGACGTCCGGGCCCGCCTGGCAGCAGGTACGACGTCGCCGCGCGCCGACGCGACCGTGGTCGCTCTCGCGGAGCAGCACCCTGGAGACCCCGGGGCCGTGGTGTCGCTGATGCTGAACCGGGTCACGCTCGAGCCGGGGGAGTCGATGTTCGTCCCTGCCGGGCACGTGCACGCCTACCTGTCAGGGTGCGCGGTCGAGATCATGGCGAGCTCGGACAACGTGCTGCGCGCGGGGCTGACCAGCAAGCGTGTGGACGTCGAGTCGTTGCTGGCCTGCGTGACGTACGCCCCCGGGCCCGCGGCGCGGCCCCGGATCCGGCCGCTGGGGGCGGTCCCCGCACCGGGCCGCCGAGGCATGCCCGCGGTGGAGACGGGACTGCGGGAGTACCGGGCGTCGATCGCGGAGTTCGCGCTGGTCATGGGCGAGGTCGGTGCCGAGGCCGTGCCGCTGCCTGCCGAGGGGCCGAGGATCGTCCTCGCGCTGGACGGAGACCTCGAGGTGGAGTGCCCGGACGATGCAGAAGGGGCACCGGGTGAATCCCTTCGCACCCGGCTGCGGGTGGGGGAGTCGGTCTTCGTCCCCCACGCTGCGGGAACGTTGTCGTTGCACGGATCTGGCCGGACGGTCGTCGCCTACGTGCCCTGAGGGCCGTGGGCTGGGAGGGGCCTGAGAGCGGTACTATAGTGCCGCACTCCGTGGCTCGCTCGTTCAGGCCGGCGGCCCCGCGCAGGCGCTGGGCAAGGGTGTTCCACAGCAACGAGCCAGGATGGCAGATGTGACGACTCGCAGGGGCGGGGGACTGGGCGCGGCGCGCCGAGCCCTCTGGCATCTTCGGCACGGCGGTGTGCCCCAGCTGCGGTCCTTCTTGCGTCGTCGGCGGGTCGTGTCCCCGGGGAGCGGGCGTAGGGCGTATCGCAGCGAAGACGGACTGACGTTCGACCCGTGGGACTCCTCGGACCGTCGGCCGTCGCGGCCGGACCTGCGCGTCGGGGTGATCCTCGACGACTTCTCCCGTCTCGCGTTCGCGTTCGAGTGGGAGCAGGTGCTCCTCGAGCCCTCGACATGGCGTCGGGTGTTGGCCGACGAGCCGATCGATCTGCTCTTCGTCGAGTCGGCGTGGAACGGCAACGGCGGGGCCTGGCAGTACCACCTGACCGGTCCATCGGCGCCCATGCCCGATGTCGTGGAGCTGATCGCGTACTGCCGCGAGCAGGGCATCCCGACGGTCTTCTGGAACAAGGAGGACCCGGTCCACTTCGAGGACTTCCTCGACGCCGCGGCACTCTTCGACCAGGTCTGCACGACCGACGTCCACCGGGTGCCGGACTACGTCGAGCGGCTCGGTCACGACCGCGTGAGCGTTCTTCCCTTCGCTGCCCAGCCCGCGATCCACAACCCGGTGCGGGCGCACGGCCGTGGCCCGGAACGGGATGTCGCGTTCGGTGGCATGTACTTCGCCCACAAGTACCCCGAGCGACGCGAGCAGATGGATCTGCTCCTGGGCGGGGCGTTCGACGTCTCCTCGCGGATGGAGCACGGTCTCGAGATCTTCTCCCGCTTCCAGGGCGGGGACCCGAACTACCAGTTCCCGGAGCCGTTGGCCGGCCGGATCGTGGGGTCGCTCGACTACGAGCGGATGCTGACCGCGTACCGCGAGTACAAGGTGTTCCTCAACGTGAACTCGATCGTCGACTCCCCGAGCATGTGCGCTCGCCGGGTCTTCGAGATCACGGCCTGTGGCACACCGGTGGTGACGACCCCGAGCCGCGCGATCGGTGAGTTCTTCCCCGCGGACGAGGTGTTCGTGGTCTCCGACCGGGCGGAGGCCGGGAACACGGTCCGGGCCCTCGTCAGATCTGCGGAGATGCGTGATCGTGCGACCCACCTGGGCCAACGCAGGATCTGGCGAGAGCACACGTACGGGGCCCGCGTGCAGAGCGTCCTGCACGGTGTCGGCCTGGCTGACTCTCCCGTGGTGCCGCGTGCGTCGGTCACCGCCCTGGTCTCGACCAACCGGCCCCATCAGCTCGACCACGTCCTGCGCTCGGTCGGCGGCCAGGAGGACGTGGCGCTCCAGCTGGCTCTGTTGACCCACGGGTTCGATGTCGACGAGACAGACGTGCGGATGCGCGCCAAGGAGGCGGGTATCGAGGACCTGGTCCTCCTGACCGCAGGCTCCGAGGTACCGCTCGGAGGTTGCCTCAACCGCCTCGTCGCTGCAGCCGACGGCGACGTCGTCGCCAAGATGGACGACGACGACCTGTACGGCGCGCAGTACCTCTCCGACCAGCTGTACGCCATGGCGTACAGCGGCGCCGAGGTCGTGGGCAAGCAGGCGCACTACATGTACGTCGAGGGCATGGACGCGACGCTGCTGCGGTTCGCGGAGCGGGAGCACCGGTTCACCGACTTCGTCATGGGGCCGACGATCGTCGCCCGTCGAGACCTCGCGGCGACGACTCCGTTCCAGGGCGTGAGCCGCGGCGAGGACTCTGCCTTTCTCCGGGACGCCGTGGACGCGGGAGCCCGTGTCTTTTCGGCGGACCGCTTCAACTTCGTCCAGGTGCGCTCCGGGTCCGGTGCGCACACCTGGACGGTGTCCGACGCCGAGCTGCTTGCGAGCGGCGAGGTGCAGTTCTACGGGCGTGCTGATCAGCACGCCTCGTTCTGAGCAAGGAGAACGAAGCACCATGGGCATCAGCTCGGTAGCGGTGATCGGACTGGGATACATCGGTCTCCCTACGGCAGCGATCCTGGCGTCGCAGGACGTCGGCGTCCTCGGCGTCGACGTCAACCAGCGGACCGTCGACGCCGTCAATCGCGGCGACGTGCCGTTCGTCGAGCCGGATCTCGCGACGTACGTCGCGGGCGCCGTGACGCAGGGCAAGCTCAGTGCCGCGCTCACGCCTTCGCCGGCCGACGCCTTCATCGTGGCGGTCCCAACCCCCTTCACGGACGACAGGAAGCCGGACCTCTCCTACATCCAGGCCGCAGCTCAGGCGATTGCCCCGCACCTGCAGGGGGGCGAGCTCCTGATCCTCGAGTCGACCTCCCCACCCGGCACGACACAGCAGATGGCGGACTGGATCCTCGGTGCCCGTCCGGACCTGAGCCTGGACGGTTCGCAGGACCGTCCCGTCATTCATGTGGCGCACTGCCCTGAGCGCGTCCTCCCGGGCCGCGTCATGATCGAGCTCGTGACGAACGACCGGATCGTCGGCGGCCTGACGGTCGAGGCCGCCGAGCGCGCTCGTGACCTCTACCAGCTGTTCTGCCAGGGCGAGATCCACCTGACGAACGCCGTCACCGCTGAGATGGCCAAGCTGGTCGAGAACTCGTTCCGTGACGTGAACATCGCCTTCGCCAACGAGCTCTCGGTGATCAGCGACAACCTCGGCATCGACGTCTGGGAACTGATCGATCTCGCGAACCACCATCCCCGTGTGAACATCTTGAAGCCGGGCGCCGGCGTCGGAGGGCACTGCATCGCTGTCGACCCGTGGTTCATCGTGGCATCGGACCCGAAGAACTCGAAGCTCATCAAGCGAGCACGCAAGGTCAACGACGCCAAGCCACGAAGGGTTGCCAGGCAGGTTGCCGGAATCGCGGAACGGGCGGGGCTGACGAGGATCACAGTTCTCGGGCTCGCGTTCAAGCCCAACATCGACGACATGCGAGAGTCTCCCGCGGTCCAGATCGTCGACAAGCTCGCGAGGCTCTGTCCCACGACCGAGCTGCTCGTCGTCGAGCCGCATGTCCGTTCGCTCCCCGCCAGGCTCTCCAGGCGCCCGAACGTCACCCTGGCCTCCCTCGACGAAGGGTTGGCCGGGGCCCAGCTCGTGGTGCACCTGGTCGACCACGACGTCTTCCAGACCATCGACCCAGATGTCATGGGCGACGAGCGATTCATCAGCTTCTGTCGCCGGTCTCCCTCGGAGGATCGGCACACCCTTGCCTAGCAGCTCGCTGCTCAAGGCGCGGCATGCGGTTGCGCGGCTCCGGCGGAGGTTCCGACGAACGAAGCGATGCACCACTCTGACTGTCGTCGTGCCCGCGTTCAACGCCGAGGAGAGCATCAACGAGTGTCTCCGGAGCATCCTGAACCAGTCGCTTCGAGACATCGATGTCGTCGTGGTGGACGACGGCTCCACCGACCGCACCGCAGCGATCGTCGAAGAGCTCGCCGCGGTCGACTCAAGGCTCCGCTTGATACGAGCCACATCCGCCGGGGCTGGTGCGGCACGCAACCTCGGGATCTCCCACGCGCAAGGAACGTTCCTCGCGTTCGCAGACGCGGACGACGTCGTCCTGCCGGGGGCGTATGCGGCGATGGTCGAGACACTTGAGCGCACAGGCTCGAACTTCGTATCGGGCGGATACGTTCGCACCGGCGGAGCCGGTCAGCACCGACCCGCCATCGTCGAGAAGGGGCACCACGTCGATCGACGGGCGACGACACTGGCGGCTATGCCTGAGATCTTGGACGAGCCGGTGCTCTGGAACAAGGTTTATCGGCGCACCGTGTGGGACTCGGCCGTGCCCGGAATCCCCGAGGAGGTCAACTACGAGGACCAGGAACCCACGCTACGGATGGCGTTGGCTCCGGGAACCTTCGACGTGTTGAACCGTGACGTCTACGCCTGGCGGCTACCTGAGGGGCGACGTTCCCGGTCGCAGAACAAGCAGGAGATCGCAGACCTGCGGGATCGGCTCGATGTCATCGACCGGCTGTCCCATCTTGTCGACGGGCAACAGGAGCAGGTGAGGGCGCACGTCTTCGCCAAGTGGTTGGGGTCGGACCTGGCCCTGCACGCTGGGCACGTCCCCACGTCCGACGACGAGTACTGGGACCTTCTCGCTGATGGTGCGGCGCGCATCGCGCGCCGCGCCCCTCAGGCGACATGGACGAAGATGCCGGCCCAGGAACGCATGCTAGCGGCCGTGCTCACAGAGGGGTCTCGCGTGGACGTCGAGGAGATACTCGCGACACGGTTGGAGGACACGACCAGCGTCCCGTTCGAGCCAGGTGCACGTGGGCTGGAGATCGCCCCGTCGTATCTGGCGCGCCTTCGCACCGCGATCGCCCCTGCCCTGTTGGACGTGCAGCCGGTCGACCTGAGGCTGGCGGGCTCGGTTCGCGACGTCGAGTGGGAAGCTCCTGACGTCCTTCGTGTGCGCGGTTCGTTCTACGTTCCAGGCCTGGACCACGACGCGGTCACGGTGCCCGTCCGGATAAGGGCCATCCGCGAGGACGGCGGAGAAGTCGATCTCACCCTCGTGCCCGCGCCGGACAGTATCGTCGACGAGAGCGCCGCAGACCCCTGGCGTAGTTACGCGATGACCGGGTTCGAGGGGACGGTGCATGTTCCACACCTGCCCGACGACGGCTCTCTCACCTTCGTCGCGTCGGCAGGAGTCGGCGAGGCCGACGTCCGCGCCTCGGTGAAGGTGCGACGAGGGCCACAACGAGTGTGGCCGGGTCCGGTGGCCGACGATCACCGGAACGTGGCCAGGACGGACCACTACGACCGGCTTGTCGTCCAACGTGTCGCGGTGCAGGTCCTGTCTCACGCCGCGACTGTTGCCGGCCGGGACGTGAGGGTCGAGGTCGAGGATCGGGACGGAGCCACGACCGAGAAGGTCGTCCTGCGACAAGGAACAGATCTTTGCGAGCTGTTACCCGTGAACGGACCGGAAGGCAAAGGTCCTCGCGTCTTCGAGGGCAGACTTCCGCCGTTGTCCGGTGCGCTCCTGGTCGCCGGGGAGAGGCGCTGGCTTGTCGAGGGAGTGGACCGCGAAGGACGTTCCCGGCGCGTTTCCTCGGGGCCGTCGTCGAGTGATCCGACCTCTCGAGGACGTTCGGTGTCCGACGATCAGGGTTGCCTCGTCGTAGAGGAACGAGCGCGTCGCGTCAGCGTCACGAGGATCGAGGCGGGACGAGGGGAAGAGATCGTTCTCGTCGGGCGTGCCGATCCTCGACCGGAGGTGTTTCGTGTGGCCCTGTCGAGCTCTCGCGCCAGCGTTGAGCCCCATCAGGTGGAGGTGGCTGGTGACGGCCAGTTTCGTGCGCGATTCACGATCTCGACGACCGATCGGACGCAGAGGAGGGTAGCGCTGCCTTCCAACGGCTTCTTCCTCCGATGGTCGGAGCACGTGACGGGCGAGGTGGACCAGTGGGTACGTGGCGCCGGTGAGATCGTGCGTCGAGAGTTCGAGGTCCGACTGGTTGACACCACCGTGCGCGCGGAGACTCGTCGCGACGGGTCGGTCGGTGTCAATGTCACCGCACCCTTGACGGCGGAGGAACGGACGAGACGCGGACAACGGCAGTTGCGGGCACTGGTGTCTGAACGACCACTTCGTCCGGCCGTCCTGTTCGAGTCCTTCAACGGAAAGTCGGGGGCCGACAACCCGGGAGCAGTGCACCTCGGGCTGCGCCGAGCAGGCGTCACAGCGCCGTTCTACTGGTCGGTGACGGACCACAGCGTTCTGCTGCCGGCCGACGCCATCCCTCTGGTGACGGGATCGCGTGAGTGGCACATGGCGCTCAAGTCGACGAAGGTCCTCATCAGCAACAACAACTTTCCGCACTACTTCTCGAAGTCGGACGGTCAGTTCTTCATCCAGACGTGGCACGGCGTCCCTTTGAAGAGGCTCCTCCTCGACCTGCCTCGCTCCAGAGTGCCGCCCACGTACCGCCGGCTGATGGAACGCCAGGTCGCACAATGGGATCTTCTGCTTGCACCCGACGAGCAGGCGGAGAAGGACCTGCGTTCCGGTCTGGGGTATCGAGGCGAGACCCTGGTCGGTCCGCAGGCTCGAGACGACGTCCTCGTCCAGGGAACTGACGGGCGACATCAAGAGGTTCGTTCGCGCCTGGGGATCGGGGTGGACGAGCGGATCGTTCTCTATGCCCCGACATGGCGAGACTCCGACCGGAGTTCCTGGCTTGATTGGACCACGCGGCTGCAGCTCGACCGGCTCGCCGCTTCCTGGGGGGCGCGTGTACTCCTGCGATCGCACCACATGACACGTGGACGGCACGGTCGAGGTCCAGGCGTCTTTGACGTGAGCAGCTATCCCAAGGCAGAGGACCTGCTCCTGGTGAGCGATGTACTCGTCACCGACTACTCGTCCATCCTCTTTGACTTCGAGCTCACCGGGCGGCCAGTGGTGCACTATGCGCCCGACCTCGAGTACTACCGTGACGAAGAACGAGGCTTCTACCGCGGCTGGCCAGGTGCCAGCACGTGGCCCATCGCCCGCGATCAGCAGGCCCTGGAACCCTTGGTGGCCGAGGCGCTTCGGTCGGTCACCGCAAAGGCGGTGACGAGCCCCACTGTCACGCTCTTCGACGATGTTCAGACCAAGATCCACACGCGGGTCGCCGACGCACTCGGACGATGAGCATGCCACGACCCGTTGAAACAACTCAGTGAAGAACCTAGAGGATGAGCCAGTGAAGCGAGTTATCACCTACGGGACGTTCGACCTTCTGCACTACGGTCACATCAGACTGCTGGAGCGAGCCAAGGCGCAGGGCGACTACCTGATCGTCGCCCTCTCCACCGACGAGTTCAACGCCGGGAAGAACAAGAGGGCGTACTTCAGCTGGGAGGAGCGCCGAGGAATCCTCGAGGCGATCAGGTCGGTGGACCTGGTGATCCCGGAGAAGACCTGGGAGCAGAAGGCGGAGGACATCGTCCGCTACCACGTCGACGTGCTCGTCATGGGGGACGACTGGGAAGGTAAGTTCGATGAGTTCTCGGACCTCTGTGAGGTCAAGTACCTTGCGCGTACCGCCGAAATCTCCACGAGCCAGATCAAGTCGGACCTCTCGACCCGCTAGCACTGCGGCGGGAGGGCGCGTTGATGCACCGCCCCGGATGGCACGGGAGCCTATCGCCATCCAGGGTGAGGGGTTCGGGGCGCCCCAGGTCGACGACGACGGGCCGGACTGCACGAGATGAGTCCCGTGCAGTCCCGCCCGTCAAGCTCTTGGCGGGCCCGCTACACGGAGAAGAACCCGCGAGGCGTCGGCCAACCACACAAGAGGCTGTTGACCAGACTGAGCGTCGGACCGAGAGTCACTCGAGCGACATCCGGATGCGACTTGATCCGGGGACTGTCTGCGGTCATGACCGACACGACCCCGGCCAAAGCCCGGGCCGCATCAATGACGATCGGATACTGAGCCGAGCGCGGGGAGGTCACGAACAGACCTCTGGGTTCACCAGGAGAGTATGTCTCCAGGACCTGCGCAAACAGATTGCCGAACACGGCCTGCTTGGCAGCCGGGAAGACAGGGTGTCCAGTGAAATGCGCATCCGACATCTCCTGCTCGTAGTGAGTGTCATCGAGAATCGGATCGACCGCGACGAACGGGAGGCCGAGCCGAAGTCCGTGGAACGTGGCGCCCGTCCCTCCCTTCGACGGCCCGAGCAGGACGGCTGAGCTACGGGGGATACCCAACTCGTTGATCGTCTGCTCGATGAGCCCGGATATCACAGCCGAGTTGGTAGGCATCGCGGTCGTATCCAGGTAGAACGCGCCGAGAACACCGCCGACGTCAGCGATACGAAGAATGGCAGTGTCATCCGGTATCGATGAGTTGACGTGCTGGTAGTTTCTGGCCATGTAGCGCCACAGGCTTGCACTAGTGGGCGGTGCGTAGATACTGCTGAAAAGAACAAGAAGTCGCCGAGGCTCCACTTCGGAGGGAAGCTCCAAGGAATAGTAGGCGCCATTGTCGCTTACTGAGAGGTCCCCGTCGATGACGGCTTTCCACAATGTCGAAAGGCGGCGTTGATGAACAAATCGTGACTCGCCCTCGCTGGCCATGTAGTGAAGATATCCGCGTGAGGCGAGCGTCTTGACCATGGTATGGGTCTCGAGGTCCCTCACGCCGATAGTCACGAAGTTGCGTTGTGTAGATATGTCCGCGCGGCGAAGATGGAGAAAGTTGGCCTGGGGGTTTGCATCGAGCGTGTCCAGCATGACGCGGTTCGTCCATGGGTTCTCAAGTGTCGCCACGGTCGTGAGTGTCGGGCTAGTCATCGGAGCAGTCTCCAGTCTTAAGCGCGCACTGGACCAGGGCATCGAACTCGCGCTTTGATGTGGCGTTGTACTTGGGTGCAACAAAAGCCTCGGTAGAGTCGCCCCGGTGTTCGATCGTGGCGACGAGGGCGGCGGCCAGGTCGTCGCTGTTCGGCTTAACGACCGACCCGTATCCAAGGTGCGTAGCTTCTAGAATTCCAGGCGAAGGGTAAGTCACGATGGGGGTACCCAGGGTCATCGCCTCGAAGAGGACCATCGGCTGGCCTTCGTGCAGCGACGTCAAGGTGAAGACGTCTGCGAGCGCAACGAGCGGCATTGGATTGGCTAGCTGTCCGGTAAGCCGCACGTGATCGGCGAGGCCAAGCGACTGGATCGTGGCCTCGAGAGACGACTCCATCGGTCCGGACCCGACGATGAGGGCAAGGACCCTTGGGTACGTTGCCCGAAGTGTCTGGACCGCATGAATGATGTCCGCCTGGTTCTTCTCGGTGGACAGCCGTCCGACGGTCACGATCACGGGCCACCGGCTCGCAGTAGCCGATGCGACAGGTGCAGGCAGTTCCTCTTTCGCGCGAGACTGGATCGACTCCCAGTCGAGCGCATTGTGAACAGTGGAGACTTGACCGGGTCTGACGTGTCCCAAAGCCCCGAGGGTCGCCTGATTCAGTGTGGCGGTCGCACCGGAGACAGCGGCGAGCTGATCGAATCGTCGGTAGAGGCGGAAGATCCGGGCAAGCCTGGGAAAACGGACGAGAGACTCGTCAAGCATTTGGCTGTGCATGAACGCGATACTGTGGCCATTCCTTGCGTGCGCGACACTGAAAAGAGACATCCAATACAGCGAGTATCCCTCGAATTCGATGTACACGGCAGGTAGGGGAGTTCCAAGCACCCTAACGTGTTCACGCTCATAGGCGGCATCGAACAGTTTTCGTTGTGCGAATGACATCTGACCGGTGTGGGTAAAGCGGTCGATGACCCACTGTTCCTCCGGTGTGGCCAGAAGGACCCCTTGTCTGCCGATCAACATCACGTCCTCCGGGACGAGGCGCAGCATCGCTGCTCGCCCCTCGTCTTTCGCAACCTTGTCTGGCTCGACGATGAGCGAGATTTCGTATTTCTCCCGATCGATTGTCTTTAGGAGGCTAATCAGGGAAGTGGTGATCCCGTTCGGGATGAGAGAAGCGTAGAAAACCAAGCGAACTTTTTCGGCTGTCTGGAGCGACGGCTTCGGAGCGGAATAGAGTAGGTCGATGCACCGTTGTGCCGCATTGCCGTCTTCATGTGCGACGTACTTCTGTCGGCTGGCCCTGTAGCGAGGTCCAGGAGTGAACGTGTCATGAGAGCTCAAGAGGTCGACCAGGCTCGTCCGGTCGGTGCAGATGTCGTCGAAGGCCTGGGATGGGTGGAAATAGAGCCCTCGTTGTGCGGCATATGTGTCGATGTCCGGAGCGTAGATGATGACCCGGCGATTGGTGACGAGAAAATCGAACATGAGGCTCGAGAAGTCGGTGACGAGAACGTCGGCGGCCCCCATCACTTCGTACGTGTCGATCGCCTCGGGTACCTGAATCGCGGGAAGGTCTAGACCCTCCAGTTGGTTCTCGACAAGATGGTGCATGCGGAATAGCACGTGGGTGTCCGGCGTTCTTGCCATGGCAGTGAGGTCGTCTGTTATTGCTGCGACGTCGACGGTGCGGTCCGTGGGGGAGCCACGCCAGGTCGGGGCGTAGAAGACGATCTGGGACGTAGGACTCACTGGTAGGCCGAGCTTCTGAAGCAGCGCGGCTCGGGAATTGTGGCGGTTTGCTCCGACTACTTGGTCGAGCCGCGGTGAACCGGTCGCGATGGCGGATCCCGAGTACAGGCCGGAGATGTCGTAGTCATTGACCAGAGCGTCTCGGGTATGCTCATTCGGCGCAAATATGTGCGTAGTATTGAGAAAGTTTCGGGCGACGTTCGCGTGGTCCATGATGCCGGACTTGATGTGCTTCCCCATGGCCTTGATCGGGGTGCCATGCCAGAGGTTCAGATACTTCTGCTCCGGACGCCTCGCGAAATATTCGACAAAGGACGTATTATTAATGAGGGTGCCCGCTGTGGCGAGCATTCGGATGTATAACTCGCTCCCATAACTGGCCAGCACCGTTCGGGGGTGCGTGAGCAGCGCCTCGGGGACGGAGGTATCGGACTTGACCGTCCAGACGAAGAGGGCATCGCGGTATCGATCATCCCTGATCATCGCCTTGTACATTGCGAGGGGGTTGCAGGAGATCTTCTCCCCCCAGTAGGACTCGAACATGACCACCCGGTTGTTGACCGGATGGCGGCTCCAGTACTCGGCATAGAGTGCGCGACGACGCTTGTGCGTCGACGTCAGGACCTCGTCGAGCGGGATTCCGTCCGGCCGACTGAACTCGCGAGCTGCCAGTAGGACGTCGGTCGCTCCAACGTAGTCGCCTCCGGAGGCGAGCGCCTGTGCGTGGTCAGCAGCCGCACCCAACTCGATCTCGTTCGCACGCTCCCTGTATCGAGCGAAGGCATGGATCGAGCGCTCGGGGTCGCGCGCCTCGCTGAGGAGTCGTGCGTGCCTTAGCCAAGACTCGGGGCTCGTCGGGTACTGCGCGACACCGGCCTCGGCTATGCGCAGCTGGTGTTGCAGTGAGCGGGACCGGCCCTCGGCCTTGGAAAGGGACGATTCGTCGTCAGACCCCGAGGTCAGCTGAAGTGGCTGCGGCCTCCGTGCGAAGGCGAGGAGTGCGACGAAGGCTTCCTTGTGAGCCCCGATTCGGTCTAGGCAAAATCCCAGCCGATAGGCCCAGTCGTTTTGCTTCCATTGACCGATCTCGAGAGCTCGCGAGTAGGCATCTGCGGCCAACTCGTACTCATGGTTTCGTTCGAGTGCATGTGCCAACTTGTAGTTCCAGTAGGCCTTCTCTGGCTCGAGGACGAGGGCGGTGTTGAACCAGTGAATCGCCTCTTCCCACCTGTACTGCCGATCGAGCGCGTACGCCGCTTTAAAGGCGATCAACGGAAGTCTATTGCCTTCGTTCCAGGACCTCATGTACCACTCGGAGGCCTTCTCCCAGTCGCCCTGAGCCTGAAACAACGCACCTGGACCCAGGGTTGCGGCGTCGTGCTTCGTATCGAGGCGACTGGCGACCCGGTATTCCTCGACAGCCTCGTCGACCTGCCCGATTCCTTCGAGCGCCAGGCCGTGCGAGAGATGCGTCTGCGCCGTGCCGGACGTGATCTGGTGATACTTGGCGTACTCTGACGCGGCCAACTTGTGGTCACGCATTGCGCTCGCGGCGCGTGCCAGTGCAAGTATCGAGTTCTCGTCAGTGAGGGTGCGCGCTGCACGTGCTACTAGGTCGAGCTTTCGCCACGCCGGGACACCTGTTGGAACCGAGGCGAGGATCTCGCGCGCCGCGCGCTTGTTGCTCGGATCAAGCTGTAGGGCAGTCTCGAAGTGCCCGACTGCTTCGTCCCTTCGATGGAGGGCCTGGAGGCACCTTCCGGCCCTGTAATGCCACTCAGAGACGCCAGGACGGAGCGCGATCGCAGCCAAGTAGGACCCGAGCGCGGTCTCGAAGCGCTTCTTCCTCTCCTGGACGAAACCTAGCTTGTGTTGCCATTCGGCCTGCCCTGGATTCAGTTCGACAGCCGAGGCGAACTGCTGTTCAGCGGCGTCGATCTTCCCGGTCTTGAGAAGTTCCAAGCCGTACTTGTACCGTGCTGCCGCGTTGGTGGGTCGCGAAGCGGAGGCAATTGCCTTGCGCGCGACCAGCTTTGCCGTGTTTGCCGTACGTCTGGCCAGGGTATCTGTGCTGGGGATCATCTGGATCGTCTCACTTGCGTGTGGTGCCGAAGGTGGTGGTCTGCATGTTTCCTGGGTTGGCCGATCTACGGTCGGTGTTCGACCTGAGCGCATGAAGGGAAGACTGGGCCGCGTCACCGTTCCCGTACGGGTTCGTGGAGCCCGCCATCCTGTCGTAAAGCTCTTGACTACTGAGCAACTGGCGAATCTGATGCTCGACGTCTTCTTGGCATGTTCCAATGAGTCGCGTGGTTCCAGCGGCGACGCCTTCGGGCCTTTCGGTGCTATCGCGAAGGACGAGGACTGGCTTTCCGAGGCTGGGCGCCTCCTCCTGGATGCCTCCTGAGTCTGTGACGATGAGGTAGCTTAATGACATAAGGCGGGTGAACTGACCGTAGTTCAGCGGTTCGATCGTCGTCACGTTGGCGATGTTGTTCAACGCCGGGAGTAGAGCTTCCCTTACCAGGGGGTTACGGTGCAGAGGGAGGACGATCTCGACGTCCGGAAACTCAAGCGCGATCTGGGCCAGGGCACGACCGACACCCAGCATCGCAGCCCCCCAGTTCTCCCGGCGATGGGTCGTGAGGAGCAGGATTCTTCGTCCGCTCGCAGCAAGAGCCTCCAGAGCGGGATCGTCGAAGTGGACCTCCTTCGACGCGGTCATGAGAAGTGCATCGATAACTGTGTTCCCCGTGACCACGATCGTCGAGTCGTCCACGCCTTCGGCCAGCAGGTTCGCCCGGGACACCTCCGTCGGCGCCAGGTGGAGCGCGGCGATCTGGGTCGTGATCCTCCGGTTGGCCTCCTCGGGGAACGGCGACGAGATGTCGCCGCTGCGGAGGCCGGCTTCCAGGTGGATGACGGGGATCTGCCGGTAGAACGCGGCGAGTGCGGCAGCCGTCGACGTCGACGTGTCGCCCTGCACGATGACCGCCGCGGGCTCCTCCTTCTCGAGGATCGGGTCCAGCCCCTCGATGACGCGCGCGAAGATCTGCGCGAGCGTCTGCCCGTGGCTCATGATGTTCAGGTCGTGGTCCGGGACGATGCCGAACAGCTCGTTGACCTGGTCGAGCATCTCGCGGTGCTGCCCGGTGACGACGGTGACGCTCTCGAAGTCGTCACTGGCTTCGAGGGCCTTGATGACCGGGGCGACCTTGATGGCCTCCGGCCGGGTCCCGTAGACGGTCATGATGCGGGGGCGCACCGCTACCTGCTCTCTTCTGTGTCTCGGGTGCTCTTCCGCTGCCCTCGGACGTGGCGTGGGGTGTAGAACTTCCCCGGTGGCTCTTCGATCTTGACGAAGGTGTCCTCGCGCTCTCGGAGCGCTTCTTCGATGATGGTTTTGGCTTCTTCGGGCTTGTCCTTGGCGATCGCCCACGCCCACTTGCGGTAGCGCAGGGCGACGTCCTCGGCGGGGCCGTCCAGGATGAGGCGACCGTGGTTGAGCCAGATCGCGCGGGTGCACGTCTCCTCGATGGTCTGTGCGGCGTGGCTCACCAGGAAGACGGTTCCGGCGTTCTCACGGAGCTTCTCCATCCGCACCTCGCTACGCTCCTTGAACGCGGCGTCACCCGTGGCGAGCGCCTCGTCGATCAGCAGGATGTCCGGGTTCGCCGCCGTCGCGATGGCGAAGCGGAGACGGGACCCCATGCCGGACGAGTACGTCTTCATGGGGAGGTAGATCGACTTGCCGAGTCCGGCGAGCCGGATGACGTCGGGCACCGCCAGGGCGGTCTCCTCGGGGGAGAGTCCCATGGCGAGGCAGCCGAGCCTGACGTTCTGCTCACCGGAGAGGTCGGGGACGAGGGCCGCGTTGACGCCGATCAGGACGGGGCTGCTCTCGGCGAGCACCTGGCCGCGTGCAGGCTTCTCGAGCCCGGCGATGATCCGCAGCAGGGTGCTCTTGCCCGACCCGTTCTGACCGACGATGCCGATCTGCTCACCGGACCGGGCGACGAAGGAGATGCCGGCGAGCGCGCGGACGATGACCATGGGCTGACGCCCCATCAGCGTCCTTGCCGCGCGGGTCAGCCGGTTGGAGCGCCGCCGCTCGGCCGCGTCCGTCGACGGGACGCGGTATCGCACGTGGACGTCCTGGACCGCGACCGTGGCCGTGGCGAACGGGTCAGAGGCGACCATACGATTCCTCCCCCTGCCAGAACACCAGGAAGCCCACGATCACGGTGCCGAACGCCCACGCACTCAGGGCGAGCCACATCGAGCCGGCCGGGGTCTCGCCATAGAGGAGACAGTCGCGCACCATGTCCAGCACCATGAACATGGGGTTGGCCTCCATGAGCGACAGGACGGTCGGGTGGTCGATGAACCGCTCGTAGGAGAAGAAGACCGCCGAACCGTAGAGCCACAGCCGCATCGCGAACGAGATGAGCTGGTTGAGGTCGGGGACCTTGGCGGCTGCGCGCGCGAGCAGCAGTGCGAGCCCGGTGCAGAAGACCACCTGGAGCGCCAGCACCCCAGGGACCAGCAGCACCCGCCATGTGATGGCCTCGGTCGGCGGCAGGACGAGGAGGATCGCGACCATCGCCCCGAGGACCGGAACCATGTTGAGCATCTCGCGCAGGATGACGGAGATGGGGAGCGCGGCTCGGGGAAACGCGAACGCACGGATGAGGTTCCGCCCGGCGGTGATGGAGCGGGCACCGCCCGTGACGCAACGCGTCGTGAAGGCGAAGAGGAAGACCCCGACGATCAGGTAACCCAGGAAGTTCTCGATCCCCCGCGAGGACTTGAGCAGCAGCCCGAAGATCAGGAAGTACGTGAGCCCGTCCAGAACCGGCTTGAGCACGAGCCACGCCGTGCCGAGCAGTGTCTCCCGGGTACCGCTCGTGACCTTGGCCCGGGCGTCGGCCCACAGGAAGTGGCGCCGGCCCCAGAGCTGGGAGACGTACTCGCCGAGCGGTGGCCGTGCTCCGACCCGCGTCAGGCGCCCTGCCGAGATGACCTCGATCTTGGTCTCGGGCCCCTGGAAGAGCATCGCGTAGAGATCCGCGGGGCTGGCCTTCCCCTCCGTCTGCCCGGTCGTCGGGGCCTTCGATGCTGCGGTCATGAGGCGAATCCTAGGCAACGTCGGTAGATGCTCCGGTATGCGTCCGCGTTCTTCGCCCAGGTGCGCTCGCTCGCGAGTGCTCGACCTCGGGTGACGAGCTCCTCCGCGAGTGCCGCGTCGTGGTGCAGCGACTCGATCGTGTCGGCCCATGCGTCGACGTCGTCCGGGGCGACGAGGAGGCCGCCACGGGGAGCGTCGAGCACCTCGGCGAGAGCGGGCAGGTCGCTCGCGACCACGGGCCTGCCGATCGCCATGGCCTCGACGGGCTTGAGCGGCGTGACCAGCCGTGTCACGCGGTCGTCGCGGCGCGGCACGAGGAACACGTCGAGCGCCGCCATGTAGAGGGAGGCCTGCTCGTGCGGCACCCGTCCCGGGAGGATCGCGTGCGCGCCCAGCCCCAGCTCGTCGGCGAGGCGCACGAGCGAGGGCCGGGAGACGCCGTCGCCCACGACGAGCGCGGTCGCGTCGACGCCTCGCTGCCGGAGGAGCGCGACGGCGCGCAGGATCGTGTCGTGCCCCTCGTACCCGACGAGGCTGCTCACGGTGCCGACGACGAACGCGGCCTCGGGCAGCCCCAGCGCCGCCCGGGCGGCGTCGGGGGCCGGGTGCTCCGACAGGAGCGAGGACCGCACGGCGTTCGGCACGACCGAGATCCGCTCGGCCGGTACGCCGCGGGAGACGAGCTCGTCGCGCATGGTCGCGCTCAGGGTCACGACGGCGTCCGCGGACGTCGCGAGCTCGGTCTCCTTGGCGCGGAGCAACGCCCGGCGCTCGGAGCGCTCCGCGGCCTCGCGGGCCTCGGGCGTCCCGTGCGAGGCGACCCAGGTCTCCTCGGGCAGGCCGCGCACCTCGTAGACCCACGGGATCCCCAGGCGTCGCGCCGCTGCGCGGGTGACGTCCCCGTTGGTCCCGGGGGTCGTGGTGTGCAGGAGGTCGGGGGCGAAGTCCTCCGCGGACCGGACGAGCAGGTCGGTCGCGTCCGCGAACCGTCGGGCGGGATCGTTCGGCAGCCTGGACGGGATCAGTCGTCGGTACGGGATCCCGTCGACGACGTCGACCCCCCGGGCGGTCAACGACCCGATGGTCACCGGGTAGCCGGCCCGGGTGGTGGCTTCGACCCGCATCCCCGCGTCCCGCTGGGCCGTGAGGACCGCGTGGCTGCGCAGGGTGTACCCGCTCTGGGTGTGCGGCAACGAGTTGGTGAGGTGGTGCAGCACGGCGAGCGTCGCCGTCGGGCCGGGAGAGGCGGCAGGTCGCTCGCGGGGTGCGACCTCCGCGCGCGGCGCGAGGGCGTCGACCTGACCCAGCAGGCTCGCGAGGACGCGGCGCTCGGCGCGGCCCGACGCCCGTGCCGCGCGCAGGGCAGCGACGTCGCCCCGCTGCCACAAGGCGCGCAGGTGCGCAGGTCCGGGGGAGGGGAAAGCGTCCAGAAGGTCGGGACGCCCGACGGCGACGGCCACCTCGCCCCCGATCCGCGACCGCCCGCCGGACGACTCGAGGAGTCGGGTCGACTCGTCGGCAGCACCGGCGGAGTCGCCCGCGAGGTAGCGCGAGAGAGCGCGCGGCGCCGACGGGGACGGTGCCAGGCCCAGGGCGCGCACGGCGCCGGCCCGGACCCGGGCGGGGGAGCGCCGCACGGCCTGGATCAGGAGCCAGACCGGGTCGTCGACGAGCGCGCGCGTCCCGAAGGACAGGGCGAACCGGACGTTGCGGGTGAGGTCCCGCACGGCGGACGGGCGGCTCATCGGGCCAGGTCGTCGAGCAGGGCGAGGTACGTCGCGGCGAGGACGTCGTCGTTCGCATGGATCGCGACCCACGCGCTGGCGGCACGGCTCGCGACGGGGGCGACCCCGGACTCCGCATAGCCGGCCCAGAGGTTCGCCAGCGCCTCGACGTCCCCGGGTGGCACGACGTCCCCCGCCTCGAGCGCGAGGACGAGCTCGGCCGACTCTCCCGCGACGCACGCGGTGACGTGGTGCCCCGAGGCCATGACCTCGTACAGCTTCGAGGGCACGGTCCACTGGAAGGGCTCCCAGTCACGGAGCGAGACCACGAGGGTGTCCGCCCACTCGTACAGGGCCTCGATCTCGGTGTGGGGGATCGGCGGCCCGACCGTCACCGGCGCTCCCAACGAACGAGCGAGTGCTGCGAGCTGTGCCGCGTCGTTGCCTGCTCCGACGATCCGGACCTCGATCGGCAGCCCGCGCGACTCGACCACCGCAGCGGCACGCACCGCGACCTCGAGACCCTGTGACCTGCCGAGCGTGCCTGCGTAGACGACGCGGAACGGCCGCGGCTCGAGGTCGGTCCCCGGCACCACTACGGGACGGCTGACCACGGGGAAGGCCGTGCCGTTGCGCACGACCGCGACGTTGCGGGCACCACGGGAACGGAGGACGTCGGCGAACGTCTCCGTCGTGGTCACCACCAGGTCCGCGCGCGACTGCAACCGCGTGATGACCCGGTGGGCGAGCGTCGTCGCGAAGGCGCGACCGGGACGGCGCTGGGCGAGCGAACCGGTCATGATCCCGCTCGGCCGGATGAGGTCGGGCCAGGCGTCGCGCATCTCGACCACCAGGGCCGCGCGGAAGATCCGCGCGAGCGCCCAGGCCGCGAACATGCTCGGGATCCCGGGCACGGTCCCGATCACGACGGTCGGGCGGTGGGTGCGCCGGCGCAGGCGCCGCAGACCCAGCCCGATCGAGCTGATGGCGGCCACCAGGTGGTCCGCGGTGCGTGAGACCAGGCCGGTCGTGTGCTCCCGGTAGTGCACCCGGATGATGCGCTCACCGTGCGCGCCGCGGGAGACGGTCCCCGGGCGCAGCTCGGCGGAGCCCGGAGCGAGGGTGCCCGACGGGTAGTGCGGAGGGGGGGTCAGCACGCTCACGTCGACACCCGCACTGACGAACCGGGCGACGAGAGCCCCCCAACGGCGCTGCGGCGCACCGGTCTCGGGGGCGTAGTGATGGGTCACCAGGAGGACGTGATGCCCCGACGACGGCTTCCGTCGCGCGCGGAGCGCTCCCCTCGTGCGGCGGCGGTCCATGTCCCCCTGATTTCCCTCGGCAGTGTGGGAGGACATCGGTCGGCACAGCCCGCTCGCCTTCACGTATCGGGCGAAATGGCGTACGGAAGTCCCACGTTCTCTCGCTAAACCTCCACATTCTATCGCTGTGGTGGGTGTCCGAACGAAACACCCGTGCTGCTCAGGGGGTGAAGAGGTGCGCGAAGGGCGGGATTCCGGGCCCGAGCGATCGCCGGGTACCTTAGGATGCAACCGTGTCTGGCAACGAGCAGCTCCCGGTCGGGACCGAGTCCACCCCTGATCCGCGCGACGTGAGCCCTGGCCGTCGTCACGTGCGCAAGCGCAAGAACAGGACGAGGACCACCCTCATCGTCCTGGGTGCCCTGGTCGCCGTGATCTGCCTCGGGGGCTTCGCCGCGGTCGTCGCGTTCCGGCAGAGCCTCGACCAGAACATCGAGAAGCTCGCCGACCCCTTCGCGGACATCAAGGACCGTCCGGCGCCGGCGCCGACGAACCCCGATGCCTCCAACGAAGCGGTCAACATCCTCGTCCTCGGCTCGGACAGCCGGATCTCGGCGGGCGATCCCTCGCAGTGGCAGGCCGGTGCCCAGCGCACCGACGCGATCATGCTCGTCCACCTGCCGGCGGACAGGAAGTCGGCACAGGTCGTCTCGTTCCCGCGCGACAGCTGGGTGCCGATCCCCGGGCACGGCGAGGCCAAGATCAACGCGGCCTTCTCCTACGGCGGGCCGGCCCTCATGATCGAGACCGTCGAGCAGCTCACGGGTGTGCGGATCGACCACTTCGCACTGACCGACTTCACGTCCTTCACGACGCTCACCGATGCTCTGGGCGGCGTGCTGATCCGCATCCCCGAGGACATCGGTGACGGGAAGAAGGTCCAGTTCACGGCGGGTGTGCACAACATGTCCGGCGAGGAGGCCCTCGCCTACACGCGCCAGCGCCACGGTCTGGCCAACGGCGACTTCGGCCGCGCGCAGCGCCAGCAGAACTGGATGCGATCGATCCTCGCGAAGGTCAACAACAACCGTAACGACGTGCCGATGATGACGTCCTTCTTCAAGGCGTTCAGCGAGTCCGTGGCGGTCGACGAGGGGCTGACCATGGATCGGATCCAGGCCCTCTACATGAGCGCGCGCGGCCTGTCGACCAACGACGTCGTCTTCCTCACCGCGCCGCACAACGGCACGGGGCGCTCCGCCGACGGGCAGTCGATCGTCGTGCTGAACCGAGAGCTGCTCGACCCGCTCATGGCGTCCTTCGCGACCGACACGGCGGCGCCGTTCGTCGAGGAGCACAAGGCAGAGCTCGCGGTGCTCCCACCCACGGTGAAGTGACCGAACACGCGGTACCTTCCGGTGCCGGTGCTCGTACGGTCCTGATCCACGGCAGCTGTGTCACCCGTGACGCCTTCGCGTTGCCGGGCGAGCCGAGGTTTCGGCTCGCCGACTACTACGCGCGCAGCTCGCTCGCGAGCGCCTTCGCCGACCACGGCCTGGAGGGGGTCGACACCGCGGTCATCCCGTCGGCCTTCCAGCGGCGCATGGTCGAACGGGATCTGACCAAGACGTTCTGGCGGGCGATGCCCACGGTGCAGGCGGACGTGATCGTCGTCGACCTCGTCGACGAGCGGTTCGGGATCCTGGTGGACGACCGCGCCGGCGTCGGGACGCCGTCGGCCGAGCTCCTCCGCGCCGGGGGACTCTCGCCCGAGCTCCACCGCGTCGCCCCCGGGTCCGTCGACTTCCTGATGGCCTGGGAGGCCGGTCGTCGTCGATTCATGGCCGAGGCACGGGCGGCCGGCCTGGTGGAGCGCATCGTCGTGCACCAGGCGCGCTGGGCCGAGCTGTGTGCCGACGGGACCCGGTTCGACTACCAGGCGTCGGCCGAGGCGAACCACCTGCTCGAGTACATGTACGGGCGGCTGCGGCTGGACCTTGCGCCGCACCAGTTCGTGCGTGTGCCGGCGCACCTCGTGGTGGGCGACCCCGACCACAGGTGGGGTCGTTCGCCGGTGCACTACGTCGAGGAGTACTACCGGTCCTTCCTCGACCTGCTCGACCGAGCGACGGCGTCGCCCCGCCGCTGAGCGACAGGGCGTCGCTCCGGGGCGAGGGGCTGCGGGGCGGTCCGTCAGGCTGCGGCGCCGTCGAGCACGACGAGGCCGTTCCTGAAGGTCATGCCGGCGACGCGGGTGCCGGGGTAGCGGGCCTGGAGGAGGCGCTGGACGTCGAGCGCGATCCTTGCGTCGGGCAGGACGCGCACGGAGCCGGCGGGCAGCCCCTTGGCGGCGACGACGGCCTCGATCCGGCTCGCGGCGAGCCCGAGGAGCTTGTGTGCGGGCAGGCCGCCTGCGCTCGCCTCCACGGAGAAGGTCGCGACGCCGTCGGTCACGTCGATCACGCGGAGCGTCGCGCGGACGGTGGGTGCGAGGCGCGTCGCGAGCTTGAGGGGCGCGGGGAGGCGCTTGACCTGGCGCGGCTCCGCGACGAGGTCGAGCGCGTCGTCGCGCCCCGAGACGGACGTGATGAACGACGGCAGATTGCGGCCCATGAGGCCGAGGAGGTGAAGCGTCTCGGCGAGGGTGAGTTCCTGATGCACGGCGCACACCATAGCGGACGTTCGGGACGTCTCGGATCTCCGCCCGGGAGCGTTCTCACCCCACCCGGACCCTTTCCTTACCTAAGGTAATGAGTTAAGGTAACGATGTGCCTCCCGCGGAACAGTCCACGCCCTCGTCCCCCACGAAGGCGCAGTGTCGGCCCGCGACCCTCGGTGGCGACCTGCGCATCGCCCTCACCCGCGTCTCGCGCGCCCTGCGCTCGCAGCGCGGAGGTGCCGACCTGCCCGAGGGCCAGTTCGGTGTCCTGACCGTGCTCCACAAGCACGGCGAGATGACCCCCGGCGCGCTCGCGACCCACGAGCGCATCCGGCCGCCGTCCATGACGCGCACCGTGAACGCGCTCGTCGAGCTCGGCCTCGTCCACAAGCTCGAGCACCCGACGGACAAGCGCCAGGTCGTCGTGGCCCTCACCGAGGCCGGCGTGCTCGAGGTCAAGGAGACCCGACGGCGCCGCGACGCATGGCTCACCCAGCAGCTGATCAGCCTGACCCCCGACGAAAGAGAGACCTTGGCCCGCGCCAGTGACCTGTTGACCCGGATCGCCGCCCGATGAGCGCGACGTTCTCCTCCCTCAAGTACTTCAACTACCGCCTCTGGTTCGGGTCCGCGCTCGTCGCGAACATCGGCACCTGGATGCAGCGCATCGCGCAGGACTGGCTCGTCCTGACCGTCCTGACGGCGAACTCCGGCGTCGCCGTCGGCGTCATCACTGCCCTGCAGTTCGCGCCCGTCCTCGCGCTGTCCGCCTGGGCGGGCGTCCTCGCGGACCGCCTGCCGCGCCGCAAGATGCTCATGGCCACGCAGGGCGCCTCGGGTGTGCTCGCGCTCGGCCTCGGTGCCCTCGTCCTGTCGGGGCACGTCGAGCTGTGGCACGTCTACGGCTTCGCGCTCGCGCTCGGGTGCGTCTCCGCGCTCGACGGACCGGTGCGCCAGACGTTCGTCGCCGAGATGGTGCCCAGCGACAAGCTGTCCAACGCGGTGGGCCTCAACAGCGCCTCGTTCAACGCGGCCCGCCTCATCGGCCCCGGCGTCGCCGGCCTGCTGATCGCCGCGGTGGGCACCGGCTGGGTCTTCATCATCAACGGCATCAGCTTCGGCGCGACCATCCTCGCGCTCTCGCGCATGCGCACCCGCGAGATGCACAGGCTGCCGAGCGCCTCGCGCGAGAAGGGGCAGATCCGCGAGGGCATCCGGTACGTGCGCGGCCGCTCGGACATCATCGTGATCATGGTCGTGCTGAGCGTCGTGTCGACGTTCGGGCTCAACTTCCAGCTGACGTCCGCGATGATGGCGCGCGTCGAGTTCGGGATGGGCGCGGGGGAGTACGGCATGCTCGGCTCGATCCTCGCGATCGGGTCGCTCACCGGTGCGCTCATGGCGGCCCGGCGGGAGCGGCCGCGCGTGCGGCTCGTGATCGGGTCGGCCTTCGGCTTCGCGATCGCGACCGGGGTCATGGCGCTCATGCCGAGCTACACGACCTTCGCGATCGCCTGCATCCCCGTGGGCTTCATGTCGCTGACCATGATGACCGCGGCCAACACGACCATCCAGATGACGACCGACCCCGTCATGCGCGGGCGCGTCATGTCCCTGTACATGATCGTGTTCCTGGGCGCGACGCCCGTCGGCGCGCCGATCGTCGGCTGGATCGCCGAGGCCTACGGGCCGCGCTGGGCGATCGGGATCGGTTCCATCACGGCGCTCCTGGTCTCCGTCGGGGCCGCGATCTGGGCCATGCGGAACTGGAAGTTCACCGTCAGCTACCGCGTGACCCGACGCCCGCACCTCGTGGTCACCTACCCCGAGGGCGGGACCCCCAAGGAGCGCAACGCACGCAGCGAGACGCGCCGTCGGCTCGGTGTGGACGACGCCGAGGACGCCGCGTCGGCCGCCTGAGCCGCGGGGTCAGACCAGCGCGTCGACCACGAAGTCGATGCTGCGCGTGAGCAGCTCGACGTCGGTGGGCTCGATCGCCGGGAACATCCCGATGCGGAGCTGGTTGCGCCCGAGCTTGCGGTACGGGAACACATCGAGGATCCCGTTGGCGCGCAGTGCGGTGATGACCTGCGTCGCGTCGATCGACTCGTCGAGGTCGATCGTCCCGACGACGGTGGACCGGTCCTCGGGGCGTGCCACGAAGGGGGTGGCCCAGTCGCGGGACTCGGCCCACGAGTACAGGGTCCGGGCCGACGTCGCGGACCGCTCGCTCGCCCACGCGAGGCCCCCCTGCTCGTTGAGCCAGTCCACCTGCTCGGCGAACGTCACGAGCGTCGCGACGGCCGGGGTGTTGAGGGTCTGGTCCTGGCGCGAGTTCGTGATCGCCGCGCCGAGCGAGAGGAACTCGGGGACCCAGCGGTCGCCCGACTCGATCTCCTGGGCGCGCGCGACGGCGTCGGGCGACATGATCGCGACCCACAGCCCGCCGTCGGACCCGAAGACCTTCTGGGGCGCGAAGTAGTACACGTCGGTCTCCGCGAGGTCGACCGGGAGGGCGCCCGCGCCCGACGTCGCGTCGACCAGGGTGAGCGCGCCCTGCTCGCGCGAGCCCGGGACGCGGCGCACGGGGGCCATGGCCCCGGTGGAGGTCTCGTTGTGGGGCCAGGCGTAGACGTCGATCCCGTCCGCGGCCTCGGGGACGGCCACCGACCCGGGGGGAGCGGTGATCACCTGCGAGGGCGCCAGGAAAGGGGCGCGCGTCGTCGCGGTCGCGAACTTGGCGCCGAACTCGCCGAACGCGGCGTGCTGGGCGCGCTCGCGCACCAGGCACAGCGTCGCGACGTCCCAGAACGCTGACGAACCGCCGTTGCCCAGGACGACCTCGTAGCCCTCCGGGGCGTCGAAGAGCTCGGCCAGGCCGGACCTGATCCGACCGACCAGCGACTTGACGGGTGCCTGGCGGTGAGAGGTCCCCAGCAAGGACGTCCCCGCCTCCGTGAGTGCGCGGACCTGCGCCTCACGGACCTTGGAGGGACCGCAGCCGAAGCGGCCGTCGCTGGGCAGCAGGTTCGGGGGGACGGTGATCTGGGTGGGCTCAGGCACGGGCCAACGATAGTCCGGCCTGGCGCGAACACCGCTCGCCGTCCACAATGTCGGTGGCTCGGACCTAAACTAGTGGTCAGCGGCCCGCCGGTGCGGCAGGTGCCCCCAAGCCCCCAAGCGACAGGAGCGCGACGTGACCGACCTGATCGACACCACCGAGATGTATCTGAAGACCATCTACGAGCTCGACGAGGAGGGGATCGTCCCTCTGCGCGCGCGCATCGCGGAGCGTCTCGGCCACTCGGGGCCCACCGTCTCCCAGACGGTGGCGCGCATGGAGCGTGACGGTCTGGTCGTGGTGACGGGCGACCGTCACCTCGAGCTCACCCCCGACGGCCACGCCAAGGCGCAGCGCGTCATGCGCAAGCACCGCCTCGCCGAGCGCCTCCTGACCGACGTCATCAAGCTCGACTGGGAGTTCGTGCACGTCGAGGCCTGCCGGTGGGAGCACGTGATGAGCGAGCTCGTGGAGAAGCGCCTCATCGGCCTGCTCGACCACCCGCACTACGACCCGTACGGCAACCCCATCCCGGGCCTGTCGGAGCTGGGCGAGCAGATCCAGGAGATCGAGTACCTCGACGGCGTCGTGTCGCTGCCGACCTACGTGGCCGCCGCGGACCGTGCGGGGCGCGCGCCGGGCGAGCTGCGCGTCGTCGTGCAGCGCATCGCGGAGCCCCTCCAGACGGACACGGACCTGCTCGCGCGCCTCGCGGCCGCCGGCATCCTGCCCCGCCAGGAGGTCGCGGTCACGCCGGAGGCCGGGTCGTTCACGGTGTCCGCGGAGGGCGCGGAGACGGTTCTTGACCTGCCCGACGACGTCGCTCGCCACATCTTCGTCACGGCACCCTGACAGGGCGCACCACGGCCGACGCCGCCCCCGTGCCGCCGCTCCGGCTGGCACGGGGGCGGCGCTGTGCCCGGGGTGGTTCGTCCTGGTCCGGCACGGTCTGCGAGCTCGTCGTGATGGGAACGTGACATTCTCCGAGCGGTCCTGTACGGTCGGTTCTGCTTCACGGAAGACTCATTCGTCGAAGCCCTCGCGCGGAACGCCTAACCCTGTCACCGCGAGAGGAACACCACGACCCGCTGACAGGGACGGGGGACCCAAATTCGGGTACCGGCAACGGTGCCCTTGGGGTGAAGCCAGAAGGACCTCGGTCCGGACGGCCGGGTGATTCTCCCACCCGAACCCGACAGCTGACCTCGCAGGCGTCCAGGAGAGGTAACTAGTGAACGCAGTGACGAACGGCGCACGCCATCGTGCAGCACGACGCCCGCTTTCCACCCTTGCTTCGGCGGCGACGGCTTCCTCCGTCGGCCGCCGCACCGCTGTCGTCGCTGCCTCGTCGGGACTCATCGTCTCGATGCTGGGCGGTACGGCTGCCAACGCAGCACCGGTCGAGCAGGACTCGACCAAGCTCAACACCGTCGACCTGAACGCGCTCACGGCTCAGGCCCGCGCCGCGCTCGAGTCCGCGCCGGCCGTCACGGTCGCCGCCGAGGCCGGCTTCGCGATCGAGAGCGCGGCCGTCGCCGTGACCCCCGCACCGGAGCCCGTCGTCGAGCGAGTCGTCGAGACGCGCGCCACGCAGACCCCGTCGCGCTCCAACCAGCGCACCTCGACCGCGGCGTCCAGCGCGACCACCGCGACGACCGAGAAGGCCGCGCCCGTCCAGGTTCCGGCCTCGGCCGCCGGCTCCGCGATCGTCTCGATCGCCACCCGCTACGTGGGCGTCCCCTACGTCTACGGCGGCACCTCGCCCGACGGCTTCGACTGCTCGGGCTTCACCCAGTACGTCTTCGCCCAGGCCGGCATCAGCCTGCCGCGCACCTCGAGCGCTCAGGGCGGCGTCGGCACCAAGGTGTCGGCCGCCGACGCCCAGCCGGGCGACCTCATCTGGACCCCCGGTCACATCTCGATCTACGCCGGCGACGGCATGCAGATCGACGCACCGCGCCCCGGCAAGACCATCCAGGTCCGCCAGATCTGGCAGTCGAACCCGACGTTCATCCGCGTCGCCTGAGACCACCCGGAACAGCGGAAGAGCTTCCGCGAACCGGCCGAGAACCCCGTCCTTCTGCTGCGTGCAGAGGGGCGGGGTTCTCTGCGTCCGCCCCGTCCTCGGTGTGCGCGCGCCGGTGTGACTTTGCCAGTTCTTTCGATAGGTTTGTCTCAGGATGGACGTTTGCCCTCGGAAGGAGACGGAACCATGACCCGTGCGGAGATCGTGCTCGTCGGCGTCGACGGATCGACCCCCAGCCTGCACGCGCTGGACTGGGCGGCCGCGTACGCGCGCCAGGTCGGATGGCCCCTGCACATCGTGTGCTCGTACTCCCTCCCGTCCTTCACCGCGGCTTCGCTCGACGGCGGCTACGCGGCCCTGGACGACACCGCGATCCAGGAAGGGGCCAAGGCGGTCCTCGCCGAGGCCACCCAGCGGGCCGAGGCGGCAGGTGTCAGGACCACCGCGGCGATCGCCACCGGGGACGCCGCAGGAGTGCTCGTCGAGCTCTCGAAGGACTACGGCCTGGTCGTGGTCGGTACGCGAGGGCGTGGCGGCTTCACCGAGCGTCTCCTGGGCACCGTGTCGTCGGCGCTGCCCGCCCACTCGAGGTGCCCCACGGTCGTCGTGCCGCTCAAGAGCGGACCGGACGACAACACGGAGCTCCCTGCCGTGAACCCCCTCAAGCGGATCGTGGTCGGCGTCGACGGGTCGCCGTCGGCCGACATCGCGCTGCGCCACGCGATCAAGCAGGCCCGGGCGTGGGGGGCCGAGCTCGTCGCCGTGGCTGGAGTCCCCGTGGGCGCCGGTGCAGGGCTCCTCGCGTGGCTGCCCGCCTCGATCGACCACCAGCAGGTGCTCGACGACATCACCGAGGGGCTCAACGTCATCGTGGACCGCCACGAGGCCGAGAACCCCGACGTGACGATCAAGCGCATCGTCCTGGACGGCACCGGCGCCGAGCTGCTCACGGAGTTCTCCACCGCGTCGGACCTCATCGTCGTCGGGTCGCGGGGTCGCGGAGGCTTCACCGGCCTGCTCCTCGGGTCCACGAGCCAGGCCGTGCTGCACCACTCGGCGTGCCCCGTGATGGTCGTGACCAAGCGCTGCGAGGACGACAAGGCCCCCGCGGCCGACGACCAGGCCGGCTGACGACCGTTCCGCAACCTGTCAGGGCGGGCGTGACCTCAGGGTCACGCCCGCCCTGACACGTCGGGGGGCGCGCAGGTTCAGTTGCGCGTCCGGTACAGGTGCATCGTGATCGGCGCGAAGATCGCCGTGAGCACGACCGAGGCCAGCAGCACCCACCCGATCTGGTCGAACGTCGCCGTGCCGGCCATGAGGGCGCGCACCGCGGTGGCCAGGTGGCTCACCGGGTTGATCTCGGCCCAGGCCTTGAGCCCCGAGGGCATCGTGTCGGGGTTCACGAAGATGTTCGACGCGAAGGTCAGCGGCATGAGGACCAGCATCGAGACGCCCATCACGGCGTTGGGCGTGCGCATGACGAGGCCCAGGATCGTGAAGATCCAGCTGATCGCGAACGCGAAGACCAGCAGCAGCGCCACGGCCAGGAGGACGCCGACCACGCCGCCGTCGGGCCGGAAACCGATCGCCAGCCCCAGCCCGACCGTGATCGCCGACGCGATCGTGTAGCGGACCGTGTCGCCCAGGAGCGCCCCCACGATCGGGGCCGGGCGCCAGATGGGCAGCGAGCGGAACCGGTCGAACACTCCCTTGGTGATGTCGGTGTTGAGCGTGAAGCCCGTGTACACCGTGATGATCAGGACGGTCTGCACCAGGATCCCGGGCAGCAGGTACTGCAGGTACGTCTCCGGGTCCCCGGCGATCGCGCCGCCGAACAGGTACGTGAACATGAGCGTGAAGATGATCGGCGTCAGGGTGACGTCGAAGAGCTGCTCGGGAACGTGCTTGATCTTGAGCAGCGCGCGCCACGCGAACGTGAAGGTGTTCGCGAGCGGCGAGGGCCGTGTCGGGTGCTGGTCGATCGCGATCGCCGCGCGGAGGACCTGCGCCTCCGGGGTCGTGATCACCTCGGTCTGTGTCGCGGCCATCAGGCCACCTCCTCGTGGTCGGTCTGCTCGTCCTCGTCGACCGGCTGGCCCGTGAGCGCCAGGAACACCTCGTCGAGGCTCGGCTGCCCCAGCGTGAACTCTGGTACCGCGATCCCGGCCTCGGCGAGGGCCGGCAGGAGCTGTGCTGCGAGGTCCGCGCCGTCGTCGGGCACGCGCGCGGAGAACGCGTACGGGTCCTGCGCGAGCACGACCTCCGCACCGAGCACCCGCTCGACGATCTCCGCGGCCCGGCCGCGGTCGCCCGACGAGGCGAGCCGCAGGGACACCGACCCCTCGCCGACCGAGCGCTTGAGCTCGGTCGCGGTGCCCTCGGCGATGACCTTGCCGTGGTCGATCACCGCGATGCGGTCCGCGAGCTGGTCGGCCTCCTCGAGGTACTGGGTCGTGAGCAGGACGGTCGCGCCGTCGGCCACGAGGACGCGGACGATGTCCCACACCTGGTTGCGGCTGCGGGGGTCGAGGCCGGTCGTGGGCTCGTCGAGGAACAGCACGCGCGGGCTCATGACGAGGCTCGCGGCGAGGTCGATGCGGCGGCGCATTCCGCCCGAGTACGTCTTGACGGGCCGGTTCGCGGCCTCCGCGATCCCGAAGGCCTCCATGAGGTCCAGGGCGCGGCGCTTCGCCGCGAGCGTCGAGAAGCCGTACAGGCGCGCGATGACGATGAGGTTCTCGGCGCCGGTGAGGTCCTCGTCGACCGACGCGTACTGGCCCGTGAGGCCCACGAGCGAGCGAACCGCATCGGGCTGGGTGAGGACGTCGTGGCCCAGGACGTGGGCAGTCCCGGCGTCGGGGCGCAGGAGCGTCGTGAGCATGCGGACGGCGGTGGTCTTGCCGGCGCCGTTGGGGCCCAGGACGCCGTAGACGGTGCCGGTCGGGACGGCGAGGTCGATCCCGTCGACGGCCCGGGTCTCCTTGAAGTGCTTGACGAGGCCGTGGGCCTCGATCGCCAGGTCTGGTGCGCTGGTCATGCGTGCTCCCTGTGTCGTGGGTGGTGCACGGGTCTGTCCAGTGTTCGACCGTCCGGGGCGTGGGAACTCATCGGTGCGAGGGTCGGCCGGGACGCCGAGCGGGCCAGGTGTGCCCGGGACCCGACGGCGAGCGATCCCTCCATCATGCGACGACGGGCGGCCGCCGGCCCGGGGGCCGGGGGCGCCCGTCGGGAGCAGCGCTCGTCAGGACGAGCGTGGACCAGAGGTCACGCTGGTCCTGACAGCTCCGGGAGGAGGAGGTCAGGCGTCCGCAGCCGCCTTCTCGGCCGCCGCGAGCAGGACGCACGTCGCGACGCCGTCGATCGCGACCCGGACCTCGTCGAGCGGGGGCAGGGTCGGTGCCAGGCGGATGTTGGCGTCGTGGGGGTCCTTGCCGTACGGGAACGTCGCGCCCGCGGGAGTCAGGGCGATCCCCGCCTCCTTGGCGAGCTGGACGACGCGCGCCGCGGTCCCGGGGACGACGTCGAGCGACACGAAGTATCCGCCGAGCGGCGCGGTCCACGAGGCGCCGGAGTCGGTTCCCAGGCGCTCGCGCAGGATGGTGTCGACGGCCTCGAACTTGGGGGCGATCACGTCGCGGTGCTTGCGCATGTGCGCGCGCACGCCGTCGGCGTCCCCGAAGAACTGGGCGTGGCGGAGCTGGTTGATCTTGTCCGGGCCGATCGACTGGGCCGCGAGGTGCTTCTTGTACCAGGCGACGTTGGCGGGGGACGCACCCAGGAAGGCGACGCCCGCGCCGGGGAACGTGATCTTGGAGGTCGACGCGTAGAGCAGCACGCGGTCCGGGTTCCCGGCCTCGGCCGCCAGGGCCAGGGCGGGTGCGGACTCGGTCTCGACGTCGGTGAGGTGGTGCACCGCGTACGCGTTGTCCCACATGATGCGGAAGTCCGGGGCCGCAGCGGGCATCGAGACGAGGCGCTGGGCGACCTCGCGCGAGACCACGGAGCCGTCCGGGTTGGCGTAGGTCGGCACGACCCACATGCCCTTGATGGTGGGGTCGTCCGCGACGAGCGCGGCCACGGCCTCGGCGTCGGGGCCGTCGGCCGTCATGGGGACAGTGACCATCTCGATGCCGAAGGCCTCGCACAGCGCGAAGTGGCGGTCGTAGCCCGGGACCGGGCACACGAAACGCACCTTCTCCTCGCGCGACCACGGCCGCTCGGAACCAGGCAGACCGAACAGCATGGCGAACGCGAGCGTGTCGTGCATGAGCGTGAGGCTCGCGTTGCCGCCCGCGAGGAGCTGGGCGACGGGGACGTCGAGGAGCTCGGCGAAGATGCGGCGGACCTGCGGCAGGCCGTCGAGCCCGCCGTAGTTGCGCACGTCGGTGCCGTCGGCGTCGGTGACCGTTCCTGCGCCCGGAAGTGCCAGGAGGGCGTCGGAGAGGTCGAGCTGCTCGGCGGAGGGCTTGCCGCGGGTCAGGTCGAGCTTCAGGCCGAGGGACTGCAGGTCGGTGTAGGCCTGCTGCCACTCGGCGAGGCGGGTGGAGGTGTCAGAGGCAGGAGTGGTCACCCTCCGGACTCTACCGATCCGCGGCGAGCTGCGTCAGTGCGTCACGCAGAGCGGCCATCCCGAGGTCGAGGTCTGGACGGTCGACGACGAGCGGGGGGGCCAGACGGATGGTCGAGCCGTGCGTGTCCTTGGCCAGGACGCCCCGCGCGAGCAGCGCCTCGCACAGGTCGCGGCCCGTCCCGCGGGCCGGGTCGAGGTCGATCCCGGCCCACAGCCCGACACCTCGGACACCTGTCAGCAGACCGTCGTCGACCAGGCTCGCGAGCCGAGCGTGCAGGTGCGTCCCCAGGTCACGTGCCCGGGCCTGGTGCTCGCCCGTCTCGAGGAGGGCGACGACCGCGAGCCCCACGGCGCACGCGAGCGGGTTGCCGCCGAACGTCGACCCGTGCGTGCCGGGCGTCAGGACGCCCAGGACGTCGCTGCGCCCGACGACCGCCGACACGGGGACGACGCCGCCGCCCAGCGCCTTGCCGAGCGTCACGAGGTCCGGCCTCACGTCCCACAGCTCGCACGCGAGCGTGGTCCCCGTCCGGCCCAGTCCTGACTGGATCTCGTCCGCGATCAGCAGGACGCCGCGCTCGTCGCACACGCGGCGCAGCGTCGGCCAGTAGTCGTCGGGCGGCACGACGACGCCCGACTCTCCCTGGATCGGCTCCATGAGGACGGCCACGGTGGTCTCGTCGATCGCGTCCGAAACGGCGCGGGCGTCGCCGTAGGGCACGAGCCGGAAGCCGGGCGTGAACGGGTCGTAGCCGTCCCGCGCGTCGGGGTCGTCGGAGAACGACACGATGGTCGTGGTGCGCCCGTGGAAGTTCCCGTGCCCGACGACGATGCTCGCCTGCCCGGCCGGCACGCCCTTGACCTCGTAGCCCCACTTGCGGGCGACCTTGATCGCGGTCTCGACGGCTTCGGCGCCGGTGTTCATGGGGACCATCATCGGGGTCGCGCCGGGGCCGCCGTCCCTGACCAGCGGACCGATCAGCTGCGTCAGGCGGTCCGCGAACGGGTGCAGCAGGTCGTGGTCGAACGCGCGCGAGGTCAGGGTCACGCGCCCGAGCTGCTCGGTCGCGGCCTCGACGAGCGCCGGGTGGCGGTGCCCGAAGTTCAGCGCCGAGTACCCGGCGAGCAGGTCGAGGTAGCGCCGACCGTCGACGTCGGTGACCCAGGCGCCCTCGCCCGTGGCGATGGTCACGGGCAGCGGGTGGTAGTTGTGCGCGAGGTGGTCGGGTGCTGCACCGGCAGTGGTCGCGGAGGCGGGGGCCGTCTGGCTCTGGGCGCTCACGAGCGGATCTCCAGCGTGCAGCACTTGGCGCCGCCGCCGCCGCGCAGGAGCTCGGACGTGTCGACCGCGAGCGTCTCGTAGCCGCGCTCGGCGAGGGCGCCCGCGAAGTGGGTCGCTGCCGGGGCGTGGACGACGTGCCGCCCGTCGCTCACCGCGTTGAGGCCGAGCACCAGGGCGTCGGCCTCGGTCGCGTGGTGCGCGTCGGGGAAGCGCTCGGCCAGGAGCTCCTGGGACGCGGGCGAGAAGGCCGGCGGGTAGTACGCGAGGTCCACGGGCACCTCGACCGCAGCACGAGCCGCGCCGGGGTGCGGCGGGTCGAGGGGGTGCGCGGCGCCGTCGGGCAGGGGAGTGAGGAACGGCGGCGGCGTGCCGCCCGGCGCGACACGCGGCGCGCCCTCGCTGCCGCGCAGGACGACGAGCGCGGTGTCGAGGTGGTAGAAGCGCGGGTCGACGAGCTCGAGCGTGACGACCTCGCGGCCCCACAGGTCGGCTGCCTCCTGGTGCGCGCTGCGCTCGGTGCGGAACCCGGTCCCGGCCAGGACGACGTCGCCTGCGACGAGGAGGTCGCCCTCGCCCTCGTTGACGTGGTCGGCCGTGTGGGTCACGTACCCGCGGTCGGCGAACCACTTGAGGTAGGCCGGGCCCTCGGGCGCCCGCTCGGGGTGGCGGAACAGGGCCGAGTAGACCAGGCCGTCGACGACGGTAGCGCCGTTGGCCGCGTAGACCATGTCGGGCAGGCCGGGCTCGGGGTCGATCTGCTCGACGCGGTGCCCGAGGTCGAGGTAGACGTCACGCAGGCGCTCCCACTGCGAGACGGCGAGCGCGGTGTCGACCGGGCGGGCGCGGTCCATCCACGGGTTGATCTCGTAGCTGACCGTGAAGTACGTGGGGCGGCACATCAGGTAGTGCCGGGGGACCTGCGTGGGTCCGGGCGTGCTGGTCGTCATCTGCGCCTCTGTCTGGTCCGGAGCGGGCGTGGGACGTGCGACGGTGCGGGGTGTGCGTCGTTGCACGGTGACTGCTGAGCGACTGCCGGTCCCGTGGCGCGAGTGCCCGGGGCCTTCCCGTCACTGTACGACCTGGACGGTTCCCGCGCGGGCTCCGCAACCCGATCGAGATCCGGGGTTGACTATCGATACGTCAACGATATATCTTTAACTCATCGACGCGGAGAGTGCGGCACAGGCTGCGCAGCGTCGACGACCCGGATGCCAGGCCGAGGACCCGTCGGAGGACCGACGAGAACCCGCCGGCACCCGTCCCCCGAGCCCATCGCTCGGCATGCCCCTGCGGAGGGGCCCCCACAGACACACGGACTCGTCAGGAGACACCCCATGCGTACCCCCCATCAGCACCCAGACTCTTCCCGCCCGCCCCGCGACCGCTCCGGCCGCGCCGGCGCCTTCGACCCCTTCGGGGGCCGACCCCGTCGCCGACGCGACGACTTCCCCCAGCCCGAGGGCTTCGGACCCGACGCTGACTTCCCCGGTGGCCCGCGCGGCGGCCGCGGCGGACGACCCGACGGGGCCGGTCCTGACCGTGCCGGTCGTCCTGACGGGTCCGCCCGTCCTGACGGGCACGACCATCACGACCACCCGGGCCACCCGGGCCACCACGGCCACGACGAGCGCTTCGACGACCGCTTCGAGGGCCGCGGCCCCCGCGGACACCGCGGCGGGCCGGGCGCCGGCCCTGGTGGCCCCGGCGGCGGCCCGCGCGGTCGCGGACACCGCGGCCCCGGTGGCCGCGGACCGGGCGGTCGTGCCGGGCGCGGCGACATCCGCGCCGCGATCCTGCTCCTCCTCGCCGAGGGGCCCATGCACGGCTACCAGGTCATCCAGGAGATCGGCGAGCGCACCTCGGG
>NZ_JACSQQ010000017.1:0-7422 GCF_014836555.1 Oerskovia rustica
CCCGCGGCGGGTGGTACGCCGTCTGCTCCTCGACCGGTGCGCGGCGGAAGTCGCCCGCACCGTTGACGACCTGACCTCGGCGCAGCGTGATGCCCGCCGCACGACCGGCGCCCTTGAGCAGCGCGCCGCGCGAGGCGACGTCGGGGGAGTCGCCTGGCTCGCCGCCCTCGAGGGTGCAGGCGCGAGCCTCGACGGGTCCGAGGACCTGGCAGCCGTCGCCGAACGTGCCCGGCCCGAGCAGCAGCGCCATGCGGTACCGGCCGTCGGCACCGAGGTGCAGGTCCTTGCCGTCGGCCACGAGGGTGCAGCCGCCCGGGCCCAGCGTCGTGCGGGCCCCGACCCGGACCGAGGCGCCGTTCGTCGCGCTGATCCGGGTGCCGGGGTGGAGCACGGCGCCCTCGCCGATGACCACGCTCGACGTACCGTCGCACTCCACGACGACGGTCGGGTGGAGCACGACCCCGGGAGCGAAGCGGGCTCGCCCCGAGACCCACACGGCATCAGGGGCGGGGACGACGACCCCGCTCACGGCGAGGGCCTCGACCTCCGCACGGTCGAGGAAGGGGACACGGGTCGGACGCACGTCCGGGGTGCTGGTCACGACCAGGACCTTTCCACAGGTCGCGCCGTGGGTGTGCGTGACCCGTCGAGGAGACCGGGCGCCCGCTAGCCCTTGGCCCGCACCAGTTCCCCGCACGCCAGCTCGACCGCGAGCGTGTTCCCTGGTGGCGCGAGCGGGCACGCCCACGCCGGGTCGTACGCGCACGACGGGTTGTACGCGAAGTTGAGGTCCACGACCAGGGGCGCGTCGCCGTCGGGCCCCGGGCGGGACGACGCGGACCCCAGGTCCGCGCCCTTGATCGTGTCCAGGAGGTACCGCCCGCCGCCGTACGTCGCGGTCGACCGGTCCTTGACCGGCACGAACAGCCCGCCGCCGTACGACCGCAGCGCCCACACGTCGAGCGACCCCAGGCCCGGGAGGTCGAGGCGCCCGACGCGCTCGAACGGGACCACGCCGTCGGTGCCCGTGGGGACGTCGAGACGGGCGGCGTCGGGGGTGCCGCGCGCCGGGTCGGGCACGAGCGGCACCTCGAAGCGCAGCGCGGCGTCGTACGGGGCGACGGGGACTCCGGTGAAGGCGGGGCGGTCCTCCGGCAGGATCGGTGACGCCGGGTGCTCGGCCAGCAGGTCGTCGCGCGACGCGACCCAGTACTCGTGCGCCGTCGCGGGGTCCTCGACCGCCAGGTCGCGGACGTGCGCGTACAGGTGCTGGACGCGGCGGCGCCAGTCGACGACGTGCAGCTCGGTGATCATCTGGCCAGGGTGCCAGCCGGGACGTGCACCGGCAGCCCGGGGACTCGGCCTGTGGGAACTTCTGGACAGTTTTGCGCAGATCGATGCACGGCGTCCGGTGCCCCTGACGGACCTCGCCGGTCCCTAGCGTCGATCCCGGACAGCGGTGTCGAGAGCGGCCACCAGGTGCGACAGGCGGGAGCTTCCGTATGGTGCGGCCGGATAGCGTCGCAGCACGTCAGGAACGGGAGCAAGGGCTCGCTCTGCGAGAGTGCTGACGTCGTCCCCTGGGGTGGCGCCCTCGATGCTCGCCTTCAGTTCGCCTACTCGTGCAGCACAGGCCGCAGCACGAAGGATGTGACCCACCTGCGTGGCTCGTGCGATCGGGTGGAGATAGGCGGCGGCTGCGGCGTCTCCGCAGGCGAGCGCTGCGAGCTGGGCAGTCTCCGTGGACACGCTCTTCGCTGCTCGGTGTGCTGCGAAGGCGGTAGTTCGCTGAAGATTCGTCCGAGCGGCCCCGTCGGCGAACATCCGCGCCGCGTCGAGGGCTTCGCGCGGTCGCGAGTCCGCTGGAGCCTCGGCCTCGAACTCGGCGAGCAGGCTCTGCGCGCAGTCGGCCGCGAAGCGAACCACGGCGCGAAGCTCGTCCATCGTCAGGTTGAAGTCGCCACCGTCCGCGTCGGCCATGTGTCTACCTTCCCGGTGGTCTTGTTCAGGTGCGATTGCTGGAGGCCCGCAGTACCACTAGGTGACCGGCAGGAGCCGCAGCCACCCGAACGTGTAGCGCAACGGCGAGCTCACCCCGGCCCACAGCGCACGCCACGCCCCCTCGCGACCACGGGCGGCGCGGACGACGTCGAGGACCAACGCGGCCATCAGCCCTAGGACGAACAGGCCGGCGAACGTCCACACGACGGCGTCCGGGAGATCGAGGAAGAGGGCGACGACGAGCGCGACCGCGGTCGGCAGGCCGACCAGCATTCCCACGAAGGACGACACCGATCCCAGGTTCTCCGTCTCGGTCTCCCGACGGGGCTTCCTCGCCATGGTGACCTCCCCCTGGCCCCGGGGCGGCGCCACGGAGCACAGCATAGGGGGAGCGGTCCGCTGCTGAGGGGGCGCCGTCCCCGGGCGAGCGATCAGTGGTGCAGCCGGTAGAACCGGAAGAAGCTGAACCCCTCGATCGGCAGCACCTCGACGCGCTCGAACCCGGCGTCGAGCGCGTACCGCTCGAGCGTCGCGGGCCGCATGACGGTGCCCGTGCCGACCGACGGCGAGGACGACAGGCCGTCCGGCAGGCACACGAACTGGCTGAAGCCGTACATGAGCCGCTCCACGTCGTCTCCTGGCGCGGCGAACTCCTCGGCGACGGCCTCGTCCATGACGACCACGGCGCCGTCGGGCAGGACGGCGCGCCGGACCGCGGACAGGACCTCGACCGGGCGCGGCATGTCGTGCGTGCACTCGAACGCGAAGGCCGCGTCGAGCGGCACGTCCGCAGGCAGGGTCGCGGCGTCCGCGGCGTGGAACGCCACGCGGTCCGCGACGCCCGCGGCCTGCGCGTTCGCGCGGGCCATGTCGACCGACGGGCCGTCGATGTCGTACCCGTCGAACCGGGCCTGCGGGTAGGCGCGCGCGAGCGCGACCGTCGACCACCCCGCCCCGCAGCCCACGTCCGCGACGCGCGCGGTGGGTCGCGACAGGACCGCGTGCAGGTCCGGTGCCCGGCCGAGCGCCCCCGCGAGCTCGTGCTCGAACCACGGCCGGTTGAGGTCCGCCTGCGCCTCGCGCGCGTCGGCACCGAGGCGCCCCCACGACACCCCGCCGCCGTCGCGGTACGCGTCGAGGAGCTCGTCGAACGTGCGCCCCACGGCCGCGAACAGCCGCGGCAGCGGCGCCACGTACGCGAGGCTGTGCTCGTCCGTCAGCACCTCGGCGGGGCCTGGCGGCAGGGCGTAGCGTCGCGTAGCGCCGCCCGGTACGCCCGACGGCGGAGCGTCGCCCTCCGGCCCACGTGCGGCGGGCGCCGCGAGCGTGAGGATCCCCGCGACCGCCTGGCCTTCCAGCCACTCGCGCGCGTACCTCTCCTGCGTGCCCGTCCGGGCCGCGAGCTCGGCCGAGGTCGCGGGGCCGTCGGCCGCGAGCGAGCGGTACCAGCCCAGCCGGTCGCCCAGGTAGACCGAGAAGACGTCGAGGGCGCCGAGCGCCGAGGCGAACAACCGCTCGGCGAACTCCTCGGCTCCCGGGCCCTCGCCCGTCGGGCCGCCGGGGGTGCCGGGGCCGCCGGGTTCGCTGAGCGGGACCTGCGCTGTCGTGGACATGACTGCTCCGTCCGTCGAGGACGCGGCGCTCGCGGTCGTCGTCGACGCGCGGACGCACGGACCACCTCCAGCGTAAATCCGTTGCGCCCCCGTGGGACCATGCACAGCATGCTGGTCACCCTCACGACGACCGCCGGTGCGCCGGCCGGGTCCGTCGAGCACGGAGCCCTTCTGGACGCGACCGACCTCGGGTACCTGCTGCACAAACATCCAGCGCGGGCCCAGTCGTTCGACCTGCCCGTCGGCTCCGCGCACGTCTTCTACCCCGAGGCCGACGCCGCCCGCTGCACGGTCGCGCTGCTGCTCGAGGTCGACCCCGTGGGGATCGTGCGCAACAAGCGGTTCGGCGGGCGCGACGCCTTCTCCCTGGCCCAGTACGTCAACGACCGCCCCTACGCCGCGTCCTCGATGCTCGCGGTCGCGCTCGGCGCCGTGTTCCGCACCGCGATGACCGGACGCTGCGACGCGCGGCAGGCGCTCGCGGACGGCCCGGTCCCGCTCGAGATCCACGTCCCCGCGCTGCCCTGCCGCGGTGGTGCGCGGCTCGCCGAGCGCCTGTTCGAGCCCCTGGGCTGGACGGTCGAGGCGACGCCCGAGCCGCTCGACCCGACCGTGCCCGAGTGGGGCGACTCGCGCTACGTCGACCTGCGCCTGAGCGGCACGGTCCGCCTCGCCGACGCCCTGCACCACCTGTACGTCCTGCTGCCCGTGCTCGACGACGCCAAGCACTACTGGGTCACGGGCGACGAGGTCGACAAGCTGCTGCGCGCGGGCGCGGGATGGCTCGCCGAGCACCCCGAACGGGACCAGATCATGCGCCGCTACCTCGCGCACCAGCGACGGTACGTCGAGGACGCGACCGACCGGCTCGTGACGCTCGACGGCGTCGCGCCGCCAGAGGACGTCGCGTCACCAGAGGACGGCGCCGCCGAGGGCGACGTCCCCGCGGCGGGGAGCGACGCCGTCGGGACCACGGCGCCCACGCTCGCCCGGCAGCGCGCCGAGGCCGTGCTCGCGACGCTGCACGAGGTCGGGGCGAGCAGCGTCGTCGACCTCGGGTGCGGCGAGGGCGCGCTCCTGCGCCTGCTCGCCGCCGACCGCCGCTTCACGCGCGTGCTCGGCACCGACGTCGCTGCCCGCGAGCTCGAGAAGGCCGCGACCCGGCTGCGCCTGGAGGACGCGAGCGACGCCGAGCGCGAGCGCGTGCGGCTCGTGCAGTCCTCGCTCACCTACCGCGACGAGCGGATCGCGGGCTTCGACGCCGCGGTGCTCATGGAGGTGATCGAGCACGTCGACCCGCCCCGCCTGGGTGCGCTCGAACGGGTCGTGTTCGCCGAGGCGAGGCCGGGGACGGTCGTCGTCACGACGCCCAACGTCGAGTACAACGCGCTGTACCCGTCGCTCGAGGAGCACGGGCACCGGCACACCGACCACCGCTTCGAGTGGACGCGCGCCGAGCTCCAGGCCTGGGCCGACGGCGTCGCGCACCGCCACGGGTACGCCGTGACGTTCCGCGACGTCGGGCCGCAGGACGTGGGGCCGGGAGCGCTCGGGTCGCCGACCCAGATGGCGCTGTTCACACGATCGACGGAGGCAGGGGCATGACCGAGCAGCACGTGACCAGCGGGGAACCGCGCGTCCTGACCGTCCCCGAGCTCTCGCTCGTGGTGCTCGTCGGGGTGTCCGGGTCCGGGAAGTCGACGTTCGCGCGCGAGCGTTTCGCGCCGTTCGAGGCAGTCTCCTCGGACTTCTGCCGGGGACTCGTCTCGGGGGACGTCAACGACCAGTCGGCCACGGCCGCGGCGTTCGAGGTGCTCGAGACGATCGTGAGCAAGCGCCTGGAGGCCGGGCACCTGACGGTCGTCGACGCGACCAACGTCCAGTCCGCGGCGCGCAAGAACCTCGTCGCGCTCGCGCGGGCGCACGACGTCCTGCCCGTCGCGATCGTGCTCGACGTGCCCGAGTCGGTCGCGATCGAGCGCAACCGGTCGCGCCCCGACCGCGACTTCGGCGACCACGTCGTCAAGCGTCAGCGCCAGGCGCTGCGGGCCTCGCTCAAGGCGCTGAGCCGCGAGGGCTTCCGCAAGGTCCACGTGCTGCGCGGCGTCGACGAGATCGAGCACGCCACGATCTCCCGCGAGCCGCTGCTCAACGACCTGCGCGCCGAGACCGGGCCGTTCGACGCGATCGGCGACGTGCACGGCTGCCGCGCCGAGCTCGAGACCCTGCTCGGCGAGCTCGGCTACGTGATCGAGCGCGACGACGCCGGCCGGCCGGTCGACGCCGCGCACCCCGCGGGACGTCGCGCGCTGTTCCTGGGGGACCTCGTCGACCGCGGGCCCGACTCGCCGGGCGTGCTGCGCCTCGTGATGGGCATGGTCCGGGCGGGGCACGCGCTCGCCGTCCCCGGCAACCACGAGCACAAGCTCGTGCGCGCTCTCTCGGGGCGCAACGTGACCGTGAGCCACGGGCTGGAGACGACGCTCGCGCAGCTCGCCGAGGAGCCCGAGGAGTTCCGCAAGGACGTCGAGACGTTCTGCCGCGACCTGGTCTCGCACCTCGTGCTCGACGGCGGGCGCCTCGTGGTCGCGCACGCGGGCCTCAAGGAGTCGTACCACGGGCGCGCGTCGGGCCGGGTGCGCAGCTTCGCGCTCTACGGCGACACGACGGGGGAGACCGACGAGTTCGGGCTGCCCGTGCGCTACCCGTGGGCGAACGAGTACCGCGGCCGGGCCATGGTGCTCTACGGGCACACGCCGACGCCCGAGGCCGAGTGGGTCAACAACACGATGTGCCTCGACACGGGCGTCGTGTTCGGCGGGAAGCTGTCGGCGCTGCGCTACCCGGAGAAGGAGCTCGTGTCCGTCCCCGCGGCCGAGGTCTACTACGAGCCGGCGCGCCCGTTCCTGCCGGCCGACGACGCTGAGGCCGCCGCGTGCCCGGCGCGCGAGCCCGACGTCCTCGACGTGACCGACGTGCTCGGCCGCCGGTCGGTCGTCACGGGCACGCGCGGGCGCATCACGATTCCCGAGGAGAACGCCGCCGGGGCGCTGGAGGTCATGAGCCGGTTCGCGACCGACCCGCGCGCGCTGCTCTACCTGCCGCCGACCATGAGCCCCGTCGCGACGTCGCAGCGTCCCGGCTACCTCGAGCACCCCGAGGACGCGTTCGCGGCGTACGCGGGCGACGCCGTCAGGCAGGTCGTGTGCGAGGAGAAGCACATGGGCTCGCGCGCCGTGGTGCTCGTGTGCCGCGAGGCGTACGGGGACTCGGCCCGGCGCTTCGGGGTCGACGTGCAGCCGGGCGGGCGCGGGGTCGCGCACACGCGCACGGGTCGCCCGCTCTTCTCCGGGCCGACGGCGGAGGCTCTCCTCGAGCACGTCGCGAAGGCCCTCGACGGGGCCGGGGTGTGGGACGAGCTGGGGGCCGACTGGGTCCTGCTCGACGCCGAGATCCTGCCCTGGTCCGCGAAGGCCGACCAGCTCATCCGCGACCAGTACGCGAGCGTCGGGGCCGCGGCCCGGGCCGTCATGCCCGCGGCGCTCGCGGTGCTCGACGCGGCCGTGGCCCGCGGCGTGGACGTCGGGGACCTGCGAGCGCGCACGGCCTCGCGGGCCGAGGACACCGAGCGGTACACGCAGGCGTACCGGCGCTACCGCTGGCCCGTGGACGGCCTCGACGGCGTGCAGCTCGCGCCGTTCCAGGTGCTCGCGAGCGGGTCGGACGGGTCCGGCTCGCCGACCGGTACGACCTACGCGACCCGCGACCACCTGTGGCACCTGGGGGTCGCCGACCGGCTCGGGGGGGG
>NZ_JACSQQ010000017.1:7432-40811 GCF_014836555.1 Oerskovia rustica
GACCCCGTGCTCTTCCGCGCGACGCGACGCCTCGTGGTCGGCCTCGACGACGACGCCTCGCGGGCCCGCGGCGTCCGGTGGTGGGAGGAGATGACCGACGCGGGCGGCGAGGGCATGGTCGTCAAGCCGCTCGCCAACCTGGTGCGCGGCCCCAAGGGGCTCGTCCAGCCGGGGCTCAAGGTCCGCGGCCGTGAGTACCTGCGGATCATCTACGGCCCCGAGTACACCCAGGCGCACCACCTGGAGCGGCTCCGGGTCCGGTCGCTGGGGCGCAAGCAGTCGCTCGCGCTGCGCGAGTACGCGCTGGGGCTCGAGGCGGTCGAGCGCGTGGTCGGGGGCGAGCCGCTGTGGCGGGTCCACGAGGCCGTCTTCGCGGTGCTGGCCCTCGAGTCGGAGCCGGTCGACCCACGGCTCTAGCGAGGTGGCGGACCGGGCGTGACCGCTCGGTCACGCCCGTTGCGACAGGTGGGCAGGGACGGCGGCGGCCCCTGCCGCCGCGGGTCAGCCCAGCGTCGAGAACGAGCTCAGCGCGAGCGCCGAGAACAGCGCGATGGCCACGAGGACAGAGCCGGCGACGAGCCAGCCGTTCGCCCGCTCGGACGGGTCGGACGACGCGCCGGGGCGACGTTCCTGCGGGCGGGGCGCTCCGCCGTCGGGCCGTGTGGCGGGGGAGGAGCCCGCGGGGCGAGCCGACGAGCGCGCGCGGCGGGTCGTCGTGTCGTGGCCGCGGAGTGCGACGCGGATCGGCGTCGAGGTCGTGACCTGCGTGGTCATGGCTTCCTCCCCAGGAAAAGTTGGCCGCCCTCGCTGTCGCGGGGCGTACCACCAGTCTCTTCGGGGCGGGGGTGCGGGCACATCGGCCCTCCGAACCATCCTCGGTGGGGGCCTCGTCCTCCCGGAGGATGACGGGCGCCCGTCGGATGGGGGACATCCCTTCCGGGACGCCCCTGAGCCGGGGGCCGGGGTCAGCGCGGGGCGTTGCGCTGATGGTCGATGCGCTGCAGGTAGCGAATCTCGCGGAAGCCTACCGCCACGGCGACGAGCAGCGGGAACCAGGCCCACGTGCGCCCTCTGAGCAGCGAGAACAGGCTCACGAGCCCCACGACGACGCACCCGAGCACGGTCAGCAGGCTCGCCCAGCGGATGGTCTTCATGCGGTCCTCGGCTTCTCGGTGGGGCTCGCGGGGGAAGGGGCGGGGGGCTGCGAGGAGGGCGCGAGCACGACGCCCTCGATGCTGCGGACCGCCATGCGCAGCGCGTCGCTGCGCGAGGTGCAGTCCTCGGTCACGACCGACCACGCGTTGAACAGGGTCCACCACAGCGTGCGCTGGTCCCACGAGATCGTGAGGCTCCGGTCGAACACGCCGTCCTGCTGCCCGCGCTCGAACAGGTCGCGCACGGGGCCCTCGGCGGTGTCGCTCTCCTGCCAGAACGCCTCGTCGTCGGCGAGCAACGGGTCGGCGAACAGCAGCATGTACCAGGGGCCGAGGTCGAAGTACTCGACCACGAGGCGACGCAGGGCGGTCACGGGACTGCCGTCGTCGAGCCGCGCCGCGAGGATCGCGGCGCGCGTGCGGTCGAGAGCCTCGGCGCCGACGGCGCGCATGAGGTCGGCGCGCTCGGGGAAGTAGCGGTGCAGCGTGCTGCGGCCGACCTGGGCGGCCTGGGCGACCTCGCCGAGGGACGCCGCCTGGTTCGAGCTGAACACCGAGACCGCGGCGTCGAGGATCGCGCGCCGTGTCCGGGCGCGCACGCCCGTGGCGGGGGCGTCGGACGGAGCGCCGGCGCTCGCCTCGCCCGGTGCGGCGGCGGTGTCGCTTGCTGTCACGTGCTCAGCGTAGCCGCCATCTCGTGGGACGCCCCTTGTCTAAAATGGGACAGCCATGTTCCACTGGAACATGGCCGACACCGATCCCGCGCCGACGACCGAGCCGACCCCGGCGACACCGACCGCCCAGGCGACCGAAGGCGCGGAGAACCCGCCCACGGAGCCCAAGGGGCCGCTGCTCCCACGCCTCAAGATCCTCTGGACGTTCGTCACCCCCCACCGCAGGACGCTCGCCGTCGGGCTCGCGCTGGGCCTCGGGACGACGGCCGCGAGCCTCGCGACCCCCATGGTCACCAAGGCCGTGCTCGACACCCTGGGTACCGGCGCCTCGCTCGTCCCGGCCGTGAGCCTGCTGATCGGCCTGCTCGTCGTGGGCCTCGTGCTGGGGATGTGGCAGTGGATCCTGCTGGGCGCGCTCGCCGAGCGCGTCGTGCTCGACGCGCGCACCTCGATGGTCCGCCGCTTCTTCCGGGCCAAGGTCGGGGCGCTCGGGTCGCGCCCCACGGGCGAGCTCGTCACGCGCGTCACCTCGGACACGGTCCTGCTGCGCGAGGCCGCGTCGTCGAGCATCGTGAGCCTCGTCAACGGCGTCGTGAGCCTGGTCGGCACCGTCGTCCTCATGGCCGTGCTCGACATGGTGCTGCTCGGGACCACGCTCGCCGCGATCGTCGTCATCGGCATCCTCGTCGGTCTCCTGATGCCGCGGATCGCCAAGGCCCAGGAGCAGGCGCAGGAGTCCCTCGGCCGGCTGGGCGGCGTCCTCGAGGGCGGTCTGCGGGCCCTGCGGACCATCAAGGCGAGTCGCGCCGAGGAGCGCCAGATCGACCGCGTCGTCGCCGACGCCCAGGACTCCGCGCGCCACAACCTCAAGGCCGTGCGCACCGGGGCCGTCGCGTGGACCATCGCAGGCGGAGGCATCCAGCTCGCGATCATCGTGATCCTCGCGCTCGGCGCGTGGCGCGTCGACCAGGGCCTCCTCGCGGTCTCGAGCCTCGTCGCGTTCCTGCTCTACGCGTTCCAGATCGTCGACCCCGTCACGACCCTCACGCAGAACGTCACCGAGCTCCAGGCCGGCATCGCGGCCGCTGGCCGCATCCGCGAGGTCGAGGCCATCGAGACGGAGGAGCCCGGGCGCACCTCGGGCGCGCCCGGGCCAGGTGCTGCGGGGAGCCGCGTGCCGTCGTCGGGCACGGGGACCTCGCTGCCCGACGGCGCCGCGCACCACCCGCCGCACCTCGCCGACGCGTCGGGCGAGCCGCCCGTGCTCGCGTTCCAGGACGTCGCCGCGCGCTACCTCCCCGGCGGCGAGCCCGTCGTCCGTGACCTGACGTTCGAGGTGCCGCGACGGGGGCAGGTCGCGATCGTCGGCCCGTCGGGCGCCGGGAAGACCACGACCTTCTCGCTGCTCCTGCGCTTCCTCCAGCCCGAGTCCGGGACCCTGCTGCTCGACGGCCGCCCGTACTCGGACTACACGTTCGACGAGGTGCGCGCACGCATCGCGTACGTCGAGCAGGAGACGCCCGTCGTGCCCGGGACGATCCGCGAGAACCTCCAGCTCTCCGACCCCGACGCGTCCGAGGACGCCATGTGGGACGCGCTCGCCAAGGTGCGCCTCGACGCCAAGGTGCGTTCGCTGGCCGACGGGCTCGACACGTCGCTCGTCGGGACCACGGTCTCGGGCGGTGAACGCCAGCGCGTCGCCCTCGCCCGCGCGGTGCTGCACGCGCCAGAGGTCCTGCTGCTCGACGAGGCCACGGCTCAGGTCGACGGCCTCACCGAGGCCGCGGTCCACGCCGTGATCGAGGACCTGTCGCGCGACCGCGCCGTCGTGACGATCGCGCACCGGCTCTCGACCGTGATCGACGCCGACCAGATCCTCGTCATGGAGGACGGGCGCGTGCGGGCGCGCGGCACGCACGCCGAGCTGCTCGCGGCGGACGAGCTGTACCGCGACCTCGTGGCCGCGCTGCGGATCTCGACCGAGGCGCGGACGGACGAGGAGGCGTCCGTCGGTCAGGCGGCCCGCGACCAGGCCGAGGCGGAGACGCCCGCGGGCGTCGAGGTGCGCTGAGGCCCGCCAGCGGCGCGCCGTTCAGCCGAGCTGCGCGAGCCCCTCGACGGCGATCTTCTCGAACGTCGCCTGGTCGGCCGCGAACTGCGAGCCGGCGATGGGCCAGTGCAGGACGATCTCCGTGATCCCCTGCTCGCGGTAGGCGTTCGCGGCATCGACGAACGCGTCGACCGAGTCGAGCGGCCGGTCCGGCGTGAAGCCTGTCAGGAGGATGCGCTCGATGCTGCCGGGGTCGCGCCCGGCCTCCGTGCACGTCGCCTCGAGCCGGGACACCTGGGCGCCGACCGCGGCGCGCGACGCGGCAGGTGTCCCGTCCTCGCCGACGGCGCCGTCGCCCGTCGTGACCCACGCCTGCCCGTAGCGGGCGGCCAGCCGCAGCCCGCGGGGCCCGGTCGCGGCGATCGCGAACGGGATGCGCGGTTCCTGGACCGGGCCGGGGATCGTCCGGGCCTCGTGCGCACGGTAGTGCCCCTCGTCGTGCGTGACGACGGGCTCGGTCAGCAGGCGGTCGAGCAGCGCGGTGAAGTCCCGCAGCCGGTCCGCCCGCTCGCGCGCCGACCATCCCTCGCCTCCCAGGACCGTCGCGTCGAAGCCCGTGGTGCCGGCGCCGAGCCCGAGCGTGATCCGGCCACCCGACAGGTCGTCGAGGGTCATGAGGTCCTTGGCGAGCGTCACGGGCTCGCGGAAGTTCGGCGAGGTCACGAGGGTCCCGAGCCGCATCCGCTCGGTGAGCCCGGCCGCCGCCGCGAGCGTGGGGACCGCACCGAACCACGGGCCGTCACGGAAGTTCCGCCACGACAGGTGGTCGTACGTGTAGGCCGCGTGGAAGCCCAGGTCCTCTGCGCGGCGCCAGACGTCGCGCCCCTCGGACCAGCGGTAGATCGGCAGGATCACGGTGCTCAGTCGCATGGTCCGACCCTACGTGCCCGTGGGCCGCGCGTCCCGGCTCGAACCGGACCGCGGACCTGTGATGTGCTGTCCGGAGTCCGCTCACGCACCACCGGAGGTCCCCATGGCTGTCGTCGTCAACGTGTCCCACCGCTTCCCGCGCACCGGCTCGCGCGCCGAGCAGCTCGCGGTGGTCCGGGGCGACTGGCCCGTGCCCGAGGTCGACAACCCCGAGGCGTTCGCGGACTCCGACGACGCGCAGGAGCTCCTCGACGCGGCGGACGTGCTGATCGCCGCGGCGGGCAACGAGGTCGTCGACGTCCAGCGCATCACGGGGCTCCAGGTCGACGAGGGCGGGCACGTGCGTTTCGAGACGGTCGACGAGCCGGTCCTCGTGGGGATGATCGGGCAGCGCCTGCGGCCGGGGGCGGCCTGGGAGCCGGGGGAGAGCTGGCCCGTGAAGCTCGCCGACGCCGCGGGGGCCGTGAGCGGGTACCTCGAGCTCGTCGGGGAGGCGGCCCGGGGGGAGGGCGAGCCAGCGCGCGCCGACTCACCGGAAGCCGCGGACGCGGCGGCGGGCGACCTGTCCGACGACCTCGAGCTCGGCGGGTTCCGCCTGGTCCTGGGCGTCGACGGGAACCTCGTGGTCACGGCCCCGGCGGGCCGTTCGGTGACCGTGCTCGCCACGCACGAGGGGTGAGCCGAGGCGTGCGGGAGCGCGACCACGGCACCCTGCGCGGCATGGCAGGGTGGAGGCCATGACGATCGACCTCCGCATCTTCACCGAGCCCCAGCAGGGCGCCACCTACGACGACATCCTCGCGGTCGCACGAGCGACGGAAGAGCTCGACTTCGACGCGTTCTTCCGCTCCGACCACTACCTCGTCATGGGAGACGGTGACGGGCTGCCCGGCCCGACCGACGCCTGGACCACGCTCGCGGGCCTCGCACGTGAGACGAGCCGCATCCGCCTGGGCACGCTCGTGTCGTCGGCGACGTTCCGGCACCCGGGCGTCCTCGCGATCCAGGTCGCGCAGGTGGACCAGATGTCGGGCGGTCGCGTCGAGCTGGGCCTGGGCGCGGGCTGGTTCCCGCAGGAGCACTCGGCGTACGGCATCCCGTTCCCGGCCAAGCGGTTCGGGATCCTCGAGGAGCAGCTCGCGGTGATCACCGGCCTGTGGGAGACGCCCGTGGGGGAGCGGTTCGACTTCGCGGGCGAGCACTACACGCTCAAGGACTCCCCGGCGCTGCCCAAGCCCGCGCAGTCCCGCGTGCCGGTCGTCGTGGGCGGGCACGGACCGCGTCGCACGCCGGCGCTCGCGGCGCGCTACGCGACCGAGTTCAACGTGGCGTTCCCCGACCCGGGCGTGCTGGGCGACCGCATCGAGAACGTGCGCGTGGTGTGCCAGGACGCGGGCCGCGACCCCGACGACCTGATCTACTCGGCGGCGTTCGTGGTGTGCGTGGGCAAGGACGAGGCCGAGTTCCGGCGTCGCGCCGAGGCGATCGGCCGCGACCCCGAGGAGCTGCGCACGAACGGCATCGCGGGTACGCCCGCCGAGGCCGCGGACAAGCTCGCCGCCGCGAGCGAGCAGGGCGCGACGCGCTTCTACCTGCAGGTCCTGGACCTCGCGGACCTCGACCACCTCGAGCTGGTCGCGCGCGAGGTCAAGCCGCAGCTGAGCTGAGCGCACCCTCCTGCCCGACGGCGGAGCGCACCTTCTTCCCGAGGGTGCGCTCCGCCGTCGGGAGTCCTGGGAGGTAGGTGGTGAGGCGGGCGCGAGGGGGGCGCCGGGCCGGGGCCGTGGGACGTGGCTGTCCACGACGTACCGGTCGGTAACGGAGGCTGCGTGCGCGGCAGTACCCTTCCCTTCGGCACTTCACCAAAACTTCACGAACGGAGCCCCCCCATGGCAGCACTCGGCTGGAAGATCCACGGAGACGGGAAGCGCGTCGAGCCCGGCGCCGTGGTCAGCACCGACGAGCGCCTGAGCTGGCCCCGCACGATCGGGATCGGCATGCAGCACGTCGTCGCGATGTTCGGCGCGACGTTCCTCGTCCCGCTCCTGACGGGCTTCTCGCCCGCCACGACGCTTTTCTTCTCGGCGATCGGGACCATCGGGTTCCTGCTCATCACGCGCAACCGGCTCCCCAGCTACCTCGGGTCGAGCTTCGCCTTCATCGCTCCCATCACCGCGGCGACCGCCTCCGGGGGGCAGTCGGTCGCCGTCGGCGGGATCCTGGTGACGGGTGTCGTGCTCGCGCTCATCGGCGTCGTGGTGCACTTCGCGGGACCGCGCTGGATCGACCTCACGATGCCGCCCATCGTGACCGGCACGATCGTCGCGCTCATCGGCCTCAACCTGGCGCCCGCGGCGTGGAACAACTTCCAGCAGTTCCCCGTCACGGCCGTCGTCACGCTGGCCTCGATCATCCTCATCACGGTCCTCTTCAAGGGGATCATCGGACGCCTCGCGATCCTGCTCGGCGTGATCGTCGGGTACATCACGGCGACGATCCGCAGCGAGGTCGACTTCGCGCCCGTCGCCAAGGCGGCCTGGCTCGGCCTGCCCGAGTTCGTGACCCCCACGTTCGACGTCGCCGTGCTCGGCCTGTTCGTCCCGGTCGTGCTCGTGCTCGTCGCGGAGAACGTCGGCCACGTGAAGTCCGTCGCGGCCATGACGGGCAAGAACCTCGACGACCTCACCGGTCGCGCGCTCTTCGCCGACGGCCTCGCGACGACGTTCGCGGGCATCGGCGGCGGCTCGGGCACCACGACGTACGCCGAGAACATCGGTGTCATGGCAGCAACGCGCGTCTACTCGACCGCGGCCTACTGGGTCGCGGGCGCCACGGCCCTGGTGCTGAGCATGTCGCCCAAGTTCGGAGCGCTCATCGCGACCATCCCCGCGGGTGTCCTGGGCGGGGCGACGACCATGCTCTACGGCATGATCGGCATCCTCGGTGCGCGCATCTGGGTGCAGAACAAGGTCGACTTCTCCGACCCGGTCAACCTGACCACGGCGGCCGTCCCGCTCGTCGTCGGCATCGCGAACTTCACGTGGGTCATCGGCGACGTGACGTTCGAGGGCATCGCGCTGGGTACGGCGTCGGCCCTCGTGATCTACCACCTCATGCGCAACATCGCCCGGTGGCGCGGGACGTCCCAGGAGCCCGCGAGCCCGGCGTCGGTGCCGGGCGGCACGGAGATGGCGGACCGCTGACCCTGCTGTCGGACGCGAGGTCGGTCAGGCACCCTCTGACCGGCCTCGCGTCCGGGCACCCCGAGACCGGTCGGCCCTAGAGCTTGAGCCCCAGCACGTAGCCCTCGTCGGTCGGGACCCGTTCGAGGCCGAGGTGCTCGTAGAAGCCGATCGCCGACGTGTTCGTCTCCGAGACGCCCAGGTGGACCCCCTGGACACCACGCTCCCGGAGCGCGTCGAAGAGCACCTCGAGCAGACGACGCCCGTTTCCCCCGCCCTGGGCCGCGGGCAGCAGGTCCACGTGGAGGTGGGCGGGGAAGAGGTCGAGCACCTCACGGTCCGCCGTCGACGGAGAGTGCATGGCGTGCACCAGGCACGCGTCGTCCGTGTCCGCGGGGAAGGAGTCGACCGGGTAGCGGGCGCGCAGGGCCGGCCACCAGTCCCGCGCACAGCGTTCCTCGAACGCCGCCGTGTCCACCGTGCCGACGACGTACCCGAGCGCACCCGACCCGTCGTCGACCACGAACGCGAGCTCCGGCTCGAACGCCAGGTACGCCCCGAGGTAGATCTCGCCGAGCAGCCGGGGGTCGCGATACCTCGCCGTGGCGTCGCCGCCGTCAGCACCGGTCCGCAGGCAGATGTCGTACAGGCGGTCGACCTCGCGGGGGTCGGTGGTGCGAGCAGGGCGGATCGGGAGGGAGACCATCGTGTGCCGGACCGTTCGAGAGCAGGGAGAAGAAGGCGCCGCGCCCAGACAGTAGTCGCGAACCCGGCTCAGGGCCACCCGTGCATGTGCGCTGCCGCGGAGTGCGTCAGCCTCCGACGGTGGGGGCCTCGTCGGCAGGGTCGACGTCGGCGGGGGCCTCTTCGGCGGGCGGCGTCGGCGGGACGTAGGCCGCCTGCGGCGTGATGGTCTCGACCCCGACGCACTTCGCCGGGTTCACCAGCGGAACCGCAGGGTCGACCACCACGAGCTCCTCGTCCACGAGGTTCACGAAGTTCTCGCCCAGCACGAGGTCGACGCTGGTGTCGGGCCGGTCGTCGAGGACGAGCACAGGGTCCTGGTAGTGGGCGGCGAGCGTGTACGCCTGGGCGATCCCGGTCACACCGAACGAGATCTGGGTGGTGCGCTGCGTCGTGTTCTTCCCCTCGGGGGTCTGCAGGTCACCGACCGTGGCGACGGTGAATCCACGGCTCTCGAGGATCTGCTCGTTGGCTGCGGCCATCCCACCCTTGCCCGAGGCGTTGAAGATCCGGACCTGCACCTCGCCGTAGGGGGTCGGCAGGGTGCCTTCAGCCAGGCAGGGAGCCTTCACGTCGGCGATCGCGTCGTCGACCTTGGGCGAGCTGAAGGTACGGTCGAACGGCGGTTCGACGGCACCCGTGTAGACGGCGAGGGCGCCGATGCCGGTGATCGCCAGGAAGGCGACGAGCAGCCCGAAGACCACGGCCTGTCGCTCGTGCATGTGCCGTCGACGGACGGATCGAGAGGGATCGGAGCCGGGCTGCGTGGTCACGCCAGAAACCTACCCGACCGAGGGGGCGTTGAGCATGAGCACACGAGCGTGCAGGATGGCCCGCTGCTGCAGTGCTGCGCGGACCGCCCGGTGCAGACCGTCCTCGAGATAGAGCACCCCCTGGTACTCCACGACGTGCGCGAAGAGGTCACCATAGAACGTCGAGTCCTCCGAGAGCAGGTTGTCGAGGTTCAAGGTCCGTTTGGTCGTCACGAGCTCGTCGAGCCGTACCTGCCGGGGCGGGACGCTCGACCAGTCCTTGGGCGTGACCAACCCGTGATCCGGATACGGGCGCCCGTCACCCACGGCCTTGAAGATCATGCGGGCCAGTCTAGGGGGAGGCCTCGGCGCGGTGCTGCGGATCGCGTCCCGGTGCCCCACAACTCCACAGGCCCCGCACATCCGGCCCTCACCACCTGGGTCGGGATTCGGGACCCCGTCACGCGCCCCCCACGTCCCGGCGCCGGAACCCGGCGTAGGAGACCGCGACGAGGGCTGCGGCGATGCCCGTCAGGGCCAGGACGGGCCCGAGGGAGAACGGGTCGAGCGGGACCTGCGGCACGTGCGTGAACGGCGACAGGTCACGGACCCACTGCGGCAGCCCGAACAGCTCGCCGAGCTGCCCCACGACCAGGAAGACCGTGACGGCGCCCCAGCCCAGGGCGACGAGCCGCGGCCACCACCCGTAGAGCACGAGCACGAGCCCGGCGACGACCATCGCCGCAGGGACCTGCACGAGCCCGGCACCGACGGCGTCGCCGAAGGCGCTGCCCCACCCGCCCGACACGAGCGCGTGCCCCAGACCCATCATGAGCCCGGCCCAGAGCGGGACGGCCACGACGCCGACGACCAGCAGCACCACGGAGGCCGTCAGGTACCGCGTCCGGGACGTCCCCGTCGCGAGCACGAGCTCGGTGCGGCCGGAGGTCTCCTCGGCGTGGACCCGGGACACGAGCGTCACGGCGAAGGCGGCCGCGGCGATGCCGACGAAACCCATGATCGCGACCTGGAAGACCTGGGCGAGCGCCCCGGCGCCGCCGAGCTGCGCGATGATCTGCTGCATCTGCGGGGACGACCCGGCGATGTCGTCGACCGAGTCCAGGAGGAACCCGACGAGCAGGCAGTACGCCCCGACGCCCAGCGTCCACGACACGACCCCGGGGAGCTGGAGCCGCGTCGCGAGCGCGAGCGGGCTCGTGAGCGATGCGGAGCCGGCCGGACCCGGGCGCGGCTGGACGAGGCCCGCGCCGAGGTCTCGCCCGAGCGAGAGCCGGGCCGCGACCGCCACGCACACGACGAACAGCGCGAGGCACAGCAGCGCGGGCCCCCAGGCGTTCGCACCGAACGGGTCGATCTCCTGGACCCACCCCACGGGGGAGACCCAGTGCAGCCAGTCCGCGGAGTCGATGTCGGCCACGCCGCGCAGCGCGTACCCGGCGACGAGCAGCAGCACGCCGATCGTGTTGGCGGTCCGCGAGGACGTGGCGACCTGCGCGCACACGGCCCCGATGCCCGTCCCGGCCAGGCCGAGCGCCGCGAACTGGAGGCCGAACGCGACGGACGAGGCACCGTCGGCTCCTTGTGCCACGTACATCGCGGCCATGAGCGCGCCCGTGACCACGGACATCCCGGCCGCGACGAGGACCCCCGTCGCGAGCGGGGCGAGCGACCCCACGCGGGCGGCGCGCACGAGCTCGAGCCTGCCCGTCTCCTCCTCCTTGCGCGTGTGACGCACCACCGTGAGCACGGCGAGCACGCCCAGGACCAGGATCATGAACAGGCCCACGCGCCAGGCGGCCGTCGAGGCGACCGACCCGGTGTGCTCGAGCGGACCGAGCAGCGCGAGGAACGCGCTGTTGGTGCCCATGCTCGCCGTGAGCTCGTCGCGCTCGGCCTGCGTCCCGTACACCGTGGCGACCGACGAGTACGTGACTGCGACCATGAGCAGCACCACGACGACGTACACGGGCAGGACGACGCGGTCACGGCGCAGCGCGAGGCGCGTCAGCGCCGCCGTGCCCGCGAACGCCCCGCGCAGGGACAGGGGAGGGGCGGCGTCCGCGCGCCGGGGCGAGGCGGCGGCCGGGTCGGCGGAGGTCAGCGCGGTCATCGCAGGGCCTCGCCGTCGAGCAGGGCGAGCTCGTCGCCGTACTGCCGCAGGAAGAGCTCCTCGAGGGACGGGGGCTCGATCGTCAGGCCGTGCGGCGCCAGGTCGGCGAGCGCGCGCGTGACCTGCGGCAGGGCGTCGTCGTCGACGTGGAACGTCACGTGCGAGCCGTCGACGACGAGGTCGTGGACCCCGTCGAGCGCCTCGAGGGCACCCGTCGAGGGCGTCCCCGATCCCACCGTCGCGACGACCTTGGAGCGCGTGAGGTGCCGCAGCTCGCGCAGCGTGCCGGACTGCACGGCCCGGCCGCCCCGGATGATCGTCACGGTGTCGCACAGGGCCTCGACCTCGGCGAGGATGTGGCTCGACAGCAGGACCGACGTGCCGCGGGACGTGGCCTCGCGCACGCAGTCCTGGAACACGGCCTCCATGATGGGGTCGAGGCCCGACGTCGGTTCGTCGAGCACGAGCAGCTCGGCGTCGGCGCTCAGCGCGGCGACGAGCGCGACCTTCTGCCGGTTGCCCTTGGAGTAGGTGCCGGTCTTCTTGGTCGGGTCGAGCTCGAAGCGTTCGAGCATGCGGGCCTTGCGCCGTTCGTCGACGGTCGCGCCGCGCAGTCGCAGCAGCAGGTCGATCGTCTCGCCGCCCGAGAGCTGGGGCCAGAGCGTCACGTCGCCCGGGACGTAGGCGAGGCGTCGGTGCAGCGACACGGCGTCGCGGAACGGGTCGCCGCCCAGCAGGGTCGCGGTGCCCGAGTCCGGGCGCAGGAGGCCGAGCAGCACGCGGATGGCCGTGGACTTCCCGGCACCGTTGGGCCCGAGGAAACCTGCCACCTCCCCGGCACGGACCGTGAGGTCGAGTCCGTCGAGGGCCGTGGTCGTGCCGAAGGACTTGCGCAGGTCGTGGATCTCGACGGCCGGCCCGCGGGTCGCGGCGGTCGTGCGTGCGGTCGTGGTCATGGTTCCTCGTCGGGTGAGGGAGGGAGTGGACGGAGAGGGGCGACGGTGCGTGCCGAGGTCGGGTGGGAGCGGGGTCCCGGTGCCCGACGGCGCCGCTCGTCCAGGGGGGGCCGGGCTGCGGAACGCGCCGGTCGTCCTGGGCTACGGGGCCGGCGCTGCGGCCTGCTCGCCGGGTGGCGGCTCGGCGTACCGGAGGTATGCGTCGAGGAGCGTGCGGTCGGTGAGGAACCCGCCGGTGAAGAGCTCGATCGACGGCAGGCCGTGCCGGTCGACGTACCCCCGGATGACGGACCCGGTGTCTCCCGGGTCGGTGGGTGGGTTCAGCGTGAGGTCGAGGAGGATCGTCCCGAGCGACTGCGTGACGAGGTACCGGGCGCGCGCGCTCTCGTCGAGAGAGGGCTTGATGGTCCCCGTGGCGACCCCGTCCGCGATGTAGGCGACGGCGTCGTCGATCATGCTCGCGACGAACGAGCGGGCGAGGTCGCCGCCCTCCTGGAGGCTGCGCAGGACGTAGCCGAGCACCGGGCCGTACTCCTCGATCGACCCGAGCTGCGCGAGGACGTCCACGGGACTGCCCCGGGATCCCTGCTCGTCGCCCAGGACGTTGCGCTTGTTCTCGCGGACGAGGACGAGGACGTGCTCGTCGCACGCGCGGCGCAGCCCCTCCTTGGACCCGAAGTGGTGGATGACGAGCCCCGGGCTGACCCCGGCGTCGGCCGCGATGGTGCGGACCGGGACCCGGAAGCCCTCGGACGCGAACCGGAGCAGAGCGGCGTCGCGGATGCGGGCGCGCCCGGTGAGGTCCGGGACGTCGGGCGCCTCCGGGACGTTCGGCGTCCGCGTGCCGGGGCCGGTCGGGTCGGGCTCGTCACCCCGTGGGACTGAACGCATGTTCAACACGCTAAACACTCGTTCAGCAGGATGCAAGAGGTTGTGCGTCAAGAAGACGTCAAGGTTCGACGGCTTCGAAAGGGGACCCCAGGGCCGGGAAGTCCCCCGCGAGGATGACGATCGAGCCCCCGAGGACGGGGGACGGATCAGGGGAGTCCCCGATGTGCGCGAACCGAGCCCCGGCGTACCGTCGAAGCATGAGCCACATCCTCGCCAGACCGCGCCACGGCGCCGTGATCGCCGGCGTCTGCGCGGGCCTCGCCCGCCGCTTCGACATCAGCCCGACGCTCGTCCGCGTCATCGCGGTCGCCTCGTGCATCCTGCCCGGGCCGCAGATCCTGGCCTACGTCGTGCTGTGGATCATGCTGCCCCGCGACCCGGAGTGACAGGGGGCCGCCGCGGCGCGGCCCGTCGTCCTCGTCAGAGCCGCAGCGCCAGCCACCGTTGCGCGTACCGGTCCTCGTTGAACGCCGGGACGTCCACGTACCCGCGCCGTGCGTAGAGGGCCAGGGCCTCGACGAGGTCGTGCCTGGTGTCGAGCCGCACCACCACGGCGCCGAGGCCCCGCGCCGCGGCCTCGGCCGCCTCGAGGAGGGCGCTCGCGACGCCTCGCCCACGGAACGCCGGTTCGACGAAGACGCGCCTGAGCTCCGCGGTCGGCTCGGGGGCGTCGGGCGCGAGCTCGACCCCCGCGCACCCGACGGCCTCGGGGCCGTCACCGCCGTCCGCCCAGGCGAGGTGGAACGAGCCGCCGGGAGCAGCCAGCCCCGTGGAGTCCTGGGCGGCGAAGCCCGTCGCGAGGTCCTCCGGCGGCGTCGCGTGGCCGAAGAACCGGTCGCTGACCTCGGTGTAGTACCGGAACAGGATCTCTCGGGACTCCGGCGCGTGGACCGAGTGCTCGGCGACGTGCCAGGCCGTCGGCCGGTCGACGGGGAGCGGGCGGTCTGCGGGGGGCACGCCGGCCAGTATGCACCGAACCCACCCGGCCTCGGACCGTTGCCCGAGGCTTTTGTCCGACACAGGTCGGCATGGCACCATCCGAGGGTGCGCTCCCACCCCACCCGAGTCGTCCTGCTGCCCCTCTGCCTCGGCGTCGTCGCCGTGACGCTCGCAGGGTGCGTCTCCACCGCCTCGTCCATGGCCACCGCGGAGCAGACCCCTGCCGCCGCAGCCCCTGCCACGCCCCTTCCGACGTTCGACGGGTCGACGAGGGAGGGGGCGCTCCTGCGGGCCGCGGCGGGCGAGCTCGACCCGGCCGTCCTCCCCGCCGAGTTCCACTACGTCGAGACCGTCGACCTCGACCTCTCGGGGTCGACGAGCTCGGTCTACGTCCAGGGGCAGCCCGAGGACCAGGGGCCGGGCCTGTACGTCCACGCGATGCACGCGGGCGTCACCGTCGAGGGCCTCGGCGACGGCTGGGCGTTCGAGGAGGTCCCCGAGCTCTCGGGCGAGGAGGACGTGACCGTGGCCTCGGACCCCGAAGGGCTGGAACGCTCGGTCGTCTCGATCGACGCGGCCCCTGCCGGGACCGTGCGTCTCATCGGCGACGGGGTCCCGCGCGACGAGCTCCTCGCGACGGCGGGGCGGCTGCTCGACTCGGTGGGCTGACGCGCCCCGGCGCCCGGCACCCGGCGCCCGGCGCCCGCTCCGGCGCCGGGCGTCAGTCGGCCTCGACCTCGGTCGTCCGCGTCACCGTGATGCGGTCGGGTCGACGGCGGCGGGCGGGGAAGATCGATCCGGTGGTACGCAGGTGCCGACCGCTCCCCGCAAGCTGCCAGCGGGTCTTGGCGACCTGCCCGTGGACGAGCCAGTCCAGCTTCTCGACGGGCCGGTGCAGCTGGCGGTCGAGCCAGTCGGCGGCCCAGGCCCCGAACGTCTCCGCGCCGGCCACGACGCCCAGGACGGTGAGGTCGTCGGGGCCGTCCGAGTGGTTGTCGAGGACGTGCTGGTCACCCCACCCGCCCGTGAGCCGCCAGGAGTGCAGGGAGTCGTCCGCCCAGAAGGCGATCTGGAGGAAGGCACCCACCACTGGCAGGTCCACCGTGACGAGGAGCGGGTCCCGCGACGTGTCAGCCCCGGTCAGGTCAGGGTCGAGACCGGCCAGGTCCCACCGTGCGGCGCCGGCGCGGAGGCCGGCGAGGAACGCCTGCTCGTGCGGCGTCCGCGGCTCGTCGCCCGAGAACCAGGTGTCGTCGGTCATGGGCTGCACGCTACGCGTTTCCGTGCGCGCAGGGCCGGGGGGAGGTGGGCCCCGGGAGCGACGAAGGGCCCGCAGCGCACGCTGCGGGCCCTTCGGTCTGCGGAGGATGGGGGATTCGAACCCCCGAGGGCTTTTAACCCAACACGCTTTCCAAGCGTGCGCCATAGGCCACTAGGCGAATCCTCCGTGCTGCAGCGTCGACCCACGCGGGGCGTCAGGCAGCGTGTCGAGAATACCGGACGCCGGGCCTGCGACCGAATCGGCCTGTCCGGGGCCGTGCCGCCCTGGCCCAGGAGGGCCGGTTTCGGACGACCGGCCCTCCTGGGCTAGGCTGGGTCCAGACCCCTCGTGCGGCGCTATCTCACTGAACTCCCCCAGGGCCGGAAGGCAGCAAGGGCAGGTGGGCTCTGGTGGGTGCACGGGGGGTCCTTTCATGTCCGGGCACCTGGCCGGCGCGGAGGCGTCCAGCGCCCCGACGGCGTCGCTCGCCCGCGCGCCCGGCGTGCTCGTCGTGTCAGGGGTTCCGGAGTGTGGCCTGCGTCATAGATGACGTGCTGATATCGCCACAGAACATGACATGTCGCCCACGATCGACCATGATGCGGACGGTTTTCCGTCCAGCATTTGGAATATCGACCACCGCAGTGGTTTTGAGGCGTCGAGCGTGCGCATCATGGAGCCATGACCCGCCCCACGAGCACCGAGCTCACGACGCACCGCGCAGCAGTCCGCTGCCGAATGTCGTGTCGCTCCGTCCTGCGTGGCGCCGGTCGAATGTGCTGTCAGCTCTGACCTGACCCCAGCACCGCACCGCCCGCTTCGCGAGCGCAGCCCGGAGACGACCGGAGCCCGCGCCGCAGCGCCCGCCTCATCCCTTCCTGAACCACCGACCACCGGTGACGTGTCCTCGCGACGCGCGCTCCGTCGTCGGGCAGGAGGACGTTCCACCTCCCACCCGTCACCACCGTGACGCCCCCCACGGACGCCCCGCGACAACCGCCGGCGCCCGTCACCGGAAGGACAGCCCATGCTCCGCAAGAACCTGACCCTCGCCGCCGTCGCGGCCGCCGCCGCCCTCACGCTCGGGGCGTGCGCCACGACGCCCGCCGACAGCGGTGCCTCGGCAGGCAGCGCCGACGACGTCGTCAAGATCGGCGTGGTCGGTGCGCAGGAGGACAAGTGGGCCGTGTTCGAGAAGGTCGCCAAGGAAGAGGGCCTGAACATCGAGATCGTCGACTTCGGCGACTACCAGCAGGCCAACCCGTCGCTCTCGCAGGGCCAGATCGACCTCAACCAGTTCCAGCACCTGCAGTTCCTCGCGGGCTACAACGTCGAGGCCGGCGACGACCTCCAGCCGATCGGCGCCACCGCGGTCTACCCGCTCGCGCTCTACTCGTCCAAGCACACGGCGCTCGAGGACATCCCTGCGGGCGGCGAGATCGCGATCCCGAACGACGCCACGAACCTCGCGCGCGCGCTCCTCGTCCTCCAGGAGGCGGGGCTCATCGAGCTCAAGGACGGCGGCAGCTCGCTGTCGACCGAGGCCGACGTGCTCCCGTCCTCGAAGGTCAAGGTCACTCCGGTCTCGGCCGAGCAGACCCCGATCGCCCTGCAGTCGGTCGACGGCGCGGTCGTCAACAACGACTTCATCAAGGACGCCGGACTCAACCCCGACGACGCCCTGTTCCAGGACGACCCCGACTCCGCCGCGGCCGAGCCCTACATCAACGTGTGGGTCGCGCGCGCCGAGGACAAGGACGACGAGACGCTCCTGAAGATCGCCGCGCTCTCGCAGAACGAAGAGGTCATCGCCGCCGAGAACGAGTCGTCGGGCAACTCCGCCGTCATCAAGAGCAACTCGGCTGCTGAGCTCCAGGAGATCCTCGCGGGGATCGAGAAGAACTACCGCGCCCAGGGCTGAGCCCTCGGCACGAGCCACGGGTGCCCGACGCACCACCCGCGTGTTGGACTGTCCGTACACGCCTGTCGTCCCCCGCACACGACGCGTGGCCACGCGGCTCTCACGAGGAGCCCGGCCGCCGTACCCCCGCACGAGAGGTTCCTCCGTGAGCATCACCTCGGACACGATGGTCAGCTTCCGCGACGCGACGAAGGTCTTCGGGACCGGTCCGTCCGCCGTGGCCGCCGTCGACGGCGTCACCCTGGACATCCGGGCGGGTGAGATCTTCGGCGTCATCGGCTACTCGGGCGCGGGCAAGAGCACGCTCGTCCGCCTCATCAACGCCCTCGAACCCGTCACCAGCGGGAGCGTCGTCGTCGACGGCGACGAGGTGAGCGCCCTCGGCGAGCGCGAGCTGCGTCCCGTGCGCGCGAGCATCGGCATGATCTTCCAGCAGTTCAACCTCTTGTCCTCGCGGACCGTCGCCGGGAACGTGGCCTACGCCCTCAAGGTCGCGGGCTGGGACAAGCCCCGCCGTGAGGCCCGCGTCGCCGAGCTGCTCGAGTTCGTCGGCCTGTCCGAGAAGGCCAAGGCCTACCCGTCGCAGCTCTCCGGCGGGCAGAAGCAGCGCGTCGGGATCGCCCGTGCGCTCGCGACGTCGCCCAAGATCCTGCTCGCCGACGAGGCCACGAGCGCGCTCGACCCCGAGACCACGCGCGACGTGCTCGCGCTCCTGCGCCGCGTCAACGCCGAGCTCGGCGTGACGATCGTCGTCATCACGCACGAGATGGACGTCGTGCGCTCGACCTGCCACCGCGTCGCGGTCATGGAGCACGGCAGGGTCGTCGAGGTCGGCGAGGTCTACGACGTGTTCTCGTCGCCGCAGGCGCCCGCGACCAAGAAGTTCGTCGGGACGGCGCTGCGCGACCGGCCCGGCCCCGAGGCGCTCGAACGCCTGCGGCGCCGCCACCCCGGGCGCCTCGTGACCGTCGGCGTCCACGAGGACGGGACCTCGGGCGCGAGCCTGACGCGGCTCCTGCGCGAGCACGGGCTCGACGGTGCCGTGGTCTTCGGCGGCATCTCCGAGATCGGGGAGCGGCCCTTCGGCTCCCTCACCCTCGAGCTCGCGGGCGACGACGCCACGATCGCGGCGTTCCTCACCGAGCTCGCGGCGACCACCGACGTCGTGGACCTCGGGACCGCCGCGGACCCGCGCGACGACCCGCGCGTCGTGGCCGGGGCGAGCGACGAGTCGGGCGAGGCCGACGACGCCACCGGGGCTCCGCCGTCGGGCCGCGTCGACGAACCCGACCCGCGCGACGCCTGGCAGAGCGAGAGATGGCCCGGGACGGGAGGCCCCGGCACGCAGGGGACCCAGCCCGGTGACCGCGGCGGCAGGACCGGCACGTTCGGAGGGGAGCGATGAACCGCGACTGGTCCACCCTGTGGCCGATCCTGCTGTCCTCGCTGGGCGAGACGCTCTACATGGTCTCGATCGCGCTCCTCGCGGGCGGGCTCGGAGGCCTGGTGCTGGGGCTCGCGCTCTACTGCACGCGCAAGGGCAACCTGTTGGCCAACAGCGTGGTGTTCAACGTCCTCAACGTGCTCGTCAACATCGTCCGGCCCATCCCGTTCATCATCTTCCTGACGATGATCTACCCCGTGACGCTCGCGGTCGTCGGGACGACGATCGGTACCGAGGCGTTCATCCTGCCGCTGTCCGTCATGACCGCGTTCGGGACCTCGCGCATCGTCGAGCAGAACCTCGTGAGCATCGACCCGGGCGTGGTCGAGGCGGCGCGCGCCATGGGGGCCTCGCCGTGGCGGATCATCCGGACGGTCCTCATCCCCGAGGCGCTCGCGCCGCTCATCCTGGGCTACACGTTCATCTTCGTGGCCGTGATCGACATGTCCGCGATGGCCGGCTACATCGGCGGCGGTGGCCTGGGCGACTTCGCGATCCGGTACGGCTACCAGCGCTACAACTGGGCCGTGACGGCCGTGACGGTCGTGGTCATCATCGTGATCGTGCAGGTCGTCCAGTTCTTCGGGAACTGGCTCGCGCGCAAGGTCCTGCGGCGCTGAGCCGCCCCGGGCGGCTGCCCGACCGTGGGCGGCCGGGCCCGCCCACGGGCCCCCGGGACACCTGCCTGGGGACCTGCTGTGCGGGCTGTCAGCCTCGCCGTCTAGAGTTGCCGGGGTGAGCACCGCCCTGTACCGCCGCTACCGGCCAGAGACCTTCGCCGAGGTCATCGGGCAGGACCACGTCACCGGACCGCTGCGGCAGGCGCTGCGCAGCGGACGCGTGAACCACGCCTACCTCTTCTCGGGCCCCCGCGGCTGCGGCAAGACGACCTCGGCGCGCATCCTCGCGCGCACCCTGAACTGCGCGCGCAACACCGAGGAGACGCCCGTCGACACCCCCTGCGGGGAGTGCTCGTCGTGCGTCGAGCTCGCGCGCGGCGGCTCGGGCAGCCTCGACGTGATCGAGATCGACGCGGCGTCGCACAACGGTGTCGACGACGCCCGCGAGCTGCGTGAGCGCGCGACCTTCGCGCCCGCCCGCGACCGGTACAAGATCTTCATCCTCGACGAGGCCCACATGGTCACGCCGCAGGGCTTCAACGCGCTCCTCAAGCTCGTCGAGGAGCCCCCGCCGCACGTGAAGTTCATCTTCGCGACCACCGAGCCGGACAAGGTCATCGGGACCATCCGCTCGCGTACCCACCACTACCCGTTCCGCCTCGTCCCGCCGGACGTCCTGGGCCCGTACCTCGAGCAGCTCTGCGCCGCGGAGGGCGTGACCATCGGCACAGGCGTCGTGCCGCTCGTCGTGCGCTCGGGCGGTGGCTCGGTGCGTGACTCGCTGTCCGTCATGGACCAGCTCATCGCGGGCGCCGAGGCCGGGAACGTCGACTACGAGCGCGCCGTGGACCTCCTGGGCTTCACGCACGCCTCGCTGCTCGACGACGTCGTGGAAGCCCTCGCGGCCCGCGACGGCGCGAGCATCTTCCGCGTCGTCGAGCAGATCATCACCACGGGGCACGAGCCGCGCCGCTTCGTCGAGGACCTCCTCGAGCGCCTGCGCGACCTCATCGTCATCTCCGTCTCCGGCGGGGCCGCGGACGCCGTGCTGCGCGACGTCCCGTCCGACCAGCTCGACCGCATGAAGGCCCAGGCGCAGAACCTCGGCGCGGCCGAGCTCTCGCGCGCGGCGGACCTCGTCAACGCGGCGCTCACCGAGATGAGCGGCGCCACGTCACCCCGCCTGCACCTCGAGCTCCTGTGCGCGCGCCTCCTGCTCCCCGGCGTGGACGACGGCGCCGCGGGGCTCGCGGCCCGCATCGACCGGTTGGAGCGGGGCGGGCTGGGAACCGGTGGGCTCGCGCCTGGCGCACCGCGACCCGGCGCCCCCGAGGGCCTCGCCGCTGCCGCGCCCCGTGGGCCGCGGGTCGAGGACGACGCACCCGTCGCCCCCGTGAACGGGCTCAGCGGAGCCGCGGCCGCACGTGCCGCGCTCCAGGCCCGCAAGGCGGGGGAGGGGGCTGCGGCTGCTTCGACCGCGCCGGGCGCACCCGCCTCGCCGACTACGGCTCCCGTGCCTTCTGCTGTGCCCGACGTGGTGCCCGTCGACGTGATGCCCGTCGACGTGGTGCCGGTTGTGGAGGTGCCGACCGAAGCGGTGGCTCCTGCTCCTGCCTCGTCGGGCGCGCCGGACGCCCGGGCGACCGACGAGTGGCCGGTCGTGGTGCCGGTCGGCACCGCAGAGGCCGCACCTGCCACGTCGGAGGCCGGTGCCGAGGCCGCACCCGGGGGTGAGGACTCTCCGGCCGTCTCCCCGGTTCCCGACCACGGGACCACGCCCACGGCCGAGCCGGTGCACGCCGCGCCGGTCGAACCGGCGGCGCAGCAGGTCGCCGTGCCCGCCGCGCCTGCCGCACCGGCAGGGCCCTCGGCGACGTCGACCGACACCGCGGCGCTGACCCTGCGCTGGCCCGAGGTCCTCGAGACGCTGAGCACCATCAAGCGCCTCACGTGGATGCTCGTGCGCGACAACGCCGAGGTCGCCGAGCTCACGGAGAGCACGCTCGTGCTCAGCTTCAGCAACGGTGGCGCCGCAGGCTCGTTCCGCAACGGCAACAACTCGGCCGCGCTCCAGGAAGCGGTGCACAAGACGCTCGGGTTCCAGGTCCGGATCGACGTCCAGATCGACGAGGGCGACGGGACCCCCCGGGCCCGGACCACGGCTGGTCCCGCTCCCGTCCCCTCCCCGCAGCCCGCGTCGGGGGCGACGCCCCCGGCGCGTCCCCTCGACGCACCGGTGACACCGCCGACGCCTTCGACACCTCCGCAGCGGGAGGCGTCGGGTGGTGCCGCTCCCCCGACCGGTCAGGTGCCCGGTGCCGGCTCGGTGCCGAGCGCCCCCACCGCACCCCAGGGCACGGGAGCGCTCCAGGTCTCCGGCGAGACGGCGGCGGTCACCGACCAGCGCGGCGGCGTCGCCCTCCAGGAGCGACCCGACCCGGCGTCGCAGCCCTCCACCCCGGTTGCGGTGGCACCTGTCGTCGAGCCCCCGGTCGTGAACGCGGCCGACGAGGCCTGGCTCGCGGGCCTGCCCGTGACCGAGCCTCCCGCCGACCTCGACGAGGGCCACGAACCGCCGCCTGCGGACGTGCGGCCAGCCGCGCCGTCGGGCAGCGGGACCGGGCAGCGCCCCTCGGCGCCGACGGCACCCAGTGCGCCGACACCCGCCGTCCCCACGGGGCCCGCGCCGGGCGTGCGCGAGACGCGCCGCCAGACGCTCGAACGGCAGGCCGCCGAGCAGAAGGCCCGGCAGTCGTCGGCGCGCGTCGCGGTCTCGATGGACGACGACTCGCCGTCCGACGACGACCCGGACCTCGCGTCGTCGGGCCTGGTCGGTGCGCCGCTCGTCGCCCAGCTGCTGGGCGGCGTCGTGATCGACGAGACCATCGACACCGGGATCTGACCGTGAGCCCGCGCGGGGAGCTCCATCACGTCGAGCTGTGGGTCGAGGACCTCGACGCGGCGGAGAGCTCGTGGGCGTGGCTGCTCGACGAGCTCGGCTACACGCGGTTCCAGACGTGGGCCTCGGGCCAGAGCTGGCTGCGCGGGGCGACGTACATCGTGCTCGAGGCGAGCCCGGCCGCCCGCGCCGCGAGGCACGACCGCCTGCGTCCCGGCCTCAACCACCTGGCGTTCTCGGGCGGGCGCCGCGCCGAGGTCGACGACCTGGTGACGCGCGCGGCCGAGCACGGATGGAGCCTGATGTTCGCCGACGCCCACCCCTACGCGGGCGGCCCGCAGCACTACGCGGCCTACCTCGAGAACGCCGACGGCTTCGAGGTGGAGATCGTCGCGGCCGACGACTGACGCGGCCCCCGTGACGTCCGCGCGGCGGACCACGGAGTCGGCGGCGCCACGTAGGCTGGGGGCGTGTATGAAGGCGCGGTCCAGGACCTGATCGACGAGCTCGGCCGACTCCCCGGGGTCGGCCCCAAGAGTGCCCAACGCATCGCGTTCCACCTCCTCGCGGCCGACGCCGCGGACGTGCGGCGGCTCTCCGACGCGCTCACCGAGGTCAAGCTGCGCGTGCGGTTCTGCGAGATCTGCGGCAACGTCGCGGAGTCCGAGCAGTGCCGCATCTGCCGTGACCCCCGGCGCTCCGCAGAGGTGATCTGCGTCGTCGAGGAGCCCAAGGACGTCGTCGCGATCGAGCGCACGCGCGAGTTCCGCGGCAAGTATCACGTGCTCGGCGGGGCCATCAACCCGATCGACAACGTCGGTCCCGACGACCTGCGCATCCGTGAGCTCCTCACCCGGCTCGCCGACGGCGCGGTCCAGGAGGTCATCCTTGCGATGGACCCCAACGTCGAGGGCGAGGCCACGGCCACCTACCTCACGCGCATGCTCTCGCCCATGGGGCTGCGCGTGTCCCGCCTGGCGTCCGGACTGCCGGTAGGTGGAGACTTGGAGTACGCCGACGAGGTGACGCTCGGGCGGGCGTTCGAGGGACGGAGGGTCGTCAGTGGTTGAGACCGAAGAGGCCGTGGGGTCGGACCTGCGGTCCGTCGCGGCCTCGGTGTCCGCGCAGGCGCGCACCTTCCTCACGACGACCGCGGAGGTCGCCTCGGGCGCGGCCCCGGAGGCCGCGATCCCGTTGCTCCTCCTCGCCACGTCGGACCTGCTGGCCGTCGGCGCACGACTGGGCGCCATGATGGACGTCGTCCCGGACCAGCGCTTCGAGCCCGACGCCGGGCCCGAGACCGACCTCGACCCGTTGCGCGAAGGCCTGGCCCGGCTGCTCGACGGCCTCGACGACTACCCGGAGATCGAGGACCCGGTGCTCGGTGCGGTCGTCGGTCAGGCGTCCGTGTCCGGGGACATCGCGTGCATCGCCGAAGCCCTGGCCAAGGGGCTCCAGCACTACGACTCCGGCCAGGAGCTCGAGGCCCTGTGGTGGTGGCAGTTCTCCTACCTGTCGCTGTGGGGCGAGCGGGCCGCGAGCGCGCTGCGCGTCCTGCAGCTCGTGCTCGCGCACCTGCGGCTCGACGTCGAGGACGACGTCGCCGCCGAGGCGGAGTACGACGCGCTGCACTCCTGACGCGAACAGTGCTCGGGAGGCGTGGCGCGTGCAGTGTCCTGCGGCGTGACCACCGACCGCTAGGGTCTGGCAGCAAGACAGCACGCGGACGTCTCGTCGCCCGTCGTGCAAGACTTCCGTGTGACCTGGGACCTCGCCGCGACCCTTCCCACCGCCGACGGGATCGTGCTGCCCGGCTCGGGCGGGCTCGAGCTCGACCTCCTGACGATCGCCCTGCTGGTCCTCGCGGGCCTGACCGCCGGCTGGATCGACGCCGTGGTCGGCGGGGGAGGGCTCGTCCAGCTCCCCGCGCTGCTGCTCGTCCCCGGGATCAGCCCCGTCCAGGCCCTCGCGACCAACAAGCTCGCGAGCATCATGGGCACGTCCGTGAGCGCGACGACGTACTACCGGCGCGTGGGGCCGGACCTACGGACCGCCGGACCCATGGCGCTCGCGGCGCTCGTAGGGGCCGTGGGCGGCGCAGCGCTCGCGTCGAAGATCCCCGCCGAGCTGTTCAAGCCGATCATCCTCGTGGTCCTGATCGCCGTGGCGGCGTACACGATCGCCAGGCCGAGGCTCGGTCACACGACGAACCTGCGCTGGGAGGGCAACGGTCACCGGTGGGCCGCGGCGGGGATCGGGCTCGCGATCGGGTTCTACGACGGGCTGCTCGGCCCCGGGACGGGGACGTTCTTCGTCATCTCGCTCGTGAGCATCCTGGGGTACGCGTTCCTGCCGGCCTCGGCGCTCGCGAAGATCGCGAACTTCGCGACCAACGCCGGGGCGCTCATCTTCTTCGTCCCGTACGGCGCGGTGCTGTGGGGACTGGGGCTCGCGATCGGGGCCGCGAACCTGCTCGGCGCCTACATCGGGGCACGCATGGCAGTGGCCAAGGGCAGCGGGTTCGTGCGGGTCGTGTTCGTGGTCGTGGTGGGCGCCTTGATCTGCAAGCTGGGGTACGACGTCCTCACGAGCCTGGGGGAGTGACCGTGCGCGAGGAGGGGGTGTCGGGCGGGGCCGGTCCGAAGGGGTCCGGCCGGCCGGGGCCGAGACGGGTCGTCCGGTCCGAGACGGGTGGTTACGCACCTGACCTGGAGACCCGTCTCGTGCGCGAACACCCGTCTCGTGCGCGACCGCGGGTGCGGGCGCCGGGTGCGACGAACCGTGGCGGCGACCTCGTGCACGACCTGCACGACCTGCACAACCTGCACGACCTGCACGGTCGGCCTCGTTCGCGGTGGCGCCCTCTCGTCGGGGTGCTCGTCGCTGTCGTGGGGTATGTCCTGGTGGCGATCCCCGCCATGATCGCCTACGACCGCGGGATCGACGGCTACGGCTACCTCTGTCAGACGGGACCGGGCGTCGAGGCTGACCTTGCCTGCATCGGCGATCCGGCGCCTGCCACCGAGGCGTTCGCGGACCTCGTGGTGATGGTCACCGTGCCTGCCGCGCTCGGGATCCTCGTCGCCTGGCCGCGGCGGCGGGGTCTCGTGCTCCTGGTGCTGGCCTGTGCGGGCCTCGGGCTCTACACCTGTCTCGTGCTGGCCAACCCGCGCACCTGACCCCGCCCAGCCACCACCCGGCTGCCCACGCCGCCGAGAACGGGATGGAGGCCGTCAGGGGGCCCGAAACGGCATCGACAACGTTCTCGGCACCCGCTGATCACGGCGTCGTCGCAGGTCAGCGCCCGACCCCCGTTCCCGGCCGGCCGCATCCTGAGCACCCTCCCGGCGACCCCGGGCCTCGGGCTATCATCGACCGACTCGTAAAACACCCGGCGGGCCGTTGAGAGAGACGGAGGCCGGCGACGTAACGGAGCAGCAAGTGGCACTTGTCGTGCAGAAATATGGTGGCTCGTCGGTAGCTGATGCGGAGAGCATCAAGCGGGTGGCGAAGCGCATCGCAGAGACCAAGCGGGCCGGACATGACGTGGTCGTCGTGGTCTCGGCCATGGGTGACACGACGGACGAGCTCATCGATCTCGCCCAGCAGGTCACCCCCCTCCCTCCCCAGCGCGAGATGGACATCCTGCTCACGGCAGGCGAGCGCATCTCGATGTCGCTGCTGGCGATGGCGATCAACAACCTCGGTGTGAAGGCGAAGTCGTTCACGGGCCAGCAGGCCGGCGTGATCACGGACGCCGTGCACGGCAAGGCGCACATCGTCGACGTCGTCCCGCACCGCATCCGCGAGACCGTCGAGAAGGGCTCGGTCGCGATCGTCGCCGGGTTCCAGGGCGTCACCCAGAGCACCAACGACGTGACGACCCTCGGTCGCGGCGGCTCGGACACCACGGCCGTGGCGCTCGCGGCGGGCCTGAGCGCCGACGTGTGCGAGATCTACACCGACGTCGACGGCGTGTTCACCGCGGACCCGCGCATCGTGCCGACGGCCCGCAAGATCGACCACATCTCCTACGAGGAGATGCTCGACATGGCGGCGAGCGGGGCCAAGGTCCTGGTGCTGCGCTGCGTCGAGTACGCGCGCCGCTACGGCGTGCCCATCCACGTCCGTTCGTCGTTCTCGACGAAGGCCGGGACGATCGTGTCGAACGACGCGCGCTCGGTGCCGAACGTCCCCCAGCAGGCTCCCGGCTCCCCGGCCGGCAACGAGGCAGAGGTCATCATGGAAGCTCCGATCATCTCCGGCGTCGCGCACGACCGCAGCGAGGCCAAGATCACCGTCGTCGGCGTCCCGGACGTGCCGGGCACGGCCGCACGCATCTTCGAGGTCGTGGCCGGTGCGGGCGCGAACATCGACATGATCGTCCAGAACGTCTCGGTCGCGGCCACGGGCCTGACGGACATCTCGTTCACGCTGCCCATGGACGACGGCGCGCTCGCGACCACGGCCCTGGACGCCGTGCGCGAGGAGATCGGCTTCGCGTCGCTCCAGTACGACGACCAGATCGGCAAGGTCTCGCTCATCGGGGCGGGCATGAAGTCGAGCCCGGGCGTCTCGGCGCAGCTCTTCGGTGCGCTGCGCGACGCGGGCATCAACATCGAGATGATCTCGACGTCGGAGATCCGCATCTCGGTCGTGACCCGCGCCGACAGCCTCGACGACGCGGTGCGGGCCATCCACACCGCGTTCGAGCTGGACGGCGAGAGCGAAGCAGTCGTCTACGCCGGCACCGGCCGTTGAGCGAGGAGAGAACCATGAGCAACCAGAACTCTGCAGGCCTCGTCGTCGGCGTCGTCGGGGCGACCGGTCAGGTCGGCGCCGTCATGCGTCGTCTGCTCGAAGAGCGTGACTTCCCGGTCGCGCAGATCCGCTACTTCGCGTCGGCGCGGTCCGCGGGCAGCACGCTGCCCTGGAAGGGTGAGGACGTCGTCGTGGAGGACGCGGCCACGGCCGACGTGTCGGGCCTCGACATCGCCCTGTTCTCCGCGGGGGGCGCGACCTCGAAGGCGCAGGCCGAGCGCTACGCCGCGGCGGGCGTCGTCGTGATCGACAACTCGTCCGCGTGGCGCATGGACCCGGACGTCCCGCTGGTCGTCTCGGAGGTCAACCCGGAGGCGATCCACGAGGCGCGCAAGGGCATCATCGCCAACCCGAACTGCACCACGATGGCCGCGATGCCGGTCCTCAAGCCGCTCGCGGACGAGGCCGGTCTGGAGCGTCTGATCGTGGCGACGTACCAGGCGGTCTCGGGTGCGGGGTTGGCCGGTGCGGCCGAGCTGCGCGACCAGGCGGTCGCGGGAGCCGAGCAGGACCTCACGGGCCTGGTGCACTCGGGCAGCGCGGTCTCGTTCCCCGCGCCGGACAAGTTCCCGCGCAACATCGCGTTCAACGTGGTGCCGCTCGCCGGCTCGATCGTGGACGACGGCGAGGAGGAGACCGACGAGGAGAAGAAGCTCCGTCACGAGTCTCGCAAGATCCTCGGCCTCCCGGACCTGCTGGTCGCGGGTACGTGCGTGCGGGTCCCGGTGTTCACGGGTCACTCGCTCGCGATCCACGCCGAGTTCGGTCAGGCCATCTCTCCTGACCGTGCGCGCGAGCTCCTCGCGGACGCCCCGGGGGTCGCGCTCTCGGACGTCCCGAACCCGCTCGAGGCCGCAGGTGCCGACCCGTCGTTCGTGGGCCGTATCCGTACCGACCAGAGCGTGCCGGGCGGTCGCGGCCTGGTGTTGTTCGTGTCGAACGACAACCTCCGCAAGGGTGCCGCGCTCAATGCGGTGCAGGTCGCGGAGCTGGTCGCGGCGGACCTCGCGAGCAAGGCTTCGACCCCCGCGTGACCCGGCTGTCAGAACCAGCGTGACACCGAGGTCACGCTGGTTCTGACACGGACCACGCATCGCAGTGCCCGACGGCGCCCCTCACCTTCCGGTGGGCGGGCGCCGTCGTGCTGTGTGCCGTCCCGGGAAGTGAGCTGTGGCCCCATGGTCCGACGGGATCAGGGGCCGCCCCCCCCCCCCCCCCACTTCTCGTCGAGGAAGCCCCTTGCGCGCACCCACGGTTCTGTGGTTCATTACTCATGTAATGAACCACAGAACGTGCGATCGACGAGAGGATGGGCCCCATGTTCGACGGACCTGAACCCATCTACCTGCAGATCGCCCAGCAGATCCGCGCCCAGATCCTGAGCGGCGACCTCGCCGAGGAGGAGCAGGTCATGTCCACGACCCAGTACGCGACGACGTTCCGCATCAACCCCGCGACGGCCGCCAAGGCCTTCGCCGGGCTGGTCGACGAGGGCGTCCTCTACAAGCGCCGTGGCGTCGGCATGTTCGTCGCGACCGGAGCCCGCGAGAAGCTGCTCGCCGAGCACCGCGACCGCTACTTCGCCGAGGTCCTGCGCCCCGCGCTGGTGCAGGCCGACCTCCTGGGTATCACGCCCGCCGAGATCGTGGACCACGTGCTCGGCCGCGGACCCCAGGGCCGCCCCACCCCGACGGGAGAGACCTCATGACCGCCCCCACCCGCCCCGAGCCGTTCGGCGTCGAGCTCCAGGACGTGACCCTGAGCTTCGGCAAGGACGAGAAGCACCCTGCGCTCGACGGCCTGAGCCTCCAGGTACGCCCGGGCACCATCACGGGCCTGCTCGGCCGCAACGGCGCGGGCAAGACCACCGCCCTCTCGCTGATCGCCGCCATGCGTCGGCCTGACGCCGGCACGGTCCTGGTCGACGGCGAGGACCCGTTCGAGAACGCCTGGGCCATGGCCGGCACGCAGCTCGTCCGCGAGAGCGGCGACACGATCGCCGCGACCAAGGTCGCCGACAGCCTGGGCTACTACGCCGAGCTGCGCGAGCACTGGGACGCGAACCTCGCTGCGGGCCTGGTCGACCTGTTCGAGATCGACCTGCGCAAGGCTCCCGAGAGCCTCTCGCGCGGCAAGCGATCGGCGCTCGGAGCGGTCATCGGGCTCGCGTCGCGGGCGCCGCTGACGATCTTCGACGAGGTCTACCTCGGGATGGACGCGCCCAGCCGGTACGCGTTCTACGACGCGCTCGTCGAGGACTACACCGAGCACCCCCGCACGATCATCCTGTCGAGCCACCTGATCGACGAGGTCGAGCGGATCTTCGAGGACGTCGTGATCGTGGACAAGGGGCGTGTCCTGCTCGCGGAGAGCGTCGAGTCGGTCCGCGCCAGGGGAGTGAGTCTCACGGGGACCGCTGCCGTGGTCGAGCAGTTCGTCGACGGCCGCCGTGTGCTGGCCCGTCAACGCCTGGGCAGCACGGCCCAGGTCACGCTCTTCGGCACGCTCGACGACGCCGAGCGCGCCGCGGCGACCGAGGCGGGCCTCGAGCTCGGCGCGGTGCCGTTGCAGGACCTGTTCGTGCACCTGACCCGAGAGGAGCGGTCATGACCGAGAACCTGGCGGGCCCCACGGCCCTCACCGATCGCGAGGTGCAGCGTGCCACGATGCGTCGCGCTGCCGAGAGACGGTCGCTGCGCACCTCGGCGTGGTCGATGTGCGCCGGGACGTGGCAGATCGGCGTGTGGTTCTGGGCGATCGTGCTCATCATCGCGGGCATCATCGGCTACGTCGAGGTGCGCACCGACATCCTCGACGGCAGCGTGATCGACGGCGTCGTGAGCGGGTCGGCGAAGTTCTTCCTGTTCGTCATGGGCATCATCACGCCCCTCGCCATGATCGCGGTGCACGTCGCGGCGGGAGGCACCCGACGGTCGTTCATCCGTTCGGCCTGGTTCACGGCGGTCTTCCTCGGGCTCACGTTCGCGGTCGTGGCGGCAGCGCTCGGCTACGTGGAGTGGCTCGTCTTCCGGTCGCAGGGCTGGTCGCCCGAGCTCGACCGGGCCCAGCTCTACGTCGACGGCGGGCAGGTCGGCACCGCGTTCCTCGTGCAGCTCTTCTTCTGCAGCGTGTACTGGCTCTCGGGCGCGGCGATCGGCATGGGGTACTACGGCTTCGGCGTGTGGCGCGGGACCTTCGCCATCCCGCTGTTCCTGGTCCCACTGGTCCTCGTCGAGCTCGCGTTCCAGAGCGGCTACTTCGGCAGGCCGTTCGCCCAGGCCGTCGGTCTGGCCGATGCCCAGGTGCTCACCGCGGTGGTGGGCGGTCTTCTGGGCCTCGCCGCAGCGGCGTTCGCGTTCCACCTGGTCACGAGGTCGGTGGCCATCGCTCCCGTCACGACCTGACGGTCGACTGACGCACTGGCGTCCCCGACGCCTTAGCGCGGCGCGTCCCCTCCGCGGGGCCGGCGCACCCACCACGAACGCTCATCCCGTCCAGCGGACGGCGCCCGGTCCACCGGTGCGCCGCCCGGTGGGCGAACACACCCTCAGGGAGGTCGCCATGACCACCGCACATCCTGTCCCGTCCGTCCCACCCTCGCCGTCGCTCGCGGCACGCACCGTGCCCGACGGCGCCGCACCGGCCATCGAGGTCGTCGCCCTGCGCAAGGCGTACGGGAGCACCGTCGCCGTGCGCGACGTGAGCTTCGCCGTCGGGCCGGGGGAGATCTTCGGCGTCCTCGGCCCCAACGGGGCCGGCAAGACGACCACGGTCGAGTGCCTGGCCGGGCTCCGGCAGGCCGACGCCGGGACCGTCCGGATCCTCGGCCTCGACCCGCAGTCGGACCCTGCCTCGGTGCGCGAGCTCCTGGGCGTCCAGCTCCAGGAGGCCGAGCTCAACGAGCGCATGACCGTGGCCGAGGCGCTGCGGCTCTACGCCTCGTTCTACGAGGACCCGGCCGACACGGCCGAGCTCATGGACCTGCTGGACCTCGCCCCGCACCGCGACCAGCAGTTCGCGAAGCTCTCGGGCGGGCAGAAGCAGCGGCTCTCGATCGCGCTCGCGCTCGTCGGGAACCCGCAGGTCGCGATCCTCGACGAGCTGACCACGGGGCTCGACCCGCAGGCCCGCCGGGCGACCTGGGAGCTCGTCGAACGCGTGCGGGAGCGGGGCGTGACGATCCTGCTCGTGACGCACTTCATGGACGAGGCCGAGCGCCTGTGCGACCGCCTCGTCATCATCGACCAGGGTGTCGTCGTCGCGGCCGGGTCCCCGGCCGAGCTCATCGAGTCGGTCGACTCCTCGCGCGTGCTGCGGCTGCGGGTCGAGCCCCACGAGGAGCCCGTCGTGCTCGAGGTCCTCGGCGGCCTCGCGGACGTCGGTGCGGTGGCGCGAGCGGGCCGCGAGATCGAGGTGACGGGGACGCGGCGGGTGCTGCCCGCCGTCGTGCTGGCACTCGCAGAGCGTGACGTCGTGCCCGACGTCCGGACCATGACCAGATCGCTCGAGGACGTGTTCGTGCACGTCACGGGCAGGACGTACGACCACACGGGGGCGACGGGCCCCGCCGCGACCGACGACCGGTCCGACACCGAAGGAGCAGCGCGATGACCACGCAGACGGCACGGACGACGACACAGGGCGCGCGGCAGGCGGGCGGCCCCCGACGCCGCAGGATCGCGGGCACGGGTTGGCACGGCCTGCGGACGCTGACCCTCACCGAGGCCCGCCTGCTGCTCCGCGACCCGGGGACGGTCTTCTTCGCGCTCTTCTTCCCGACGGTCCTGCTCGTGGGTGTGGGTTTCGCGTTCCCCGGCATGCGGGACGTCATCACCGACGCGCCGCCACCCTGGGAGGGGCTGACCGCGGTCGCGGTCTACGTCCCCGTGGCGCTCGCGACCGCCGTCGCGACGGTCGCGCTCACGACCCTGCCCGTCTACTTCGCGACGTTCCGCGAGAAGGGCGTGCTGCGCCGGCTCTCGACGACCCCCATGAAGCCGCAGGGGCTCATCGGGGCGCACCTGTTCATCAACCTGGTGACGGTCTGCGTCGCGGCGCTGCTCGCGGTGGTCGTGGGGAGCCAGGTGTTCGACCTCGCGGGCCCCACGAACCTCACGGTCGTCCTGGGGAGCTTCCTGCTGGGGATCCTGTCGATGTTCTCGATCGGGATGCTCATCGCGTCGCGCGCCGGGAAGGCGAGCACCGCGTCGGCGATCGGGATGACGCTGTACTTCCCGATGCTGTTCCTCGCGGGCATGTGGACGCCCGGGCCGGTCATGCCCGAGGTAGTGGAGACCATCGCCGGATACACGCCGCTCGGCGCGGCGACGCAGGCCATGACGACGGGCTGGTTCGGGACCGGCGTCCCGGTGTCGCAGCTCGTGGTCATGGCGGTGTGGACCGTGGTGCTGCTGCCGCTCGCGGCGAGGCTGTTCCGCTGGTCGTGAGGACGGGCTACCGGACGAGGTGCGGGCCCGCGGTCGGGTCCGCGAGGTAGCCCAGCGTGTGGCCGAGGCGCTCGCTCGTCGACGCGGCGAGGTCGGTGGGCAGGTCGTCGGGCGAGAACCACGCGACGGCGAGCGACTCGTCGTCCGCGACGTGGGCCTCGGCCGCCGCGGCGGGGGAGACCGGGCGGCACAGGAAGCACAGGTCGAGGTACTGCGACCGGTCGCCGTTCGGGTACTCGACGGGCGGCGTCACGGTGACCCCGGTCAGGGCGTCGACGTGGACCGCGACGCCGGTCTCCTCCAGGATCTCGCGGGCGAGGCCCACGGCCGGGTCCTCGCCCGGTTCGAGGATGCCGCTGACGATCGCCCACTGCCCGGTGTCGGCGCGCTGCCCCAGGAGGAGGCGGCCTGCGTCGTCGATCACGACGCCGGACACCCCCGGCATCCACAGGAGGTCGGTCCCGACGCGGGACCGGAGGGCGGCGACGAAGTCGGGGATCGGCATGGGATCGAGCGTAGACCTGCGCGCCACGGGGAGTGTCGGAACCCGCGAGACCTCGGGG
>NZ_JACSQQ010000017.1:40821-62508 GCF_014836555.1 Oerskovia rustica
CCTCGGGGTCTCGCGGGTTCCGACACGAACGAGACGCGCCGGCCGCCCGGGGAGTGAGACAGCCCGCTGGTGCCCCGAAACCCCTGTGCTACGGTCGTCGGGTGAACACGGTTCGTTGGTATTGGCGCTTTACGCTGGCTCCTGGAGGGGCCGAGCGGGCGTTCGCCTGACCAACCTTCCCCGGAGCCAGCACAGGGCCTTGGACGCGGACCGCGTCCGGGCCCTTCGTCATTCAGACGGGCCGACTCCGGACACAGAGCAGGCCGCACGGCTCCGTCTGAGTCACCTTCAGATCAGGAGCCCTCGCATGACCGCCACGACCGCGACCGCCGCCTCGCCGGACGAACGTCACCACGAGACGACCACGTCACCCGCCGGTGCAGGTGACACCATGGAACGCGTGACCTCCCACCCCGAGTACGAGCTGCAGGCGCCCACGAGCGACCTGCGCATCCGCGCCCTCGACCCTCTGCCCGCCCCTGTCGACATGCTCGCGGAGCTGCCGCTCGGCACGGCGCGCGGTGACCTGGTCACCCAGTCGCGCCGCGAGATCCGTGACGTCCTGGCGGGCGACGACGACCGTCTGCTCGTCATCGTGGGGCCGTGCTCGGTCCACGACCCCGAGGCCGCGCTCGACTACGCGCACCGCCTTGCGGCCGTCGCGAAGGACCTGTCCGAGGATCTCGCGATCGTCATGCGCGTGTACTTCGAGAAGCCGCGCACGACGGTCGGCTGGAAGGGGCTCATCAACGACCCCGACCTCGACGGGTCGCACGACGTCAACCGTGGCCTGCACCTGGCGCGCGAGGTCCTGCTCGGCGTCCTCGACGCCGGTGTCCCTGCGGCGACCGAGTTCCTCGAGCCCACGAGCCCGCAGTACATCGCGGACGCGGTGTCGTGGGGTGCGATCGGCGCGCGCAACGTCGAGAGCCAGGTGCACCGCCAGCTCGCGTCGGGTCTGTCGATGCCGGTCGGCTTCAAGAACGCGACCGACGGCGACATCCAGATCGCGGTCGACGGCTGCATCACCGCCGCGAGCGAGCACACGTTCTTCGGCACGGACGGTGCGGGCCGCGCGGCCGCGGTCGAGACCGCGGGCAACCCGGACTGCCACATCATCCTGCGCGGAGGCCGCAGCGGCCCCAACTACAGCCCCGACGACGTCGCGTCCGCCCTGCGCGTGGCCGCGGCCTCGGGCCTGGGCGGGGCCGTCGAGCACGGCCTGGTCATCGACGCGAGCCACGGCAACTCGGGCAAGGACCACGTGCGCCAGGCGGAGGTCGTGCGCGAGGTCGCGGCCAGGATCGCCGAGGGCGAGGCGGGCATCACGGGTCTCATGATGGAGAGCTTCATCGTGGCGGGGGCGCAGGCGCCGGCTCCGAGCGGGCTCGTGTACGGGCAGTCCGTGACGGACAAGTGCATCGACTGGGAGACGACGGCCGAGCTCCTCGGCGAGCTCGCCGAGTCGGTGCGGGCGCGCCGGGCGCTCTGAGCCCCCTCGCTCCAGGACGGGGGGCCCGCGCCCCCCCGGGGAGGGCGGCCGCCGTCGTCCTGGGACGGGGGTCAGGGGGTCGTGCTGCTCGGGGTGGTCCAGGAGCCGACCTCCACGGTCGCCCCGCCGAGGATGTCGACGCCGCCCTCCCCGCCCATGTGGGAGGTCACGGGCAGACGGACGGCGTCGGCGCCGACCACGGTCTTGACGAGGAAGCTCGTGGTCACGTCCGGGTCGTTGGCCGTGGACATGGCACCCCACCGGACCAGGGACTCGACGGTCTGGCCGGGGAGGACGACCAGCCGGACGGAGCTGCCGCCGTCCATGTACGGCTCGAGCGTGACCTCGGGTTCCGTGCCCGAGGCGCGGAGGAAGCTCAGGTCGGGACGACCGTCCACGGCGCACGGTGCGCCCGAGCCGTTCGTCGCGCGGAGGATCGCGAAGCGTGACCCGGCGGCGGCGTCGAACCCGACGAGCTCCGGGGTGAGGTCGGGGCCGGTGCAGGCAGGGATCCCGTCGGCTGCGGCGGCCGCGGCGTCCACCGCGTCCTGCTCGGCGAGCGCCGGGTCGGGTCCGGCCGGTTCGAGGTCGCTCACCCAGCCCGTCTGGGACGTCCCCTCGCCGTCGACCACGAACTGGATCGGGCGTCCGAGCAGCTCGGCCTGGCCCGAGGCGCGCAGCCAGGTGGCTGTGGGTTCCGGGTCGCCGTCGACGCGGACCGTCAGGAGGGGGGCGTCGCCCTCGCCGGGAGTGCCCTCCTCGATCGAGGGTCCTGCGTCGTACGAGACCTCGGTGACCTCGTCGCGCGCGGAGGCCTCGGCGAGGAGCGCTACGGCGGGCAGGGGCGGGGGCGTGAGGTAGTGGCCGCCGAAGTACCGGGTGCGGGAGTCGTCGGTCGAGAGGGAGACGATCCCGTGCCCGAGGTCCTGGGCGGCCTGGGCGATCGTCGGGAGGTTCTCCGGGGCGCGGACGGTCACGGCCGCGGTCGTCGCGTCGAACAGGACCGAGGTGGCCCCGGCGTCGAGCAGCCCGACGCCGGCGGCGACCGAGTACGTCCCGGTGCCGTCCATCCCGACGCGCAGCGTCGAGCCGGTCCCGGGGATCTCGTCGACGACCCAGGTCTCGTGGAAGCCCCGGATCCCCGCCTCGAGGAGAGCGGCGCGCGCCCTGTCCGCGGTGTCCTGCGAGGCGTCGGGGCCGGTGAAGCTCTCGAGGTCGATGGTCATGACGAGCCGCAGGACCGGGACGTCGAAGCCGGGCTCGTCCGTCTCGGTCTTCTCGACCTCGACCGACTCGACGCCGTCGAGCGCCCCGACCTTCCTCTCGAGTGCGGCGACGGCCTCCTTGTCGGAGAGGGGGGCGGGGGTGGTGGCGGCGTTGCCCGGGCGGTTCAGGGCCCAGAGCGCCAGGGCGACCAGGACGACGAAGAGTCCGGCCACCACCAGGTAGACGGGCTGGGTCCGGGGGCTCTGCGGCGTCTCGGTCACCCCGCGAGGGTAGCGGCTCCCGAGCGGTGCCCGCCGCGACCCATCCACCGGCCCGTCGGCGACGAACCACAGATGCCTCGGTCGTCGCGGGAGGCCACGTGCCGCGGGTGGTCCGCCGGTGCGCCGCGTCGGCGGGCCTGGGGCAGACTGGGCGGGTGCCACCTGTGAGGACGAGCGAGCCCGACGCTCTCGATGCCGCGCTCGCCGCGTGCGCCGGGGGCGACCCGGACGCGTTCGCGCCGGTGTACGACGCGTTGGCCCCGGCCGTGTTCGGCACGGCGCTGGGCGTGCTGCGCGACAACGACCATGCGGCCGAGGTGACCCAGGAGGTGATGATCGAGGTGTGGCAGACGGCGGTGCGCTTCGACGCCTCACGGGGCTCGGCACGCACGTGGGTGGTCACGATGGCCCGACGGCGCGCGGTGGACCGGGTGCGGTCCGAGCAGTCCCGCCGGGTCCGGGACCAGAAGGACGTCGACGGACGTCTCGCGGGGGGCGGGCACGACGTCGTGGCGGAGGAGGTCGAGCACCTCCTCGAGTCCGCCGCGGTGAGGCAGTGCCTGGGGAGCCTGACGCAGACCCAGCGCGACGCCGTCGTGCGTGCGTACTTCGGTGGGCTGACGTATCGGGAGGTGGCCGTGGAGCTCGGTGCAGCCGTGCCGACCGTGAAGTCGAGGATCCGCGACGGGCTCCTGCGCCTGCGTGACTGCCTGGGGGTGAACCGTGGCTGACGACACCGGTCGCCCGCCCGGCGGCGCCCAGGGCTCGGGCGGGTCGGACGCCCAGGACCGCCCGGGCGGTCCGGACGAGTCTCGTGACCTGCTCGCGGCCTACGCGCTCGACGCGGTCGACGACCTGGACCGCCGCCTGGTCGAGCGGTTGCTGGCCGCCGACCCCGAGGCTCGTCGTGAGCTCGACGAGCACCGCGCGGTGGTCGCGGCGTTCACGGTGGACTCGGCGCCGCCCGTGGCGCTGCGCGAGCGCGTGCTCGGGAGCATCGCCTCCGTGCCGCAGGTCGCCGAGACCCCCCGGAGCGCGGACGCGGCCGGCACGTCCGGCGGCGCACGCCCGGGCACGGCGCGGCGCCCGCGGAGGCGGTGGGCCGCCGTCGCGGTGGCCGCTGCGGCGGTCGTGGCGGTCGCGGTCCCGACGACGCTCGCGATCCAGGCCCGGCAGGAACAGGTCCGGCTCCAGACGCAGGCCGACGCGCTGGCCTCGATGCTGGCCGACCCGACGGCCGAGATCGTCCGCGGGGAGATGGTGGGGGGCGGGGACGCGAGCGCGCTCGTCTCGGGGGACCGTGTCCTCTTCTCCGTCACGGACCTGCCGCAGGCGGGCTCGGCGGAGGACTATCAGCTCTGGCTCGTCGAGGGTGAGGAGATGGTCTCTGCCGGGGTCTTCGACGCACGTGACGGGTCGGCGGCACTCCTCGTCGAGGCGGCGGGGAGCGCGGGGGTAGCGGTGACCCTCGAGCCTGCAGGCGGTTCTCCGCAGCCGACGAGCGACCCGCTCGTCGTGCTCGAGACCTGATACTCGACACCGGATAGAGATTCCTCGGAAAACGGGTGCTAAATACCCGTGCTCGGGTAATTCCTTGGTCCGATTCCGGATATATGCCAGGGTTTGTAAAATTCTGGGTATTGGTGATGCAATACGACACGTTCCCACCTGTGTCGTCGTGCGAAGGCGCTCCGACATCACCCCGGAAGGAATCCACCACCCGTGAAGAAGCTCCTGGCGAGCGGCGCTGCCGCGCTGCTCGCACTCGGCGGACTGGTCGCCACCGCGGCCCCTGCCTCCGCACACACCCCCCGCGTCACCGCGGACTGCTCCGGCCTCGAGGTCGACCTGAAGGCCTACTCCGACAACGCCAACTCCGTCGTCGTGAAGGTCGACGGAGAAACCGTCAAGAAGGACACGTTCAAGCGGTCGTACTCCACGTCCTACACCTTCACCGACACGACCGTCGGCCACTCGTGGGAGGTCGTCGTCAAGGCCTCGGACGGCAAGCGGTACGACTTCAGCGACGACGGCACGACCGAGGCGTGCACCGGCACCTCGACGCCGAAGCCCGGCAAGGAGGTCGGCCTCTACGTCTACAAGAAGAACGACCCCGCGAAGCCCGCTTCCTGGGCGAACTCGGGGCCGCAGACGCTCGTCGACCACAAGCCGGGGACCGAGTGGTACACGACGTTCCCGACCGTCCTGCCGACAGAGGTCTGCGGCGAGGGCTGGGCCGTCCAGCAGGACAGGGTCAGGCAGGACGGCACGTTCGTCTGGCCCGGGACCATCACCCCGCCGACGTCGGCCCTGGGCGGCGTCCTCGTCGACTCGAAGCACCATGACCTCGGTGACCTGATCGAGGTGCCGGCGTGCGACCAGCAGACGGCCCCGCCGCGTCCGTCGAAGCCTGCCCCCGAGACGTCGGCGGAGCCCGTGACCCCGGTCGTGCCGACCGTCGGTGACGTGTGCACCGCCGAGGGCCAGGACGTCGACCTGCCGACGGACACCGACGAGGTCACCTACGAGCGATCGGGCGACACCGTGGTGGCCCGCCCGGCCGCCGGACGCACGCTGGCCGCCGTCGAGGGCTACGTCCTCGCCGAGGACGGCTCGTCCGCGACGTTCACGATCGACCGGACCGCGGCCGACTGCGCCCTGGTCCCGGGTGAGATCGGCGCGGTCTGCGAGGCCGACACCCCGTACCTCGGCTACGAAGTCTTCCTGCCCGAGGGCTACGTCGCGGACAGCGACCGCCCGTTGAGCATCACGTTCCTCAACCCCGGTGAGGGCGAGGACTACACGGTCGAGGGGCTGCCGCTCGACGGCACGCTCCTGTGGCCCGGCGCGTCGGCGAGCGAGCCGCTCTCGTGGCCCGGCTGGGAACGTCAGGCCGACGGCACCTACACCGAGACCGACGGCAACTACGCGTGGACCCGGTCGGGCGTCGAGGTCCTGTTCGAGGTCAACCCGGGCTGGTCGACGACCGTCAGCTACCCCGAGGCCACGGAGGCCTGCGCGAACCCGCGCGTCCTGGCCGCGACCGGTCCGCTGGAGGGTCCTGCGACCCCGGTGAGCGCAGAGAAGCCGTCCGGCCCGTCGCTCGCGGCGACCGGAGCGACCGTCGGCGGGGCCGCCTTCCTGGCGCTGCTGCTCGTCGGTGGCGGCGCGGGCATCATCTGGGCGCGGCGTCGGGCAAACGCCTGAGCCGCTGAGGTGAACCGGGCCCACCGATGACGGGTGGGCACGAAGAGGAGCCGGCCGCTCCGGGCATCCCGTCCGGTGCGGCCGGCTCCTCGCTCGTCGTCCCCGTGGGCGGCTCGCGGACCGCTGAGGGCCGACCGCCGCGGCACGGGGACAACCGCGGCGGCCGGCGTCGGGGGTCACATGGTCGGCATGAGGACCGTGTCGACGAGGTAGACCGTGGCGTTCTGCGTCATGACGCCGCCGCAGATCACCTTGGCGTCGTTGACCATGAGGTCGTCGCCCGAGCCCGTGACGGTCACGGTCCCGCCCTCGACGGTCTCGTGCTCACCGACGACCTGGTCCGGGGTGAGCTGGCCGGGCACCACGTGGTACGTGAGGATCTTGGTCAGCATGTCGGAGTCGGTCTTGAGGCTCTCGATGGTCGCCGGGTCGATCTTGGCGAACGCGTCGTCGACCGGCGCGAACACCGTGAACTCGCCGCCGTTGAGCGTGTCGACCAGGTTCACGTCGGGGTTGAGCTGCCCGCTCACCGCGGCGGTGAGGGTCGTGAGCAGCGGGTTGTTGGAGGCGGCGACGGCGACCGGGTCGGTCGACATGCCGGTCACGGAGCCTGCGCCGTCGGGGACCTGCTCGGCGTAGGCCGCACAGCCGGGGCCGACGAGGTTCGCCGCGGGGTCGACCTCGGGGGTCATGGCCTCCTGCGACATGTCGTCGGACGGCGTCGTCATCTCCGACGCGCTCGACGAGTCGCTCCCGGAGCCGGAGTCCGAGTCGGAGCTGCAGGCGGTCAGGCCCAGGATCGCCAGGGCGGCGACGCCGGCCACGGCGTACGAACGGGTTCGAACGTTCATCGGTCTCTCCTCGTTGTCGTCGCCCCGTCAGGTGCGGGGCGTCTCGCAGGAGGTTCGGAGCCGGGGGCGGGGTGGATGGGTCGGACTTCCGGCGAGCCGCGCGACCCATCCGTGCGGAGGGCCGCGCCGAACCCCGGCCATGGAAACCCTCGTGCTCATCGGCCTGATCGGTGGCCTCATCACCGGCATCTCGCCGTGCATCCTCCCGATGCTCCCCGTGATCTTCTTCGCGGGCGGCGTGCAGGGCGCCCGCGGTACCGCGGCCGCTGCGCCCTCGCTCGTCCCCGTGCCCGACGGCGCAGCGGCCACCGCGGCCCCGTCGCCCTCGGTGGGGGCCGGGTCGGGCGCCTCGACCGCCTCGCTGTTCGCCGGCGTCCCCGGCGCGGTCCAGGTCGGTGCACGCGGCCAGGTCGTCACGGCGGTCCGGCCGGACGGCGGCACGGCGCCGGGGGGCACGTCCGACCCGACCACGGCGGTCAAGGCGCCGTCCGCGGGCGGTGAGCGGCGCCGTCGGGCGGGGAAGGGCGGTGACGGCGCCGGCAGCACCCGGGGCGCGCGCCGCTCGTGGCGGCCCTACCTCGTGATCGCCGGGCTCGTCGTGAGCTTCAGCGTGTTCACGCTGCTCGGATCGCTGCTCCTCGGGGCGCTCGGGCTCCCGCAGGACCTGCTGCGCTGGGTGGGGCTGACGCTGCTCGCGGTGATCGGCGTGGGCATGATCGTGCCCCGGTTCGAGGAGGTGCTCGAGCGGCCGTTCCAGAGGATCGCTGCGCTGGGTTCACGGCACGGTGCGCGCAGCCAGGACCGCGGGGCGTTCGTCCTGGGCCTCGGCCTCGGGGTCCTGTACGTCCCGTGCGCGGGGCCGGTCCTCGCGGCGATCACGGTCGCGGGCGCGACGGGGAACATCGGGCCGGAGACGGTCGCGCTCACGGTGTCGTTCGCGGTCGGCGCCGCGGTCCCGCTGCTGGTCTTCGCGCTCGCGGGACGTCGGGTGGCAGAGCGCGTCAAGGCCTTCCAGCGCCACACGCGCGGGATCCGCGTGGCCGGGGGCGTGGTCATGATCGCGCTCGCCGTCGGGCTCGCGTTCAACCTGCCCGCGTACCTCCAGCGCGCGCTGCCCGACTACACGGGCAGCCTCCAGGAGCGTGTCGACGCGTCCGGGACGGTGCGCGAGGCGCTCGACCTCGGCGGGATCGTCACGGACGAGAACCGTGGGCTGTCGAACTGCTCGAACGGTGCGCCCGAGCTCGAGGACTGCGGGCCCGCCCCCGCGCTGCGCGGCATCGACACGTGGTTCAACACCCCTGGCGACCAGCCGCTCGCGCTCGACGGCCTGCGGGGCAAGGTCGTCCTCGTCGACTTCTGGGCATACTCCTGCATCAACTGCCAGCGCGCGATCCCGCACGTCAACGCCTGGTACGAGCAGTACAAGGACGTGGGGGAGGGCTTCGAGGTCATCGGCGTGCACACACCCGAGTTCGCGTTCGAGCGCGAGACGCGCAACGTCATCGCGGGCGCAGAGGACCTCGGCGTCACGTACCCGGTCGCGCAGGACAACTCCTACGCGACGTGGACCGCGTACCGGAACCGGTACTGGCCCGCGCAGTACCTGGTCGACGCCGACGGGACCGTGCGGCACATCCGGTTCGGCGAGGGCGGGTACGAGGACACCGAGGGGCTGATCCGCGAGCTCCTCGCGGACGCGAACCCGGGCGTGAGCCTGCCGGGCGCGACCTCCGTCGAGGACGGCACCCCCGACGGGTCGACGACCCCCGAGACCTATCTCTCGGTGGGCAAGGTGGGCAACTACGCGGGCGAGCCGCGCTACGCCGCGGGCGAGCAGGGCTTCACGCTCGCCGACGAGCAGGCTCCCGACACGTTCTCGCTGGGCGGGACGTGGGACGTCGACTTCCAGGGCGCCACCGCGGTGTCCGACGGCGCCCGCGTACGACTGGCGTACCGCGGCACCGACGTGTTCAGCGTCCTGGGCGGCGAGGGGACCGTCACCGCGACGGTCCGGGACGCGGCGGGGAAGGTCGTCGAACGTCGCGAGATCGACGTCTCGGGGAACCCGACGCTCTACCCCGTGCTGGAGGGGGACGCGCCGAGCGAGGGGACCGTCGAGCTCGACGTGCCTGCGGGGATGCAGGTCTTCACCTTCACGTTCGGGTAGCGGGCGGAGCGGGGCGCGGACTGAGACCGCGCGTTCCACCTGACGACCCTCGCCGTGACCTTAGATGGAAGGGGTGGATCATGAGAGGGTGCTGAGCCTCTCCGAGAACCTGACCGAGCAGTCCCGTGCAGCTCGCACCAAGGTCGAGGGCGCCCGACACCCGTGGCGCTACCTCGTGGCCGCGATGCTCGCGGGCGCCTACATCGGCGTCGGGGTGGTCCTCATGGTCGCCACCGCCGGCCCGTTCCTCGCGGCAGGGGCCCCGGCCGAGAGGCTCGTCGCCGGCGGCGTGTTCTCGGTCGCGCTGACCCTCGTCGTCTTCGCGGGGGCCGAGCTCAGCACCTCGGCCATGATGATCCTGACCCAGGGAGCGGTGACCCGGACGATCCCGGTGCGCTCCGCCGTCGGGACGCTGCTGTTCTGCTTCGGCGGGAACCTGCTCGGGTCCATGCTCTTCGGCTGGATGGTCGTCCAGTCCGGCATCCTGCACACCAACGCCGCCGCGGGCGAGATGATCGCGTCGATGCTCGCGGGCAAGGGGCACGAGACCGGCACCCAGCTCTTCTTCCGCGGCGTCCTGTGCAACATCCTGGTCTGCGCCGCGATCTGGGCGTGCGGGCGGCTCCGCTCCGAGGCGGGCAAGGCGATCGTCATCTTCTGGGCGATCTTCGCGTTCATCTCCTCGGGGTTCGAGCACGTCGTCGCGAACATGACGACGTTCAGCATCGGGCTCTTCAGCCCCGAGGCGCTCACGACGTGGGGCGAGTTCGGGCGCAACATGCTGTTCGTCGGGCTGGGCAACGTGGTGGGCGGGGCCGTCGTGGTCGGGCTCGGCTACGCAGCCGTGTCGGGGCGGCGCCGGGCCGTCGCGAGCGACCCCGACGACGTCGAGGAGCTGGTGAGCGGGCCCCTCGTCGAGCTCGAGACCGAGGCTGTCCGGGCCGGGAACGTCGAGCGCTAGTCTCGTCAGATGGACCGCCCATCGGGTGGTTTTCGGCGGAATTCCGGGGTTTGTGCGCCAGGAAAGTCCGGAAAAGATGCACACATGGGGCGGATCCGGTAACGGAATCTCCGCGAGGTGTCGGAATTCACTGCCGTCCATGGCATGATCCCCGATCATGGGCATCAGGACGGTGGTGGATCTCACGCAGGTCGAGGAACCTGCCTGGCCCACGCTCGCGCGGATGTTCCAGCGACCGGGCGTCGAGGTGCTCGCGCCCCCCGAGTGGGCGCCCGAGGTCCTGTACCGGCTCCAGATCACGACCCGCTCGACCCTGGGAGCGCTTGCGCTCCACACCGGGGGAGTGCTGGTCGACCACGGCTGGCTGCGACTCCTCGGCGGCGGCGCCTACGGCCTGCCCGACCTCGCCACGATCAACGGGCTCGGCGACCCTGCCGAGGGCAGTGTCGCGCCGCAGCGACTCGTGGTCGCGTTCGACGTGCTCGGCGGCACGTTCGCCGTCAACGGCGGCGGGCTGCCCGGGCCGCTGGGCGACGTGCACTACTTCGCGCCCGACACTCTCGAGTGGCACTGCCTGGGGTTCGGGCAGGGGGCGTTCACCGAGTGGGCGGTCAGCGGCGGCCTCGGCGAGTACGTCGCGGACCTGCGGTGGCCGGGCTGGGAGCGTGACGTCGAGGCGCTGCCTCCGGACATGGGGTTGAGCGTCTACCCGCCGCTGTGGTCAGGGCAGGGCGCGGGGTCGTGGGTCGAGCGACGGGCCGTGCTGCTCGAGGGCCTCGCGGTCTGGCACCACGAGCTCGCCGAGCGCATGCGGCCGCTCGACGACGACGCCCCGCTGGGCAACCCCTCGGCCGACGGCTGCTAGCCACCCCGGGGGCGGTTGAGGGGCCCCGTCGGCAAGGCCACCGGTGAGGACGTCCTCCTGCCAGTACTCCCAGTCCGCGTCCGGCGACGGGTCGAACGTCCCGAGGGCCGCGTCGTCCGATGTGCAGGGGATTCCTGCGCAGCCCGCAGCAGAGTTGTATACAAGTACGCAGGCGATGTGGCACGATGGCCGCATGGTCAGCGCCCCGACGACGTCGTCCCCACCTCGTGACGAGCCCCTTGCCGTCGTCCGCCGCCAGTCCGGGGCCCGCGCGGTCTACGACCTCCTGCGTCAGCGCATCATCGACGGCACGCTCGCGGCCGACGCCCGACTCACCGAACCCGTCCTCTCGGCCCAGCTCGGCGTGAGCCGCACCCCCGTCCGAGAAGCCCTGAGGCTCCTCCAGGCCGAGGCCCTCGTGGTCGAGCAGCCGACCGGGGGAGTGCGCGTCGCGCCCCTCGCGGTCACCGACCTGCACCGCGTGTACGACGTCCGGGCCCGCCTGGAAGGCCTGCTCGCCCGGGACGCGTGCGAACGTGCGCGGCCTGCCGACGTCGCCCGTCTCTCCCGGCTCGTCGACCTCATGGACGCCGTGCGCGACCACGAGGACGAGGTCCTGCGCATCGGCGCCCAGTTCCACGGCGAGATCGCGACCCTCGCCGACAACCGGTGGTGCTCCGAGCTGCTGCGTCAGATCCGCGGTCACGTCGACCGCTATCGTTCGCTGTCCGCGCGGGAGCGCGTCGGGACCACCGACCACGTCGACGAGCACCGTGAGGTCGCGTCCGCCATCGCGAGCGGCGACCCGGACGCGGCCGAGCGTGCCATGCGCGAGCACATCGAACGCAGCGGCGCCATGGCGGCCAAGGCCCTCGGCGAGCAGGAGAGCCCGCCGCCCGGCTGACGACGCGCACCTCACCCGGCCCCCACCGACCGCAACCGGCCCCCACTGCCCACGCGACGCCGTCGGGCAGGGAGCACGCCCTACGTCCCCCGACGCACCGCAACAGACCACCGGAGGCACCGATGCCCACGACCCACCACCTGCGGACCCACCGCTCCGCGGAGAACCTCGCCCGCACCGACCAGCTCGCCTGGAAGCTCGCCGAGCTCGCGACCGACCAGGTCGAGGTGCCCGACGAGGTCGTCGACATGATCGTCAACCGCGTGATCGACAACGCGGCCGTCGCGGCGGCGAGCCTCACCCGAGCCCCGGCCGTCGCGGCCCGCGGGCAGGCCCTCGCGCACCCGTACGAGCCGGGCGCGACGGTCTTCGGGACGCCGCTCGCGACCCGCACGAGCCCCGAGTGGGCCGCCTGGGCCAACGGCGTCGCGGTCCGCGAGCTCGACTACCACGACACCTTCCTCGCGGCCGAGTACTCGCACCCGGGGGACAACATCCCACCGATCCTCGCGGTCGCCCAGCACGCGGGCTGCGACGGGGCGGCGCTCGTGCGCGGCATCGCGACGGGCTACGAGATCCAGGTGGACCTGGTGCGGGCCATCAGTCTGCACGCGCACAAGATCGACCACGTCGCACACCTGGGCCCGTCGGCAGCGGCAGGGATCGGGACCCTGCTCGGGCTCGACACGACCACGATCTTCCAGGCGATCGGCCAGGCCCTGCACACCACGACCGCGACGCGGCAGTCCCGCAAGGGGCAGATCTCCACGTGGAAGGCGTACGCGCCCGCCCTCGCGGGCAAGGTCGCGGTCGAGTCCGTGGACCGGGCGATGCGCGGGCAGACGTCGCCCGAGCCGATCTACGAGGGCGAGGACGGCGTGATCGCGTGGCTGCTCGACGGCCCCGAGGGACGCTACGACGTCGTGCTGCCGTCGCCCGGTGAGCCCAAGACCGCGATCCTCGACACCTACACCAAGGAGCACTCGGCGGAGTACCAGTCGCAGGCGCTCATCGACCTGGCGCGCGCCCTGCACGCCGAGCACCCGTGGCTCGCGGACCCTGACAACATCGCGAACATCGTGATCCACACGAGCCACCACACCCACTACGTGATCGGCTCGGGCGCGAACGACCCGCAGAAGTACGACCCGACCGCGTCGCGCGAGACGCTCGACCACTCCATCCCGTACATCTTCGCGGTCGCGCTCCAGGACGGCGGGTGGCACCACGTCGACTCCTACACGCCCGAGCGCGCGGGCCGCGCCGACACGGTCGCGCTGTGGGGCAAGGTCACCACGGCCGAGGACCCCGGGTGGACGCGTCGCTACCACTCGGTCGACCCGGCCGAGAAGGCGTTCGGCGGTCGCGTCGAGATCGAGCTGGCCGACGGCGGACGGATCGTCCGCGAGATCGCCGTCGCCGACGCGCACCCGCTCGGCGCGCGCCCCTTCGCCCGGGCGCAGTACGTCGCCAAGTTCAGGCTGCTCGCCGAGGGCGTGCTCGAGCCCGCCGAGATCGAGCGCTTCCTCGACCTCGCGCAGCGGCTCCCGTCGCTCACGCCCGCCGAGGTGCGCGAGCTCTCGATCGTCGCGCGGCCCGGGCTGCTGGACGCGGTCCCGGTGCCCACGGGCATCTTCGAGCTGGGCCGCCCCGACACCACGGACGCCGGGGGTCCCGGCGAGACCGGTCCCGGCGAGGGCGCCGCGGGCTGGACCATGCACGAGGCGGCCGACGACCCCACCGGCTCGACCACCGCAGGAGGCAACTGATGCTGTACTCGCACGTGACGCCGTCGGACAAGCGGGCGGCGCTGCGCGCCCGGCTCGCGGCCGGCGAGCTGCTCCAGCTTCCCGGTGCGTTCAACCCGCTCTCGGCGCGCCTCATCGAGGACAAGGGCTTCGACGGCGTGTACATCTCGGGGGCCGTGATCTCGGCGGACCTGGGGCTCCCGGACATCGGCCTCACGACCCTCACCGAGGTCGCGACCCGTTCCGGGCAGATCGCGCGCATGACGAACCTGCCCGCGCTCGTCGACGCCGACACCGGCTTCGGGGAACCCATGAACGTCGCGCGCACCGTCCAGTCCCTCGAGGACGCCGGCGTCGCGGGCTGCCACATCGAGGACCAGGTCAACCCCAAGCGCTGCGGCCACCTCGACGGCAAGGCGACCGTCGACCTCGAGACAGCGACCAAGCGCATCCGTGCCGCGGTCGACGCCCGGCGCGACCCGAACTTCCTCGTCATGGCGCGCACCGACGTGCGCGCGAGCCTGGACGGTGCCGCGGGGCTGGCGACCGCGATCGACCGCGCCAAGGCGCTCGTCGACGCGGGCGCCGACGCGATCTTCCCCGAGGCCATGCGCGACCTCGCCGAGTTCGAGGCCGTGGCCGCCGCCGTCGACGTGCCCGTGCTCGCCAACATGACCGAGTTCGGCAAGTCCGAGCTGTTCACCCGTGACCAGCTCGCGGCGGCAGGCGTGCAGATCGTCATCTACCCCGTGACCCTCCTGCGTAGCGCGATGGGGGCTGCGGAGCGCACGCTGGACATGATCCGGGAGACCGGCACGCAGGACGGGGTGGTCGGTGAGATGCAGACGCGCGCGCGGCTGTACGAGCTGGTGGACTACGCCGGCTACAACCACTTCGACACCGAGATCTTCACCTACCGGCCGTAGGGCGCCCAGGACTGCCGCAGCACGACCCCGCATCACGAAGGAGTGAGCACATGACCACCAGCACCCCCAGCGTCGGGACGCCCGCGACCACCCCTGGAGCCGTGGCCCCGGCCGCGCCCCCCGAGATCCGCAAGGGCCTCGCGGGCGTCGTCGTCGACACGACGTCGGTCTCCAAGGTCAACCCCGACACGAACTCGCTGCTCTACCGGGGGTACCCCGTGCAGGAGCTCGCCGCGCGCAAGAGCTTCGAGGAGGTCGCCTACCTCCTGTGGCACGGCGAGCTGCCCACGCCCGAGCAGCTCGCCGAGCAGACCGCCGTCGAGCGCGCCCACCGTGCGCTGCCGGGCGCCGTGCGCAACGCGATCCTCGAGCTCCCCACGACCTGCCACCCCATGGACGTGTGCCGCACCGCGGTGTCGGTCATCGGCGCGCACGACCCGACCGCCGAGGACTCGTCCCCCGAGGCCGAGCACGCCAAGGCGCTGCGCCTGTGGGCGATGCTGCCCGCCGTCGTCGCCCTCGACCAGCGCCGACGCCGTGGTCAGCAGATCGTCGACCCCGACGAGGACCTGGGCTACGCCGAGAACTTCCTCCACATGACCTTCGGCGAGGTGCCCGACGAGTGCGTCGTGCGGGCCTTCGAGGTGTCGATGATCCTGTACGCCGAGCACTCGTTCAACGCCTCGACGTTCACGGCCCGCGTCATCACCTCGACGCTGTCCGACCTGCACTCGGCCGTCACGGGCGCGATCGGCGCCCTCAAGGGGGCCCTGCACGGCGGCGCGAACGAGGCCGTCATGGCGACCTTCGCCGAGATCGGGACGGCCGACCGGGCCGCCGCCTGGCTCGACGAGGCGCTGGTCGACAAGCGCAAGATCATGGGCTTCGGCCACCGCGTCTACAAGCACGGCGACTCACGCGTCCCGACCATGAAGAAGACGCTCGACGACCTCGTCGCGCACCTCGGGACCGACGAGGCGACCGCGCTCGACGCGCTCTACGACGCGCTCGAGGCCGCCATGACCGAGCGCAAGGGCATCCTGCCGAACCTCGACTACCCGACCGGCCCCGCCTACCACCTCATGGGTTTCGACACCCCCACGTTCACGCCCCTGTTCGTCGCGGCGCGCGTCGTGGGCTGGACCGCGCACGTCGTCGAGCAGCGGTCCGCGAACGCCCTCATCCGGCCGCTCAGCCAGTACGTCGGGCAGGCGCAGCGCGAGGTGCCGTAGGGGCGGTGCGGGACCGGCCCTTGCCGGTCCCGGGGCCATGCCGGACCGGTCAGGCGCGGAACGCCTCCAGCGCGTCCCGGTCGACCGGCCCGGTGGCCCGGACGAGCTCCTCCACGTGTTCCATCTGCTCCCAGACGTTGACCGTCATGCCGGCCTGGACCCGGTCGCCCGACACCCAGAACGCGACGAGCTCGTGGTCCTCGAGGGACCCGCTGACGACCACCTCGGTCCCGGCCGGGTCCTCGACGAACCCCAGGTACTCCATGCCCACGTCGTACTGGTCGGAGAAGAAGTAGGGCAGCTTGTCGTAGGGCTCACGCGAGCCCAGCATGGCGCGCGCCGCGTGCGGCCCGGTCTCCAGGGCCACGGCCCAGTGCTCGACCCGCAGAGGGCGGCCGTAGCGCGGCGAGGGGACGCTCGCGATGTCTCCCGCCGCCCACACGTCCGGGGCAGACGTCCGCAGGGTCGCGTCGACGGCCAGCCCACCACCCAGGCTCGCGTCGCGCAGGTCGATCCCCGCGGCCTCCGCGAAGCCGACGTTGGGCGTCACGCCCACACCGACCACGACGACGTCGGCGGCCACGTGCGTCCCGTCCGCGACGTCGAGCCCTGTGACCCGCCCCTCGCTGCCCGTGATCCCCACGACCTGGGCGTTACGGTGCAGGTGCACGTCGTGGTCCGCGTGGACCTTGCCGTACATCTCGCCCAGCAGCGGGCCCAGCACGCGCCCGAGGGGGTGCACGCCGCGCCCGACGACGGTCACGTCCAGGCCGAGGCTGCGCGCCGAGGCCGCGACCTCCATCCCTATCCACCCGTCACCCACGACGGCGAGCCGACCCGCGCCCTCGCGGGCCGAGGCCTCGAGCGTCGCGGCGAGCAGGTCGGCGTGCTCGATCGTGCGCAGGTAGTGCACGCCCTGGAGGTCGGCACCGGGCACCGCGAACGAGCGCGGCGTCGAGCCGGTCGCGAGGAGCAGGCGCGCGTAGGGCAGGGACGTCCCGTCGATCAGCGTGAGGGAGTGCGCGTCGACGTCGATCCCGGCGGCCCGCGTCGCGGTCCGCAGGTCGACGTGGTGGTCGGCGTACCACTCCTCGGACAGGGGGAAGAGGACGTCGCGCTCGGCCTCTCCGCGCAGATAGTCCTTCGAGAGCGGCGGACGTTCGTAAGGCCGGTGCGGCTCGCTCGAGACGACCACGAGGTCGCCGTCGTACCCCTCGGTCCGCAGGGACTCGGCGGCCTTCGCGGCCGCCAGGCCGCCTCCGACGATGACGATCGGCTCCTCAGCCATGACGACGACCTCCGACGCTGGGGGTGCAGGACCCTCATCGTGACACCGGAAGGGGGGACCCGCATAGGGCGGTCGCGGGCGAGGGAACGACGTCGTCACCCTCGACGTGCGGTGCGGTCGCCCTCGACGGGCGGGGACGTCACCGTCGGCGGGTGGGAACGTCACCCTCGGCGGGCCGAGCGGGAACGACGAAGGCCCGGAGTCCAGTGGACTCCGGGCCTTCGTGCTGGTCGGGGTGACAGGATTTGAACCTGCGACCTCGTCGTCCCGAACGACGCGCGCTACCAAGCTGCGCCACACCCCGATTGCTCCTGTTGCGACCGGCCTGCGGAGGGTCCTCGAAAGGTCCCGCCAAACCTGCGCGCTGGAGCCTGCCTAGGATAGCCGACGTTTGCCCCTGCGACGAAACCGGCCCCTCGGCGCGTGCTCACGGTGCCGTGAGGGTCACGAGCGTGGCCTCCGGGCGGCACGCGAACCGGAAGGGCGCGTAGGGCGAGGTGCCCGCCCCGGCCGACACGTTGAGCCAGGTCGAGTCCTCGCCGCCCGGGGCGTCGGGCCGGGCTCCGGGCCACCCGTGCAGGCCCTTGGCCCGCCCGCGGTCCAGGTCGCAGTTGGTCACGAGCGCCCCGTAGAACGGGACGCAGAGCTGCCCGCCGTGGGTGTGGCCGGCGAGGATCACGTCAGCGCCGTCGTCGTGCATCTGGTCGAGGACGCGCACGTAGGGCGCGTGCACCACGCCCATCCGCAGGCCCGACGACGCAGCGTCCGTCCCGTGGTCGCCCGCCGCCCGTTCGCGTGCGGCAGGGAAGACGTCCCTGTCCAGGTGCGGGTCGTCGACGCCCACGAGGTCGATGTGCACGCCGCCGACGTCGATCGCGTCGCGGCGGTTGGTGAGGTCGATCCACCCCGCGGCACTGAACGCGGCGGCCAGCTTGTCCGCGGGGAGCCGCGGCGGGTCGATCTTGTGGAAGATCCGCGCGTCGGGCAGCAGGTACCGGGCAGGGTTCTTCGGCGAGGGCGCGAAGTAGTCGTTCGACCCCATGACGAATGCTCCGGGAGCGCTGCTCAGGAGCGGATCGAGGGCGTCGAGGAGCGGCTCCAGCGAGTCGACGTGCGCCAGGTTGTCGCCCGTGTCGACCACGAAGTCGGGGCGGAGGGCCGCGAGGGACCGGATCCACTCGATCTTGCGTTCCTGCGTGGGCGTGAGGTGAAGGTCCGAGAAGTGCAGGACCCGCACGTCGGACGCCCCCCGAGGGAGCACCGGGACCGTGACCTCACGCAGCGTGAAGAGCTTGGTCTCCAGGTGGGGGTAGGCGAGCGCCCCCGCTCCGGCGGCGGCGAGTGCGCCGCCGCCGACGAGCGCGGGGTGCACGCGGGCCCCGGTCAGTCCTGCTCCCCGCCCGGCGTGCCGGTCTCGCCGCCGCCGTTCCCGTTCCCGCCGCCATTACCGCCGCCGTTGCCGTTCCCGCCGTTCCCGTTCCCGTTGCCGCCACCGTTCCCGTTGCCGCCGTTGCCGGTCCCACCATCGCTCGGCGGGGTCGTGGGGGTCGTGGGGGGCGTCGTGGTCGGCGGAGCCTGGACCTGGCCGACCATCTTCGGGTCCGGCGCCGGGAACGGCTGGGCGGGGGTGCCCGCGAGGACGGTGTTCATGTAGTCACGCCAGGTCGGCGCCGCGAGGTCCGAGCCGAACCACCACTGCTTGCCGACGCCGTTGATGACGAAGCGACCGCGCCCGTTGCTCCGCATCTCGACGTTCTTCTCGGCGTTGCCGATCCACACGGCCGTGGAGACCTGCGGGGTGTAGCCGACGAACCAGGTGTGGGTGTTGAGGTTCGCGGTACCGGTCTTTCCTGCGCTCGGGCGCCCGTCGAGCTGCGACTTCTTGCCGGAGCCCTGGGTCATGACGTTCTCGAGCGCGTAGGTCACGGTGTTGGCCACCGCAGGGTCGAGCGCGGCCGTGCAGTTCGCCGACGGGACCTCGAGGTCCTTGCCCTCCGCGTCGACGATGCGGGTGATCGCGATGGGGTCGCAGTAGGTGCCGCCGCTGGCGAACGTGGCGTAGGCCGCGGCCATCTGCAGGGGAGAGGACTCCTGGGTGCCGATGACCATCGACGGCATCATCTTGACGCCAGCCTCCTTGTCGGCCGTGACGGCCGGCTTGAACCCGATGGCCTCGGCGGTCGACTTGACGTCGCACAGACGCAGCTGGGACTCCATGGACGCGTACGCGGTGTTGATCGAGTTGTACGTGGCGCGCAGGACGGAGATGTTGCCCTGGTCGTTGTTGCCGTCGGAGTTGCTGGGGCTCCAGGGCTTTGCCTCGTTGCGCACCCGCGCGCCGCACCAGTCGAAGTCGGTGTTGTTCCATGCGCGCTTGTTCGCGCTCACCGACTCGTTGAGCGTGTGGCCGGACCTGAGCCACTCGGCCAGGAGGAAGGGCTTCCACGTCGATCCAGGGGAGAAGCCTCGGGAGGAGCCGTGAGCCTGGTCCGCGCTGTAGTTCTGCGCCGTCGTGCCCGGCTCGGGTTCGAGGGCCGCGTCGTACGGTCGGTTCTGGGCCATCGCCAGGATCTTCCCGGTGCCGGGCTCGATGGAGACGATCGCGTCCTCGATGCCGCTCGGGTCGTTCGTCGGCACCGCTGCCAGCGCGTTCTCCTCGGCCGCGGCCTGCATCGCGGGGTCGAGCGTCGTCGTGATGTCGAGGCCTCCGCGGTAGAGCAGGGCCTTGCGGTCCTTCTCGGTCTCGCCGAAGCTCGGGTTGGAGATGATGACCTTCGTGACGTAGTCGCAGAAGAACGCCGCGCCGTTGGCGGCCTCGCAGCCGACCTCCACGGGCACGATGTTGAGGGTCGCGGGCAGCGGGGTCGCGACGGCCTCGTCGTGCTCCTGCTGGGTGATGTAGCCCTGTTCGAGCATTCGACGGAGCACCAGGTTGCGTCGCTCCTCGGACTTCGCCGGGTTGGTCACAGGGTCGTACTTGCCGGGAGCGTTGGTCACGCCGGCGATGGTCGCGGCCTCGACGATCGAGAGATCGGACGCGCTCTTGCCGAAGTAGTGCCGCGCCGCGGTCTCGACGCCGTAGACCCGGACGCCGAACTGCGCGATGTTGAGGTAGCCCTGGAGGATCTCGTCCTTCGTCATGCGCTTCTCGAGCGAGATCGCGAGCTTGGCCTCGCGGGCCTTGCGCTCGATGCTGCTCTCCTTGACCGCCTCCATGGCGATGGGGTCCTCGGCGCGGACGGCCTGCTCGATCAGGACGTTCTTGACGTACTGCTGGGTCAGGCTCGACCCACCCTGCTGCGACTTGCCCATCGCGTTGTTCACGGCGGCACGCACGGTGCCCTCGGGGTCGATCCCGCCGTGCTCGTAGAAGCGCTTGTCCTCGGTCGCGACGACCGCGTTCTTCATGTGCTCGGAGACCTGGTCCAGGGGGACCACGATGCGGTTCTCCTGGTAGAAGGTCGCGAGCAGCGTGGTGCCGTCCTTGGCGTAGACGCGCGAGAGCTCGGCGAGGGGGCCCGGCTCGAGCTCGTCGGGCAGCTCCTCGAAGATCTGGACGCTGCTGTCGGTGACCTGGCTGGCGCCCGCCGCGAGGGGGATGAGCAGGCCCGCGCCGAGCACGCCTCCGACCCCGGAGACCAGGACGAACGCCAGCAGCAGGGCGATGAGCTGATAGGCGTTGACTTGTCGACGGGGACGCGCAGGGGAAGCCATAGGCGCAAGCCTACGGGAGGGCCCAGACGGTCCCCGGGGGATTCCGCCCTCGTCCGGTGTGCGGGTTGTGTGAGCATCCGTGGGCCGGTTCGGGGAGCGGGTGTGACCTGTGCGCAGGCTGGATGGCGACTACGCTCGGGCGCATGGCAACCACCTGGGAGTACGCGACCATCCCCCTCATCATCCACAACACCAAGGCAGTCCTCGACCAGTGGGGCTCGGACGGCTGGGAGCTCGTCCAGGTCGTCACGGGACCGGACGGGAACGGCCTCGTGGCCTACCTCAAGCGCCCGACCGGCGAGAAGTAGTGGTCGGCGTCGTCGACGCCCGGCTCGCCGAGCTGGGCATCACCCTGCCCGACGTCGCCGCGCCCGTCGCGGCGTACGTGCCCGCGGTGCGCACCGGCCGGTACGTGTACACCTCGGGCCAGCTCCCGTTCGTGGCGGGCGCCCGGCCGGCGACCGGCAAGGTGGGTGACGGCGAGGGGCTCGTCGCGCCGGCCGACGCGGCGGGCTACGCCCGCACGAGCGCGCTCAACGCGCTCGCGGCGGTCAAGGCGCTCGTGGGGGATCTCGACCAGGTCTCGCGGATCGTCAAGGTCGTCGGGTTCGTGGCGAGCGATCCGTCGTTCACGGGTCAGCCGGCCGTGATCAACGGCGCCAGCACGGTGCTCGGGGAGATCTTCGGCGAGGCCGGAATCCATGCGCGCAGCGCGGTGGGCGTGGCGGTGCTCCCGCTCGACTCCCCGGTGGAGGTGGAGCTCGTCGTCGAGCTCGCGGACCCTGCGGACGCCTGAGCGACGCTTCCGAGACGGCGAGAGGCCGGTCGCGCGACCCGAAGGT
>NZ_JACSQQ010000017.1:62518-99376 GCF_014836555.1 Oerskovia rustica
CCCCCCCCCCCCCCCCCCCGGCCTCCCGCTGGTCTGGTGCGTCCGCGGTCAGCGCGCGCGGCGCTCGAGCCGGTCGACGTCGAGCAGGACGACCGCCCGGCCCTCGCGGCGGACCCACCCGCGCGTGGCGAAGTCGGCGAGGGCCTTGTTGACCGTCTCGCGCGACGCGCCGACGAGCTGGGCGAGCTCCTCCTGCGTGAGGTCGTGCGCGACGCGCACGCCCTCGTCGGTCTCCTCGCCGAAGCGGGTCGACAGGTCGAGGAGCGCCTTGGCGACACGGCCGGGCACGTCCGAGAACACCAGGTCGGCGAGCGTCTCGTTGGTGCGGCGCAGCCGGCGGGCCAGCGCGTTGAGCAGGTGCTTCGCGACGCTCGGGTGCTTCTCGATCCACTCGATGAGCTGCTCGTGGCGGAGCTCGTAGAGCAGAGCGTCGGACACCGAGCTGGCCGTGGCGGTGCGTGGCCCCGGGTCGAAGAGCGAGAGCTCACCGAACATCTCGCCCGGTCCGAGGATGGACAGGAGGTTCTCCCGACCGTCGTTCGAGCGGCGGCCGAGCTTGATCTTGCCCTGTGCGATCACGTACAGCCGGTCGCCGGGCTCACCCTCGCGGAAGAGCACGTCTCCACGGGTGAGCTCGATCTGCTGCATCGAGTCGAACAGCGTCCGGGTCTCTTCGCGGTCCATGGTGGCGAAGAGGGGGGCCGAGAGCACTACGTCGTCGTCCACGCGATGTCCTTCGAGTGTTGAGCGGACTTTCCCGGTATGAGCCCGTCTGCATCGGCGGAGTTCGAGCGAACCGGTACTCGTGATTCCTCCCACAAGTCTGCCTCATGCGCGCAACTCGGATCGCCACCGACCTGGTGAGACCTGCGCGGAAGGCGTGGGGGAGGTGTGGGTGGGGCCGAGTAGGCTGCCGGACGTGACCACTTCGGGCGGTACCTCGAGTCCTGCACCAGCCCCGCACGTCGAGTCACGGCTCGCCCTGGTGCGGCGAGCACGGCGCACCAACCGCGAGCTGGCGCTGACGTACCCGGACGCGCACTGCGAGCTGGACTTCACCACGCCTCTCGAGCTGCTGATCGCCACCGTCCTGTCGGCGCAGACCACGGACAAGCGCGTCAACCTCACCACCCCGGAGCTCTTCGCCCGCTATCCGGACGCCGCGGCCTACGCCGCCGCGGACCGGGAGGACCTCGAGGACATCCTGCGGCCCACGGGCTTCTTCCGGGCCAAGGCGCAGTCGGTCATCGGGATCGGGCAGGCGCTCGTCGAGCGCTACGACGGTCAGGTCCCCCGCAGGCTCGACGACCTGGTGACGCTGCCCGGCGTCGGGCGCAAGACCGCCAACGTCGTCCTGGGCAACGCGTTCGGCGTCCCGGGCCTGACGGTCGACACCCACTTCGGGCGCCTCGTGCGCAGGCTGGGGTGGACCACGGAGGAGGACCCCGTCAAGGTCGAGACGGAGGTCGGCGAGCTCATCGAGAAGCGCGAGTGGACCATGCTCTCGCACCGGCTGATCTTCCACGGCCGCAGGGTCTGCTTCGCGCGCAAGCCCGCGTGCGGGGCGTGCACCATCGCGCAGCTGTGCCCGTCGTTCGGGGTCGGCGAGACCGACCCGGCGGTCGCGGCGGGCATGGTCAAGACGGACTGAGGTGCGCGGCGGCGCAGGGCCTGCAGCCTGCAGGGCCCGCGCCACGCACCCTGCTCAGCCCTGCGTGGTGGGCAGCCAGTCCAGCAGGAGGCGGGTGACGTCGTCGGGCGCCTCCTCCGGGAGGAAGTGCCCCACCCCGTCGAGGACCTCGAAGCGCAACGAGCGCGAGACGGCGGCTGCGTCCGCGTCGGTGAGCTCGCGGCGCAGGAAGCCGTCGGCCCCGCCATGGACCTGGAGCGTCGGGATGGCGATCGGGCGGCGCAGCGCGCTGCGGAAGCGGCGCCCGTCGGGCCGTGGTGCGGAGCGCACCGACCAGCGGATGGCCTCCATCGCGGAGTGCGCCGCGAACGGGATGCGCATGACGGTGCGGTACGTGTCCACCGCCTCGGTGGCGAACGGGGTCGCGGACCCGTCCGCGAGCACCCGGCCGACCAGGTCGTCCTGCGTGAGGGCCCGCTCGGGGAACGTCGGGAGCTGGGCGAACGCGAGGTGCCGCTGCGCGAGCGGCGTCAGGAGCCTGCGGCCCGAGGTGTGGACGTGCGAGGGGTGCGGCGCGGCGAACGCCGCGACGCCGGCGGTCACCGCGGGCTGGAGCGCGGCCATGGCCCAGGCGAGCCCGCCGCCGGTCCCGTGCCCGACGACGACGGCGCGGTCGGCGCCCAGCGAACGGACCACGCCCGCGACGTCGCGCGTACGGGTCGGGGCGTCGTAGCCGATCGGAGGCTTGTCCGACGCACCGGTGCCGCGCAGGTCCATCGCGGCGACGCGGTAGCCGGCCTCGGCGAGCGCCTCGAGCTGGTGCCTCCACGCCCACCAGAACTGCGGGTACGAGTGCAGCAGGAGCACGAGGGGAGCGCCCGAACCGCCTCCGCGGGACTCGGGGCCGGCCACCGCGAGGTGGAAGCGGGCGCCGTTGGCCGGCACGAACTCGTGCCGCCAGGGGCCGTCGACGAGGGCTGCGGAGAAGTCGCTCGAGTCGGTCGTCACCCGGACGAACCTACCTGCTCGCTCGAGGCCGTGGGTTCGGTCGCCTCGGTTCCCGGCGCGTCGCTCGTGCTCCCGTCGGCCGCCGCGGACGCGCGCCGGTCCTTGGGCGGGTCGAACCGGTAGCCGACGTTGCGCACCGTCCCGATGAGCTGCTCGTGCTCGGGGCCGAGCTTGGCGCGCAGGCGCCGCACGTGGACGTCGACCGTCCGGGTGCCCCCGTAGTAGTCGTAGCCCCAGACCTCCTGCAGGAGCTGGGCGCGCGTGAACACGCGGCCCGGGTGCTGCACCAGGTACTTCAGGAGCTCGAACTCCTTGTAGGTCAGGTCGAGCGGGCGTCCGCGCAGGCGGGCCGTGTACCCGCCCGCGTCGATCGCGAGCTCGCCCGCGGAGATCTCCTGCGGGGCGTCGTCGGCGCGGCCGTGCGACGAGCGCTCGATCACGAGCCTCAGCCGGGCCTCGACCTCCGCGGGGCCCGCGTGCTCCAGGAGCAGGTCGTCGGCCCCCCACTCGGCGGTGACCACGGTCAGGCCGCCCTCGGTCAGGACGAGCACGAGGGGCACCGTCAGACCGGTCGCGTGGAGCAGGCGGCAGGTGGTGCGGGCGGCCGCGAGGTCGCGGCGCGCGTCGAGCAGCACGACGTCCGAGTCCGGAGCGTCGACGAGTGCCGACGGCTCCATGGGCAGCACCCGCAAGCGGTGCGACAGCAGTCCCAGCGCAGGCAGGATGTCGACGGACCCACCTGTCGCCGGTGTCAGGATCAACAGCTCTGCCACCGACGCACCTCCTCCCAGTGACCCCCGAGGAGGCCGGAATCATTACCGTAGCGCGTGGAACAGGGGTCGACGGGGTGACCAAGGCCTTTGCGCTGTTACAACCTTGTTTCGTGTTCTCGTGCGGCGTCATCTGGGAGACTCATGTTCGTGCTCAGCCTCTTCGGACCCGGTGCCGACCCCGCCCTCTCACCGCTCGTGCTGTCGGGGGAGTGTGCCTAGTGGGTCTCTCCTCGCGCGCCGTCGCCACGTCCGTGATGGCTGCGGCGGTCGCTGCCGCCGCGTTCTTCGGACTCCTGCCCCTGACGATCGCGGCCGCCGTGCTCGTCGTGCTGGTCGCGGTCGGGTGGCCCGCGCTGCTGGGGCAGCCCGCCCCGGGCGGTTCCGGCCTGGTGATCGGCCTGACCGGGGTCGGTGCGGTCGCCGTCGTGGCTGCGACCGACGGCGAGCCCGCGCTGCGCAACCTGCCGCTCGTCCTCGCGATGGGCATCGTGCTGGCGTTCGTCGCCGAGATGCTGCGCCGGGACGGCCGCCCGCGACTCGTCGAGTCGCTCCTGGGCACGGTGAGCGGACTGGTCGTCGCGGTCTCGGCCGCAGGGTGGATCGCGACCGACCGCACCGACGCCGGGGCGGAGCTCGTCGTGACGTGCGCGGCGACGCTCGCCGTCGCGTCCGCGATCTCCGCGCTGCCCCTCGCCGGGTGGTGGAGCTCGGTCGTGACGGTCGTCGCCGCCGCGGCGGCCGGGGCCGCCCTCGGGTACGTGCTGCCCGAGGTCGCGATCAGCAACGGGCTGTGGACGGGCGTCGTCTCGGGGATGCTGGTCGCGGGGCTGCGCGCCCTGTTCGACCAGCTGCCGGCCCTCGAGCGCAGGCAGGCGGCCGTTGCTGCGATAGTGCTGCCCGTGACGGTCGGGGGGATCCTGGTCTTCGTGGTCGGTCGCGTGCTCGTGGGCTGACCGGCCCGCCGCACGGCGGGCCGCCGTGCCGCTGTCCGAGAGAGAGGTCGACGCCATGGTCTGGCGCATCGTGGTCCTGGTCGTGGTGCTCGCCGCGAGCGTGCTGCTCGGGCTCTGGTGGCAGCGCCGACAGGGGGTGGTCCGCGCAGCCCGGCCCGCGGCCGAGGACGGCGCGGTCGACTGGGCGGCCCTCGGCATCGTGCTCGGGGAGCACCGGACGTTCGTGCAGTTCTCGAGCGAGTTCTGCTCGCCCTGCCGGCACACGGCCCGCGTGCTCGACGAGGTCGTCGCGGCGCGCACCGATGTGACACATCGCGAGATGGACGTCGACGAGCACCACGATCTCGTGCGAACCTTCGGCATACTGCGCACTCCGACGGTGCTCGTCCTCGACCCGTCCGGTCGAGAGGTCGCTCGGATGAGCGGCAGCGTGAACCGGACCCAGGCGGTCGAGGCGCTCGACGTGCCCGCGGGGTCCGTCGCCTGACACCGCTCGCCCACCGGGGCGGGCCGACCGAGGAGCCGCCATGTCGCACGACCCGCACCCTTCTTCGAGCGTGGCTCGGGGCATCGACCCGCGTGGTCCTCGCGTCGGGGCCGGGATCACTGCTCTGCTGCTCGCCGTGACCCTCCTCCTGGGCACCTCCCAGGCTGCGCTGTGGTTGCTGACGTTCATCGCGCTGAGCTTCCTGCTGGGGGCGCTGCGCGGTGCGCAGGGCACGTGGCAGGGCTGGGTCTTCAAGACGCTCGTCCAGCCCAGGCTCGGCCCGACGGCGGAGCGCGAGGACCCGCGTCCGCCCCGGTTCGCGCAGGGCGTCGGGTTCGTCATCACCGGGGTCGGCGTGCTCCTGGGCTTCACGGTCTCGCTCGTGGCCGTGCCGGTCGCAGCGGCGCTCGCCCTGGTGGCGGCCGTGCTCAACGCGGCGTTCGGGCTGTGCCTGGGCTGCGAGATGTACCTGCTGATCCGACGGTTCGCACCCGCCCGCTGAGGTCCCGCGCCGGCAGCGAGGCGCCGAGGGTGCCGTGGCAGGAAGCGCGTAGGGTCGTGCGGTGCCTGCGCAGAACGACTCCTCGACCACCGTCCCTCCCCGGATCAAGCGGCTGCGTGCCGGGGTCCGTCCCCCGGGCGACGCCGAGGGGATCGGCGCGGAGGACCGTCGCCACGACGAGCGGTTCGAGGGTGGCGACCTGTCCCACGCGGACCTGTCCGACGTCACGTTCGAGCGGTGCGACCTCGTCGGGCTCTCGCTGCACCAGGCGGACCTGCGGGCCGCGACGTTCAGCGAGTCCCGGCTCGAACGGATCGACGCACCCGTCCTGAGCGCCCCGCGGTCCGTGTGGCACGACGTCGTCGTGGCCGGGTCGAGGATCGGGTCCGCCGAGCTCTACGAGTCGGGGTGGCGGTCGGTCGAGCTGGTCGACTGCAAGCTCGGGTACGTCAACCTCCGGGGGGCGACGATCCGCGACCTGCGGCTCACGCGGTGCACCGTGGACGAGCTCGACCTGACGAACGCCCAGGCCACGCGGGTCGCGTTCGAGGACACCTCGGTCGACCACCTCGTCCTGGCGAGCGCCCGGCTGGCGCACACCGACCTCCGCGGGGCGACGCTGCGCCGGATCACGAGCCTCGAGAGGCTCGCGGGGGCCACGCTCAGCCCGTCCCAGCTCGTCGAGATGGCGCCGCTGTTCGCGGCGGAGCTCGGCATCCGCGTCGAGGACTGAGCGCGAGGTCCGCCGCCCGGAGCCCGCCACGCCACCGCGAGCCGCTCCGGACACGCCACGCCGCAGTGCAGCGCGAGGCGAGGCGCTCGCGCGGGGCGAGCGCCGCCGTCGGGCAGAGGGGTACCCCGCTGCGAGGACCGCGGCGCGTCAGTAGACGAGGGCCTGGGCCCCCGGCCGCAGCGCCTCCTCGACGAACACCGACGCCCCCGCGATGCGTACGCCCGGCAGGAGGTCGGCCTCCGTGATGCCGCGGCGCACGGCGCACTGGGTGCACACCGTGACGGTCCCTGCGGACAGGATCACGTCCAGCAGGTCCGGCAGGGCCGTCGCGTGCTCGAGCTCGAGCTCGCTCGCACGTCCCGGGAGCCCGAACCACGCGGACTCCCCGGTCAGCCACACGCTGACCTCGACCCCGGCGGCCACCGCGGCGGCCGCGACCGTGAAGGCCTGGTTGGTCGCCTCGGGGCGTTCGAGGCCCGCCGTCGTCTTGACGACGAGCGAGCGGGAGACGGCGGCCGGGGCGGCCGAGGACAGCGGCGGGAGGGGCTGGGAGGTCACGTGCGCGAGCCTAGAGGCCGGACGGTAGGATCGGCGACATGTCCACGCATGCACTCGAGCTCATCTTCCTGGGACTGCTGATCGCCGCGACCGTGACCATCACGTGGTTCGCCGGGTTCGTCGTCTACAAGCTGTACAAGGGTCAGCGCTGACCTGAGCGTCGCTCCGGGCGTCCGCGCCCGGTGGGACCACGGTCCCGCTCCCCTCGTCGTCGTCACCGGTCCGCTGGGACCGCCGGAGGTACCACCAGATGGCTTTCGCGTTCCCTGAGGGGCTCGCCCCCGAGGCCTACCCGCTCGCGTGGCTCGTGGGCTCCTGGCGTGGCGAGGGAGTCATCGCCTACCCCGGGATCCCCGAGACCCCGTTCGTCCAGGACGTCGTGTTCGACCACGACGGCGGCCCGTACCTGCGGTACGAGTCGACCCTCCGCGTCCTCGAGGCCGAGGTCCCGGAGACCGTGCCGGAGGCCTGGACCGCGAACGAACCCGTCGACCCCGAGGCCGACGCGTCGAGCGACCAGACCGAGCCGAGCACCGAGGGGCACCTCGCGCCCGGCCGCATCTGGTCCACCGAGACGGGCTACTGGCGCGTCTCTCCCGAGCGCCCCGAGGGGCTGCCCGAGGACAAGTCCGCGATCGAGGTCATGATCGCGGACCCGTCGGGCCGCATGACCCTGTACCTGGGGGTCGTCGGCAACGGTCGGGTGGACCTGTCGAGCGACGCCATGATGCGCACGGCCACCTCGGCCGAGGTCACGGCGTCGAACCGGCTCTACGGCAACGTCCAGGGCCAGCTCCTGTGGGTCTGGGAATTGGCGGCCTTCGGTCAACCGTTGCAGTCGTATGCGTCGGCGAAGCTGGACCGCCTCTAGCCCTCCGACGCATGAGGCACGGCCGACGCCACCGCGCGGCCGGACGGACGTGCGCCCACCGGCGCCGAGGAGGTTGTTGCACCGTGACCGTTGGACCTGACGACGCCACCCAGACCGACCCTGTGACCGAGACCCCGGTCCGGACGAGCCCGCTGCTCGCGCGCCCCGGCGCGGTCGCCGGCTCCGGCCCCGACGCGGGCGTGGCATGGCACTACGGCGACCCGACGGGCGAGCAGCGCGCGCTCGGGTCGGGCGGTGCGGTCGTCGACCTCTCGCACCACGGCGTCGTGCGGGTCACGGGCCCCGACCGCCTGACGTGGCTCAACTCGATCACGTCGCAGAACCTCCTGGGCCTGGCGCCCCGCACCTCGACCGAGCTGCTCGTCCTGAGCCCGCAGGGGCACGTCGAGCACGCGGCAGGGGTCGTCGACGACGGCGAGTCCACGTGGCTCGTGACCGAGGGCTCGCACGCCCCGACCCTGGCCGCCTGGCTCGACCGGATGAAGTTCTCGCTCCGCGTCGAGATCACCGACATGAGCGACGAGATCGCCGTCCTGGGCGAGCCCCGCGACGCGGAGGGCGTGGAGGGGGAGCCCGTCACGTGGCGCGACCCCTGGCCGCGCACCGCGCCCGGAGGGACGCGCTACGGCCCCGCGGACGACGAGCACCCCGGTGCCCACCGCCCGTGGCGCCTGGTCCTGGTGCCCCGCGCCGAGCTGTCCGACGCCGTCGCGGCCCGAGAGGCCGCCGGGTGGCGGCTCGCCGGGACCTGGGCGAGCGAGGCGCTGCGCGTCGAGGCCTGGCGCCCCCGCCTCGCGACCGAGGTCGACCACCGCTCGATCCCGCACGAGCTCGACTGGCTGCGCACCGCGGTCCACCTGAACAAGGGCTGCTACCGCGGCCAGGAGACCATCGCGCGCGTGCACAACATGGGCCGTCCGCCGCGGCGCCTCGTGATGCTCCACCTCGACGGCTCGGGACACCTGCTCCCCGTCGCCGGGGCCGAGGTGCGGCTGCCGGGCGGAACCCCGGGGCCGGACGGGGTGGCGGCACCGGGCCGTGCCGTGGGGGTCGTGACGTCGGTCGCCCGGCACCACGAGCTGGGCCCCGTGGCGCTCGCGGTCCTCAAGCGCAGCGCCCCCGAGGACGTCGAGCTCGTCGTCGACTGCGACGGTGGCGCGGTCGCCGCGGCCCAGGAGGTCGTGGTCCCCGGCGAGGGCGTGTCGGTCGACCGCCCCGCACCCCGCGGTCCGGTCGCACGAGGCATCACTCCCAAGGGCGCGGGCGCGCCCCAGAGCATGATCTAGAACAGAGTCTGAGGACCGTGCCGGGACTCCGGCACGGTGGGACGCGGTGAGCAGGAGCACATGACGCAGGCGCGGGAGTCGGCCGGGGGAGCGACGACCCCGGAACCGGGGGCGGTCGAGACGGCTCGCAAGGCGTTCCGCCGGCTCGTGCTCCGCGCCCGGCTGCGGCAGGGGACCTCCCGGGTCCGGGTCGCGTTCTGGCCCGTCATCCAGGCCTCGCTCGCCGCGGGCGTCGCCTACGGGATCGCGCACTACCTGCTCGGGCACCCGTACCCGTTCTTCGCCCCGGTCTCGGTGTGGATCTGCCTCGGGTTCAGCCAGGACCGTCAGGTCCGCAAGGTCGGCGAGCTCGCGATCGGGGTCGCGGTGGGCGTGGGCCTGGGGGACCTGATCGTCCACTTCATCGGGTCGGGCTGGTGGCAGGTCGCCGTCGTCCTCGCGACGTCCGCCCTGGTCGCGCGCTTCATCGACCGCGGCGCCCTCCTCGCGACCCAGGCCGGTGTGCAGGCCATCGTCATCGTGGGTCTGCCCGCGACCCAGACGGGTGGGCCCGGGGGGCGCCTGGTCGACGCCCTGGTCGGTGGCGCGGTGGCGCTGCTCGTCGCGACGCTCACCCCCGGCGACCCACGCCGTCGGCCTCGGATCCTGGGGGACGAGGCGACGACCGAGCTCGCGGAGACGCTCGAGCTGCTCGCCCGTGGCTTCCGCTCGGGCGACATCGACGACCTGGACGCCGCACTCGTGCGGGGGCGGGCGTCCGAGCCCGCGCTCGAGGAGTGGCAGGCCACCGCGACGAGCGCCCAGGAGCTCTCCCGGGTGAGTCCCGTGGGGCGCAAGCACCGCAGCGAGCTGGGCGACATCGAGCGCAAGGCGGTCCTGGTGGACCGTGCCATGCGCAGCGTCCGCGTCCTGGCCCGGCGTGCCCGCCCGGTCGCTGGGACCGATCACGACCTCCTGCCCGTCGCGGCGATCGTCGACCGGTTCGCGGCCGGCACGCGTGTCCTGGCCGAGGCGATCGGCGCGGGCCGCGACCCGTCGACCGCGCGCGAGATCCTGGCCGACACCGCGGCCGCGGCCGACCCGCGGACCGTCGGTGCCGGGGACTGGCAGGTCCAGTCGCTCGTGATGCTGCTGCGCTCCCCGATCGTGGACACGCTCGAGGCCGCGGGGATGTCCCCCGAGGACGCCCGGGCAGCCCTGCACGAGCTCTGACCGGGGTCGTGGCGCGCGCCGGGAGCACGCGGGAGCGCGTCTGGCGGGGCGCCGATCGTGCCGGGGCGTGCCCGGGCGTGCCGGGGCTCGCACCCGACACATCCGCAGGACTGGCACGCGTGGAGGTCTACGCAATCCGGGCGCTGGCCGGTACCTTCGGGGGATGGAGGTTTCCGTCAGCGCCCTGCGGGCCGAGCTGAAGTCGTGGATCGAGCGGGCGCGTGACGGGGAGGACGTGGTGATCACCGAGCGCGGCATCCCGGTCGCCCGCCTGAGCGCGATCGACAGCGCGGACCTGATCACGTCGCTGACCCGGGACGGCCTGCTGACGCCGGCCACCGAGGAGCGGCCCGTGCACACGCCGCCCGCTCGCCCGGCTGCCAAGCAGTCGGCGATGTCGGGCCTCGTGCGCCGCATCCGACGCTGAGCGGGCGCGCCCCATGGCACTGGTCTACTTCGACGCGAGCGCGCTCGTGAAGCTGTGCGTCGCCGAGCCCGGGTCCGAGCTCGCGAGCGCCCTGTGGAACCGGGCGGACGTGGTCAGCACGAGCCGGCTGTCGGACACCGAGGTCCGCGCTGCGCTCGCCGCGGGCGAGCGAGCGGGGGTCCTCGACGCCGCCGAGCGTGCTCAGGCGCTCGCCACCTGGGAGCGGCTGTGGCCCGCGCTGCACCTGGTCGAGGTCTCGCCCGAGGTCCTGGACCGGGCGAGCGCCCTCGCGGGGGGCAACGGGCACTCGCTGCGCGGCGCGGACGCCGTGCACCTTGCCTCGGCGCTGGTGCTGCGCCACGAGGACGCGATCTTCGCGGTGTGGGACGAGCGCGTCGCGAGCGCGGCGCGCGCGGAGGCGCTACGGGTCCTGCCGTAGGCTCGTGTCGTGTTCGGAGCAGCCCAGACCCTCGTCTACCTCGTCCTCTTCCTCGCGGTGTTCGTCGCGCAGCTCGTCGCGCTCATCGACGCCGCGAGCCGCCCCAAGAACGCCTACACGGCCGAGGGGAAGCTGACCAAGAACCTCTGGCTGCTCATCCTCGGTGTCTGCGCCGCGCTGGGCTTCATCGCCCTGCCGCCCATGGGGGCGAGCGTCGGCTTCCTCAACATCTTCGCGGTGGCTCCCGCCGTGATCTACCTCGTCGACGTGCGTCCCCGCCTCAAGCCGTACGGCCGCGGGTCGGGCGGCTCGGGAGGGTCGGGCGGCAACCGTGGCGGCCGTCCGGGCGGGTGGTGACCCCCGTGCTGCGCTCCGCCGCTCCGCTCGCTGAGGTCGTCCGGGGCGACCTGGTCGAGTCCGTGCACCTGGGGCACCTGGTGACGCTCGACGCCTCGGGCGCCGCCGACCTCGTGGTGGGCGACCCGTCGACCGTGATCTGGCCCCGCTCGTCGGTCAAGCCGTTCCAGGCTGTCGCGATGCTCCGTAACGGGCTCTCCCTGCCGCCGCGCCTGCTGGCCCTCGGTGCTGCGAGCCACAACGCGGAGGACTTCCACCTCGCGGGGGCACGCGAGATCCTCGCGGGCGTCGGGCTCGACGAGTCGGCGCTGCGCAACACGCCCGACATGCCGGTCTACCCGCCTGCGGCGTTCGCCTGGCAGGAGCAGGGCAACGGCCCGGCGTCGATCACCCAGAACTGCTCGGGCAAGCACGCGGCGATGCTCGCGACGTGCGTCGCGGCGGGCTGGGACACCGCGACGTACCTGGATCCCGCGCACCCGCTGCAGGTCGCGATCCGCGAGACGCTGCTCGAGCTCACGGGGGACGACGCGGCCGACCTCCACGTGACGGTCGACGGCTGCGGTGCACCCCTCTTCTCGACCACGCTGCTCGGGATGGCACGGGCGTTCGGCCGGTTGGCGGCGGCACCGTCGAGTGCGCCCGGGTCGCCCGAGGCGCTGGTGGCGCGCGCGATGTCCTCGTTCCCCGAGATGGTCGGTGGGACGGGGCGCGACGCGACCGACGTCATGCGGGCCGTGCCGGGCCTCGTCGCCAAGGACGGCGCGGACGGCGTGTACGGCGCGGGCCTGCCGGACGGGCGTGCGCTCGCGTTCAAGGTCCTCGACGGCTCGCCGCGGCCGCGCCCCGCGGTGCTGGTCGCTGCTCTGGCGGCGCTGGGTGCGGGGGACGTCCCAGGGGTCGACGGCGCCGCGCTGGACCGCGTCGGCCGCACCCCGGTCCTGGGCGGAGGAGAGCCCGTCGGTGAGGTGCGGGCCACGTTCGGACCGGGCCACGCCGCATGAGGGCCGTCCTGCAGCGCGTGGCGCGCGCGAGCGTGAGCGTGGGCGGCGAGGTCGTGGGCAGCATCGACCGGCCGGGGCTGGTCGTGCTCGTGGGCGTGACGCACGACGACGGGCCCGCGCAGGTCGAGCTGGTGGCGCGCAAGGTCGCCGAGCTGCGGATCCTGCGCGACGAGCGGTCGGTGCTCGACGAGGGTGCGCCCGTGCTGGTCGTCAGCCAGTTCACGCTCTACGCGGACACGAAGAAGGGGCGCCGGCCGTCCTGGAACGGTGCGGCAAGGGGGGACGTGGCCGAGCCGCTCGTCGCCCAGGTGGTCGCCGCGCTGCGCGCGAAGGGCGTCGAGGTCGCGACCGGTGTGTTCGGTGCGGACATGCAGGTCGAGCTCGTCAACGACGGCCCGGTGACGATCCTCGTCGAGGCGTAGCGCCTCGTCGAGGCGCGGAAGGCTACCCTTCGTAACGTTTCGAACGATTCGCCGCGTTGGTAAGGGAAATCCCTTATGTGACCGCTGTGAACCATGTGGAAGCCCCGTACATCTTTCGCGCGCCCCCCTGGCTAGGTTCGGAAGTGCCCAGCCGCTGGTTCCCGTTCAGGGATCCCCGGTGCCTGGGGCTCCGGAACGGACCGGAGTCAGCAGCACGGAAGACGAAGAGGCCTCCCTTTGCACGCATCCCGCAACAACCCCTCGCTACCACGCCGCACCCGCCGTGCCGCCGGTGCCGTGGTGACCGCGACGACCCTCGCCCTCGTGGGCTCGGGCCTGGTCGCAGCAGGCACCGCGACGGCCGCGCCGGCCGCGCCCGCCGCGGTCAGCCCCAACGGTGACAACGACATCAACGGGTACCGCAACGTCGGCTACTTCATGTCGTGGGCTCCCGAGAACTACGGCTACACGGTCAAGGACTTCCAGGAGTCCGGCCAGGCCGACCAGATCACGCACGTCAACTACGCGTTCGCGAACATCCACCCGACCGACCTGACGTGCTTCATCTCCGACAAGGACGGGTCGCCCGCACCTGGCGGCAACGACGGGGCCGGCGTCGCCGGTGCCGACTTCGTCGACGCGGTCAGCGCGGCGGACTCGATCGACGGGGTCGCCGACACGGCCGACCAGGCGCTCGCCGGGAACTTCAACCAGCTCCTCAAGCTCAAGGAGAAGAACCCCGACACCAAGGTGCTGGTGTCGATCGGTGGATGGACCTGGTCCAAGTTCTTCTCGAAGGCCGCCGCGACGCCCGAGTCCCGCGAGAAGTTCGTCTCCTCGTGCATCGACCTCTACCTCGAGGGCAACCTGCCGGAGATCGACGGCCGCGGAGGCGCGGGCGCAGCGGCCGGCCTCTTCGACGGAATCGACATCGACTGGGAGTGGCCGGGGGCACCGAGCTGGTCGCAGCACCCCGAGAACTTCGTCGACCCGGTGAACGACAAGGCGAACTTCACGGCGCTGCTCGCGGAGTTCCACGAGCAGCTCGACGAGTACGGCGCCTCGCAGGGCGAGGAGTACCTCCTGTCCTCGTACATCCCCGTGAACCCGACGGTCATCAACGCGGGCTGGGACGCGCCGAAGATCTTCGACTACCTCGACTACGGCAACATCCAGGGCTACGACCTGCACGGCGGCTGGTCGCCGAACCTGGCCGGGCACCAGTCCAACCTGCACGACGACCCGACCTACACGGGCGAGATCTCGGTCGAGCAGGGGATCGACCTGTACCTGAGCCGCGGCGTCGACCCGCAGCAGATCACGCTGGGCATCCCGGCGTTCGGCCGTGGCTGGACCGGCGTCGTGGCCGGCGACTCGAACGGTGCGTGGCAGTCCGCCGCGGGCGTGGCCGAGGGCACGCACGAGCCCGGCTACAAGCAGTACTTTGAGCTGCGTGACCTGGGCACCGAGTACTTCGACGAGACGACCGGTTCGTCCTGGCGCTACGACGGCAACGAGTGGTGGACGGTCGACACCCCGCGCGCCGTCGAGTTCAAGGCGAAGTGGGTCGCGGAGAAGGGCCTGGGCGGCTCGATGTGGTGGGACCTCGCGGGTGACTACGAGGACGAGCTGGTCGGCACGGCCGCGGACGTCTACCGTGCGTCGCAGGCCGGTCCGGTCGACTCGGACGCTCCCGGTGGATGCTACGGCGACTGGACCAAGGCGGGCATCTACACTGCTGGCCAGGTGGCGTCCCACCAGGGCGTCAACTACCAGGCCAACTGGTGGGTCCACACCAACGCACCGGGCACCGAGACGCACTGGAGCCCGTGGCGCGTGGTCGGTTCCTGCGTCTGACCTGACGCGGTAGCGGCCTCGGCCCTGCGCAACTCGACGCCGTCGGGACCACGACCTGCCTGTCGGGCGTCCGCACGTCCTTGGGACGGGGAGCGTGGCTCAGCGGAGCCAGCCGCGCCGCTTGATGTACACGAGCGGGATGACCGCGGCGACGAGCGTCACGAGCACGACCCACGGGAACCCGAGCTCCCACTCGAGCTCGGGCATGCGCGTGAAGTTCATGCCGTAGAACGACGTGATGAGCGTGGGCGGCAGGAACACCGCGGTGATGATCGTGAACACCTTGACGATCTGGTTCTGCTTGACGTCGAGCGAGGTCATGATGGCCTGCTGGAGGTAGCGGACCTTGTCGTGCTCGAAGCTCGCGTGCTCCTTGACGCCGTCGACGTCCGCGATGAGGGTCTCGACCAGGCTCGCGAGCACGGGGTCGGTGTCGGCGATCTCGCTGCGCAGGTGTCGTGCGGCGCGCGCGAGGGAGAGCTGGGACTCCTGGGTGCTGGAGACGATCTCCTCGGCCCGGTTCATGCGCGAGATGGTGCCCTGCATGTCGGTCACGCCGATCTCGCGCCCACGCCGGTCGTAGCCGAGCGTGGCCTCCTCGATCTGGTCGGACATGTCCTCGAGCAGGTCGCTGGCGTGGTGGATGACGCGTTCGGCGGCCTCGTTGAGCGCGTACAGCAGCGCGTACGTGACGCCGTAGGACGTCTGGGTCAGTCGCGGTGTGCGCCGCATGCGGGCGATGGCCTTGTCGAAGATCGGGTAGTGCCGGCTGGGCTGGAGGGTCACGACACGTTCGGGTGACAGCGCGAGCATGAGCACCTCGCGCTCGATGCGCTCGCCGCGCCGGTAGGTCGCCACGACCGGCAGGTACACGTGGTCGTCGGTCTCCCAGACGCGCCCGGACGCCGGGGAGAAGTCGACGCCGACCTCCGCCGCACGCTCGAGGGCGGCCGGGTCCTCGGACGCGACCTGGAGCCAGCGGGCGCGCAGGGCCTGCGGGTCGAACCGTGGGGCCGTCCGGACCGGGGCGGGCGTCCGCCGTGCAGCGGCGCGGGGCGACGTGAGGGCGCGGGGCGACTCGGCGACCGCGGGCGTCGTCCCGGTCACGGTGCCACCGCCGTCTCGCCCGTGGGCAGCGCGTCGGTGCCCGACGGCGTCGCCCCCGTCGGCGCGGTCGTCGTCACCAGCGGCGCCGGGACGGGGGCGTCGTCGTGCCCCGCGGCCAGCAGGTGCGTCCCGAGCAGGGCCGTGCAGATGAACAGGTACAGGCCGATCGTGAACGTGATCGACTGGCGTTCGAGGTCGGGGCGGCGGGGAGCGGGCGCGGGGGTGGTGGCCCGGTTCGTTCGGAGTGGTGCGGAGCCCTTGCGAGTGGTCGCGGGGCAGGGTGCACTGAGGTGTGTGCTCGTCGACATGGTGGTCCTTCCCGGCGCCGTGCTCTCGACGGTGCCGACCGGACGCCGGGCCGCCCTGCGTGCGGGCAGGGGCAGGTCCTGGCGAGGGGGGATGACGGTGCATGGAGCGCACTGGCGACCGCCCCGCGGGCCGTGCCGGGAGAGCCGACCGGAAGGGTCAGCGGGCAGGGTGGAGGGGAGCGAGCGCGCAGTGCGGGGATCTATGACTGCTGCCGTCCGGCATCGCTCTCACCTCCTTCTCATCTGCTTCTGGTTCCGTGCTCGTCTGAGGTACCGAGATCTCTCGGCAGAAGCAGACGGAGGAACGAGGTCACCCTAGACCTGGTCGAAGGCCCCGGCAAACCGCCCCCGGCGGAAGCCACCGAAGACACTGACGGGTAACAGGACAGGATGCCCGCCTTTACGTCGGGTTGTTAACATTCCTGAGAGTCGTCCGGCCATCGTTGCCCCGGACGGGAGGGTCTGACATGCCAGCCAGCCAGCAAGAAGTCCTGACCTCAGATCAGGTGCGCACGTCCCGCACGTCCACCGAGCACCGGCCCGAGCGGCTCTCGTCGCGTCGGGCGGAGATAGACCTCGCGCTCTCGGCGGTCGCCGACGGGCGGGGCGCGTTCGTCTGGACCGGGGAACCCGGCATGGGGGCGAGCACCACGCTCGAGCGCGTCCACGAGGCGCTGCACGGGGCGAGCGGTCCGCACCCGCCCCTGGTCCTGAGGGTCGCCCAGACGGTGGGCCCGCAGCGTTCCGGCGGAGCGGTGCGTTCGCTCGTGTCCCAGGTCGCCCAGGTCACCGGGTGCGCGGTGCCGGACCGGCTCGTGCGCCCGCTCGACGTCGCCGACCCGGAGTACGGGTACCTGCCCGAGGTCGGCGCGGTCGCGCTCGCCGAGTACCTCGAGGAGGCGGTGCCCGACCGCACGGTCGTGCTCCTCGCCGACGACCTCCACCTGGTCGACGAGATCAGCCGTGCCGTGGTCGTCGGGCTCGTCGCCCAGCGCCGCGCCGCGCTCGTGCTCCTCGCGACCGCCGTCCCCGGAGGGTTCGACCGCCCGCTGCCCTACCCGATCGAGGTCCGTGAGCTCGCGCCCCTGGGGCCGCCCGAGGCGCTGCACCTGCTGCTCGTCGAGGAGCGCCTGGCCGTGGCCCCGCACGTCGCGGCGAGGCTCGCCCAGAACCTCGCGGGCAACGCGGCGGCGATCGCCCAGACGGCCCGGCTGCTGTCGAGCGAGCAGCTCGCGGGCACCGCGATCCTCCCGGACCCGCTGCCCCCGGTTCCCGCGGTCCGCACGCTGCTCGGCGACCGGCTCGACGGGCTCGCCCCCGAGGAGCGGCGTGCGCTGCTCGTCGCGGCGGTCGCGGTCGTCGAGCGCACGGACGTGCTGCTCGCCGCGTCGGGGCTGAGCATCGAGGAGGTGCTCGACGGGCCGCTCTCGGGGCAGCTCTCGCTGGTCTCCGGTCGCTTCGCGTTCACGGACCCGCGGGTTCGCTCGCTGGTCCACGGCGACGCCCGCCTCGCAGACCGCACGGCCGCGCACCTGCGGCTCGCGACGGTCCACACGGCGGTCGGCGAGGAGGACATCGCCACCTGGCACACGGCGCTCGCGACGCTCGCGGGTGACCCGACGCTCGCCCCGGGGCTCGTGTCCCTGGCCCAGCGTCTCCTCGAGCGCGGGGACGTCGTGTGGGCCCACGAGGTCGCGCGCGAGGCCGCGAGCCAGGCCGCTGCGGCGGACCGCGGCGAGGCGTACGTGGTCGCGGGGACGGCCGCGCTCCAGTCCGGTCATGTCCACGACGCGGCCGACTGGCTGCGGCGGGCCGCGCGCTGCGAGGGCGGCGTGAGCTCGGCCCGCATCCTGGGCCCGCTCGTCACGGCGCTCACGCACGTCCAGGGCCAGGTGCCTGACGACGTGATCGCCCCGTTCCTCGCGCTCGCGGACAACGACGACGCCTGCACCTGTTGCGTCGACCACGAGGGCCGTCCCCGCGACGCGGCCGGGGGGTGCGAGATCGGCGACGTCGTGCAGGGGCTCACGAGCGCGGCGACGCTGCACGCCGAGCGCGGCGACGGCGTCGCCGCGTCCCAGGCGTTCGACGCGGCGAAGCGGCTCGCGCGACGCTGCACGCAGGGGGTCGGCGGGCTCGACGTCGTGCGGTCCTGGCTCGCCAACTACGGGGTGGGGGAGCGCGGCAAGGGGGCCAACCTGCCTGGTTCGTGCCTCTCTCCGGAGCAGGAGGCGTACGCACAGGTCAGCCGCGCGATCGCGCTGGCCGACGAGGACGCCCTCGACGTCGCGGGCCAGGCGCTGGCCAGCGCGGTCGCGAACCTCGCGCCGGTACGGAACGGGGGCCGCTGGTTCGACGCCCCGTCCGGTGCGGTGACCCCGTACGTCGAGGCGCACCTGCGCCTCGCGCAGGTGCTCGTCCACTTCTGGTCGGGGAACATCACCAAGGCGCGCCGCGAGCTCGAGGAGGCGGCCTTCCGCCTGCCCGTCGGGCTGCCGTTCGCGGGGACCGGGGTCGCGGTCGCACGCCGCCTCGACATGGCGGTGCACGGCAGCGTCGGGACGGTCGCGACCGCGCTCGAGGAGACCTGCTCCTGCCCGACGTCGCGGCCCGTCCGGCTGGGGCTCCTCGTGGACCGGGCCATCGGTGCGTCGTTCGCGCGCCACCACACCCAGGCGGCGACGCTGCTCGAGCTGGCCGCCGAGACGGACCGGCGCGACTGCGCCCACATGCTGCACCTGCCCGGGATGGACGACGTCGAGGCCTGGGTGCTCGCCGGACGTCCCGACGCGGCCGAACGGGCGCTCGCCCGGCGGCGCGTCGAGGCCAAGGACCTCTCCCCGGCGAACCGGGTCGCGACGCTCGCCCGTGCCGAGATCGCCCTGGCGCGGCCAGAGGACTCGGTCGCGCTGCGCGACGCCGTCGCCTCGGCGGGCAGGGGGATCGCGTCGCCGTTCGAGCACGGGCGCACCGAGCTCTGCCTGGGCCGGGCGCTGACCCGCTGGGGAGACCTGCCCGCGGCCCACGAGCACCTGCTCTCCGCGGTCGAGCTCCTCACGCAGTCCGGGGCGTGGGCGTGGGCGCGGCAGGCGCAGGGGGAGCTCGCCGGCGTCCTCGAGCACCTCCACGCGCTCCAGGTGGCTTCCGCCCGCAGCGACCACGCGCCCGTGCCGACCACGACGCCCGGGGGAGGCGCCCCGCACGCGGGGGCTGCGCCGTCGGGCAGGCCGCGCCTCGCCGCGCGCGAGAGCGACGTGTCCGACGACGCCCTCGACGAGCTGCGCGCCCGCTGGGCCGACGAGCTCACCGAGCGGGAGCTCGACGTCGCGCTGCTGGTCGTCCAGGGAGGCTCCAACCGTGAGGCTGCGGACCAGCTCTACCTGTCCGTGCGCACCGTCGAGGTGCACCTGGGCCGCGTCTTCCGCAAGCTGGGGGTGCGCTCGCGGGTCGAGCTCGCGGTGCTCGCGCACCGGGTCGGACGATGAGCCGGACGGTACGCGGGGTCGGCGCGACCCGTATGCGACGCGCGGGTACGTAGGGGGGAACACCTACGCGTCCGTGTGTATGTACGCGAGGTGAACAATGTGGGAAACGCTGATTCACGAGGACAGGGTCGCTCCCTAGGGTCGGGGTGTTCCTGGGCAACGACGTCCGGGTCACCGGGCACCCGAGCCCCCAGCCAAGTGAGGCAGACACATGCGACTGAGAACTCCACGAGGACGCGCGAGGAAGGTGGCAGCGGGACTGACCGCAGCAGCCATGCTCGCGACGTCCCTGGTCGCCGGCACCGTCGCCGCGACCGCGACCCCCCTCCCCGCAGCCACCACGACCGCCGAGACCGGCGACAGCGCGATCAACGGCTACCGCAACGTCGCGTACTTCACCCAGTGGGGGGTGTACGGGCGCGACTTCAAGATGAAGGAGCTCCAGGACTCCGGCGCCGCCGCCGACCTGACGCACCTCAACTACGCGTTCGGCAACATCCACCACCAGACGCTCACGTGCTTCGAGGCCAACAAGGCGCAGGGCACGGGCCCCAACGGGTCCGACGGCGCGGGCGACGCCTGGGCCGACTACGGCATGGGCTACACCGCGGCCAACTCGGTCGCGGGCGTGGCCGACGCCTGGGACCAGCCGCTCGCCGGCTCGTTCAACCAGATCAAGCAGCTCAAGGCCAAGAACCCCCAGGTCAAGGCCATGCTGTCGATCGGTGGCTGGACCTGGTCCAAGAACTTCTCCAAGGCCGCCGCGACCGACGCGAGCCGCAAGAAGCTCGTGTCGTCCTGCATCGACCTGTACCTCAAGGGCAACCTGCCCGTCATCGACGGCCGCGGCGGCCCCGGCTCGGCGGCAGGCGTGTTCGACGGCTTCGACATCGACTGGGAGTGGCCCGGCTCGCCGAACGGTGAGGTCGGCAACATCGTCGACGTCGCCAACGACAAGGCGAACTTCAAGGCCCTCCTCAAGGAGTTCCGCACCCAGCTCGACGCCTACGGTGCGACGACGGGCAAGAAGTACCAGCTCAGCGCGTTCCTCCCGGCGAACCCCGACGACATCGCGTCCGGCGGCTGGAACGACCCCGAGAACTACCAGTACCTCGACTTCGGGAACATCCAGGGCTACGACCTGCACGGCGCCTGGAACAAGACCCTCACGGGCCACCAGGGCAACCTGTACGACGACCCCACCGACACGCGCCCCGCGAACCGCCGCTACAGCGTCGACAAGGCCGTCAAGGCCTACCTCGACGCCGGCGTCCCCGCGAAGCAGCTCACCATGGGCCTCGCGATGTACGGACGAGGCTGGAAGGGCGCGACGTCGTCGGCCCCCTGGGGCGTCGCGACCGACGCCGGACCCGGCACCTGGGAGGCCGGCAACGAGGACTACGACAAGCTGAAGAACCTCGGCACCGGGTACTACGACCCGGTATCGGTGGCCTCGTGGCGTCACGACGGCAACCAGTGGTGGAGCTTCGACGACCCGCAGTCCGTCGCCGTGAAGGGCGACTACATCGCCGCCAAGAAGCTCGGCGGGGCCATGTGGTGGGACCTCACGGGCAACCAGGACGGCTCGCTCCTCAAGGGCCTCGCGACGAAGTTCCGCGCGGCACCGGCCGGGCCGGTGATCGGTGACCCGACGGGTGGCGGCGGGACGACCGGTGGCACCACGGGTGGCACGACCGGCGGGACCACTGGTGGGACGACCGGTGGGACGACCGGTGGGACCACTGGTGGGACGACCGGTGGGACCACTGGTGGGACGACCGGTGGGACCGGGACCGAGTGCGCCGCGGCGTGGACCGCGACCGGTACCTACAACGGCGGAGCGACGGTCTCCCACAACGGCAAGAACTACAAGGCCAAGTGGTGGACCCAGAACGAGACCCCCGGCACGGCCGGTGGCCCCTGGGAGCTCGTCGGTACCTGCGGCACGTCTGGTGGGACGACCGGTGGGACGACCGGCGGGACCACCGGTGGCACGACGGGTGGCACGACCGGTGGCACGACCGGTGGCACGACGGGTGGCACGACCGGCACCGGTACCTGCACCGCCCCCGCCTGGTCCGCCACGGCGGTCTACGTCGGTGGGGCTCAGGTCTCGCACAACGGTCAGAAGTACACCGCCAAGTGGTGGACGCAGAACAACGTCCCCGGGGCCGAGCAGTACGGCCCGTGGCAGGCGCTCGGCGCCTGCTGAGAGTCGAGCCGGGGGGCGGGATCCCCGCCCCGCCCCCCGGCTCCTTCCCCACGACCCCCGCCGAGGACCGACGCCGATCGAGGCTCCGTCACCGGTGGGTACCACGTAGCGGCTCGCCGCTGCCGAACCCGAGGTCCCGTCGACCGGCCCGAGGGCCGCCCAGGATCTCGGGTTCGGCGACCTTCCTCCTGAGATCCCCGATCTCCCCTGATCTCCGCCGGGCCCCGCCCTGCGGTCTTTCGGCGCTCCACGCACACCGCGCGTTGCGCTCCGCACAACGAAGGCAGATTCGATGCACGTGAAACTCACCGGGCACCGCGCCCGGGTCGGCGCGGCCCTCGCGACCACGACGGCGCTGTTCGCGACGATGCTCGTCGCGGCCACCACCTCGTCGGCCATGGCCGCCGACTGCGCCCCGGCCTGGTCGGCGACGGCGACCTACACCAACGGCGCGACCGTCTCGAAGGACGGCGTGAACTACTCGGCGAAGTGGTGGACCCAGAACAACGTCCCCGGCGCTGAGGCGTCCGGTCCCTGGGCCTCGCAGGGGGCGTGCGGGACCGGCGGGACCACTGGCGGCACGACCGGTGGCACGACGGGTGGCACGACCGGCGGGACCACGGATGGCACGACCGGCGGGACCACGGGTGGCACGACGGGTGGCACGACCGGTGGCACCACGGGTACGACCGGTGGCACGACGGGTGGCACGACCGGTGGCACGACGGGTGGCACCACGAACCCGGAGACCCCTGTGACGGGCCACGAGGCCTGCCGTCCGGACGGCATGTACAAGACCCCGGGCGTGGACGTCCCCTACTGCGACGTCTACGACACCGCGGGCCGCGAGAAGCTCCCCAACGGGCTCGACCGCCGCGTGATCGGCTATTTCTCGAGCTGGCGCACGGGGGCCAACGGCCAGCCGCGCTACCTCGCGAGCGACATCCCCTGGAACAAGCTGTCGCACATCAACTACGCGTTCGCGCACGTGGGTCCCGACAACAAGATCTCCGTCAACGCACAGGCCGCGGGCAACGCGTCGACGGACATGACGTGGCCTGGGGTCGCCGGGGCCGAGATGGACCCGACCCTGTCCTACAAGGGGCACTTCAACCTGCTCGCCAAGTACAAGAAGGCGAACCCGGGCGTGAAGGTGATCCCCGCCGTCGGGGGCTGGGCCGAGACCGGTGGCTACTTCGACGCGAACGGCAACCGTGTCGCGTCGGGCGGTTTCTACACGATGACCGAGTCCCAGGCGAAGATCGACACGTTCGCCGACTCGACCGTCGCGTTCATCCGTCAGTACGGGTTCGACGGCATCGACATCGACTACGAGTACCCCACGTCCAACAAGGGGGCCGGGAACCCGGACGACTTCGCGTTCTCGGACGCCAAGCGTGACAAGCACTTCCAGGGGTACGTGAACCTCCTCAAGACGCTCCGCGAGAAGCTCGACAAGGCAGGGGCCGAGGACGGCGAGTACTACGTGCTGACGACCGCGACGCCGTCGTCCGGGTGGCTGCTGCGTGGCATGGAGGCCTTCCAGGTCGTCCAGTACCTCGACTACGTCAACCTCATGTCGTACGACCTGCACGGGGCGTGGAACGAGCACGTCGGCGGCAACTCGCCGCTGTTCGACGACGGCAAGGACCCCGAGCTCACGGCCGCGGGGGTGTACACCGCGTACAAGGGCATGGGCTACCTCAACGGTGACTGGGCCGCGCACTACTTCCGCGGTGCCATGCCCGCAGGCCGCGTGAACCTCGGCGTCGGCTTCTACACGCGCGGGTTCCAGGGCGTCCAGGGCGGCACCGACGGCATGGGCGGCAAGGCCGTCCCGCCCGCGGGCTTCACGTGCCCGGCAGGTACGAACGGCAAGTGCGGGTATGGCGCCGAGGGCGTCGACAACCTCTGGTTCGACTCCGACCCCATGGGCAACGCGGTCCCGGCCGGCGTCAACCCGATCTGGCACGCGCTGAACCTGCAGAAGGGGATCGCCGGCGACTACGCGGCGTCGTACAAGGTCCCGACGACCGTCTCGGGTTCGTACGTGCACCACTTCGACCCGGTCACCAAGAACGAGTGGTGGTGGAACGCGAGCAAGAAGGTCTTCCTGTCCGGTGACACGACGCAGGCGATCGGGGCGAAGACGGACTACGTGGCCGACACGGGCCTCGGCGGCGTCATGATCTGGGAGCTCGCGGGCGACTACGGCTACAACCAGACCAAGGGCCAGTACGAGATCGGCCAGACCATGGTCGACCTCATGCACTCGAAGCTCAGCACGACGACGGCCTACGGGGCCACCAAGGCCAACGCGGACCGCGTGATGCCGAAGCAGGCGATCGACATGAGCATCGACTACACGCAGTTCGCGCTCGGTGACAGCAACTACCCGATCAACCCGAAGGTCGTGTTCACCAACAGGTCGAAGACCGCCATCCCGGCGGGCGCGACCATCTCGTTCCAGTACGGCACCACGGACACGGGCGAGATGAGCGACTGGTCGGGCATGAAGACGACGACGACCAAGCAGGGCCACACGGGTCCGAACGTCGGCGGCCTCAAGGGCGACTTCCACACGGCCGAGTTCACGGTGCCCCTCGGCGGGATCCCCGCGGGCGGGAGCATCACGAACCAGCTCAAGTGGACCATGCCGATCGCGCAGTTCTCCAACGTGATCGTGACGATCGGCGGGACGTCCTACTCGACGACCTACGACCACCCGCGGGGCGTCACCGTCGTCGAGCCCACGGGTGGGACCGGCGGCACGACCGGAGGCACCACGGGGGGCACGACCGGCGGGACCACGGGCGGCACAGGCGTCTGCACCGCGACGGCCTGGTCCGCCACGGCGACCTACGCCGGCGGCGCCCAGGTCAGCCACGCAGGGCGCACGTGGACGGCGAAGTACTGGAACCAGGGGGACACGCCGGGTGCTCAGCAGTGGGGGGCCTGGACCGACGGAGGCGCGTGCTGACGTCTCGGGACCACTGACCTCCGTCGCGCCGCGCGGCCCGGGCCGCCGCGCGCCCCCCCCCCCCCCCGCGGGGACGCTCCTGCTGGTGCGTCCGACGCGGTCCTGCTTCCTGTCGCTCCGGGCTCAGCCGGTGCTGCCGATGACGGTGCGGGCGACGCGGCTGGTGCAGCTGGTCCTTCGGCCCCCCATGGGCCTTCCGGCCGCAAGACCGGGGCTGCGCGTGGGGCGTCGCTCTCGGGGGCGCAGGTCCGGGCCGCGCTGCCCGGGGCGTTCCGCAAGCTCGACCCGCGTGAGCTGTACACGTCGCCCGTGCTGTTCGTCGTCGAGCTCGGTGCCGTGGCCACGACGCTCCTCGCCGCGTTCGAGCCCAGCGTGTTCGCGTGGGCCATCGCGGTGTGGCTGTGGGCGACCGTGCTGTTCGCGACGCTCGCCGAGTCGATCGCGGAGAGCCGCGGCAAGGCGCAGGCGTCGAGCCTGCGCGCGACCCAGCAGCAGACGACCGCGCGGCGCATCATGGCTCCCTCAGACACCCTGGCCTCGGGCACGGGTCTCGCGGCCCTCCCGACGGCGGAGGTCCCCTCCTCGACGCTGGGCGTCGGGGACGTGGTGGTCGTCCGGGCGGGCGAGATCATCCCCGGTGACGGCGACGTGATCGAGGGCGTCGCGTCGGTCGACGAGTCCGCGATCACGGGCGAGTCCGCCCCCGTGATCCGGGAGTCGGGCGGTGACCGGTCGGCGGTCACGGGCGGAACCGTCGTCCTGTCCGACACGATCGTCGTGCGGATCACGGCCCCCGCGGGCCACACGTTCGTCGACCGGATGATCGCGCTCGTCGAGGGGTCGGAGCGCCAGCGCACGCCCAACGAGATCGCGCTCAACATCCTGCTGACCTCGCTCACGATCATCTTCCTGCTGGCCGTCGTGACGCTCCAGCCGTTCGCGGTGTACTCGGGCTCCAAGCAGTCGATGATCGTCCTCATCTCGCTGCTCGTGTGCCTCATTCCCACGACCATCGGCGCGCTGCTGTCGGCGATCGGCATCGCGGGCATGGACCGTCTCGTCCAGCGCAACGTGCTCGCGATGTCGGGCCGCGCGGTCGAGGCCGCGGGCGACGTCGACGTGCTGCTGCTCGACAAGACCGGCACCATCACGTACGGCAACCGGCAGGCGGCCGACCTCCTCACGGTCGGCGACGTCACGACGGAGCAGCTCGCCGAGGCGGCCCGGCTCTCCTCGCTCGCGGACGAGACGCCAGAGGGCAAGAGCATCGTGGTGCTCGTCCGTGAGCGGTACGGCGTGGAGGCCCCGGCGTCCGGCCCGGCCCCGGGGGCAGGGGAGCCCGACCACGCGGCGCGCGTGACGCCGTCGGGCAGCAACGGCACGGCGGGCGACGCGGACGACCTCACCGGCGCCGAGATGGTGCCCTTCACCGCGCAGACGCGCATGAGCGGGATCGACCTGCCGCTGCCCGACGGGCGCGTTCGCCGCATCCGCAAGGGCGCCGGCAGCGCGGTCCAGCGCTGGGTGCACTCGACCGGGTCGTCGACGAGCAGCGGGCCCGGTGGCACTGCCGCCGAACAGCTCGCGGCCCACGTCGACGCCGTGAGCTCCTCGGGCGGCACACCGCTCGTCGTGGCCGAGCAGGTCGGCGAGGGACCCGCGCGCGTGCTCGGCGTCGTCCACCTCAAGGACGTCGTCAAGGTCGGCATGCGCGAACGGTTCGACGAGCTGCGCGCCATGGGCATCCGCACCGTCATGGTCACGGGCGACAACGCCGTGACCGCGCGGGCCATCGCCGCCGAGGCGGGCGTCGACGACGTCCTGGCCGAGGCGACGCCCGAGGACAAGCTCGCGCTCATCCGGCGCGAGCAGGCCGGCGGGCGGCTCGTCGCCATGGCGGGCGACGGCACCAACGACGCCCCCGCCCTGGCGCAGGCCGACGTGGGCGTCGCGATGAACACCGGGACCACCGCCGCCAAGGAGGCGGGCAACATGGTGGACCTCGACTCCGACCCGACCAAGCTCATCGAGATCGTCGAGATCGGCAAGCAGCTGCTCATCACGCGCGGGGCCCTGACGACCTTCTCCATCGCGAACGACATCGCGAAGTACTTCGCGATCCTGCCCGCGATGTTCATGGTCGTGTTCCCGCAGCTCGCGGTGCTCAACGTCATGCGGCTGTCGAGCCCCGAGTCGGCCATCCTGTCGGCCGTCGTGTTCAACGCGCTCATCATCCTGGTGCTCATCCCGCTCTCGCTCAAGGGCGTGCGGTACCGGCCGTCGTCGGCGTCGGCGATGCTGCGCCGCAACCTTCTGGTCTACGGCGTGGGCGGCCTCGTGGCGCCGTTCGTCGGGATCAAGCTCATCGACCTCGTGATCTCCCTCATCCCCGGGATTGGCTGACATGCCTGGAACTCTCTCGACCCCCGCGGGCGTCCCCGGACGCCCCGCCCCCCTCGCGCGCCCCTCGGCCTCGGCCGGTGCCGCCTCGCTGTTCCGCCAGACGCTCGCGGGCCTGCGCGTCCTGCTCGTCCTGACGTTGCTCCTGGGCGTGGCGTACCCGCTCACGGTGTGGGGCGTCGGGCAGCTCGCCCTGCCGTGGCAGGCGAACGGCTCGCTCGTGCGCAGCGACGGCACGCACGCCACGTCGATCACCGACACAGGGGCGGACGGGGCCCCCGTCGTGGGGTCCGCGCTGATCGGCCAGGACTTCGCCGCGGCCGACGACGCCGAGCGCTGGTTCCACGGCCGTCCCTCGGCCGCGGGCGACGGCTACGACACGCTCGCCTCGGCCGGCACGAACCTCGGGCCGCTCAACCCCGAGCTCGTCGCCTCGATCGAGGAGCGCCGGGCGGCGCTCGCGGACCTGAACGACGTGGACCCCGCGTCGCTGCCGGCCGACGCGCTCACGGCGTCGGCGTCGGGCCTCGACCCGCAGATCAGCCCCGCGTACGCGGCCCTGCAGGTCGCGCGGGTCGCCGAGGCCAGGGGCCTCGACGAGACCGTCGTCGCGGACCTCGTGGCCCGGCACACCGCGGGCCGGGACCTCGGCGTCCTGGGTGAACCGCGCGTCGACGTTCTCGAGCTCAACCTCGCGCTCGAGAACTCGGAGAAGATGAACCCATGACGACGAGCGCGAGGCCCCCCGCCGTGGACCGGACGGCGCGGGTGCCCGTGCCTGAGACGCGCGGCGGTCAGGAGGCCGCAGGGTCCGGGAGCCCCCAGGAGGGGCGCCCGGGCCCGGGCGCGTCCGGCACCCCCCGGCCCGACGGCGTCGCTCGCCGCCCGGGGGTCCTCACCGTGTATCTCGGGGCGGCCCCGGGCGTCGGCAAGACGTACGCGATGCTCGGCGAGGCGCACCGGCGGCGAGCCCGCGGCACCGACGTGGTCGTGGGACTCGTCGAGACCCACGGGCGCGCCGCCACGATCACGCAGATCGGCGACCTCGAGGTGGTGCCGCGCCGCGTCGTGAGCCACCGCGACGTCGAGCTGACCGAGCTCGACGTCGACGCCGTGATCGCCCGCGCGCCCCAGGTGGCGCTGGTCGACGAGCTCGCGCACACCAACGCGCCCGGATCGCGGCACCGCAAGCGCTGGCAGGACGTGCAGGACCTCCTGGCCGCGGGCATCGACGTCGTGACCACGGTCAACGTGCAGCACCTCGAGTCGCTCACGGGCGACGTCGAGGCCATCACGGGCGTGCGCCAGCGCGAGACCGTGCCCGACCAGGTCGTGCGCGACGCCGACCAGATCCAGCTCGTCGACCTCTCGCCCCAGGCGCTGCGCCGCCGCCTCGCGCACGGCAACGTGTACCGGGCCGAGCAGATCGACGCCTCGCTGTCGTCGTACTTCCGCACGGGCAACCTCACGGCCCTGCGCGAGCTCGCGCTCCTGTGGCTCGCCGACCGCGTCGACGACGCCCTGACCCGCTACCGGGCCGACCACGCGATCGTCGGCACGTGGCCCGCGCGCGAGCGCGTCGTCGTCGCCGTCACGGGTGGGCCGGAGGGCGAGACGCTGCTGCGACGCGGCGCCCGCATCGCCCAGCGCGCATCGGGCTCCGAGCTCGTCGCGGTGCACGTCCTGGCCACCGACGGGCTGCCCAGCGCCCCGCCCGCAGCCATCGCCGCGTCGCGCGAGCTCGTCGAGTCGCTCGGCGGGACGTTCCACACGGTCGTGGGGGAGGACGTCGCGTCGGCAGTCGTCGACTTCGCGCAGGGCGTCAACGCGACCATGATCGTCGTGGGCGTCTCGCGGCACTCCCGCTGGCGCGAGGCGCTGCTGGGCTCGTCCAGCACGGAGATCGCGCGCCTCGCCGGGACGATCGACGTCCACCTCGTGACGCACGAGAAGGCCCGCACGGGCAGGCTCCTGCGGGGGCGGTGGTCGGCGCTGTCCCGGCGACGCCGGGCCGCCGGGTGGGCCCTGGCCTTCGTCGTGCCCGCCGTGCTGACCGGGATCTTCTGGCTGCTGCGCGAGGACGTGTCGCTCTCGACCGAGCTCATGCTGTTCCTCGCGGGCTCGGTGGGCGTCGCGCTCGTGGGCGGGCTCTGGCCCGCCGTGGCCGCAGCCGTCGTGTCGTTCCTGTGCCTCAACTGGTTCTTCACGCCACCGACGGGGTTCCTCACGGTCCAGGACCCGGAGAACCTCCTGGCGCTCCTGGTGTTCGTGCTCGTCGCGGCGGCCGTCGCGTCGGTCGTGGACCTCGCGGCGCGGCGGACCGTGCAGGCGTACCGGGCGCGGGCCGAGGCCTCGACCCTCGCCGCGCTCTCGCGGTCGGTGCTCTCGGGCGAGGACACCGCGCAGGCCATCGTCACGCGGCTGGCCGAGACGTTCGGCCTGTCGCGGGTCGAGCTCGAGTCGCGCGCAGGGGAGAGGAGCGCGTGGCGGACGGTCGCGACCACGGGCCGCGCCGAGGGTGACGCGTTGCCCGCCGAGGGTGACCGCCCGCTCGCCGGGGGTGACGGGATCTCCGCCGAGGGCGACCGGATGCCCGCCGACGGCGACGTGCGCTCCCGGGCGAGCTCCGCCGTCGGGCACCGTGACGACCCCGGGCGCACCGAGCTGCGCGTCGACGACCACCACCGCCTGTCCCTGTGGGGGCGGGCCCTGCCCGCGAGCGACCGGCAGGTCCTCGAGGCCTTCGCCGCGCAGGCCGGGCTCGTCCTGGAGTACCGGCGACTGCGCGAGCAGGCGGCCCAGGCCGCCGTCCTCGAGGAGGCCGACGCGACCCGCACCGCGCTCCTCGCGGCCGTCTCGCACGACCTGCGCACCCCGCTCGCCGCGATCCGTACGGCGGTCGACGGGCTGGCCTCCCCGGACGTCGACCTCGACGCCGAGGACACCGAGGCCCTGACGCGGACCATCCAGGACTCGACGGGGAGGCTCGAGAAGCTGATCGACAACCTGCTGGACCTCTCGCGGCTCCAGACGGGCAGCGTGCGTCCCGTCCTGCGCGCGGCGTCGGTCGACGAGATCGTGCCGCTCGCGGTCGAGCCCTACGGGCCGGGTGTCGTGCGTCTCGACGTGCCCGACGACCTGCCACTCGTGCGCACGGACCCCGGGCTGCTCGAACGCGCGGTCGCGAACCTTACCTCGAACGCCGTGCGGCACAGCCCACCCGGCGAGCCCGTGCGGATCACGGCGTCGGCCGGCCCGCGCGAGATCGAGCTGCGCATCGTCGACACGGGTCGTGGCCTGTCCGACGAGTCCAAGGTCCGCATGTTCGAGCCCTTCCAACGCCTCGGTGACACGACCGGCGAGGGCCTGGGACTGGGGCTCGCCGTCGCCGACGGCCTCGCCCGGGCCGTGGGCGCGACCATCACGCCCGAGGACACGCCGGGCGGCGGACTGACCATGGTGGTCACGGTGCCGCGCGACGCACGGGAGGATGACGCCGTGAGCACTGACAGCGGTGGCCCGGCCGGCACGGCGGGCATGACGGACGACGAGAAGGGCGAGGTACGCGGATGAGCGTCGACGGCAACAGGGTGCTGGTCGTCGACGACGACGCGGGCCTCGTGCGCGCCCTCGCGATCAACCTGCGAGCGCACGGCTGGGACGTGACCGTGGCCATGACGGGCACGGAGGCCCTCGACGCGGCGGCGAGCGCCCGCCCCGACGTGATCCTCCTCGACCTGGGCCTGCCGGACCTCTCCGGCTTCGAGGTCATCGCGGGCGTCCGGGGGTGGAGCGCCGTGCCCATCGTGGTGCTCTCGGCCCGCCAGCTCGGCGACGACAAGGTCGACGCGCTCGACGCGGGCGCGGACGACTACGTGACGAAGCCGTTCGCGATGAACGAGCTGCTCGCGCGGCTGCGGGCCGCGGTGCGCCGCGCCCAGCCGGCCGAGGCGTCCGAGCCCGTCGTCGAGGCGGGCGACCTGCGGATCGACCTGGCCCGGCGCCGCGTGCTGCGAGCCGGGCAGGAGGTGCGCCTCAGCCCGACCGAGTGGTCGCTGCTCGAGGTCCTGGTGCGTCACCGTGGGCGCATGGTCGGACGGCTCCAGCTCCTGCACGACGTGTGGGGGCCCGCGTACTCGGCCGAGACCAACTACCTGCGCGTCTACACCGCGCAGCTGCGGCGCAAGCTCGAGGACGACCCCGCGAACCCGCGGCACATCATCACCCAGCCGGGCATGGGCTACCTCTTCGAGGTCTGACCCCGCCGCCGTACCCTGTCGCACGGCCCCGCTGCCCGGCACGATCCGGGCGAGCGGGAACCACCGCCGCGCGCCGACCGTTGAGCGTTCGACCCGACGAAGGAGACCCGTCATGCTGTGCCCTCTCGACCAGACCGTGCTCGTGATGTCCGACCGCAAGGGCGTGGAGATCGACTACTGCCCCACGTGCCGCGGAGTGTGGCTCGACCGGGGTGAGCTCGACAAGATCATCGACCGCAGCCTCGAGGCCGAGATCGCCGCCGAGGCGGGTGGCCCTGCCGCTGCGGCCGCGCCGCACGGTGCGCCCCGCGCCGCGACCCCGCCGCCCGTTCAGTACCCGCCGACCCAGCAGCTCCCGGTCCCGCCGCAAGCGCCCTACGGCTACGCGGACGACCGCCGTCGCGACGACTACCGGGGCGACGACCGTCGCCGTGACGAGTACCGCGGGGACGACCGCTACCGCGGCTCCGACCAGTACCGCAGCGACGACCCGCGCTACCGCAAGCGCAAGAAGAAGGAGTCCTGGCTCGAGGACCTGTTCGACTTCTGAGCCGCCGCGGCGCCGGCCCCCAGGCGGGGCCGGCGCCGTCGTCGTTCCACCGGGCCGTGAGCACACACGCCGCCCGCCCTCACCCGCTCCTGATCGGAAGACCCATGCCCGTCCTGGACTCGTTCTCGCTCGCCGGCCGCACGGCGCTGATCACCGGGGGGAGCCGGGGCATCGGCCGCGGCCTCGCCCAGGCCCTCGGGGAGGCGGGCGCGCGTGTCGCGCTGACCGCCACCACGGTCGAGGCCGCGCGGTCCGCGGCCGACGAGCTGCGCGCGCTGGGCCTCGACGCGCACGGCTACGAGCTCGACGTGACGGACCGCGAGCAGGTGGACGACGTCGTCGCGCAGGTCGGGCGCGAGGGCGGCGGGGTCGACGTGCTCGTCAACAACGCGGGGATCTCGATCGGGGGCGCGGCCCTGGAGATCGAGGACGACGTGTGGCACCGCACGCTCGCGACGAACCTCGACGGCGTCTGGTACTGCTCGCGGGCCGTGGCCCGGCAGATGGTCGAGGACGGGCGCGGTGGGACGATCGTCAACGTCGGGTCGATGTCCGCGCAGATCGTGAACCGCCCACGCTGGCAGCCGGCCTACCTCGCGTCGAAGGCCGCGGTGCACCAGCTCACCAAGGGGCTCGCCGCGGAGTGGGCGCCGCACGGGATCCGGGTCAACGCGGTCGCGCCGGGCTACATCCTCACGGAGGCGTCGCCCGTGGACCAGCCCGAGTACTACGACGACTGCGTGGCGCCCGCGGCCATGAAGCGGTGGGGGACGCCGGCCGAGCTGGGGCCGGTCGTGGTCATGCTCGCGAGCGAGGCGTCGAGCTTCATGACGGGGGCCGTCGTGACGGTCGACGGCGGATACACGCTGTTCTGAGCGGCGACCTCCGCACGGTCCTGGCGGGGCTCGACGGGTACGGCCGGGCGTTCTTCTGGAGTGAGAAACGCTAAACAAAAAGGTATACCAAACAACTTGTGCTTGACCGACGACAGAAGTCTCCCTAGGGTCGGGCGTGCACCGGACCCGTCACCACGGGAGCCGCACCGCAGCGGGCCCACGACGTCGTCGGCCACCGAGCGGTGCCACGCGCTCCGCGTGCAGTCCACGCCCGGCCGAACGGTCCCGTCGCCCATCCCGCACGCGACCGCTCGACCCGGGCACGCAGGGATTCGACGACGAAGACCTGACCGCCCCCGGATCCCCACGACCCGCCGGCGGGCAGAGGAGAGGGAGAACGATGACACAGGACACCGCCGCCCCCGACGGACTGCTCAAGCGACAGATCTCGCGACGGTCGATGCTGACCGGCACCGTCGCGGGCCTCGTGGCGCCGGCCGTGCTCGGGCTCGGCGCGGCACCCGCCGCCGCGCACGGCAACGGGAACCACGGCAAGCCCGACAAGGGCAAGCCGGGCAAGGACAAGGTCCGCCGCCTGACGATGTACGCCGAGGCGTTGCCCGGCGGGCTGATCGGCTACGGGCTCGCTCCCGGACAGGCGACGGTTCCCGGCCCGACCCTCGAGATGTGGGAGGGCGAGACGTTCGAGATCACCCTGGTCAACACCACGGACAAGCGCCTGTCGCTGCACGCGCACGGCGTGAGCTACAGCTACGACTCCGACGGCAGCCCGCTCAACGCCTCGTTCAACGAACCCGGACAGTCGCGGACGTACGTGTGGCGGACCCACGCCGCGTACACGACCAAGGGCGGCCAGTGGATGCCGGGCAGCGCGGGCTACTGGCACTACCACGACCACGCGCTGGGCACCGACCACGGCACCGAGGGCGTCAAGGTCGGCATGTACGGCGCGCTGATCGTCCGGCGCAAGGGCGACGTCCTGCCCGACCGCCAGTACACGGTCGCCTTCAACGGCATGTCGATCAACAACCAGGTCGCGCCGAACGTGCCCGTGTTCGAGGCGAACCAGGGTGAGCGCGTCGAGTTCGTGGCGATCGGTCACGGCAACGCGTTCCACACCTTCCACCTGCACGCGCACAGGTGGGCGAACAACCGCACGGGCTACCTCACGGGGCCCGGCGACCCGACCCAGGTCGTCGACACGCGCGACCTCAACCCGGGGGACTCGTTCGGCTTCCAGGTGATCGCCGGGGAGAACGTCGGGCCGGGGGCCTGGATGGTCCACTGCCACGTGCAGTCGCACTCCGACATGGGCATGGGCGGGATCTTCCTGGTCGCGAACAAGGACGGCAGCGTGCCCGACCATGCTCAGGCCGCGCTCCACCGGTACCAGGGGCACGCGCACCCGTAGCGGCGTCCGCGTGCGAGGCGTCAGGACCGGCGCGGCGCGGCGGCCGCGCGGGGCCTGACGGTCGACGACGGCCGCCTACCGGCCGGTGACACCTAGACTCGTCCCTCGTGCGCCAGGTGCTGAAGCAGTGGGTCGACCCGTTCATCGTGGCTCTCGTCGCGACCATGGTCCTGGGGCTCGTGGTCCCGGTGCCGGCCGACGTCCAGCGTGTCGTCGACACGGTCGCCGACGTCGCGGTCGCCGTCCTGTTCCTGGTCTACGGCATGCGACTGTCGACGAGCGAGGTCTGGTCAGGCCTGAGGAACGTCCGCCTCCAGGGTGGGATCCTCGCCTCGACCTACGTGGTCTTCCCGCTCGTGGGGCTCGCCGTCTCGTGGGCCGTGACGCCCGTGGTCGGGGCGCCGCTCGCGGCGGGCATCCTCTTCCTGTCGCTGCTGCCCTCGACCGTCCAGTCGTCGGTCGCGTTCACGTCGGTCGCGCGCGGGAACATCGCGGGCGCGATCTGCGGGGCCACGGTCTCGAACGTCGTGGGCATGGTCGTGACGCCGCTGCTGGTCCTGTGGTTCATGTCGTCGAGCGGCGCGACCGGCGGACTGAGCGGTCTGCGCGACGTCCTGCTGCACCTGCTCGCCCCGTTCGTCGTGGGCCAGCTCCTGCAGCCGTTCGTGGGCCGGTGGGTCCGGGCGCGGCGCTGGCTCACGCTGTCGGTGGACCGCGGCACGATCCTGATCGTGGTCTTCGGTGCGGTCGCCGCGGCGACGAGCGCGGGCGTGTGGGCCGGGATCTCGGGGTGGACGATCCTGGCTCTCGTCGGGATCAGCGCGGTGATCCTCGCGGTCATGCTCGCGGTGACCTGGTGGGGCGGGGCGGGGCTGCGGCTCGGCGTCGAGGACCGCATCGCGCTGCTCATGTGCGGCTCCAAGAAGAGCCTGGCCACGGGGCTGCCCATGGCTGCGGTGCTCTTCCCGGTCGCGGTCGCGGGCACGATCGCCGTCCCGGTCATCGTGTTCCACCAGCTCCAGCTCATCGTGTGCGCGGTGTTGGCGCGCCGGTTGGCGCTGCGCGACCAGGCGTGATCGCGGGCCCCGTCCGGCCCGTACGTCGAGTATGACGTTCGGGCTGTCCCGGAGGTCCCGTGACAGCCCGAACGTCACACTCGACGCGCTTCTCGGCGTCTCAGCGGCCGACGGCGTCACGCACCCCAGCCGGCGAAGCGCCCCACGGCGACGAACACTGCGAGCAGCAGCAGGACGGTGTTGACCGGCACGGACTGCTTCTCGCCGAGGCGGACGTGCAGCGGGATGGCGCCGACCTGCGTGACCGCGAGGCCGACGGCCGCGATCGGGGTGAGGATCGGCGCGATGTCGGTCACGAGCGGCAGGATCAGGCCGACGGCGCCGAGGATCTCGAGCGCCCCGAGCACCCGGACCGCGGTCAGACGCCCCGGCGTGACCCAGCGCATCTGCTCCATCAGCTTGCCGGCCGGGGTCGTGAGCTTCATGAAGCCCGCACCGGCGAAGGCGACGGCGAGCAGACCTGCGGCGATCCAGAGGGCGATGTTCATAGGGTTTCCTTCGAGGTCGTGGCACGCCGCCATGTCGCGGCGGGTGCGCGGAAGAGGATGGTCGGTAACCGTCCGTAGGGTCGGTCACCTTTTGTGCCGGAGGACATCATGGGTAACCTGGAGGAGGTCTACAAAAGGCACACCGGTGTTCCCGGTGGGTCCGGAACGGAGAACTCATGTCCGCCGCCACCAGCGGTACCCACCGGTCGCAGGCTCCCGACGACCTTCACGTGCCCGTCCCCGACGGAGGCGGCTGCGGCGCCGACCACGCGAGCAGCGAGGTCCGGCGTGTCCTGGACAGGGTCGGGGACAAGTGGAGCGCACTCATCCTGGGCACTCTCTCGAGCGGGCCGCTGCGCTTCACCGAGCTGCTGCACGGCATCAGCGGGATCTCCCAGCGCATGCTCACGCTCAACCTGCGCCAGCTCGAGCGCGACGGGCTCGTGAGCCGGACGGTCCACGCGGTCGTCCCGCCGCGGGTCGACTACGAGCTCACCGACCTGGGGCGCACGCTGCTGCCGCCGGTCCTGGCCCTCGTGGAGTGGGCCATGGAGAACACCGACGAGATCCAGGGGCACCGGGTGCGCTTCGACGCGCAGGCCGACGACCGCGGCTGAGGACCCTCAGCCCGCCGCGACCTGTTCGCGGATCTGCCGCTTGGCGCGCAGCAGGATGCCCGTCATGCCGTTGAGCCGCAGGGGGCTCACGGCGTTCGTCAGCCCGATCATGAACGGGTAGTCGTCGGGCACGGCGAGCGCCTGCTCGGGTGTCAGCCCGTCGAGCCCCTGCGCCAGGATCGACGCGAATCCGCGCGTGGTCGGGGCCTCGGCCGGCGCGGTCGCGTACAGGTGGACCCCGTCCTCCTCGACCTCGGCGAACGCGCGCACGGGCGACTGGCACTCCTCGACGCGCTCGAGCAGCCCGGGCGCGTTCTGGTAGCGCGCGGGCAGGTCAGGGAGCTCGCGCGAGAACTCGAGGAGGAGCTGGAGGCGGTCGCGCTCGCCGAGCGCGAGGAAGTCGTCGCGGATCTCGGTGAGGACCGGGGGCAGGGCGGTCGCGGCGTCGTCGGTCATCCGTCGATCCTCCCACCCGCGACGCGCCCGGGCAGCGCCGGACCGCCCAGCGGACGGCTCGCCGTCGGGCCGTCCGCTGGCGCCCGGCGGGCGGTCCGCCGGCGGGCCGGGC
>NZ_JACSQQ010000018.1:0-20829 GCF_014836555.1 Oerskovia rustica
GGCTCCGGTGAGCGTCGCTCCTACGGTGACCGTCCGCAGTCCTCCGGCTCCGGTGAGCGTCGCTCCTACGGTGACCGCCCCCAGTCCTCCGGCTCCGGTGAGCGCCGTTCCTACGGTGACCGCCCCCAGTCCTCCGGCTCCGGTGAGCGTCGCTCGTACGGTGACCGCCCGCAGCGTTCGGCAGACCAGGGTGAGCGCCAGTCGCGCCCGCCGCAGGACCAGCGTCACGCCGGCCCTGAGATCGACGAGGCGGTGCAGTTCTCCGACCTCGATCGTGACGTGCGCGGTCGTCTGCGGACGCTGAGCAAGGAGAACGCGACGGTCGTCGGTCGCCACCTCGTCATGGCCGGCAAGCTGATCGACACCGACCCTGAGCTGGCCTACGAGCACGCCCAGGCTGCGGTGCGTCGTGCGGGCCGCGTCGACGTCGTCCGTGAGGCCGCGGGGCTGACGGCCTACCAGACCGGCCGATACGCCGAGGCGCTGCGTGAGCTGCGCACGGTGCGCCGTCTCAACGGTTCCTCGGAGCACCTGCCGATCATGGCGGACTGCGAGCGTGGCCTGGAGCGCCCTGAGCGCGCGATCGCCCTGGCCGCCTCGGAGGAGGCGAGCACCCTCGACGCCACGGGTCGCACCGAGCTCGCACTCGTCGTGAGTGGCGCGCGCGTCGACCTCGGCGAGTTCGAGGCCGCACTCGCGGTGCTCGACCAGATCCCCGCGGCCGACGCCACGGGTGACCTGGCGCTCCGTGTGCTGCAGGCCAAGGCCAGCGTCCTGGAGGCCGCGGGCCGCACCGAGGAGGCGGCCGCGATCCTCGCGGACGTCGACCCCCGTGCGCTGGCCGCTGCCCTCGGCACGTCCCTCGACGAGGACGTCGTCGTCTACGACCTGACCGAGGACGCCGTCGAGATCGACGACGAGACGGACGGCGACGACGAGACCGACGACACGACCACGTCGGCGGCCGAGCCCGCGGGCGAGACGGATGCTGCGGCGTCGGGCGCGGAGAACGACGAGGAGACCAAGTGAGCCTGGGGCTGATCTCGAGCGACACCCCGCTCGCGGAACGCTACGACCTGGCCCTCGTCGACCTCGACGGTGTCGCCTACCGCGGCCACGAGCCCATCCCGAACGCCGCGACCGGCCTCGGGGGAGCCCGTGCCGCGGGCATGCGCCTCGTCTTCGTGACGAACAACGCGTCGCGCGAGCCGCAGTCGGTGGCTTCGCAGCTCACCGAGCTCGACATCCCGACGTCGCCCGAGGAGGTCATGACCGCCGCTCAGGCGGCGGCAGCCCTCCTGCGGACGCGCCTGGAGCCAGGCGCCCGCGTGCTCGTCGTCGGCGGTGCGGGCCTCTTCACGGCCGTGCACGACGCGGGCTTCGTGATCGTCGAGAGCGCCGACGAGGAGCCGGTCGCGGTCGCGCAGGGCTTCGCGCCCGAGCTCGGCTGGGCCCAGCTCGCCGAGGCCGCCTACGCGGTCCAGCGCGGTGCCTGGCACGTCGCGAGCAACCTCGACCTGTCGCTGCCCACGGCCCGGGGCTTCGCGCCGGGCAACGGCTCGCTCGTGCGGGCCGTCCAGGCCGCGACGGGGGTCGAGCCGTCGAGCGCCGGCAAGCCCTCGCCGACGATGTACCGGCTCGCGATCGAGCGGGCCGGGGCGTCCTCGCCGCTCGTCGTCGGTGACCGCCTGGACACCGACCTCGCGGGCGCCCGCTCGGGCGGCTACCCGGGGCTGCACGTCCTGACGGGCGTCAACGGGGGCCGGGACGCGGTCCTCGCCGAGCCCGGGCTGCGCCCGCACTACATCGGCGCGGACCTCCTGAGCCTGCTCGAGCCCCATGCAGCACCCACCCAGGGTGCCGAGGGCTGGTGGACGTGCGGCGAGGCCGCGGCACGCGTCACGGACGGTGCGCTCGAGCTGACGGGCCCCGCAGGGGTGGACCTCATCCGCGCCGCGTGCGGCGCGGCGTGGTCGACGGTCGACGCTGGCGGTGCGGTGGATGCGGACACCGTCCCCGAGCTGGCTGTCGGTAACCCCTGAGATCGTGTCCTGACCGGTAGCGTTGCACCGGTGCGGTGACGTGCGGCCGTGAGCCGCGCTTCGCCCACCGGTGCGGCGCACCGCACCCTGGAACGGACTGGAGGTCCACGCATGGCGCAGGACACCGTCGACGACGGCGCCCCCACCCAGACCCCCGTCCCCACCCCCGGGGACGTGCGGACCGGCGCGACGCCGTCGGGCAGCGAGCCTGCCGACGACGCGGTCGCCGAGGCGCTCGGTCGGCTCGACGAGCTCGCCGACGCCCCTCTGACCCACCACGTCGCGGTGTTCGACGCGATCCACGAGGCCCTCCAGGAGCGCCTCGCGGACGCGGAGGACTGAGCGTGGGCGCACGCGTCGACGCAGAGCTCGTCCGCCGGGGCCTCGCCCGGTCGCGGCGCCAGGCCGCCGACCTCGTGGTCGCCGGACGCGTCACGGTCGACGGCCGGACCGTCGCCAAGCCGTCGTTGCCGGTGACGGACGGGCAGAGCGTCGCGGTCGAGCAGGACCCCACCGACCCCGGCTACGCCTCGCGGGCCGCCTTCAAGCTCGCGGGAGCGCTCGACGCGATCACCGCCACGGTGCCGGACCGTGCCCCACGGGTCGAGGACGCCTCGTGCCTCGACCTGGGAGCGTCCACCGGTGGTTTCACCGACGTCCTGCTGCGCCGTGGAGTGCGACGGGTGGTGGCCGTCGACGTCGGGCACGACCAGCTCGTGCCCGCCCTGCGCGAGGACCCGCGCGTCGTGGTGCGTGAAGGCTTCAACGTCCGCGACCTCGTTCCCGGAGACCTCGACGAGGCACCCGAGCTGGTCGTGGCCGACCTGTCCTTCATCTCGTTGCGCCTGGTCCTGCCCCCTGTCGCAGCGGTCGTCGCTCCCGGCACGGACCTGCTGCTCATGGTCAAGCCGCAGTTCGAGGTGGGGCGCGAGCGGCTCGGCACCGGGGGAGTGGTCCGTGACCCGGCGCTGCACGGGCGCGCCGTGCTCGACGTGGCCCTCGACGCGGCCGCCCTCGGGCTGCGCCCGCTCGGCGTGATCCCCAGCCCGCTGCCCGGCCCGAGCGGCAACCGCGAGTTCTTCGTGTGGCTGCGCGCGTCCGACGCGCCCGTTCCCGTCGACCGCGAGGCCCTCGTGCAGGCGGTCGAGCGCGCCGTGTCCTCACCCGTGTCGACCGTGCCGGTCCTGGCCGCGGTCGACGAGCCGGCCGACACCCCGGGCGTCGCCCATGTCACGTCGCCCGTACCCCCTCAGGGCGGCGCAGACCTGACAGACTCGCAGACGGTGCCCGACGACGGTGCGCCGCCCCAGGACCACGGCACCGCCGCGGACCGACGACCGACCGGAGGAGCCCAGTGACCAGGAGAGTGCTGATCGTCACGCACGGTGGACGCCCCGAGGCGGTCGTCGCGCTGCACGAGGCGGTCAAGGAGCTCCAGGACGCGGGCTTCGAGGTCGGGCTGCACGACGACGACCTCGCCGAGACGTTCGGTGACCACATGGCCCAGCTGCGCACGCGCGAGGGCGTCGCGGAGTCCGAGGTCGTCATGGTCCTGGGCGGCGACGGCACGATCCTGCGTGCTGCCGAGCTCACGCACGGAACGGGGGTCCCGCTGCTCGGCGTGAACCTCGGTCACGTGGGCTTCCTGGCGGAGGCCGAGCGAGAGGGGCTGCCCGCGGCCGTCCAGCGCCTCGCAGCGCGCGACTACGTGGTCGAGGAGCGCGGGGTGCTCGAGGTCCGCGTCACGCTGCCCGGCGAGGACGAGACCCGGGTGGGCTGGGCCCTCAACGAGGCGACGGTCGAGAAGGCCTCGCGCGAGCGCATGATCGAGGTCGCGATCGGGGTCGACGGGCGGCCGTTGTCGTCGTTCGGCTGCGACGGCGTGGTCATGTCGACCGCGACCGGATCCACCGCGCACGCCTTCTCGGCCGGGGGACCGGTCGTGTGGCCCGACGTCGACGCGATGCTGCTCGTGCCGCTCGCGGCGCACGCCCTGTTCGCGCGGCCGCTCGTCGTCGGGCCGACGTCGACGTTCGCGCTCGAGCTCCTCCAGCGCTCCGGCCCGGCGGTGCTCACGTGCGACGGGCGCCGACGCATCGACCTGCCCGCGGGGGCACGCGTCGAGGTCTCGCGCGGCGACTCGCCGATCCGCCTCGCACGGCTCTCCACGGCCCCCTTCACGGACCGGCTCGTGTCCAAGTTCTCGCTGCCCGTCGTGGGCTGGCGCGGCCGCGTCGCCGAGGACGCCGCGGACGCGGTCCGTGTCGCGCGCAAGGCCGCGGCCGACGCCGTGGACGCCGCACGGCTGGGCGGCTCCCGCCCGACCGCCCCCGACCCGAAGGAGGACTGACCGTGCTCGAAGAGATCTCGATCGAGAACCTCGGCGTCATCCGCTCCGCCCGCGTCCCGCTCCACCCCGGCCTGACCGTCATCACGGGGGAGACCGGCGCCGGCAAGACCATGGTCCTGACCGGCCTGGGCCTGCTCATGGGCGGCAAGGCAGACCCGTCGTCGGTGCGCCCCGGCGCGACCGGCGCCGTGGTCGAGGGGCGCCTGCGCGTGAGCGGGCGCGACGCCGTCGGGCAGCGCATCGACGAGGCCGGCGGGAGCGTCGACGACGACGGGACGGTCGTCGTCCTGCGCACCGTCGCTGCCGAGGGACGCTCGCGCGCGCACCTGGGCGGGCGCAGCGTGCCCCAGGGCGTGCTCGCGGAGATCGCCGACGACCTCGTGACGGTGCACGGCCAGGCGGACCAGCTGCGCCTGCGCACCCCGAGCCACCAGCGCGTCGCGCTCGACGCGTTCGCGGGGCGCGCGCACGCCGAGCTCCTCGACGAGTACCGGGCGGCGTGGGCCGAGCGCACCGGCCTGCTCGAGGAGATCGCCGACCTCACGGCGCGCGCCCAGGAACGTGCGCGCGAGGCGGAGCTGCTGCGCATCGGGCTCACCGAGATCGAGCGCGTCGACCCGCAGCCCGGCGAGGACACCGAGCTGACGTCGCTCGTCGCGCGCCTCGGGAACGCCGAGGAGCTGCGCCTGGGGGCGCAGGCCGCGCACGACGCGATCGTCGGCGACGACGCCCTCGACGGGGGCGACGTCCCCGGGGACGCGACGTCGGCCGTCGAGCGCGCCCGGCGGGCGCTCGAGACCGCGAGCCACCTCGACCCGAGCCTGGCCGGCCTCGTCGAGCGCATCGCGGGCGTCGGCTACGTGCTCGCCGACATCGCGACCGAGGTCTCGGGCTACGTCGAGGACCTCCAGGCCGACCCGGGTGGTCTCGAGCAGGCGCACACGCGCCTGGCCGCCCTGGGCGGGCTCACCCGCACCTACGGCGAGACGATCGACGACGTCCTGGCCTGGGCCTCCGACGCCGGCCTGCGCCTGCTCGACCTCGACGACGGCGGCGAGCGGCTGCGCTCGATGACGGAGCGGGCCGACGAGCTCACCGCGACGCTCTCCGAGCTCGGCGCCCGCATCACGGCCGCACGCACCGCGACGGGGGAGCGCCTCGCGCGCGCCGTGACGGACGAGCTCGCGGGGCTCGCCATGACCGGGTCGAGCCTCGTGGTCGACGTGACCCCCGCCGACGAGCCCGGCCCGTGGGGCGCGGACGTCGTGACGCTCTCGCTCGTGCCCCACCCCGGCTCGCCGCCGCGACCGCTCGGCAAGGGCGCCTCGGGCGGCGAGCTCTCGCGCGTGATGCTCGCGATCGAGGTCGCGCTGGCCACGTCGGGCGCGGACGCGGGCACCGACGACGCCGCGCCGCTGCCCACGTTCGTCTTCGACGAGGTCGACGCGGGCGTCGGCGGACGCGCGGCCGTCGAGGTGGGCCGACGCCTCGCGTCCCTGGCCCGCACGGCCCAGGTGATCGTCGTGACGCACCTCGCGCAGGTCGCCGCGTTCGCCGACTCCCAGCTCGTGGTCACCAAGTCGCCCGGTGGCGCCGACGGTGTCGACCCGGTCACGGTCACGGGCGTGCACGAGGTCACGGGCGAGGACCGTGTCCGTGAGCTGGCGCGCATGCTCTCCGGGCAGGAGGAGTCCGACGCCGCCCGCCAGCACGCGCTCGAACTGCTCGAGTCCTCGGTCGTGGGACGATAGCGGCGATGAGAATCACTCTGCGCAGAACTACGTCCGACGTGGCGGAGCCGGGAACCAGCGGCCCCGCCCGCGTCGATGCCCGCACCAAGGCACTCACCAAGCGGCTCAAGCCCGGTGACGTCGCGGTCATCGACCACCTCGACATCGACCGCGTCGCGGCCGACGCCCTCGTCACCGCCAAGCCGCTCGCGGTGCTCAACGCCGCGAAGTCGATCTCGGGTCGCTACCCGAACCTCGGCCCGGAGATCCTGGTCGACGCCGGGATCATCCTGATCGACGACCTCGGCAGCGGCATCATGAGCGTCTCCGACGGTCGCGACCTGCGGCTCGAGGACGGCAAGGTGTACGCCGGCGAGGACCTGCTCGCCGAGGGTGTGCGGCAGACCTCCGAGACGATCGCCGTGAGCCTCGACGAGGCTCGCGCGGGTCTGTCCGAGGAGATCGAGCGATTCGCCGAGAACACCATGGACTACATGCGGCGCGAGCGAGAGCTCCTGCTCGACGGTGTCGGTGTCCCGGACATCCGCACCGACATCGAGGGCCGACAGGTCCTGATCGTCGTGCGCGGCTACCACTACCGCGAGGACCTCGCGACGCTGCGCCCGTACATCAAGGAGTACCGCCCCCTGCTCATCGGGGTCGACGGCGGCGCCGACGCGATCCTCGACGCGGGCTGGAAGCCCGACATGATCGTGGGCGACATGGACTCGGTCTCGGACCGCGCGCTCTCGTGCGGCGCCGAGATCGTGGTGCACGCCTACCGTGACGGCAAGGCGCCGGGGCTCGAGAGGGTCCAGGCGCTCGGTGTCGAGCCGGTGGTCTTCCCCGCGACCGGCACGAGCGAGGACATCGCGATGCTCATGGCCGACGACAAGGGTGCTGAGCTCATCGTCGCCGTCGGCACGCACGCGACGCTCGTCGAGTTCCTCGACAAGGGCCGCTCGGGCATGGCGAGCACGTTCCTCACGCGCCTGCGCGTGGGCGGCAAGCTCGTCGACGCCAAGGGCGTCTCGCGCCTCTACCAGCACCGGATCTCGAACCTGCAGCTCACGCTGCTCTCGCTCGCCGGACTCTTCGCCGTGATCATGGCGATGTGGTCCACGGCCGCGGGGCAGACGGTCTTCGGCATCATCGGCGCCCGCTTCGACGACTTCGTCTCGTGGATCGGCGCCCTGTTCGGGGGCGCATGAGCTCCCGCACGACCGACCTCCCCACCTCCTTGACGCGCACCGACCGCACGTCGCCCCGTACGGACACGAAGGACGCAACAGCACAGTGATCGACTTCAGGTACCACATCGTCTCGTTGATCTCGGTCTTCCTGGCGCTGGCGGTCGGGATCATCCTGGGCGCCGGTCCGCTGCAGGGCGCGATCGGCGACCAGCTCACGGGACAGGTCGAGCAGCTGCGGCTCGAGCGCAACGAGCTGCGCGACCAGCTCGACGCGACGAACCTCCAGGCCGCCGACAACAAGGAGTTCATCGTCGCCGCGGGTCCCCAGCTCGTCGACGGCTCCCTCCAGGACCGTCGGGTCGCGGTCGTCGACCTGGGCGAGGTCGACGGCGACCGCTACGAGGCCGTGCAGGAGCAGCTCGAGAACGCCGGCGCGAGCGTCGTCGGGCACGTGCGCCTGGGCGCGGACTGGACCGCCGAGGACCAGGAGGACACCCGCAAGACCGCCGCGACCGAGGTGACCAACCTCGTGCCCGGTGTCGACGAGGCCGGGACCGACGAGAAGCTGGCCGCAGCGCTCGCGACGTCGCTCACCGCGAAGCAGCTCGCAGCACCCGAGGCCCGCACCTCGGAGGCGGTCCTGATCGAGCAGAAGCTGGCCGACGCCAAGCTCATCGAGGTCGTGCAGCCGCAGGACGTGCCCGCCGACGTCGTGCTCCTGCTCGAGCCCCAGGCGTCGACGGCACCGTCCAGCGACGCGACCCAGGAGGCGACGGTCGACGAGGCGAAGGCGTACGCCGTGTCGATCGAGGTCCTGCTCGCCCAGGCCGCGCAGGCGCGGTCCGAGGGAGCGCTCGTCGCGGGTTCGACGCCGGTCACCGGCGACCTCATCTCGACGATCACGGCCGACGGCGACCTCGCCGCGGTGCTCTCGACCGTCAGCGGCATCGAGGAGGCGCCTGGTCAGATCTCCGTGCCGCTCGCCCTCGCCGCGCGCCTCGGTGACAAGGTCGGCCAGTACGGCTTCGAGGAGGGGGCGACCGCGGTCATCCCGCCCGCCGTGCAGCTCCCCCCGGTCGATCGCACGCCTCCGGGTGCTCCCGAGTCGACCTCGGGCACCGACGCGACCGCGGGCACCACCGACACCCAGACGGAGGGCTGAGGCTCATGGGCACGTTCTGGCGCGCGGTGGGAACCGCGATCACGTCGGCCGCGACGACCGCGACCGCGCGCGCGTTCCTCGACTCGACCCCGCCCGGCGGCCCGGAACGCTGGACCCGGACCAATCACCGGGGGGAGCCCATCAGCCTGCTCGAGGGCCCCGCGGTCGCCGTAGGTCTCGTGGCCGGGGCTCTCGTCGCGGGGCCGGACGCCCGTACCCGGGCCGCAGCCGCGCTGGCGACGGCGGGCGGCGGAGCCTTCGGGCTGGTCGACGACCTCGCCGAGGACACGTCCACGCGCACCAAGGGCATCAAGGGGCACGTCGGCGCGCTGCTCGAGGGCCGCGTCACCACGGGGGGCCTCAAGGTCCTCGGTATCGGGACGACGTCGCTCACCGCGGCCTTCGTCGGCACGCGCCGGACCGGCTCGGCCCTCGGGTACCTGACGGACGTCGCGGTCAACGGGTCGATCGTCGCGCTCAGCGCCAACCTCTTCAACCTCCTGGACCTGCGTCCCGGGCGCGCGCTCAAGGCGGGTGCGGCCCTGACCGTCCCGCTCGCGGCGACGCCCGTCGGGGCGACCTCGGGCGCAGTGCTCGGTGCCGCGGCCGCAGCCGCTCCGGGCGACCTGGGCGAACGCGACATGCTCGGCGACGGGGGCGCGAACGCGCTCGGCGCCCTGGTCGGCACGCAGATCGCGTTCGGTGCGCCGCGGGCGGTCCGGCTGCTCGCGCTCGCCGGCGTCCTGGGCCTCAACGTGGCGAGCGAGAAGGTCAGCTTCTCGAAGATCATCGACGGCAGCGACGTGCTGCGCCGCGTGGACCAGTGGGGCCGCCGTCCTGCGCCTGCTAACGCACCTGCGAGCACCGCGACGACCACCGACCCGTCGCCGTCCGGTCTGGGCGCACCGGCTTGAACGAGGACGTGACGCCGGGCCCGGAGACCGCGCCCGCGCCACGACCCGCACGCGGCTCCCAGCTGCGTGCGGGCACGCAGACGCTCGCGGGCGCGGCCCTCATGATCACGGTCGTGACGATCGCGAGCCGCCTGGTGGGCTTCGCCCGGTCGCTCGTCATGGCGTCGGCGGTCGGCACCGAGGGCATCGGGACGGCGTACACGTCGGCCAACATCCTGCCCAACGTCCTGTTCGAGGTCGCGGCCGGTGGCGCGCTGGCCGGTGCGGTCGTCCCGCTGCTCGCGGGCCCCATCGCGCGCGGGGCCCGTGTCGACGTCTCGAAGATCGCCTCGGCGCTGCTCGGCTGGACCCTCCTGGTCCTGGTCCCGCTGGGCGCTCTCCTCGCCGCGCTGGCGTACCCCATCGCCTACGTGCTGATGGCCAAGCACCCCGATCTGGTCGACGTCACGGCGCTCTTCGTGCGTGTCTTCGCGCTGCAGATCCCGATGTACGGGTTCGCGGTGATCCTCGGCGGGATCCTCCAGGCGCACAAGCGCTTCTTCTGGCAGGCCTTCGCGCCGCTCGTGTCGAGCCTCGTGGTCATCGGGGTGTACCTGGTGTTCGCGGGCATGGCGGGCGGGGATCAGAACGACGTGGCGGCGCTGTCGTCGAGCGCGATCGCGTGGCTCGGATGGGGCACGACGCTCGGGGTCGCGGCGCTGGCGCTGCCTCTGGTCGTCCCGGTCGCCCGCACGGGGACCCGGCTGCGCCCGACGCTGCGCTTCCCCGGTGGTGAGGGGGTCCGGGCTCGCAACCTCGCGTTCGCCGGGGTGGGGGCGCTCGTCGCGCAGCAGGTCTCCGTGCTCGCGGCCATGTACGCCGCGAACACCTTCGGACCCGAGGCGACGTTCCCGACCTACTTCTACGCGCAGCAGGTCTACCTGCTGCCGTACGCGGTGCTCGCATTCCCGCTCGCGACGAGCGCGTTCCCGCGGCTCGCGGAGCACGTGGCGCAGGGGAGCCACGAGCTCTTCGACAGGCTCCTGGCGTCGACGACACGGACCCTGCTCCTGGTGTCGGGGGTGGGCGTGGCCGCGCTCGTGGCGGCATCTGCCGCGGTCGAGTCGGTCTTCGCCGTCGTCGCCGACGGGTCCGTCGAGGGCCTGGGCGTGGCCACGGCCGCGATGGCACCGGGCATCATGGGCTTCGCCCTGATCCTGCACCTGTCGCGCGCGCTCTACGTCCTGGACCGGCAGCGCGCGGCGGTCGTCGCGACGGCGTCCGGGTGGGGCGTCGTCGCCCTGCTGGCGGTCGTTGGCCCGGCCGTGCTCGGCGAGGGGGACCAGGTGCGTGTGCTGGGCCTGCTCGGCCTCGCGACGGCGGTGGGCATGACGGTCGCGGGCCTCCTTCTCCTGCTCGCGGTGCGTCGCCACGCGGGGCCAGCGGCGGTGGCCGGCGTGCCGCGCACGGTCGTCGTCGTGGCCCTGGGCGTGATGCTCGGAGGCTCCGCCGGGCGCGTCCTCAGCGCACAGGTGCTGCCCGACGACGCGCACGTCGCGGTGGCGCTCGTCGTGGGCGTCGGGGTCGCCGTCCTGGGGGCCCTCGTCGTGGTCGGGCTGGCGTTCGTCGCGGACCGGTCGTCCGTCGTCGGGCGGGTGCGCCGTGGGCGGGGCGCGCCCGCCGACGCGAGCCCGGACGCCTGAGGCGCTGGGCGGTACCCGCCCGCCGGGCGCAGACTGGAGGGCGAACAGCCCGACTGAGAGTCATCCCACGGTCGCGGACCCCCGGATCCGGAGCGGCCCCGACGAGTCACTGTTAGGATGGAGTTCCGTGGCAGATCACCTGAACAGACCCCACGCCCTCACCGGCGGCCGCTCGGACCACAGCACCCGGCACATCTTCGTGACCGGCGGCGTGGCCTCCTCTCTCGGTAAGGGGCTGACGGCTTCGAGCCTGGGTCGCTTGCTCCGATCCCGTGGCCTGAGCGTCACGATGCAGAAGCTCGACCCCTACCTCAACGTCGACCCCGGCACCATGAACCCGTTCCAGCACGGCGAGGTCTTCGTGACCGAGGACGGTGCTGAGACCGACCTCGACATCGGGCACTACGAGCGATTCCTCGACGTGGAGCTCCCCGCCTCGTCCAACGTGACGACGGGCCAGGTCTACTCGCAGGTCATCGCCAAGGAGCGTCGCGGCGAGTACCTCGGCGACACGGTGCAGGTCATCCCGCACATCACCGATGAGATCAAGTCGCGCATGCGCGCCCAGGCGGGCGAGGGCGTCGACGTGATCATCACGGAGATCGGCGGCACGGTCGGCGACATCGAGTCCCAGCCCTTCCTCGAGGCGGCCCGTCAGGTCCGGCACGAGCTCGGCCGCGACGACGTCTTCTTCCTGCACGTCTCCCTGGTGCCGTACATCGGCCCGTCGGGCGAGCTCAAGACCAAGCCGACCCAGCACTCGGTCGCTGCCCTGCGCTCGATCGGTATCCAGCCGGACGCGATCGTCCTGCGTGCGGACCGTGTGGTCCCCGAGCCCGTGAAGCGCAAGATCGCGCTCATGTGCGACGTGGACAACGAGGCCGTGGTCAACGCGATCGACGCGCCGAGCATCTACGACATCCCGCGCGTGCTGCACTCGGAGGGCCTCGACGCGTACGTCGTGCGCCGTCTGGGCCTGGCGTTCCGCGACGTGGACTGGGACGGGTGGTCGCAGCTCCTCGAGCGCGTGCACCAGCCCGAGCACCAGGTCGAGGTCGCGCTCGTCGGCAAGTACATCGACCTGCCGGACGCGTACCTGTCCGTCACCGAGGCGCTGCGCGCCGGCGGTTTCGCCAACGACGCCAAGGTCACGATCCGCTGGGTCCCCTCGGACGACTGCCAGACGCCCGAGGGCGCCGAGGACGCGCTCGGCGGGGCCGACGCGATCCTGGTCCCGGGCGGCTTCGGCGTGCGCGGCATCGAGGGCAAGCTCGGCGCCCTGCGCTGGGCCCGCGAGAACAAGGTGCCGACGCTCGGCATCTGCCTGGGCCTGCAGTCGATGGTCATCGAGTACGCGCGCAACGTGCTGGGCATCGAGGACGCGTCGTCGAGCGAGTTCGACCCGGCGAGCAAGAACCCCGTGGTCGCCACCATGGAGGAGCAGCTCGCGATCGTCGACGGTGCGGGCGACCTGGGTGGCACGATGCGCCTGGGCTCGTACGAGGCCGCGCTGCGTCCCGGTTCCGTGGTCGCCAAGACCTACGGCTCCGAGTCGGTCACGGAGCGTCACCGCCACCGCTACGAGGTGAACAACGCCTACCGTGCTCGCCTCGAGGAGGCCGGCCTGGTCATCTCGGGCACGTCGCCCGACTCGTCGCTCGTGGAGTTCGTCGAGCTCCCGGCGGACGTGCACCCGTACTACGTGAGCACGCAGGCGCACCCCGAGTTCAAGAGCCGTCCGACGCGCGCCCACCCGCTGTTCGCGGGCCTGGTCGCGGCGGCGCTCGAGGCCCGGACGGCCTGACGTGAGCGTCCGCCCGCTCGTTGACGTCCCGGTCTCCCGGGACGGCGACGCGGCGCGGGTCCTGCACGCGGGCCGCATCTTCGACCTGCGCTCGGAGTCCGTGGACCTGGGCGAGGGCGGCGTCGTGACGCGCGAGTTCGTCGACCACCCCGGCGCGGTCGCGATCGTCGTGCTCGACGAGGACGAACGGGTCCTGCTGCTGCACCAGTACCGGCACCCGGTGCGCCGCGAGCTGTGGGAGCCACCGGCCGGTCTGCTCGACGTCGACGGGGAGGACGCGCAGGCCGCGGCCGCCCGCGAGCTGCTCGAGGAGGCGGACCTGCGCGCTGCGCGCTGGGACGTCCTCGCGGACTACTACACGACGCCGGGCGGCAGCAACGAGGCCCTGCGGGTCTTCCTCGCCCGTGACCTGTCGCAGGTCCCCGAGGCCGAGCGTCACGAGCGTGAGGCCGAGGAGCTGGGCATGGAGCTGCGCTGGGTGCCCCTCGACGAGGCCGTGTCCGCGGTCCTCGCGGGGCACCTGCACAACCCCTCGGCCGTCGTCGGGATCCTGGCGGCCGCCGCGGCGCGCGCGACCGGCTGGTCGGCCCTGCGCCCGGCCGACAGCCCGTGGCCCGAGCGGCGCGGGGGAGACCCGCGCGCCTGAGGCGCGCAGCACTGCCACGAAGGGCCCTTCGTCACGTCCCGGTCGTGGTCGCCCGGAGCGCTCGCCTCAGCCCGTGACCGTGAAGCCGGCCACGAGCAGCGCCTCGTCACGCGAGGACGGGCCGACGCGCAGCTCGAACGCGCCGGGCTCGACGACACGGCGTCCCTGGGCGTCGACGAGCGTGCAGTCCGCGACGGCGACGTCGAGGTCGACCACGACCGACTCGCCCGGGGCGAGGTCGACCTGCCGGTACGCCTTGAGCTCCTTCTCGGCCCACGTGACCGACGTGATCGTGTCCCGGACGTACACCTGGACGGTCTCCCGGGCCGGTCGCGCGCCCGTGTTGGTGAGCGTGACCTGCGCGTGCACGGTGTCGTCGAGACCCAGCACGTCGTCGCGGACCGTCAGCGCCGAGTACTCCACGTTCGTGTAGCTCAGCCCTTCGCCGAACGCGAAGGGTGCGCGCTGCGTGAGGTCGGCGTAGCGGGTCCCGTGCTGGCCGGGGAGCTGGTTGTAGTAGACGGGGAGCTGTCCGACGTGCTCGGCGAAGGACAGGGGCAGGCGGCCGGAGGGCTCGACCAGGCCGAGCACGAGCTCCGCGACCGCGCGCCCCCCGCGCATGCCGGGGTTGGCGGCCCAGACGATCGCGGCCGCGTCGCGTGCCGAGGGCGGCAGGACGAGCGGCTTGGAGGCGACGACCACGACGACCAGCGGCGTGCCGGTCTCCGCGAGGGCGTCGAGGAGCGCGACCTGGGCGCCCACGAGGTCGAGCGTCGCGGTGGACCGGCCCTCGCCCACGAGCTCGATCCGGTCCCCGACGACGGCCACGACGTAGTCGGCGTCACGCGCGGCCGCGACCGCCTCGGCGATCATGGCCGCGTCGGGCTCGGCGGGCAGCACGACCTGGGGGCGCGGCTGCCCGTCGGGGAAGAAGGCGCCCTCGGGGTCCGGGACGAGCGTGAGGATGTCGGCGCCGCGCGCGTGCGTGACCTCCCAGCCGGCGGGGGCGTGGTCCCGGAAGCCGTCGAGGACGGTCTGGGTCATCTCGCGCGGGTGGCCGTCGGGCAGCCAGTCGACCTGGCCGGACGCCCCGGCCCAGTCGCCCTGCTGGGTGTGCGGGTCGTCGGCGTTGGGGCCGACGACCGCGATCCGCCGGGTCGGGGTCGCGGCGCTCGGGGAGACCGCCCGACCGTCCGGTCCCGCGACGAGCGTGCCGTCGAGGGGGAGGGTGCCGTCGTTCGTGAGCAGCACGAGCGAGCGCCGCGCGACCTCGAGGTTCAGGTCGGCGTGCTCGGACGAGCCGACGACCTGGGCCTGACGCTCGGGGTCGGGGCGACGAGGGTTCTCGAACAGGCCGAGCTCGAGCTTGAGCGTGAGGATGCGGGCGACCGCCGCGTCCAGGCGCGCCTCGTCGAGCAGGCCGTGGCGCACGGCCTCCTGGGCGCCCTCGAAGAACTGGGGCGTGGTCATGACCATGTCGTTCCCGGCGCGCACGGCGGCCGCGGCCGCGTGGGTGTGGTCGGGCTGGATGTGCTGCTCCCAGACCATGCGGCCCACGTTGTCCCAGTCCGTGACGAGGGTGCCGGTGTAGCCCCACTCGCCGCGCAGCACGTCGCTGAGGAGCCACTCGTTGACCGTGATCGGCACGCCGTCCATCGACTGGTAGCCCAGCATGAAGGTCCGGCAGCCCTCGCGGGCGACACGCTCGAACGGCGGGAGGAACCAGGAGCGCAGCTTGCGGCGCGAGATGTCGGCTTCGCTCGCGTCCCGCCCGCCCTGGGTCTCGGAGTAGCCGGCGAAGTGCTTGGCGGTCGCGAGGATCGCCGTGGGGTCGTCGAGCCCGTCGCCCTGGTAGCCCCGGACCATGGCGGACGCGAGCTCGCCGATGAGGAACGGGTCCTCGCCGAACGTCTCGCTCACGCGGCCCCAGCGCAGGTCGCGCGTGATGCACAGCACGGGGGAGAAGGTCCAGTGGATGCCCGTCGCGGCGACCTCGACCGCGGTCGCCCGGGCCACGCGCTCGAGGAGCCCGGGGTTCCAGGTCGCGGCCATGCCGAGCTGGGTCGGGTAGATCGTCGCGCCGTGCCAGAACGAGTGCCCGTGGATGCAGTCCTCGGCGACGAGGAGCGGGATCTGCAGGCGGCTGCGCTCGGTGAGCTCGTGCGCGAGCAGCGCGTTCTCGGGGGACGTGTGCAGGATCGAGCCGACGTGCACCTCGTTGACGAGCCGTTCGACGCCGTCGGCCGCGTTGAGCTGCATCATCTGGCCGACCTTCTCCGCGAGCGTCATGCGGCCGACGAGGTCGGCCACGCGTGCGGGCACCGGGAGGGTGGGGTCCTGGTAGGGGAGGCGGTCGGACATGGGGTGTCCCTTCGAGACGACGACGGTGGCGCGGAGCGCGGAGGTCCGGGGCCGTCCGCGGGCGGTTCGAGAAAACCATACACTGATAGGTAAATGGTTCGACGCGAAGGAGCGAGACGTTGAGCGTGTGCCGTGACAGCCCGTGGCCCAGGACGGGCCTAGGGGCGTGCCAGGCCCAGCACGTCGTACAGCAGCGTGTCGAGAGGTCCGGCGAGGGTGGCCTCGTCGTCGACCATCCACTGGAGCTGCGCGCCGTCGGCGGTCGCGAGGATCAGGCGCGCGAGCGCGTCCGGGTCGAGGTGCGCGGGCAGCTCGCCGGCCTCCTGCCGCGCGACGACGTCCTCGCGCAGCGTGACCCGCAGGCCCGCGTACCGCTGGGCCAGGACCTCGTGGGCCGGGTGCTCCCGGTCACGGGCCGCCGCCGTGAGGGAGACGAAGAGCTCGACCAGCCCGGGGCGTTCGGCGTTGCCCCGGAGGTTCTCGGCGAGCGTGCGAGGGGCGTCGTGATGGATCGGGCGCCCCGTCTGGTCGCGGCGGAAGATCACCTGGGTCAGCAGGTCCTCGCGCGAGTCGAAGTAGTGCATGACCCCCGCGACCGTCAGACCGCAGCGCGCCGCGATCGTCCGCAGGCTCGTGCCGCGGTACCCCTCGTCGGCGAAGACCTCGAGCGCGACGTCGAGGATCTCCTCGCGCTTGAGCCGCCCCTTCGCGTACACCCCGTCCCTCGCCACCCGACGATCCTATGCGGGACGCGCGCTACCGACCGGTAGCGTGCGACGACCACCGACCGACCAGGAGACGACGATGACCACCGAGCAGTACCGCTCCGTCCGAGCACGCATGAACACGGGCGAGCCCTACGTGGACTTCGGGGACGGCCTCGAGCAGCTCGAGGCCGAGCGGGTCGCGGGCAAGGAGCTCGCGTACGACTTCAACCACTCCCGACCGGGCCAGGTCGCCGAGCGAGCCGCCATCCTGGGCGAGCTGTTCGGGTCGATCGGCGAAGGCGTGTGGATCGAGCCGCCGCTGAGCGTGTCCTACGGGTCGCACGTGCACCTCGGGGACCACGTCTACGCCAACTTCGACCTGGTGCTCGTCGACGACGCCGACATCCACGTCGGCGACCGCGTCCTGTTCGCGCCGCACGTCACGATCGCCACGGCCGGTCACCCCCTCTCGCCCGAGACCCGTCGCGGCGGGACCCAGTTCTCGCTGCCCGTGCGCATCGAGGACGACGTCTGGATCGGGTCGAACGTCGTCGTCCTGCCCGGGGTCACCATCGGCGCGGGCTCGGTCATCGGCGCGGGCAGCGTCGTGACGCGCGACGTCCCGCCGCGCGTGCTCGCGGTCGGTTCGCCCTGCCGGGTGCTGCGCCCGGTCGACGACCAGGACCGGGCGGCGCTCGCCGCGGGGACGCCGGTCGCCGGCTCCTGAGCGGTCCGGACCAGTCGTGTGAGGTCGCTCGCCGTCGGGCCCTCGCCTCACCTCCCGGCCGCGCGGCCCGCGCGCACTAGAGTGTGGCGGGTGTCCTCGTCGGTCCCACGCCACCGCGCCCGCGTTCTCGGCCCGGTGCTCGTCGACGGCCGGGACGGCTCACCGGTCACGCCGCCCAGCGCGCGCGCCCGCACCCTCGTGGCTGCCCTGGTGCTCGCGCACGGCAGGTCGGTGAGCGCCACCGCCCTGGTGGACGACCTGTGGCCCGACGATCGGCCGGCCGACCCGCGGGCCGCCCTCCAGAGCCTCGTGTCGCGCACCCGCGCGGTGCTCGCCGAGGGGATCCTCGTCTCGGGGCCGGGCGGCTACTCGCTCGCCGTCCGCAGCGACCTCGACGAGGTGCAGGAGCTCGGACGGGCAGCGACCGAGGCGCTCGTGGTCGGCGACGCGACCGGAGCCGTGGACGCCGCACGGTCCGCCCTCGCCTGCTGGCTCGGAGCACCGGGGGAGGACCTGCCGGAGGGCTCCGCGGTCCGGGACGAGCTCACCGCACAGGCCGAACGTCGACGCACCACGGTCGAGCAGGTCCTCGTCGCGGCGCTCCTCGCGGCAGGTGACCACCAGGAGGCCGTCGGGTGGGCCGAGCGGGCGGTCGAGCGCGCGCCGCTCGACGAGGACGCGCACCTCGCCCTCCTGCGCGCCTACGTGGGCAGCGGCCGCTCCGCCGACGCGCTGCGCACCTTCGGGGCCCTGCGCACCCGGCTCGCCGACGAGCTGGGCGCCGACCCGCGCGCCGACCTGGTCGCGCTCAACACGCGCATCCTGCAGGGCACCGCCACGACCGCCGACGCCCCTGCCGTCACCGGCCTCGCCGGCAACGGCAACGGCAACGGCGGCGACAGCACAGACGGCGTCGCGGCCCCCATGCCGTCGCGCAGCACACCCCGCCGGGGGACGGCGCTCGGCCTGCGTGCGGCGCCCAACGCCCTGGTCGGGCGCGAGGCCGACGTCGTCACGATCCTCGACCTGCTCGCGCGCTCCCGGCTCGTCACGGTGCTCGGGCCGGGCGGTATGGGCAAGACCCGGGTCGTCCAGGAGGTCGCGCGCCGTGCTAGCGCGACGACCCCGCTCGTCGCCGTCGTCGAGCTCGCGAGCGTGCGCACGGGCGAGGACATCGGCCTGGCCCTCACGTCGGCCCTGGAGATCCGGGACACCCGCGGTCTGCGCCTCGGGGACCAGGTCGCGCGCGCCGAGGTCCACGAGCTCGTCGCCGACCGACTCGGGGAGACCGAGACCCTGCTCGTGCTCGACAACTGCGAGCACGTCGTGGACGAGGCCGCGGCGTGGGCCGCCGAGCTCCTCGCCGTGGCCCCCGGGCTCACGATCCTCACGACCAGCCGGTCGCCCCTCCAGGTCGGCGGCGAGCAGGTGCACCCCCTCGAACCGCTCGCGACGACCGGCGCCGTGGGTGGGGGAGCAGGCCCCGCCGTCGAGCTCTTCCGCGCCCGGGCGCTCGCGGCCCGCCCCGGCGCCGACCTGCCCGACGACGTCGTCGACCGGCTCTGCACCCACCTCGACGGTCTGCCGCTCGCGATCGAGCTGGCCGCGGCGCGCGTGCGCACGCTCTCCGTCCAGGAGATCGAGCGCCGGCTCGACGCCCGCTTCGCGCTCCTCACCACAGGAGACCGGAGCGCCCCCGCCCGGCACCGGACCCTGCACGCCGTCATCGACTGGAGCTGGAACCTCCTCACCGCACCCCAGCAGGAGCTCCTGCGCCGCCTGTCCCTGCTGCCCGACGGCTTCGGCGTGCAGACCGCCCAGGCTGCCTCCGCCGTCGGGCTCGACGACGTCGAGGCGCTCGTCAACCAGTCCCTGCTGACCGTGACCGACGAACCCCTGTGCCGCACCGCGCGCTACCGCATGCTCGAGACCGTGCGCGAGTTCGGCGCGCTCGCGCTCGACGAGGCCGGCGAGCGCGAGACCGCCCAGGAGGCGACCTACCGGTGGGCGGTCGACCTCGCACGCCGCGAGGTCGCACGCCTCGACGGGCCGACGCAGGTCCCCGCGATGCTCGCCCTGCGGGTCGAGCAGGAGAACCTCCTGCACGTGCTGCGCACGGCGCTCGCGGCCGACCGCGCCGACGTGGTCCTGCCCGTCTTCCACGCGCTCGGCCTGCACTGGTCCCTGCGCGGGGCGCACACCGAGGTGGTCGGGCTCGGCCGCGACGTGCTGCGGGTCGTCGCGGGCTGGCAGGGCAGGCTCGTGCGGGGCGCACCGGACGTCCCCGTCGAGCAGCTCACGCGCGAGGCGGGCATCGTGCTGTTCCTGCTCACGGCCTCGACGCCCAACGGGGACCCCGCCACCGGGGTCCGGGCCGCGGCGAGGCTGCGGCGCCTGCACCGCGACGCCGACATCGGCTCGCGCGCCGCCTCGCTCACCGACCTCCTGGCGGACGCGGGCGACCCGCTCGGCATGGGGCCGCGACTGGCCGAGCTGCACGCGTCCGCCGACCCGTTCGTCGCCCTCGTGGCCCACCTGCTCAGCGCGCAGCTCTCCGAGAACGCCGGCCGCCTCGACGAGGCGATCGCGCAGGTCACGGTCGCCCACGGGTTCGCGACGCGCACCCAGGACACGTGGGGAGCCGCGACCTCGGCCCTCTTCCTCGCCCAGCTCGCGAGCGAGCAGGGCGACGCCGCGCGGGCGCTCGAGTGGGTGGTCACGGCCCGCGAAGGTCTCGGCCGGCTGCACGCGGACGAGGACCTGCGTCAGCTCGACTGGCTCGAGGCGACCAACCTCGCGCTCGTCGGGCGCGTCGCGGAGGCCGAACCGCTGTTCACCTCGCTCGTCGAGACCGACGACGACCCCGTGCCCTCCGGGATCGGGGGGTCCGCGCACGAGCTGCGCTCGATCGGGCACGCCGGCCTCGCCGAGATCGCCGTCGCGCGGGGCGACCACGCGCGCGCCCTGGCCGAGCTCGAGGCCGCCAACGCAGCGGTCGGGAGCGGGTCCGCGCGTCGCTCGCCCTGGTACACGATGTTCGCGGCCGGGTGGCTGTCGACCATGCTGCTGCCCGCGCCCGGGACGTCCGGGCCGTGGGGGCCGGACGCGTTGCCCTCGGTCCAGGCCGAGCGCCTGGCCCGCGAGCTGCGGGTGCGGATGGTCGCCGGTCACCGCGCCGCGCCCGGCATGGTCGACTATCCCGTCCTCGGCACGGCCGCGCTCGCGCTCGGGGCGTACCTGTGGGCCTCCCCGGGCCTCGACCGGGTCGACGACGGGCTCACCCTCCTCGAGCTGGCGCGCCGCATGGGAGCGCGCCAGGACGTGCCCTCGCTCCGCACGCCCGCGCACGTCGCCCGGGCGCGGACCCTGCACGGCGACGCGCACGTGGACGAGGTGCGCGACGCCGTCGGGCAGCTGGGGCACGACGACCTGCCCGGCCGGGTCATGGAGATCCTGCGCACCGGCCCCTGGACCCGGCCCGCGACATGACGGACGGGGGGGGGGGGGGGGG
>NZ_JACSQQ010000018.1:20839-22883 GCF_014836555.1 Oerskovia rustica
GCCCCGGCGGGATCCGCCGGGGCACCGCCCGTCCGTGGTCGAACGCGAACGCTCAGGCCTTGCGCATGTACGCCCGCACCGTGAGGGGCGCGAAGACCGCGACGATGACCGCCGCGCCGACGAGCGAGATCACGGCGTCCGCACCCAGAACCCCGTTGTTCGTCAGCTCGCGCACCGCGGTGACCAGGTGCGAGACCGGGTTGACGTTCACGAAGCCCTGGAGCCAACCAGGCATGGTGTCGGGCTGGACGAACGCGTTCGACAGGAACGTGAGCGGGAACAGGATGATCATCGAGATCCCCTGGACGCTCGACGCCGTCCGGGCGATCACGCCGAAGAACGCGAAGATCCAGCTCACGGCCCACGAGCACACGATCACGAGCAGGCCCGCCAGGACGACCGACCCCAGGCCGCCCTCGGGGCGGTAGCCCATGGCGTAGCCCATCGCGAACGTGAGGGTCGTCGCGATGCCGTACCGGACGGTGTCAGCGAGCAGCGCTCCGGACAACGGCGCGATGCGTGCGATCGGCAGCGAGCGGAACCGGTCGAACACGCCCTTGTCCATGTCCTCGCGGAGCTGGACGCCCGTGACGACCGACGTCGTGATGACGGTCTGCACGAGGATGCCCGGGATGATCGTGGGCAGGTAGCTCACGACGTCGCCCGCGATCGCGCCGCCGAAGATGTACGTGAACATGAGCGTGAACAGGATCGGCTGGACCGTCACGTCGACGAGCTGCTCGGGCGTCCGGCGGATCTTCAGGAGCCCGCGGTACGCCATGGTGAACGTGTTGCGGACCGTCTGACCGACGCTCGTGCGGTTGGACAGGCTGCGGTCGGAGCCGGCCTGGATCTGCTGACGGGGGGCGGTGAGGGTCGTGGTCATCGCAAGGCTTCCTCTCGCGTGCTGGTGGTGGGGCAGGCGACGTCGCCAGCGGCGGCCGTGCCTGCGGTGTCGTCCTCGCCGTCGGCCGCGACGCCGTGGCCTGTGAGGGTCAGGAACACCTCGTCCAGGCTCGGCTTGTCCATGCTGATCGAGTCGACCGCGATGCGGGCCTCGCGCAGCCGGACCAGGAGGTCCGTGACCTCGTCGGGACCCGTCACCGGGACCGTGATGCGCCGGGCCTCGGGGGACGTGGTCGCTGGCACGCCGAACGTCGTCACGATGTCGAGCGCCGACCCCAGGTCTGCGGCCGCGACCAGCCCGAGCTGCAGCGACTGGTTGCCCACGGCGTCCTTGAGCTCGTCGGCCGTGCCCTCCGCGACGACGCGCCCGCGGTCGATGACCGCGATCCGGTCGGCGAGCTGGTCGGCCTCGTCGAGGTACTGCGTCGTGAGCACGACCGTCGAGCCCGTCGCGACGAGCTCGCGGATCGTGTCCCACATCTGCGCGCGGGTGCGCGGGTCGAGGCCTGTCGTGGGCTCGTCGAGGAAGATCAGCGGCGGCTGGGCGATGAGGCTCGCCGCGAGGTCCAGACGACGGCGCATGCCGCCCGAGAAGTTCTTGAGCGGGCGCGTGGCCGCCTCGGTCAGGCCGAACGTCTCGAGGAGCTCGGCGGCCTTGCGTCGAGCCTCGGCCCGACCCAGGCCGAGCAGGCGCGAGAAGATCACGAGGTTCTCGGTCGCGCTCAGCGTCTCGTCGACCGAGGCGTACTGGCCCGTGACGCCGATGAGCTGGCGCACGACCTGGGCCTCGCGGACGACGTCGTGCCCGAAGACCCGGGCCTCGCCCGCGTCGGGGCGCAGGAGCGTCGCGAGCATGCTGATGGTGGTGGTCTTGCCGGCGCCGTTCGGGCCGAGCACGCCGTACACCGAGCCGGTGCGGATGCTCAGGTCGACGCCGTCGACCGCCCGGTTGTCGCCGAACGTCCTGACGAGGCCGTGTGCCTCGACCGCCCATTCGTGGGTCATGGATTCCTCCTGGTGGCTGATGGACCCAGCCTCCGGGAGGTGCCTGTCACGCCGGTGTCAGGGCGCTGTCACGTCGCTGTCGCCGCCCGGGACTCGCCCGGGGCTCCCAGAGACACAGAAGGGCCCCCCCCCC
>NZ_JACSQQ010000018.1:22893-84911 GCF_014836555.1 Oerskovia rustica
CCCCGAGGGGACGGCGGCCCTTCTCGAACGCCGCGGGCGGCGCTCGGAGCGTTCAGTCGCGGACGCGGAACGAGAGCAGCGTCCAGGTGAGCGACGTGACGAGCAGACCCGCCCCCAGCATGTGCGCCGCGACCAGGATCTCCGGCAGTCCCGTGAAGTACTGGACGTAGCCGATCAGGCCCTGCAGGAGCGTCACCGCGATCAGCACGACGACGGCCTTGCGGGCTCGGGCGGGCGCGTCCGTCTGCCGGAGGACCCGCACCGCGAGCACGACGAGCACGATCAGGAACAGCCACACCGAGGCCGCGTGGAGCTTGCTGACGAGCGCCGGGTCGAGCGCGAAGCGGTACGCGACCTCGTCGTCGCCCCCGTGCGGGCCCGAGCCCGTGGCCAGGACGCCCAGGACGAGGAGCGGTACCGAGACGGCCGCGAGCACGCGGCCCACGACACGGGTGCCCGGGTCGACGACGGTCACCGGGGTCTTGTCGCCCTCGCCGTGGCGGTAGAGGAGGTACGCCGAGACCCACACGAGCGCGGCCGAGACGAGGAAGTGGAACCCGACGACCGCGGGGTGCAGGTGCAGCAGCACCGTGATGCCGCCGATCACGGCCTGTGCCGCGACACCACCGAGCGGTGCCCAGCCGAGGCGTCGGTACGAGGACGAGCGCGAGGCGTCCGTCCACACGAGCAGCAGGAGCGCGACCGCGATGATCCCGAGCACGCCCGTGAGCGTGCGGTTGCCGAACTCGATGATCGGGTGGATCGACATCGCGGAGTGGAACTCGGGCGTGAAGCTCCCGGGCTCGCACAGCGGCCACGTCGAGCAGCCGAGCCCCGAGCCCGTCAGGCGCACCGCGCCCCCGGTCACGATGATGCCGATCTGGCCGACGAGGTTCGCGACGAGGACCGGACGGGTCCAGCGGCGGAACCGGTCGACCTTCGCGTACCAGGCGGGGGAGGTGGGTACGGGGGCGAGTTCTGCGCTGCTCACCGTCCAAAGGTAGCCGCGCGGGGAGCGGCCCCCGCTATCCGGACCCGGCCTCCGGGTGTGATGTTGGCCCGGATCGGCAGCGGCGCTGCGGGGGACCGGGCGACGACGTTCCCGGAGGCGAGCGTCTACCCGGCGAGTTCTTGACAAGACCGATACTCTGACGAGACTTTTTCTCGACCGTCCAGGGGGTTCGCATGGTTGCTCGCCGTCCGTCCGTCGTCGCCCGGCCCGGCCGCCTGCTGGCGACGACCCTGACCCTGGTCGTCCTCGCAGGCTGCACCTCGGGCGGAGAGCCGCAGCCCGGCCCGACTGCAGCACACGAGGCGGACCGCAGCCGGACGAGCGCACCGCCGGACCCGACGCCGAGCCCGACGTCGCCCGCCGCGGACGGAACGGGGGACGGCGCCCAGGAACCGTCCCCGGTGACAGGACCCGCGGACAGCCCCGACGAGTACGTGCCGGACCCCGAGGAGCTGCGCCGGGTGCTGGTCGAGACCTACACCCCGCTCATGGTGCTCCAGCCCCAGGGCTTCTCGGCGTCCCACCGGTTCCAGGCCCGGGACGGTTGGACCGTCCTGAGCTCCAACGGGAGGTGCGCCCTGTCCAGCCGTACGCTCGCGGCCCCGACGGACGGACCGACCGACGACGTCCCCGGCGCCGCGCGGGACGCGTCGTTCGCGGCGCTCCGGGACGTCCTCGCCGCCGAGCAAGGCGCGAAGAACGTGTCCGCGGAGTCGGAGTCCCTCGTGTTCGGGGAGGAGCGGACAGAGCCACGGAAGGGGACGAACGTCGCGACGCAGGACTGGACCGTCGAGCGCGCAGGATCGCCCGTCCGGAGCAGGGTCCTCGCCCGGGCGAGGACGTTCACGAGCTACTCCGGGGTGACGATGCGGGCCAGCACCGTCCTGTCCTTCGAGTGCACGGGAACGACGATCGACGAGAAGGCGTGGACCGGCGTGCTGGAGTGGCTGCGCCTGCCGGCCACGGCGGTGGAGGCCGCAGGGGTCTGGCCCGGCGCCTGAGGAGTCCTGGGCCGGCCCGGCCGGGTCCGACCCGGCCCGCGAGACGCCCGTCGGTCGCTGAGCGGCTCAGGGCAGGCGGACCGTCAGTGCCAGCGGAACAGCTTGCCCGCTCCCCACCCGAGGGCCGCGGTCCAGCCGAGCAGCACGACCACCGAGAACGCGGGCACCTCGCCGAGGAGCAGCGCGCCCCGCATCGCCTCGCCGAGCGCGCCCGACGGGAGCAGCAGCGCGACCTGCTCGAGCGCCCCGGGGAGCTGGGACGCAGGGACGAGCACGCCGCCCGCGACGGTCAGCAGGACGAGCAGCAGGTTCGCGACCGCGAGCACGCCCTCGGCGCGCAGCGTCCCCGCGAGCAGGAGCGCGAGGCTCGTGAACGCCGCGGTGCCGAGCAGCACCGCGAGCAGCGCGGGCAGGATGCCCGCCGGGTCCGGGGACCAGCCGAGCGCGAGCGCGACCCCGCCGAGCACGACCACCTGGACCACCTCGACCGCGAGCACCCCGAGGATCTTCCCCGCGAGCAGGCCTCCGCGGCCCAGCGGCGTCGTGGACAGCAGCCGTAGGACGCCGTTGCGGCGGTCGAACGCCGTCGCGATGGCCTGCGACGTGAACGCCGTCGACATGACGGCGAGGGCCAGGACGCCCGGTGTCACGAAGTCGATGCGCGAGTACCCCTGCGTGTCGAGGTCGATGAAGGACGTGCGCGCGAGCCCGACGAGCAGCATCACGGGCAGGATGATCGTCACGAGCAGCTGCTCGCCGTTGCGCAGGATCATGCGCGTCTCGAACGCCGTCTGCGACGCGACCCGGCGCCATGCGGGGGCGGCCCCGTCGGTCGGGGCCGGCGCGGCGGGGTCCGAGGCGACCGGTCCGGCCGTGGTCTGGTCGGTCATCGGAGCTCTCGTCCTGTCAGGTCGAGGAACACGTCCTCGAGGGTGCGGCGGCCGATCGTGAGGCGCGAGGCGAGCGCGCCCTCGTCCGCGAGCCACGCGGTCACGAGGGCGACGGTCGACGGGTCGACCGGCCCGGTCACGCTGTACGAGCCGGGCTGCGTCTCGGTGACGGTCCACGCGGAGGCGGGCGACGTCGTCGGGCCGGACTCGACCCGCTTGCGGAGCGCACCGGTGTCCAGGCCCTCGCGTGCCTCGAGGCGCAGCGTGCGGTTCCCGTCCGCGGACGGGCCCGCGTGCAGGAGCTCGGAGGTCGCGCCCGAGGCGATGACCTGTCCGTGGTCCACGATGTACACGTGGTCCGCGAGGTCCTCGGCCTCGTCCATGAGGTGGGTCGTCAGGACGATCCCGACGCCGTCCGCGCGCAGCTCGCGCACGAGCTCCCACACCGCGTGCCGGCTCTGGGGGTCCATGCCCGCGCTCGGCTCGTCGAGGAACACGACCTCGGGGCGGCCCACGATCGCCGCGGCGAGCGCGAGGCGCTGACGCTGGCCGCCCGACAGCCGCCGGACCGTCGTCCGGGCGAAGCTCGCGAGCCCCAGGCGTTCCGTGATCTCCGCCACGTCGCGAGGGTTCGCGTACATCGACGCGACGTGGTGCAGCATCTCGAGCGCGCGCACGCCCGTGGGCAGGCCACCGTCCTGGAGCATGACGCCGACGCGCGGGCGCAGGTCGCGCGCGTTCAGCAGCGGGTCGAGCCCGAGGACCTGCACGCTGCCCTCGTCGGGGGCGCGCAGGCCTTCGCAGCACTCGATCGTGGTGGTCTTGCCGGCCCCGTTGGGGCCGAGGACGGCGGTCACGGCGCCTCGGGAGGCGGTCAGGCTCAGGTGGTCGACGACCGCCCGGCCGTCATAACGCTTGACCACGTCCTGGAGGACGACGGCGGGGGAGTCGGGCACGGTGGCGATTGTAGGGGAGCGGGCTGGGGGCGGCTGTGAGGTACGCCTTGCTTGCGTCGGAACAATTAGCGCATGAGACTGTTACCTATATCGATGACGCCTCCCGGGACCGTGCGCGCCCGCGGACCAGGCGGAAGGAACCCAGCAGGCCGACGACGTGGAGGTGAGGCATGAGCGACGACGCACGTACCGCCCGCGCCGTGCCGCCCGCCGGACCCGTCGCCCTCCAGGGCCCGAACGACACGCACGTCCCCGTCGACGGCGACGGCACCACGCGCGAGCGCGTCCTCGCGCTCATCGTCTCCGACGGTCCCGTGAGCGCTGCCTCGCTCGCGACCGACCTCGGCCTCACGCCCGCAGGCGTCCGCCGTCACCTCGCCCAGCTCGAGACCGACGGGCTCATCGCCGTCCACGAGTCGGGCGCGGGCACCGGGATGCGCGGGCGCCCTGCCCGCCACTACGTCGCGACGAACCGCGGCCAGTCCGAGCTCTCGGGCGCCTACCCCGACCTCGCGACCCAGGCGCTGCGCTACCTGCGCGACGTCGCCGGGGAGGACGCGGTCGAGGAGTTCGCCCACCGTCGCCTCGAGGAGCTCACCGACCGCTACGCGAGCCGCATCACGGCCGACGACGTCGCGGGCCGGGCCGAGCAGCTCGCGGCCGTCCTCGCGGAGGACGGGTTCGCGGCGAGCGTGCGACCCGTCGCGGGCACCGCGACCGTGCAGCTCTGCCAGGGACACTGCCCGGTCCAGCACGTCGCCGAGGAGTTCCCCCAGCTCTGCGACGCCGAGGCCCAGGTCTTCTCCCAGCTCCTCGGCTCGCACGTCCAGCGGCTCGCGACCCTCGCGGGCGGCGGGCACGCCTGCACGACCAACGTCCCCGTGCTCCCTGCGGCGACCCGCGTACCCGAGGCGAGCGACGCCGTCGGGCACCAGACCACCGGACGCCGTGCCACCGCGCGCGGACCGCGCGCCCCGGCGCACCCCCCAGCACGACACCCCGAACCGACAGGTTCATCGACCACCGCCCCACCGCCCCCCTCCGTCGTCGACGGAACGTGGAAGGAATGACATGAGCGCTCCCACCCAGGACACCGCCGGCGTGTCCCAGAGCACCGGCCAGTCCGACGAGGAGATCATCGCCTCGATCGGCTCCTACGGCTACGGCTGGCACGACAAGGACGACGCCGGCGCGACGGCGCAGCGTGGCCTCTCCGAGGCGGTCGTGCGCAACATCTCCGCGCTCAAGAGCGAGCCCGAGTGGATGCTGAACTACCGCCTCAAGGCCCTGCGCCTGTTCGACAAGAAGCCCATGCCCAACTGGGGCAGCGACCTGTCGGGCATCGACTTCGACAACATCAAGTACTTCGTGCGGTCCACCGAGAAGCAGGCGACCTCGTGGGACGACCTGCCCGAGGACATCAAGGAGACCTACGACAAGCTCGGCATCCCCGAGGCGGAGAAGCAGCGCCTCGTCGCCGGCGTCGCGGCCCAGTACGAGTCCGAGGTGGTCTACCACCAGATCAACGAGGAGCTCGAGAAGCAGGGCGTCATCTTCCTCGACACCGACACCGCGCTGCGCGAGCACCCCGAGCTCTTCCAGGAGTACTTCGGCACCGTCATCCCCTCGGGCGACAACAAGTTCGCCGCGCTCAACTCGGCCGTGTGGTCCGGCGGCTCGTTCGTCTACGTCCCCCCGGGCGTCCACGTCGAGATCCCGCTCCAGGCCTACTTCCGCATCAACACGGAGAACATGGGCCAGTTCGAGCGCACGCTGATCATCGCGGACGAGGGCTCGTACGTGCACTACGTCGAGGGCTGCACCGCCCCGATCTACTCGAGCGACTCGCTGCACTCCGCGGTCGTCGAGATCATCGTCAAGAAGAACGCCCGCGTGCGCTACACGACCATCCAGAACTGGTCGAACAACGTGTACAACCTCGTCACCAAGCGTGCGACGGCCGCCGAGGGCGCGACGATGGAGTGGGTCGACGGCAACATCGGCTCCAAGGTCACCATGAAGTACCCCGCGATCTACCTGCTCGGCGAGCACGCCAAGGGCGAGACGCTGTCGATCGCGTTCGCGGGCGAGGGCCAGCACCAGGACGCGGGCGCCAAGATGGTGCACGCCGCCCCCAACACGTCCTCCTCGATCGTCTCGAAGTCCGTGGCGCGCGGCGGTGGGCGCACGTCCTACCGCGGCCTCGTCCAGGTCCTCGAGGGAGCGGAGCACTCCGCCTCCACCGTTCTGTGCGACGCGCTGCTCGTCGACCAGATCTCCCGGTCCGACACCTACCCGTACGTCGACGTCCGCGAGGACGACGTCTCGATGGGTCACGAGGCGACCGTGTCGCGCGTGAGCGAGGACCAGCTGTTCTACCTCATGTCCCGAGGCATGGCAGAGACCGAGGCCATGGCCATGATCGTGCGCGGGTTCGTCGAGCCCATCGCCCGTGAGCTGCCCATGGAGTACGCGCTCGAGCTCAACCGCCTCATCGAACTGCAGATGGAAGGGTCCGTCGGCTAAATGACTACTACTGCGAGCACCACACAGACCGAGCCGGTCGGCCTGAGCACGGACCACTCCCAGGCCGTCCAGGACGGCGCTCACTCGCACGGGGTCGGCGGCACGCCGCAGGGCTCCCGCGCCGAGCGCATCACCTCGTTCGACCCGGCCGTCATCACCGAGCCCACGGGCCGCGAGGAGGAGTGGCGCTTCTCCCCGGTCAAGCGACTCGCCCCGCTGTTCTCGACGACGCTCGGCAGCGCCGGCGTGCGCACGACCGTGGTCGACGCGCCCGAGGTCACGGTCGAGATCGTCGGCCGCGACGACGAGCGGCTCGGCCGCGCGGGCGTCCCGGGCGACCGTACCGCCGTGACGGCGTGGAACGCGTTCGACGAGGCGACCGTCGTCACCATCCCGGCCGAGGCAGTGGCCAGCGACGTCACGTCCGTGCGCATCGAGGGCCTGTCCGACGAGCCCACCGCGACGCACCTGCTGATCCAGGCCGAGCGCCACAGCGAGTCCGTCGTGGTCATCGACCACGTCGGTTCCGCGACGCTCACCGAGACCGTCGAGATCGTCGTCGAGGACGGCGCGCACCTCACGGTCGTGTCCGTGCAGGACTGGAGCGCGGGCGCCGTGCACGCGAGCTCGCACCGCGCACGCATCGGCCGCGACGCCAAGCTCAAGCACGTCGTCGTGACGTTCGGCGGCGACGTCGTCCGCGTGACCCCCGACGCCGAGTTCACCGGCACCGGTGGCGAGGTCGAGATGGTCGGCCTGTACTTCGCGGACGCCGACCAGCACCAGGAGCACCGCCTCTTCGTCGACCACGCCGTCCCGAGCTGCAAGTCGCGCGTCACGTACAAGGGCGCGCTGCAGGGCGAGGGCGCGCACACGGTCTGGGTCGGCGACGTGCTGATCCGCACCGAGGCCGAGGGCACCGACACCTACGAGCTCAACCGCAACCTCGTCCTGTCGGACGGTGCGCGCGCGGACTCCGTGCCGAACCTCGAGATCGAGACCGGCCTCATCGAGGGGGCCGGGCACGCCTCGGCCACCGGTCGCTTCGACGACGAGCAGCTCTTCTACCTGCAGGCGCGCGGCATCCCCGAGACCGACGCGCGTCGCCTCGTGGTCCGCGGCTTCTTCGCCGAGCTCATCCAGGAGATCGGCGTCCCCTCGGTCGAGGAGCGCCTGCTCGAGTCGATCGAGGCCGAGCTCGCCAAGTCGATGAGCGTCATCGAAGGCCGGTGACCCGACCCGCATGACTGCACAGCTTGCTTGCATGACCGACGACGTGGCGCCCGAGGAGGCGCTGCGTGTGGAGCTCGAGGGCGAGAGCGGCCCCGTCGAGGTCGCGGTCGTCCGCGACGGCGACGGGAACTGGCACGCCATCTCGGACATCTGCTCCCACGGCGCGGTCTCGCTGTCCGACGGCGAGGTCGAGGGCTGCTTCATCGAGTGCTGGCTGCACGGCTCGCAGTTCGACCTGCGGACCGGCATGCCCACCGCGCTGCCCGCGATGCGCCCCGTGCCCGTCTACCCGGTCACGATCGACGGCGAGCGCGTGCTCGTCGACATCGACCAGACCGTCTCCCCGTCCTGACCCCCTGAACTTTCTCGAATACTGGAGAACACCACATGTCCACTCTGGAGATCCGCGACCTGCACGTCAGCGTCGAGACCAAGGAAGGGCCGAAGCCGATCCTGCGCGGCGTCGACCTGACCATCAACGCGGGCGAGACCCACGCGATCATGGGCCCCAACGGCTCGGGCAAGTCGACCCTCGCGTACTCGATCGCCGGCCACCCCAAGTACACGATCACGAGCGGCACCGTGACGCTCGACGGTGAGGACGTCCTCGCGATGACCGTCGACGAGCGTGCCCGCGCGGGCATGTTCCTCGCCATGCAGTACCCGGTCGAGGTCCCCGGCGTGTCCGTCTCGAACTTCCTGCGCACCGCCAAGACCGCGATCGACGGCGAGGCCCCCGCGCTGCGCACGTGGGTCAAGGACGTCAAGGGCGCCATGGAGAACCTGCGCATGGACTCGTCCTTCGCGGAGCGCTCGGTCAACGAGGGCTTCTCCGGCGGTGAGAAGAAGCGCCACGAGATCCTGCAGATGGAGCTCCTCAAGCCCAGCATCGCGATCCTCGACGAGACCGACTCGGGCCTCGACGTCGACGCGCTGCGCATCGTCTCCGAGGGCGTCAACCGCGCCAAGGAGTCCACGGACGTCGGCGTGCTGCTCATCACGCACTACACGCGCATCCTGCGCTACATCAAGCCGGACTTCGTGCACGTGTTCGTCGACGGCCGCATCGCCGAGGAGGGTGGCCCGGAGCTCGCCGACCGCCTCGAGAACGAGGGCTACGACCGCTTCCTGACGACGGGCGCGGCCACGGCCTGACCTGTCCTGCCGCCCGCCGGTCCGCCGGCGGGCACCTGACACCTTGAGGAGACATCCGATGACCACCACCGACACCGTGCGGGCAGGGCTGAGCGCCACCGAGCTCGCCGCCGTGCGAGCCGACTTCCCGCTGCTCGCCCGCACGGTGCGGGGTGGCCGTCCGCTCGTCTACCTCGACTCGGGGGCCACGTCGCAGAAGCCGCAGGTCGTCCTCGACACCGAGGTCGACTTCTACGAGGAGCGCAACGCCGCGGTGCACCGCGGCGCGCACCAGCTCGCGGAGGAGGCGACCGAGGCGTTCGAGGACGCCCGGTCGGCGGTCGCCCGCTTCGTGGGGGCCGACGCCGACGAGATCGTCTGGACGTCCGGGGCGACGGCCGCGATCAACCTCGTCACGTACGCGCTGTCGAACGCGACGATCGGTCGTGGGGGAGAGGCTGCCCGCCGTTTCGCCCTGGCGCCGGGCGACGAGATCGTCCTGACCGAGGCCGAGCACCACGCCAACCTCGTGCCGTGGCAGGAGCTCGCCGCGCGCACGGGCGCCGTGCTGCGCTGGTTCGGCGTCGACGACGACGGGCGCATCCGCGTCGACGAGGCGGACTCGGTCATCACCGAGCGCACGCGCGTCGTCGCGTTCACGCACGCGTCCAACGTGACGGGCGCGATCACGCCCGTCGCGCCGATCGTGGCACGGGCCAAGGAGGTCGGGGCGCTCACGTTCCTCGACGCGTGCCAGTCCGTGCCGCACCTGCCCGTGGACCTGCACGCCCTCGACGTCGACTTCGCGGCGTTCTCGGGGCACAAGATGCTGGGGCCCACGGGCATCGGGGCGCTCTACGGGCGCCGCGAGCTGCTGGAGGCGCTGCCCCCGGTCACGACCGGCGGGTCGATGATCGAGGTCGTCACCATGACGGAGGCGACGTACATGCCGCCGCCGCAGCGCTTCGAGGCCGGCACGCAGGCCGTCGCGCAGATCGTCGGCCTCGGCGTCGCCGCGCAGTACCTCGACGAGCTGGGCATGGAGAACGTCGCGGCCCACGAGCACGACCTCGCGGTCGAGCTCCTCTCGATCGCCGACATCCCGGGCGTGCGGATCATCGGCCCGGCGGTGCCGGAGGACCGCCTCGCGGTCGTCTCGTTCGTCGTCGAGGGCGTCCACGCGCACGACGTGGGCCAGGTGCTCGACGCCGCTGGCATCGCCGTGCGGGTCGGTCACCACTGCGCCCAGCCGCTGCACCGCCGGTTCGGGATCGCCGCCACGGCGCGCGCCTCGGCCTCGGTGTACACGACGTCCGAGGACGTCACGGCGTTCCGGGAAGGTTTGGCGGGGGTCCGGGCGTTCTTCTCAGTGGACTGACACGCGCACGTCCACGTCGACCGTGGGCGTCTCGCGGCCTGTCTCGTCCCCGCTTTCCAGCGCACCGCAGGATGTACCGAAGGAGCAGGACCCCAGCAATGAGCAGCTCGTTGGAGCAGATGTACCAGCAGGTCATCCTCGACCACGCGAAGTCCCCGCACGGGCGAGGGTTCGTCGACCTGTCGGAGGGGCACCTCCACGGTGAGTCGCACCAGATCAACCCCACGTGCGGCGACGAGGTCACGATGCGCGTCGAGTTCGACACCGCCGACCCGAAGGTCCCGACCATCTCGAGCGTGAGCTGGGAGGGCCAGGGCTGCAGCATCTCGCAGGCCTCGCTGTCGGTGCTCACCGACCTCGTGACGGGCGCACCCGTCGCGGAGTCCGAGCACCTCGGCGACCTCTTCCGCCAGCTCATGCAGTCGCGCGGCAAGGGACTCGACGAGGACCTCGAGGACGAGCTCGGGGACGCCACGGCCTTCACCGGGGTCGCGCAGTTCCCGGCCCGCATCAAGTGCGCGCTGCTCGGCTGGGCCGCGCTGCGTGACACCCTGGCGACGTCGGGAGTCCTCGTCGGCCCGAGCGCCACCACCGCCGACCAGTCCTCGGCCGACACCCCCTTGCCCGCCCAGTCACCTCAGGCACCCCAGGAGAACCGATGACGACCGAGACCCCCGCCGCCGCTGCGGCGCCGACCCCGCCGACCGCGGCCGACGTCGAGGAGGCCATGCGCGACGTCATCGACCCCGAGCTCGGGATCAACGTCGTCGACCTCGGCCTCGTCTACGGCATCCAGGTCGACCAGAACAACCACGCTGTCATCGACATGACGCTCACCTCGGCGGCCTGCCCGCTCACGGACGTCATCGAGGACCAGTCGGCGCAGGCCCTCGACGGGCTCGTCGACGGCTTCCGCATGAACTGGGTCTGGATGCCGCCGTGGGGCCCCGAGAAGATCACGCAGGACGGCAAGGACCAGCTGCGCGCGCTGGGCTTCAACGTCTGACGCTCGCCTCAGGGTCTTGCGTCGAAGGGGCCGTCGTTGCTCCCGGGACGGCGGCCCCTTCGTCGTCCACCGTCGCACTCCGGCGACTGCACGAGAATCGTCCCGCCGGGACGGAACCGATCGGCCGCCCGCTGCGTGGTGGAGGGGTATGACGGGGAGCATAGACAGACATGACCAGCGCTGAGGCCTTCATGGACGAGGAAGCGCTCTGGTCGGACGATGCCGCCGAGCGATACCTGTCCGCGGGACGGGTCCGGCGGGACGCCGAGTTCGTCGACTTCGTCGAGACGCACGGCGGGCGGCTCGAGCGCATCGCGTTCCTGATCAGCGGGGACCACCACCGCGCCGAGGAACTGTTCCAGGCGACGCTCGAGCGGACCTACCGGGCCTGGGGGCGCGCCCGGGACGGGGACCCGTTCGTCTACGCGCGGCGGATCCCACCGGGTCGCCCTGTGCCTCGACGGCTACTCACCGCGGCTCTACGGCTAGCCCGACCGGCCGTCGGGGATCGGCCCACCGCGGTCACCGGACGCATTCCTGGACAAGGGGTCCTTTTCTGACGCTCCGACCGCTACAGTCGTCGCGTGCTGTCGCCGGCGGTCGGTCTGCTGCGCGGGGTTCGAGCAGGGTTGCTCGCCACCGCGGTCGTCGGGCTGTCCCTGGTCTCGCACCGCCTCGCCGGGGGCGCGGCACCGGGAGCCGTCCCGGTCGTGGTCCTCGTGATGCTCACGGCCGTGATGCTGCGCGGCGTCCTGGGCCGCCGCCTGGCGCTGCCGCTCCTGCTGGGCGTCCTCGGTCTGGGCCAGGTCGTCCTGCACTACACGTTCGAGCAGTGCGCGCTCCTCGCGGCGTCCCCGGCGCCCGCGCACGTGCACGCCACCGAGAACCCCGTGCCCATGCTCGCCGCGCACGTGCTCGCGACCCTCGTCGTCTCGGTGCTCCTGACCCATGCCGACCGGGCGCTGTGGGCCCTGTGGTCCTGGCTGACCATGCGCTCGGTACCTCGCCTCCTGCGTCGCCCCGCCTCCCGGGGGCGGGGCGTCCTCGTCCTCGCCTCGGCCCACCCTGCCCCCGCCGCCCCCGGCCGCGGTGCGGTCATGGGCCGTGCCCCGCCCGTCCTGGTCCACGCAGCACCTTGACCTCGGTCGCGGCTCCCCGCCGCGATCCGCTCCCTGCCGCCTCGACGGCGCACACGTCGTCGAGCCGCGCCCCCGTGCGTCCACCGACCGCGGGACCGCCGTGCCCGCGGCGGGAGCGACCCTGCGTTCGACCACGGAAGGCCTGTGCCTGAAGATCATGAAGCGTTCACCGAAGCTCCTCACCGTCGCCGCGGCGACGACCCTGCTCCTCGCGCTCGGCGCGAGCGGCGCGTCCGCCCACGTGTCGGTCAACCCCGACACGACCACCGCGGGCTCCTACGCCCTCCTGACGTTCGGCGTCCCGCACGGCTGCGGCGAGTCGTCGACGACGAAGGTCTCGATCCAGATCCCCGAGCCGATCACGAGCGTGACCCCCACGGTCAACCCCGGCTGGGACGTCGAGAAGGTCATGGTGACCCTCGCGACCCCGATCGACGACGGTCACGGCGGCCAGCTCACCGAGCGCGTCGGCGAGATCGTCTACACCGCGAGGACCCCGCTGCCCGACGGCTACCGGGACGCCCTCGTCCTGTCGACCAAGCTCCCGGACGCCGTCGGCGAGACCCTCGTCTTCCCGACGGTCCAGACGTGCCAGGAGGGCGAGTCCGCGTGGGTCCAGGTCGCGGCCGAGGGCGAGGACCCGCACGACCTCGAGCTCCCCGCCCCGACCCTGACGATCACCGAGCCCGAGGAGGCGCACGGGGACGTCGAGACGGTCTCCGACGAGGCCACCTCGGATGCCGCGAGCGCCGACGGTACCGATGGCACGGCCGATGCGGCCGGGTCGGCGGACGAGCCGTCGACGCTGCCCCTCGTCCTGTCCGGGGTCGCGCTCGTGCTCGGCGCGGCGGGGCTCGCCCTGGGTGGCGCCGCGTTCGCCCGTCGCCCGAAGGCCTGACGCGGCCCATGAACGTCGCCCGCGTCCTGCGCGGGGTGACGGCGGTCGTGGTGTCGGCCGTGGCCGGGGTGGTGCTGATGCTCGCGTCAGCCTCCCCGGCCGCGGCCCACGCCGTGATCGTCGACAGCGATCCTCGGGACGGCTCCGTCCTCGAGGACTCCCCCGCCCTGCTGACCCTCACGTTCAACGAACCCGTCCAGGTGCCGCCCGGCGGCGTCGCACTGCTCGACGCCGCGGGGACGGCCGTCGCCGTCACGCCCACGGCGGTCGACTCCCGGGTGGAGATCGCGGTGCCCGCGGTGCTCGACGACGGCACGTACGTCGTGAGCTGGCGCGTCACGTCCGGGGACACGCACCCGGTCGCGAGCGCGTTCACGTTCTCGGTCGGAGCACCGAGCGACACCGTCGCCGCACCCCCTGAGCCGTCGACGTCGGCAGCGGTCTCGACGCTGCGTCGGGCGTCCCAGGCGCTCGTCTACGTCGGGACGCTCGGGGTGTCCGGCCTCGTGGTCTTCGAGCTCCTGCTGCTCGACGCGACGCCGGGCGCCATGCCCGTGCTGCGGCGTCGGCTCGACCGCACGCGCCGCGGGCTCGCGGTCCTCGCCGGGGCGGGGCTGCTCGTCTCGGTGCCGGTCACTGCCGTGTGGCAGGCGGGCCGCGGGGCCGACGCGCTGCTGGAGCCGGAGGTCTGGGCCGCGGTCCTCGGGTCCGAGTCCGCCCTGGCCGCGCTCCTCGGCCTGGTGGGGCTGGGTGTCACGACCGTGCTCTGCCCCCGGGCGGGGCGGGCTACACGCCGGCGGTGGCCCGTCCCGCTCGCGCTCGGCGCCGCCGCGCTGGCCGCGACGTCGCTGGCGGTCGTGGGGCACACCCGGACGTTCGGTCCGGCGTGGCTCGTGCTCGGCGCCGACGTGCTGCACGTGGCCGCGGGGTCCGTCTGGTTCGGTGGGATCGTGGGGCTGTGCCTCCTGCTCGCGCGCTCGTCGGGGGCGTCTGCCCAGCGCTCGGCGCGCACGGTCCTGCGCTTCTCGACCGTGGGCGCGTGGCTCGTCCTCGCGCTCGCCCTGAGCGGCGTGCTGCTGGCCTGGCGCATCCTCGGCTCGCTCGACGCGCTGGTGACCACCGGGTACGGCCGGACGCTCCTGGTCAAGGTCGCCCTGGCCCTGAGCCTCGTGGCGATCGCGGCGTGGAACCGGTACGGGCTCGTCCCGCACGTCGCGGAAGGCCCCGAGGGGCGCGTGCGTCTGCGCCGGACGGTCGTCGCCGAGGCGTCGATCCTCACGGTGCTGCTGGTCGTGACCGGGGTGCTCGTCTCCCAGAGCCCGGTCGAGGCGCGGACCCGGGCCCCTGTCCAGGCGCAGAGCACGGTGCCCGCCCAGGAGTTCGACGAACCCCTCGGGTCCGGGTCGCTCCGGGCCAGGGTCACCCCGGGCGCGCTCGGGATCAACTCGCTCGAGCTGACCGTGCTCGACGCCGACGGCGCCCCCCTCGACCCCGTCGCGCTCCCCGAGGTGGGGCTCACGCAGCCCGAGCTGGGCATCGGTCCCTTCACGCCCACCGTCACGCGGACGGGCCCCGGGACCTACCTGGCCTCGATCGACCTGCCGATGGCCGGGGCCTGGGACGTCACGGTCGGCGTCCGCACCTCGAAGTACGAGAACCCGGTCGTCACGCTTCCCGTGGAGGTCTCCCCATGACACGTCCTCCCCGGCCGGGCACCGGCCCGGCGGTCCACGGCCCCGGCACCGCCGGTCACCGCACATCGGCGCGGCGGCGTCGTGCGCGCGCGGCCGCGGCCCTGGGCCTCGCTGCGCTGCTGACCGTGACGGGCGTGCAGGGCGCGGCGGCCCACGTCCTCCTGGAGACCGCGACGCCGAACGGGGACGGCACCACCACGCTCACGTTCTCTTTCGAGCACGGGTGCGACGGCGCCCCGACGACGGGCCTCGACGTCACGCTCCCCGCAGGGGTCGAGGCCGTCTCGACCGCCGAGCCGGAAGGATGGGTGTCGACCCAGGAACCGGGAGGGGTCCGCTGGGAGGGGACCCCGGTCGCCGACGGCACCGCTGCCCGGTTCGAGCTCGTCGCCAGGGTCACGGGCACCGCCGGGCAGGCCTTCTGGTTCCCCACGACGCAGACGTGCACCGAGGGCTCGTACGACTGGGTCGACACCGACCCGGCAGGCGCACATCCTGCGCCGAGCTTCGTCGCGACCACCGCGACGCTCGCCCCGCCTGCCGTTCAGCCGGTCGCGCCGGGCGGGCCCGGCACCGGCTCCGGGCCTGCGGGCGCGAGCCTCGCGCAGACCCTCGCGGCGGTGGCGGCGGCCTCGCTCGCCGCGGCGGCCGCAGGGGCCTGGTACCTCGCCCGCCGTCGCCGCTGAGCGGCGCACCGAGCCGTGCACGGCGAAGGGGCCGCCGTTCCCGCAGGAACGGCGGCCCCTCGTCGCGGTCACGGGGACCACGGCGCGAAGTGCGCCGAGAGCACCCCCGACCTCAGGTCAGGTCGCGCACCGCCGCGTACCCCGCGCGGATCCCGGGCTCCGGGTCCGCGTCGTACCCCGTGCTCGACGACGTCTCCCACCGGGGAGCCTCCGCCTCGCCCGACAGCACCCACGCCGCCTGGCGAGCGGCGCCGTCGGCCACGTACTCGCCCGGCTCGGGGACCGTGACGGGCAGGCCGAGGACCTGCGGTGCGATGCGCCGCACCGCCTCGGACTGCGCGCCGCCGCCGATGAGCTGGAGGCGCTCGACCTGCACGCCCTGCGCGCGCAGGGCGTCGAGCCCGTCGGCCAGGCCGCACAGCATGCCCTCCACGGCGGCCCGCGCGAGGTGCGCGGGCGTCATGGTCGCGAGACGCATGCCGTGCAGGGTGCCGCTGGCGCCCGGCCGGTTCGGCGTGCGCTCGCCCTCGAGGTAGGGGACGAGCACGAGGCCGTCGGCGCCCGCCGGGGCCTGGAGCGCGAGCCGGGACAGACCCGCGTGGTCCACGCCCAGGACCCGCGCGGTCGCGTCGAGGACGCGGCTCGCGTTGAGGGTCACCCCGAGCAGCAGGTAGTTGCCCGTGGCGTCGGCGAAGCCGTTGACGAGCCCGCTCGCGTCGGCCGTGGGGGACGTCGCGATCGCGGAGACGACGCCCGAGGTCCCGATCGAGACCGCGACGTCGCCCGCGCGCATGCCGAGGCCCAGGGCCGCGGCCGCGTTGTCCCCCGCGCCGGGGCCGATCAGGGCCCCGTCCGGGACGCCCGCCCCGGCTGCCGTCCCCGCCGCCACACCGCCAGACTCCCCAGGCCCGAGGACCCGGGGAAGGGCGACGTCCGACCGTCCGAGCGCGAGCTCGAGCAGGTCGGTGCGGTAGGCACCGCGCCCGCCGTCGGCCGAGGCGTCGAAGTAGCCCGTCCCGGACGCGTCGGACCGGTCGGTCACGAGCGCGCCGAGGTCGGGCTCGAGGCCCTCGCTCCGCGGCCCGTAGCCGGCGATCCGCCACGTCAGCCAGTCGTGCGGGAGCGCGACGGCCGCGACCCGTGCCGCGTTGTGCGGCTCGGCGTCGCGCAGCCAGCGCAGCTTGGTCACGGTCAGCGACGCGACGGGCACGGACCCGACGGCCTCGGCCCACGCCTTGGCCCCGGCGCCGGGGTCCCCGGCGCCGAGCTCACTGATCAGGTCCTGCGCGGCGCCGGCCGAGCGGGTGTCGTTCCACAGGAGCGCGGGGCGGATCACCTCGCCGTCGGCGTCGAGCACGACCATGCCGTGCTGCTGACCGCCCACGGCCAGGGCCGCGACGTCGTCGAGCCCGCCCACGACCTCGGCCGCGGTGCGGAACGCCGCCCACCAGGCGTCGGGCGAGACCTCGGTGCCGTCGGGGTGCGACGCCGAGCCCGAGCGCACCAACGCCCCGGTGCGCGCGTCACGGACGACGACCTTGCACGACTGCGTCGACGAGTCGACCCCTGCGACGAGGACGACGGCGGGCGACCCGGGAGAGCCGCCCATCAGCCGATCAGGTGCTTGAGCGCGAGCTGGTTGAGGCGCACGAAGCCGAAGTCACGCTCGGCGGCGGCCTCGACGTCGAACTCCTCGTAGGCGGCACGGTCCGCGATCAGGTCGGCGACGGTCTCGCCCGCACCCAGGGTGCTCTCGCCGAGCTCGAACACGCCTGCGTGCCTGAACGCGGCCTGGACCTCGGGGTCGGCCCGGTACTCGGCGGACTTGCGCGCGAGCATCGAGTAGGTCTCCATGTTGGCCTTGGCCGAGTCCCAGACGCCGACCTCGTTCTCGGTGCGCGAGGGCTTGTAGTCGAAGTGGCGGGGGCCCTCGTAGCGGGGTCCGCCGTTGGGGAAGCCGCTCTCGATGAGGTCGACCGTGAAGAACGCGGAGAGCAGGTCGCCGTGGCCGAACACGAGGTCCTGGTCGAACTTGATGGACCGCTGGCCGTTGAGGTCGATGTGGAAGAGCTTGCCGGCCCACAGCGCCTGCGCGAGGCCGTGCGTGTAGTTCAGACCGGCCATCTGCTCGTGGCCCGTCTCGGGGTTGAGACCCACGATGTCGCCGTGCTCGAGCTTCGCGATGAGCGCGAGGGCGTGGCCGATGGTCGGGAGGAAGATGTCGCCGCGGGGCTCGTTGGGCTTGGGCTCGAGCGCGATCTTGATGTCGTAGCCCTGGTCCTTGATGTACGCGGCCGTGAGGTCGAGGCCCTCGGCGTAGCGCTCGTGCGCGGAGTGGAGGTCCTTGGCACCGTCGTACTCGGTGCCCTCGCGGCCACCCCACATGACGAACGTCTTGGCGCCGAGCGACGCGGTGAGGTCGACGTTGCGCAGGACCTTGCGCAGCGCGTAGCGGCGGACGCCGCGGTCGTTCGAGGTGAGGCCGCCGTCCTTGAAGACGGGGTGGGAGAAGAGGTTGGTCGTGACCATCTCGATGGTCAGGCCGGTCTCGTCGGCGGCCTTCTTGACCTCGCCGAGGAGCTGCTCGCGGGTCGCGTCGTCGGAGCCGAAGGGCACGACGTCGTCGTCGTGGAACGTGAAGCCCCACGCGCCCAGGTCGGCGAGCTTGCGCACGGACTCGGCCGGGTCGAGGTGGGGGCGGCTGGCTCCGCCGAACTGGTCCTGGCCGGTCCAGCCCACGGTCCACAGGCCGAAGGAAAAGTTGATGTTCTGGTCGATCGCGTCAGCCACGACAGTCTCCTCGTCGAGATGGGCCGGCTCCGTCATCGAGCAGGCCGTCATTTGTTGTACGGATGAACTTATGCGGTCCTGTCGGTAAGGTCAAGACGTGAACCGCGACGAGTCCTCGACCGGCGTCAGGACGCCCACCCGGGCGCGCCCCACGGCCGCCCGCCAGCACACCCTGCGCGAGTACAACCTCGCCCTGGTCTCCCAGGCGCTCTTCGACGCGCCACGCCCCCGCTCGCGCGCCGACATCGCCGCCGCCACCGGGCTCACGCGCGCCACGGTGTCCGTGCTCGTCGACCAGCTCATCGAGGCCCGCCTCGTCCGCGAGCTCCCACCGGTGACTCCGCTGCGCGCCGGACGCCCCGCCGTCCCCCTCACGCCCGCCGAGCGGACCATCGTCGGGCTGGGCCTCGAGGTCAACGTCGACTACCTGGGCGGCACCGTCCTCGACCTCACGGGGCAGGTCGTCGCGCAGGAGGTCGTGCCGGGCGACCTCCACGGCAGCGACCCCGCCGAGGTCCTCGGGCGCCTCGGCGCGCTCGCACGCCGCCTCGTCGAGGACGTCGAGGCCCAGGACATGCAGGTCGCGGGCGCACGCCTCGCGCTGCCCGGCCTGGTCGACGCCCGCGCGGGCCGCCTCCAGGTCGCCCCCAACCTCGGCTGGTCCTCGTTCCTGCCCCTGCCGCTGCTCGGCCTGCCCGACCGCCTGCCCGTCGAGATCGCCAACGAGGCCAACCTCGCGGGCCTCGCGCAGCTCGTCGCGGGCACGCAGGGCCGCAGGCCCGACGACGCCGCTCCCCCCGTGCCGTCGTCGTTCCTCTACGTCTCGGGCGAGGTGGGCATCGGCTCCGCGATCGTGATCGACCGCGAGCTCTTCCTCGGGAACCGGGGCTGGAGCGGCGAGATCGGGCACGTCGTGGTCGACCCGCACGGACCGCGCTGCCTGTGCGGGGCCACGGGCTGCCTCGAGCAGTACGCGGGCAAGGACGCGATGCTGCGCGCGGCCGGCATCCCCGTGGACGAGCCCGTCGAGACGTTCCTCGACGCGCTCGCGGAGGGCACGCCGTCGGCCCGCGAGGCCGCGACCTCGGCAGGGACCGCGCTGGGGCGCGCGCTCGCGAACTTCGTCAACCTCGTCGACATCGAGACCGTGCTGCTGGGCGGCATCTACACCGACCTGCTGCCCTACCTGCGCGAGGCCCTGACGACCGAGCTCACGACCCGCGTGCTCGCGTCGCCCTGGACCGAGCTCGACCTGCGGCCCGCGCTCGTCGCGGGGCACGCGGCCATGATCGGCGGCGCACGCACCGTGCTGCGGGACGTGGTCGCGGCGCCGTCGGCGTGGACGACGAGCGACTGACCGGGTCACCCCGAGGCGTCGCGGGGCACCGGTCGCGGCTGGCAGCGCCCCCGGTGGACGGTGTGACCCGCGACGCACCGCCCACCGGGAGAACGCGGGTACCGTCGTTCGTTGGACCACCGGGGACACCCATGCCCCCGTATCGGTTGACCCACCCTCGGAAGGACCGGGCATGACGACCAGCCACATCCTGCAGGCGCGCGACCTCTGGGCCGGGCACGGCGGCGAGGACGTCCTGCGCGGCGTCTCGATCGAGCTCGCGGCGGGGCAGGAGCCCGTGGGGATCGTCGGCCCGTCGGGCGTCGGGAAGTCGACGCTCGTGAGCGCGCTGCTGGGCGAGGTCAAGCCGTCGAGCGGGACCGTGACGTGGGGCGGGCGGACCGTGACGCGCCTCGGTCGGCGCGACAAGAAGACGTTCAAGGCTGCGGTGCGGCGCGTGTCGCAGGACGGCCTGCCGGGCATCGACCCCGCGAGCACCGTGACGCACGTGCTCAAGTCCGGGCTGACCGACGCACGCAAGGGCGGGCGCCCCTCGGGGCAGTCGATCGAGGACCTGCTGGACCTCGTCGCCCTCGAGCACCGGTACGCGGACCGCCCGCTGCGCACGCTGTCGGGCGGCGAGCGTCAGCGCGTGGCCATGGCCCGTGCGCTCGCGACGCGCCCGGACGTGCTGCTCCTCGACGAGCCGCTCACGGCGCTCGACCCGACCATGCGCGGCGAGATCGCCGGGCGGGTCAAGGAGACGGCCACGCGCCTCGGCACGGGTGTGCTCCTGGTGTCGCACGACCTCGAGCTCGTGCACCGCATGACGTCGTCCGCGCACCTCCTGGTCGACGGCGAGTTCGTCGAGTCCGGCCCGCTGCAGCAGGTCCTCGCGGAGAGCGAGCACCCCGTGGTCCGCGAGCTCGCGGAGGCCGCGCCGCTCGCGGTCCAGCGCTGGAGCTGAACGCCGCGACGTGCGCGGCGTCCTCTGCTGCGTGGTGACCGAGACCGAGGTCCGTCGGGCGACGTACCGTCGCGGACCGACGAACCTCGGGTCCGGCTGCCAGGTCGAGCGGGTGGGCTCAGCGCGTCGTGCCGTCGACCGCGAACGGCTCGATCGCCGCGATCTCCTCGGCCGTGAGCGCGGGAGCGTCGAGCGCGGCGACGTTGTTCTCGAGCTGCGCGACGCTGCTCGCCCCCACGAGCGCCGACGTGATGCGCTCGTCGCGCAGGACCCAGCTCAGTGCGAGCTGCGCGAGCGACTGCCCGCGCCCGGCCGCGATCTCGTTCAGCGCACGGGCGCGCTCGAGGTAGGTCTCGGAGATGGCGGTGGGCTTGAGGAAGTGCCCGACGGCGGCGCGCGAGTCCGCGGGCACCTCGCCCGAGAGGTAACGGTCCGTGAGCAGGCCCTGCTGGAGCGGCGAGAAGACGATGGTGCCGACGCCGAGGTCCTCGACGACGTCGAGCAGGTTCTCGCCGTCGTCGTGCCCGGCCTCGGGCAGCTCGACGTGCCGGTTGAACATCGAGTAGCTGGGCTGGTGGATGAGCAGCGGCGTGCCGAGGTCGGCGAGGATCTGCGCGGCCTCGCGGGTCTGCGACGGCGAGTAGTTGGAGACGCCGACGTACAGCGCCCGCCCGCTCACCACGGCCGTGTGGAGCGCACCCATGGTCTCCTCGAGCGGGACCGTGGGGTCGAACCGGTGCGAGTAGAAGATGTCGACGTAGTCGAGGCCCATGCGAGCGAGCGACTGGTCGAGCGAGGACAGCAGGTACTTGCGCGAGCCGCCGTCACCGTAGGGGCCGGGCCACATGTCGTACCCGGCCTTGCTCGAGATCACGAGCTCGTCGCGGTAGGGCCGCAGGTCGCGCGCGAGGTGGCGCCCGAAGTTCTCCTCGGCCGAGCCGTAGGGCGGGCCGTAGTTGTTGGCGAGGTCGAAGTGCGTGATCCCGAGGTCGAACGCCCGGCGCAGGATCGCGCGCTGGTTGTCGAACGGGTTCACGTCGCCGAAGTTGTGCCAGAGGCCCAGCGACAGTGCGGGCAGGGCGAGGCCGCTGCGACCGGATCGCCGGTACGTCATGGACTCGTAGCGGTCGTCGGCGGCGAGGTAGCGGGGTGCGAGAGGCATGCTGCCATTCTGCACCCGGGGTCCGGGCCCGGTCACCGGGATTGTGCTCAGGCCGAGTCTCGCACCACGAGCGTCGGGTCGAACACGACCGACCGCACCTGCCGCTCGCCCGCGATCTGGCCGACGAGCAGGCGCGCCATCTCGGCCGCCATCTCCTCGACGGGCTGCCGCACGCTGGTGAGCGCCGGGCGGCACAGCGGGGCGATCGAGCTGTCGTCGAACCCGACGACGGCGACGTCCTCGGGGACGCGCAGCCCGCGGGCCGTGATCGCGTGCACTGCCCCCTGGGCCATGTAGTCGTTCGCGGCGAACACGCCGTCGAGGCCGGGGACGGCGTCGAGCAGGCGTTCCATCGCGGCCTCGCCGCCCTCGAGCGTGAACTCCCCGGGCTCGGCGGGGACGTACGCGCGACCGTGCCGGGACACCTCGTCGCGGAAGCCTGCGAGGCGCTCCTCGGCGGCGTGCAGGCCGACCGGGCCGGAGATGACGGCGAGCTCGTCGCACCCGCGCTCGATGAGGTGCCGGGCGGCCAGTCGCGCGCCGTCGCGGTTGGCGACGTCCACGAAGCTGATGGGCAGCGCGGGCTCGGGGCGGGCGAACAGGACCGCGCGCTGGCCGGCCTCGACGAGCATGCCGGGCAGGGGGTCGTCGGCCTGCGCGGCGACGAGCAGCGCACCGTCGGCGTTGCCCTGGCGCAGGTAGGACATGACCTGGGCGCGGGCGTCGTCGGTCTCGGCGAGCATGAGCACGGGGTGCAGGTCGTGGGGCCGCAGGGCGCGCACGAACGCGGCGACGATCCGCCCGAAGAACGGGTCCGCGAAGACCTGTCCCGTCATCTGGTTGCCCTCGATCTCGGGGTCGACGCCCGAGATCACGACCGCGACCGTCCCGGTGCGTCCCGTGACGAGCGAGCGGGCCGCCCGGTTGGGCACGTACCCGGTCTGGGCGATGGCCTTCTCGACGACGGCCCGCAGGTCCGGGGCGACGCGGCGCTGCTGGTTGATCACCCGGGACACCGTGGCGCGCGAGACTCCCGCCACCCGGGCGACGTCCTCGAGCGTCGGGGGCGTCGAGACTCGGCCGTCCTCACGCATGGGGCGAGGCTAGCAGCGCGGGCGCGGGTCCTGGTGCATCGCGGTGCCCGACGGCGGCGCGCGGCCCGGGTGGGCGCCTCACCGTCGGGCGTGGGGCTTGGGGTGCGGGCGACGGGGCTCCGCGCGGAGCCTGCAACGCATCTGGGAGAGCGCTCTCTTGACGAGGGTCCCGCTCACCTGAATACTGACCGACATCGTGAGAGAGCGCTCTCTCACGCCGTGCGTCCCGCTCGACGTAGAGCCAGGACGCGGTCGACGACGACCTAGGAGAGAACCGATGCCCTTCTCGCCCCTTCCCACCGTGCCGCCACCGGCACCCGTCCCGCACCGCGGGAGAGCACGCACCCGTCGTGGCGCCGGAGCCGCCCTGGCCCTGGCGGTCGCGGCCGCAGGCCTCACCGTCCCGCTCGTGCCCGCCTCCGCGGCCGACGGACCCGCCCTGCTGTCCCAGGGCAAGCCCGCGACGGCCTCCTCGACGCAGTCGCCCAACGGGTACCAGGCTGGCGAGGCGTTCGACGGCGACGGCGGCAGCCGCTGGTCGAGCCTGGCCACCGACCCGCAGTGGATCCAGGTGGACCTGGGCCAGCGAGCCTCGATCGACCGCGTCGAGCTCGACTGGGAGGGCGCCTACGGCAAGGGCTACCGCATCCAGACCTCGGACGACGGCTCGACCTGGACGACCGTGCGCACCGTGACCGACGGCGACGGGGGCGCCGACGTGCTCGACGTCGACGGCACCGGGCGCTACGTCCGCCTGCTCGGCGACGTCCGCGGCACGGGCTACGGCTACTCGCTGTGGGAGTTCCGCGTGTTCGGCGAGCCCGCCGGCGGACCGGTCGACCCGGTGGACCCGGTCGACCCCACGGACCCGAACGGCCCCACGGCCTGCCTGACCGACGTGACCGCGGGCGCGACCGCGACGGCTTCCTCCCAGCAGGGCGACTCGACCCCGGCCAAGGCGGTCGACCAGAACACGAGCACCCGCTGGGGCTCCGTGCTGAACACGACGACCTGGACCGGCCAGGACGACGAGTGGCTCCAGGTGGACCTGGGCGAGGCCAACGACGTCTGCGGCGTGAGCATCCTGTGGGAGGGCGCGTACGGCAAGGACTACGACGTCCAGGTCTCGACCGACGGCACCACGTGGACGACGGCCGCCCAGGCGCGAGGCCAGGACGGCGGGACCGACGTCGTCACGTTCGACACGACCTCCGCCCGGTACGTGCGGTGGCAGGGCCTCGCCCGCGGCACGACGTTCGGCTACTCGATGTACGAGTTCCGCGTGCTCGCCCCCGGTGCCTCGATCGACCCGACGACCGACCTGTTCGGCCCGAACGTCCTCGTGTTCGACCCCTCGATGCCGGACTCGGCGATCCAGCACCAGATCGACACCGTGTTCGCCCAGCAGGAGCAGGACCAGTTCGGCCCCGGCCGCTACCAGTTCCTGTTCACGCCCGGCGAGTACGACGTCGACGCCCGCATCGGCTTCTACACCTCGCTCTCGGGTGTCGGTCAGGACCCGACCGACGTGACCGTCAAGGGCGGGGACTGGGTCGACGCGCAGTGGTTCGGCGGCAACGCGACCCAGAACTTCTGGCGCTCGGCCGAGAACCTGTCGATCACCCCCGACGACGGCATGGCCCGCTGGGCCACGTCCCAGGCGGCACCGTTCCGCCGCATCCAGGTCAACGGCGGGCTCCAGCTCGACTCGTCGGCCTACGGCTGGTCCTCGGGCGGCTACATCGCCGACTCGAACGTGACCGGCGTCGTCGAGTCCTGGACGCAGCAGCAGTGGTACGCCCGCGACAGCTCGGTCGGCGAGTGGAAGGGCGGCGTCTGGAACATGGTCTACTCGGGCGTCGAGGGCACGCTGCCCACTGCGGCGACGTGGCCGACGCCCCCGGTGACGACGCTCGACACCACGGGCGCCGTCCGTGAGAAGCCGTACCTCTACCTCGACGGCGACGAGTGGGCCGTGTTCGTCCCCGAGCTGCGCGAGGGCACGACCGGCACCACGTGGAAGAACGGCCACACGGCCGGCACCTCGATCCCGCTCGACGACTTCTTCGTGGCCAAGGAGGGCGACACGGCCGCCGAGATCAACGCAGCCCTGGCCGCGGGCAAGAACCTGCTCCTGACCCCCGGCGTCTACCGCGTGGACCAGACGATCCAGGTGGACGACCCCGGCACGGTCGTCCTCGGCCTGGGCTACGCGACGATCATCCCCGAGCACGGGGGCGTCGGCATGCACGTGGCCGACGAGGACGGCATCACGGTCGCGGGGATCCTGTTCGACGCCGCGGTCACCGAGTCCCCGGCGCTCTTCGTCGTCGGCGACGAGGGCGTCCACACCGACCACTCGGACGACCCGATCGTGCTGCACGACGTGTTCATGCGCGTCGGCGGGGCCGTCGCGGGCAAGGTCGACGCGGCCATGGTCATCCACGCCGACGACACGATCGTCGACCACGTGTGGTCGTGGCGCGGCGACCACGGCGAGGGCATCGGCTGGGACCTCAACACGTCCGACTACGGGTTCGTGGTCAACGGGGACGACGTCTCGGCGTACGGCCTGTTCGTCGAGCACTACCAGAAGTACAACACCCTGTGGAACGGCGAGCGGGGCAGGACCGTGTTCTACCAGAACGAGCTGCCCTACGACGTCCCGGACCAGGCGGCCTGGCAGAACGGCGACACCCGCGGCTGGGCCGCCTACAAGGTCGCCGACGACGTGAAGAACCACGAGGCCTGGGGCCTGGGCTCCTACTCGAACTTCACGTCCGACACCGAGGAGACCGAGATCGTCGTCGACGGCGGCTTCGAGGTCCCGCAGGTCGCCGGGGTCAAGATGCACCACCTGCTCGTCGTCTCGCTCGGCGGCGAGGGCATCTTCGACGCCGTCATCAACGGCGTCGGCCCCCGTGCCGACGGCCCGGACACGATCCCGAGCTACGTCGACTTCTACGGCGGCGTCGACGTGACCCCCGCACCGGCTCTCGACGTACAGGCCTCGGCCGTCACGCGCTGCGTGGCGGGCAAGGTCCAGCTCGCGGTCACGGCGACCAACAAGGAGGGGACCCCGGTCGACGTCGCGCTCGCGACGCCCTACGGCACCAAGTCGTTCTCCCAGGTGGCGGGCGGCAGGCTCGCGGCACAGTCCTTCAACGCCCGGACGACGTCGGTCGCGGCGGGCAGCACCTCGGTGACCGCGACCGGCACCGTGGCAGGGCAGCCGGTCACGACCGTCGTGCCCGCGACGTTCGACGGGAGGACGTGCTGACCTCCTGACGGGCCGCGGCCGCCCGGCCTCGGCCCGATCGGCCCGGTCCGGTCGTCCCGCGACGCTCGTCGTCGGGACGGCCGGACCGTCGGCCCCGCCGTTCCCTCGGTCCGGCGCCTCAGGCCGAGTCGCGCACCACGAGCGCCGGCTCGAACAGGACCGAGCGGACCGCGAGCGACGGGTCCTCGATGCGTTCGAGCAGGAGCCGGACCATCTCCCCCGCCATCTCCTCGACCGGCTGGCGCACGGTCGTCAGCGCGGGACGGGCACGCTGCGCGAGCGCCGTGTCGTCGAACCCGATGACCGCGACGTCCTCGGGGACCCGTCGCCCGCTCTCCCGGAGCACGTCGATCACTCCCTGGGCCATGAGGTCGTTCCCGGCGAAGACCGCGTCGACGTCCGGCACCTGCCCGAGCAGTGCTCGCATCGCGGCGTCGCCGCTCTCGATCGTGAAGTTCCCCTCGACCGAGGGCACGTAGGCGTGCCCTCGCCGCGCGAGCGCGTCGCGGAACCCGGCGAGCCGGTCGTTCGCCGCGGGCACCCCGAGCGGTCCCGACACCGCGGCCAGGGCGGTCCTGCCGTCGGCCAGGAAGTGCTCGGCGGCAAGCGCTCCCCCGTCGCGGTTGGCCAGGTCGACGAAGCTGAGCGGGAGCGACGTCGCGGGACGCGCGAACAGCACCGCGGGCCGTCCGGCCTCGACCAGGAGGGCGGGCAGCGGGTCGTCGGCGCGGGTCGAGACGTGCAGGACGCCGTCGGCGTTTCCCTGACGCACGTACGAGACCACCTGGGCCCGCGCGGCGTCGTCCTCGGCCAGCATGAGGACCGGGTGGACGTCGTGCGGCCGCAGCGCCCGGACGATGCCCGCGACGATGCGCCCGAAGAACGGGTCGTCGAACACGTGACCCGCGTAGCGGCTCCCGCCCGACCCGGGGTCGGTCGCAGGGTCGGTCTCGGGGTCCGTCCCGGAGATCACGAGCGCGACGCTCCCGGTCCGGCGGGTCACGAGCGTGCGGGCCGCCCGGTGCGGGGCGTACCCCGTCGCGGCGACCGCGCTCAGCACGAGCTCCTGGAGCTCGGGCGCGACCTTGCGCTTGCCGTTGATGACGCGCGACGCGGTCGCGCGCGAGACTCCGGCGACGCGCGCGACGTCGTCGAGCGTCGGACCGGCGGCAGGACGAGGAGATGTCACGGTGCGACGCTAGCACCTGCGGGATAGCGCTTTCCCACGTCGTGCGACGTGGGGACCGTCTCCGATCCCTCTGATTCCCACGATTCCGACGCGCCGACACCCCTCGTGCCGAGGGACGGAATTCACCCAGACCCCTCCGATGTGGGAACCGTTCCCTTGACAGGCCTCAGGAACGTCGGAATACTCCGAATTCGGGTAAGAGCGCTCTCCCAGATGGATCCAGCTCGACGAAGAACTGACTCCCGGAGCCTGGCCGACGACGGCCAGGACTCCCGTCTCCCCCGAGAGGTAGAACATGAGACCCCCGCACACCCCTGCCCGCCCGCCGCACAGGAGACGGCGCAGCCTCACCGTGCTCGCGCTGTCGCTGCTCGTCGCCTCGGCGACCCTCGTGCCCGTCGGAGCGGCCGACGCGGCCCCGACCCTCCTGTCCCAGGGCAAGCCCGCCACGGCGTCCTCGGTCGAGAACGCCGACTACACGCCCGCCTCGGCAGCCGTCGACGGGAACGCCAGCACCCGCTGGGCCAGCGCCTGGTCCGACCCTCAGTGGATCCAGGTCGACCTCCAGCAGCGTGCGGCGATCGCACGCGTCGAGCTCCAGTGGGAGTCGGCGCACGCCAAGGCGTACACGATCCAGGTCTCGGACGACGCCACGACCTGGACCGACGTCTACTCGACGCAGAGCTCGACCGGCGGTGACCAGACGCTCGCCGTCTCGGGCGCTGGTCGCTACGTCCGGCTCCTCGCGACGCAGCGCGCCACGGGCTACGGGAGCTCCCTGTGGGAGCTCAAGGTCTTCGGCACGCCGGGCGCCGGACCGGTCGACCCTGTCGACCCGACCGACCCCGACTACGTGAACCCGGGTCACCCGAACGTGCCCGTGCCGGACTCCGGCCCGAGCACCGTCAAGGTCGTGGGCGGCTCCGGTGACTGGGACCTCCAGGTCGACGGCAGGCCCTACACGGTCAAGGGCTTCACCTGGGGTCCGTCGTTCGCCTCGGCGGACCACTACATGGGTCCGCTCGTCGCCATGGGCGCGAACACGGTCCGCACGTGGGGCACGGGAGCCGACACGAAGCAGCTCCTCGACTCAGCGGCCGCTCACGACGTCCGCGTGGTCATGGGCTTCTGGCTGCTGCCGGGCGGCGGACCGGGCTCGGGCGGCTGCATCAACTACACGACCGACGCCAGCTACAAGGCCACGACCAAGGCCGACATCCTCCACTGGGTCGAGACGTACAAGAACCACCCGGGCGTCCTCCTGTGGAACATCGGGAACGAGGCCATCCTGGGCCTGCAGAACTGCTTCTCGGGCGCGGTCCTCGAGGCCGAGCGCAACGCCTACGCCGCGTTCGTCAACGAGGTCAGCCTCGCGATCCACCAGGTCGACGCGAACCACCCCACGACCAACACCGACGCCTGGGCCGGCGCCTGGCCGTACCTCAAGGCCCACGCCCCGGACCTCGACCTGCTCTCGATCAACGCGTACGGCGACGTGTGCAACATCCGTGAGAACTGGGAGGCCGGCGGGTACGACAAGCCCTACCTGCTGACCGAGGGCGGCGCGGCCGGCGAGTGGGAGGTGCCGGACGACGTCAACGGCGTCCCCGACGAGCCGACCGACATCGAGAAGGGCGCGGCGTACGTCTCGTCCTGGAAGTGCCTCATGGAGCACGAGGGCAAGGCGCTCGGCGCGACGTTCTTCCACTACGGCACCGAGGGCGACTTCGGCGGCGTCTGGTTCAACGTGATCCCGGGCGACAACAAGCGTCTCGGCTACTACTCGATCGCCAAGGCGTGGGGCGTCGACACGACCGCGACGAACACCCCGCCCCGCATCCTGAGCATGGACGTCCCGGGCTCGACGAGCGTCGTGGCCGGGTCCTCGGTGGACCTGAACCTGACCGCGACCGACCCCGACGGCGACCCGATCGACTACGTCGCCTTCTTCAACAGCAAGTACATCGACGGGGCGGGCGGGCTCGCGTGGACCGCGCTCACGCAGACCGCCCCCGGGAAGTTCACGGTCACCGCGCCCGAGCGCCTGGGCGTGTGGAAGGTCTACGTGTTCGCCGAGGACGGTCAGGGCAACGTGGGCGTCGAGACGCGCTCGTTGCGCGTGGTGCCGCCCGCGGTCCAGGGCACGAACGTCGCGCTGGGCAAGACCGCCACCGCGTCGAGCTTCGACCCGTGGAACGGCGACTTCTCGGCCGCCCGCGCGGTCGACGGCGACCTGGGCACGCGCTGGGCGAGCCAGTGGGGCCCGACGGCCTGGTTCCAGGTCGACCTGGGCTCGGTGCAGTCGTTCGACCATCTCCAGCTCGTGTGGGAGGCGGCCTACGGGAAGTCGTACGAGGTCCAGACCTCGACCGACGGCTCGACGTGGACGACCGTCAGGACCGTCACGGGCGGCAACGGCGGCGTCGACGACCTCGACGTCGCGGGGACCGGGCGCTACGTGCGCCTGAACCTCACGGAGCGCGGCACGGAGTGGGGCTACTCGCTCTTCGAGCTCGGCGTCTACCGGCGCTGACGAGACCCCGGGTGGGCGCAGCGGCCCCTGCTCCCCCCCGGCCCGCGCCCGGGGGCCACCGCACGGTGGTGGGCGCGTCGCGCTCCGGCGCGACCTCCCGACGACGACGTCACAGGAGGAAGCATGCATCGCACCGTTCCCACGTCCCGCCTCGCGCGGGGACACACGTCCCGCCCGGCTCCCCGTGCCCGACGGCGCACGCGCGCCCTGGTCGGGTCGCTCGCGGTCGCCGCTCTGGTCACCTCGTCCGCGGTCGCGCTCGGCGTGGCCGGTCCGGCGACCGCCGCACCCGGGACCCTGCTCTCGCAGGGCGCCGCGACCGAGGCGTCGAGCTCCGAGTCCGGCGGGCTCGGTCCGCGGTTCGCGGTCGACGGCGACCGGTCGACCCGGTGGGCCAGCTCGCCGGGCGACGACCAGTGGTTCCGCGTGGACCTGGGCGGCTCGTTCGCGCTCGACCGGGTGGTCCTCGACTGGGAGGCCGCGTACGGCACGGCGTTCACGATCCAGGTGTCCGACGACGCCGCGACCTGGTCGACGGCGGTGACCGTCACGGCCGGCACGGGCGGGCTCCAGTCGCTCGACGTCGAGGCGACGGGACGCTACGTCCAGCTCGTCGGGACCGAGCGCGCCACGGGCTACGGCTACTCGCTGTTCGAGCTCCAGGTCTTCGGCGACGGCACGCCGGTCGAGGTCCCGGAGACCCCGGGGTTCGACGACGAGGTCACGCACCACGAGTTCCAGGCGAACTGCTCGTTCTCGCACTTCGCGAACGACGACCCCATCGTCTTCCCGAGCCAGCCGGGCGCCTCGCACCTGCACACGTTCGTCGGCAACCGGTCGACGAACGCCTTCACGACCCCGGCGTCGCTGTTCGCGAGCACCGACTCGACGTGCACGGTCCCCCAGGACCACTCGTCGTACTGGTTCCCCGCGCTGTATCGCGGGGACACGCCGATCGCTCCGGACATCCCCATGACCATCTACTACAAGTCGGGGATCGACGACTACACCCAGGTCGTCCCGTTCCCCGCAGGTCTGGAGTTCGTCGCGGGCGACATGATGGCCACGGTCGACTCGTTCCGGACGGCCCCGGGCGCGGTCGAGGGCTGGGAGTGCGGCGAGATCTCCAAGAGCTGGTCGATCCCGGACCACTGCGACCCGGGCAGCCAGCTCAACCTGCGCTACCAGTCGCCGAGCTGCTGGGACGGCAAGCACCTGACGCCCGGCGCGGCCTCGCACATGGGGCACGGCACGCACATGGCCTACCCGGTCGCGGGGCAGTGCCCCCTGACCCACCCGGTCGCGGTGCCCATGCTCGAGTTCAAGATCGCCTGGCCCGTAAGCGGTGACATGTCGGACGTGCGCCTGGCCAGCGGATCGGACCAGTCGTGGCACTACGACTTCGTCAACGCCTGGGAGCCGGACGTGCTCGCCGCGCTCGTGAAGCAGTGCATCAACGGCGGTCTCCAGTGCAACCCGCGCGGGTACGACCTCTACAAGCCGCACCGCGGGACGGTCCTCGACGAGGACTTCAACCTCGTGGGCTGACCGGCGACGACACGAGAACGACGCAGGGCCCGGAGCCGTCAGGGGGCGGCTCCGGGCCCTGCGTCGTGTCCCGTGGGGTCGCGGCCCGTCGGGGCGGCGGCCCGTCGGGGAATCAGGCGTCGGCCGGCGGGATCGGGAAGTTCGCCGAGAACAGGTTCGTCGGGTCGACGTGACGCTTGACCTGACGCAGGCGCGAGAGCGTCGGCTCGGGGAACGCCTCGCGCAGGCGCTCGGGACGCGGGTCGGTCTCGAACGACAGGTAGAGCCCGTCGGTGTGCGGGTGGACGAGCTCGTCCCACGCACCGTCGATCCCGCCGGGTCCGCGGCGCGACCCGAAGGCCGCGACCGAGAAGTTCTGCGTGCGGTGCGCGTACGCCGTCGCGTCGGGCGCGACGTCGTTGACCGCCCCGCCGACCGCGCGGAGCTGGAGGAGCTGCGCGCCGCCGCCGTCGAGGAAGCGGGCGAGGTCGCGGGCCGTGGCCTGGTCGACGTGCTCGATCAGGCCGGAGCGCGAGCCGGGCTCTCCGCCGCCCGAGTGCTGGGCGTCGGCCCGGCGCACGATGCCCGAGTACGGCGTCAGCACGGCCTGGTGGTCGAGCAGAGGGGCCGAGTCGGCGAGGGCCTCGAGCGCGCGGATCGCCGCCCCCGTGTCGTCGTCGGCCCACACGGTCATGAGCTGGGCCATGGGGCCACGTCCGCCGCGCGCCCCGCTCATGTGCAGGAAGCTCGTGAGCTCGCGCGGCGCCGACTCGACGGTCGCGGCCCAGCGCTCGAGCAGGCCCGCGGTGTCCGAGGCGTCGAGCACCATGGTCGAGTAGACGAGGTCGGTCACGGGTGTCGCCTCGACGTCGACCCAGGTCACGACACCCATGTTGCCGCCGGCCCCGCGCAGGGCCCAGAAGAGCTCGGCGTCGTTCTCGGCGTCGACGACGCGCACCCGGCCGTCCGCGGTCACGATCTCCGCGGCGACCACGTGGTCGATCGTCAGGCCGTGCTTGCGGCCCAGGAGGCCGATGCCGCCCGTCGTGGCGAGGCCGCCGACGCCCACGCCGCCCGAGTCGCCCGAGCTGATCGCGAGGCCGTGCGGGGAGAGCACCTCGGCGACCTGGCCCCACGTCCCGCCCGCACCCAGGCGCACGCGGTGCGAGCCGTCGTCGGGCACGGTGACCTGGTCCAGGGCGCCGACGTCGAGGAGCACGCCGCCGTCGTTGGTGGAACGACCGCTGATGCCGTGGCCCGCCGAGCGGACCGCGAGCGGCACGCCCTGCTTGCCGGCCCAGACGACGGCCTCGGCGACCTCGTCCGCGGTGCGCGGGCGCAGCACGATGCCCGGGGCGCCCGAGCGCATGTAGGTGTGGCGGACCGTGTCGTAGGCGCGGTCGCCGGGCTCGACGGCGCGCTCGGTCAGCGAGTCGGGCAGGCCGTCGTAGTCGATCCCGTCGCGGCGGGCCGCCAGCGCGAGGGCGCCGCGACGGCGACCGGCGGGAGCCGTGCCGACGGACCGGCGCTCGGCCGCGACGAGCTCGCGCAGCGCGGGGGCGACCTCCTCGCCGAAGACCTGGATCTCGCGCGGGTCGTCGGTCGCGAGGACGAAGCCGGAGACGCCGTCCTCGAGCGCGAGGTTGCCGAGCTCCTCGACCCACTGCTCGACGGGGCCCTGGAGGTAGCCCAGGCGGCTCGAGGTAAACCTGCCGTTGACGTTGACCATGCGGCGCACCGCGCTCGGGTCGCGTCCGGCCGCGACCGCGGCCTCGTCGATCACCGCGTTGCCCTTGGCGAGGTCGCCGGGCTGGAGGTAGGACAGCGACGGCAGCCAGCCGTCGCCCTTGCGGCCGATGAGCCGCTGCATGCGCGGCTTGACGGCGCCGATCCAGATCGGGATGTCGTGCGCGGGGGCCGGGCCGCGCTTGGCGCCGTCGACCTGGTGGTGCGTCCCGTGCACGCGCAGGGGCGTGCGGTCGCTCGTGTCCCAGATGCCGCGGATGATGTCGACGGCCTCGTCGAGGGCCGTGACGGCCTCGCCCGGTGTGAGGCGCGGCGTCCCCATGGCCTCGATCGCGTCCCAGAACGCACCGGCCCCGAGGCCCATGGCGTACCGGCCGCCCGAGAGCAGGTCGAGGCTCGCGGCCGCGCGGGCCAGGACGGCCGGCGGACGCAGCGGCAGGTTGAGGACGTTGCCCGCGACGTGCACGCGCTCGGTCGCCGCGGCGACCCAGGTCATGAGGGTCCAGGTGTCGAGGAAGCCCGCCTGGTAGGGGTGGTCCTGGAAGGTCACGAGGTCGAGCCCCGCGTTCTCGGTGATCTGCGCGAGGCGCACGGGCGCCTGCGGGTCGCTGTTCTGCGGGGTCAGGAAGGTCCCGAGGATGAGGTCGTGGCCGTAGTCCGTCATGCGTGCGCGCTCCGTGTGCCGCGGGGGCGGCGGTCGTCTTCAAAGATCATCTGAGTTACAGACGATATCACCAGCAACTCATCTTCCATCGAGATCATTCCGATGTATCCTGGTCCCGTGACCCTCGCGACGCCGGACACCACCCGCACCCCCAGCCCCCTCGGCTGGCCGCTCACCGCGCTCCTGCGCGAGTGGAGCGCGCGCGTCGACTCGCTCGCCGAGGACCTGCCCGACGGGACGCGCTGCTACCAGGTGCTCTCCGCCGTCGTGCACGACACCCCGCCCAGCCAGGCCGCGCTCGCCGCACGCCTCGGCATCGACCGGACCGTCATGACCTACCTCATCGACAAGTACGTCGACTGCGACCTCGTCGAGCGGCAGGCCGACCCGACCGACCGCAGGACCCGGCGCATCGTCGCGACCGACAAGGGGCGGGAGGTCCTCGCCGACCTCGACGCCCGCGTCGCCGCAGCCGAGGAGGACCTGCTCGGAGGCCTCGACGCCGCCGACCGCGCGACCCTGCGCCGCCTGCTCGACCGCGCCGCCGACGGGGCGAGCCACGACGAGGACCGGTGCGCCGTCGTCGTGCAGGGCATGGACGCCGCGTCCTCGCGGGCGCGCAGCCCGCGCTAGCCGCGCCTCAGGCAGCAGGACGCGGACCGGGCGACGCCGCAGGAGCCGGGGCGTCGATCGTGCGTCGCGACAGCAGCGCCGCGACCAGGAAGCACACCGCCCCCAGCAGCGTCCCGAGGTTCGCCCAGAACGCGCTCACGAGCGAGTCCGTCTGCGGCACCACGTACGCCCCCACGGCCGACGCGCCGAACGCGACCGACCCCACGAGGTTCAACCACGTCCCGTGCCACGTGCGCGCGTCGGTGTCCCACAGGTGACCACGGTCCCGGGTCGCGACGACCGCGAACGCGCTCGAGACGAGGAACGCGACCGACCCGTAGGCATCGGGCCGCCAGCCCGCGCCCAGGCGCGCGGGGTCGGCGATCGCCGCGCCCAGCGCGGCCGCGGTGCTGATGTTGAAGAAGAGGGTCCCGGCGAGCTGGACGGCCGCGGCCCACCAGTCCCAGCGGTCGGCCGGGTTCGTGCCCCGACGCGGCACGCGGCGACCGCTGAGGCTGAGCTGGATCGCCGCCGCGAGCGTGAAGAAGACCGAGCCCACGCAGAACGTCGCCCCGACCACGACGGGCCCCACGGCCTGCGCGTAGAACGGCACCGCACCGACCAGGAAGCACGCCGACCCGACGACGAACCCCCACGCCTCGCGGCGCAGTCGGCGCACCCGCAGGTCACGAGCCATGCGCCCAGCGTGGCACGCCGGTGCGCCGCCGTCTCGGCGGGCCGGCTGCGTCAGGCGCGGTCCTCGCCGACCACGCTCAGCGCGTGGGCGTCTGCACGACCTGCCCGGCCCACGCGAAGCCGCCGCCGAAGCCGATGAGCAGCGCGGGCACACCCGCCGGGATCTTGCCCGAGTGCCACCACTTCGACAGGCCCAGCGGGATGCTCGCGGCCGACGTGTTGCCCGACTCGGTGATGTCCGTGACGACGACCTTGTCCTCGAGGCCCAGCGCCTTGGCGAGCGGCTCGATGATGCGCAGGTTCGCCTGGTGCGCGACGAGCACCTCGATGTCGTCGAGCGTCAGGCCGGACTTCTCGACCGCGGCCCGCGCCCGGTCCGCCGCACGCGTGATGGCCCAGCGGAACACCGCGCGACCGTCCTGCACGAACTTCTCGTCCGGTGCCTCGATGAGCACGGCGGGGGTCAGCTCGGGCTCCGAGCCCCACGCGACCGGCCCGATCCCCGGGGTGTCGGTGCCCTGCACCACGAACGCGCCCGCGCCGTCGGCCGTGAGGATGCACGTCACGCGGTCGGTCCAGTCGGTGAAGTCGGTGAGCTTCTCGGCACCGATCACGAGGGCGGTCGTCGCGGAGCCCGTGCGGATCGCCTGGTCCGCGAGCGCCAGGGCGTGCGCGAAGCCCGAGCACGCGACGTTGACGTCCAGGATCACGGGCCCGACGACGCCGCGCAGGTCGGGTGCGTCCTCCTCCTCGGGCGTGGACTGGCCGGGCATGACACCCGTGCGCAGGTTGTACGCCACGCGGCCCGCGGTGTTGGGCGACCGGTCACGCGCCGTGGCCGTCGCGACGATGACCATGTCGACCTCGCTCGCCGCGACACCGGCGTCCTGCAGGGCGTGCCGGGCGGCGGCGGTGGCCATGTCCGCCACGGTCTCGTCCTCGGCCGCGACGTGCCGCGTGACGATCCCCGTGCGGGACCGGATCCACTCGTCGTTCGTCTCGACCAGCTGGGCGATGTCGTCGTTGGTGAGCGTCCGCTCAGGCTGGTGGTGGCCGATCCCGACGATGCGCGAGCCGGCGGCTCCGGTGAGGGTGAGCATGGGTCGATCATTCCCCCGGGTGGGCGGATCGACCAAGTCGTCGGCGTCTCCTGCCCGGGAGCGGACCTGCGCCCCGATGAGCGGGACCGCCCGTCGGAGCCGACCATGGAAGGACGGGGGCACGACGCGGAGGCATGGCGAGCCGCGTCCGCCGCGATCCGCACCGACGACGGGAGCATCGCTATGTGTACGGGAATCAGGTTTTCGGACGGCCAGGGCAGCGTCTACCTCGCACGGAACCTCGACTGGACGAGCGGCTACGGCCAGCAGGTGGTGCTGACCCCCACCGGCTACGCGCCGAGGTCGCCGTTCGGCGCGGTGCCCGGCATCGAGCACGCGACGATCGGCATGGGCATCGTGGAGGAGGACACCCCGCTCTACTTCGACTGCGGGAACGACGCGGGGCTGGCCGTGGCCGGGCTCAACTTCCCGGGGTACGCGGCGTACGCCCCCGGACCTGTCGAAGGCTCGGTCAACGTCGCCGCGTACGAGTTCCCGCTGTGGGTGTGCTCGCAGTTCGCGAGCGTGGACGAGGTCGAGGCGGCTCTCGCGCACGTGGTGATCGTCGACAAGCCGATCAACGACAAGTACCCGAGCTCGCTGCTCCACTGGATCGTCGCCGACGGGGAGCGCTCGATCGTGGTGGAGCACACGAGCGAGGGCATGCAGGTCTTCGACGACGACGTCGACGTCCTGACGAACCAGCCCGGGTTCGCGTGGCACCACGAGAACCTTCGCAACTACCTCAACACCTCCCCGGAGTTCCCCCCGGAGACCGAGCTGGGCAGGGCGCGCCTCACCCCGTTCGGCTCGGGCTCGCACATGCGCGGCATCCCCGGGGATTACTACTCGCCCTCCCGGTTCGTCCGCGCCGCCTACGTCAACGCCCAGTACCCGACCAAGGGGACCGAGGCGGAGAACGTGAGCAGGGCCTTCCACACGCTGCAGCAGGTCGCGATGGTCGACGGGTGCGCCGCGATGGGGTCGGGCGAGTTCGAGATCACGGTCTACACCGGGCTCTTCTCCTCCAGCACCGCGACCTACTACTGGAACACCTACGACGACCCGGCGATCCACAGCGTCGCGATGGCCGACCACCCGGTGGACGGCGAGAAGCTCGTCCTCGCGTAGCCGTCCGTAGATGGTCGGCGCCCGGCGGGGCCGTGCGCCGGCTAGCGACGGTCGAGCGCGGCCCGCTCGTCGTCGCGCGGCGCGAGGACAACGGGGTCGCCCTCGCCGTCGAAGACCCGCACGGGGCGAGACTCGTCCCAGCACTGCCAGCCCGGGTCGCCGGTCGTCGCGAACCCCACCCAGGCCGAGTGCATCGCGGTCGCGAGGGACTGCGGGGCGTCGGGCCCGGCGAGCGCGCGCGAGTCCGGCGTCGCCAGGCCGTCGAACACGAATCCCAGCTCGACGGCGTGGGCCGCACCGAGGTCCGCGACCGGGCTGCGCCAGGCGAACTCGTAGACGTGCGTCTGCGCGCCTACGGCCCGGCGGGCGTCGGCGACCCGCTGGAGCGGGACCCGCAGCAGGACGTCCGTGGCGAGCGCCCCGAGGACGACCCCGACCGACGCGCCGGGCCGGTTGCGCCGGAACAGCCGCACGGCCCGGGCAGAGATCCCCACCTTGCGACGGGCCACCGCGAGGTGCAGGCGCTTGAACGTGCCGAGCAGTCCCGTGGGCACGAACCAGAGGCGGTACTCCTCGGTCGTGGCGCCCACGAGCAGCGGGATCGTGCGCCCGGCCCCTTCGACGAGCGCGTCCTCGGGGGTGCGGGGCACCAGGTCGTCGTCGAGGCACAGCGCGAACCCCGGACCTCCCGTGAGCGGGGTCGCCCCCGCAGTGACGCGGTCCTGCGAGGCGACCAGCGCCTCGGGCAGGACGGTCGCGAAACCCGCGCTCGTCGTCGGGACGGCCAGGTCCTTGCCCATGGCGCGCGTGATGCGCCCTGCCCGGGCGGCCGGCTGCGCGGACAGCGGCCCGCTCTGCACGATCGCGCGCGCGACGAGCCCCGGTGCCGAGGGGTGGGCCAGGATCGCCGCGACCGTGTTGGCGCCCGCGGACTGGCCCGCGAGCGTCACGCGCCGCGGGTCGCCGCCGAACGCCGCGACCTCGTCCTGGACCCAGGCCAGCGCCGCGAGCTGGTCGGCCAGGCCCAGGTTGCGCGGGGCGCCGTCGAGCACCGAGAACCCCTCGGCGCCGAGCCGGTAGTTGACCCCGACGAACACGACGCCGTCCTGCGCGAACCGCGTCCCGTCGTAGCCCGCGAGCGCGTTCGACCCGTGCGCGAGCGACCCGCCGTGCACCCACACGAGGACGGGCAGCAGCTCGGTGCCCCGCTCCGCCGGGGTCCACACGTTGACGTGCAGCACGTCCTCGCCGTCGATCGTCACGGTCGGCAGCAGCTCGCCGAGCGCACCCGGATACGGGGACTGCGGCGACGTGGCCCCGTACCGGGTCGCGTCCCGCACCCCGTCCCAGGGCTCCGCCGGCTCGGGCGACGCGAACCGGCGGCCGCGGAAGGGCGGCGCCGCGTACGGCACCCCGAGGAACCGCTCGACGCCGTCCGCGACGGTCCCCTCGACCGCACCCTTGCCCGTCACGACCCGTACCCGGTCGGCGACCTCGCTGTCAGCACTCATCCCGCCATGGTCTCTCCGGTCGGCCTGAGGTGGTGGCGGCGCGCCGGTCGCGCGCGGGACGGGCGTGGCGCCGTCGGGCCTGGCGGGATCGTCCCGGACTTGCCAGACTGCTGCGATGCCCGACGACGCCGCGACGAGCCCCTCGGGGGCAGCGCGCCCGACGGCCCCCACTGCACCGGTCCGCCCGACCCATCCGGTCCGGCAGCGGCGCCCAGGGACGGAGCGGGCCCTCTTCGTGGCGTTCGTGCTCGTGACCGTCGTCGCGGTCGTCGCGGCGGTCTTCTCGACCGGGTTCGCTCCGGCGATCTAGGCTTCGGTGGATGTCGAGCGTCCAGCGGTTCCGCGGCCGCATCGCCGGGTGGGGCACGGCGTCGGGGACGCGGCTGGTCGTCGGCAGGTGGGACGTGTCCCCGTTCGGCGCGTTCGCCGACGTCATGGTGGAGCGGCCCGACGGCGAGCGCATCCTCCTCGCCCCGTCGCACCAGGTCGCGAGTCTCGTCGCGACGACGTACCGCTTCGACCGGGTCGAGGTGTGCCCGGTCACCGTGAGCCGCGGGGACGGGCCCGAGCACTGGCAGGTCGTCGCCGGGCCGCTCGAGGCGCGGGTCGACGTCGGACGCCGCACCGCGCTCGGCCGCGTGCTCCGCGTCGTGCCCCGTCGGGTCGCCGCCTCCCACCGGACGACGGTCCTCACCGACCCCGTCGCGCGGGTCTTCCTCCGCGGTGTCCGGACGCGCGGGAGCGCCGGACCCGGTCGGGTCGAGCACTACGGCGCCACGGACGTGCACGAGATCACGGGCGCCCGCACCGAGTGGGCCGGCGAGTCGCTGGGAGACCTGCGGGACGTCGACCCGCCGGTCCGGTTCGGGTTCGGTTCCACGCCGCGACGACCGGCCGTGACCGGCGTCGTGACGACGATCGTCGAGCGCTGACACGTGCACGGGTCTCCCCGTTGCCGGATGATCTGTCCCATGCGCAGCACACTCATGAACCACACCGAACAGCCGGGCGAACCGGGAAGCTTCCAGCTGCAGAACGACCGCATGCTCAAGGTCGACCTCGCAGGCACGGGCGGGTTCTTCTACGCCCGGCAGGGTTCGATGGTCGCCTACCAGGGCGACGTCGACTTCGCGTACGAGGGCTCGGGCGGTGTCGCGAAGATGTTCAAGAAGGCCTTCACGGGCGAGGGCATGTCCCTCATGAAGGTCTCGGGCAGCGGCGACGTGTTCCTCGCGCAGGACGCGGACCAGGTGTTCGTCCTGCACCTGGAGGACGAGGCCGTCACGGTCAACGGGTCCAACGTGCTGGCGTTCGAGAGCACCCTGACCTGGGACATCAACCGCGTCGAGGGCGCGTCCATGATGAGCGGCGGACTGTTCAACACGACGTTCACCGGGACGGGGTCCCTCGCCGTGACGGCCTACGGGACGCCCGTGGTCCTCGACGTCGACGAGCCCACGTACGTCGACATGCAGGCCGCGGTCCTGTGGTCGAGCTCGCTCACGTCCACGATCCGCAAGACCGCGAAGCTCTCCGCGGCGGTCGGCCGTGGGTCGGGCGAGGCGTACCAGCTCGGTCTCACGGGGCGCGGCATCGTCGTCGTGCAGGCCTCGGAGGGGCACCCGGTCCCGACGGCGAAGTAGCGCGGGGTACCGGCGGCCGGGTCTTCGGGTCGCCAACGGGGCCGAGACCAGGAGGAGGCGGCCGTGATCGGACTCGAGCTCGTCGTGGTCCTCGGCGTGGTCATCGTCGTGTGCGGGATCCTCGCGCGCCGTACCCGGGTCGCGGACCCGATCCTGCTGCTCGTCGCGGGGATCGCGTTGGGGTTCGTCCCGGCGCTGCGGCAGGTGCACCTGCCGCCCGAGCTCATGCTGCTGGTGTTCCTCCCGGTGCTCCTCTACTGGGAGGCCATCACCATCTCGCTGCGGGAGATCCGCGCGACGCTTCGCGGGATCGTCCTGACGAGCACGCTGCTCGTGGTCGTGACGGCTGCCGCGGTCGCCGCGGCGGCCCACGCGCTGGGCCTGCCGTGGGGTCCCGCGTGGGTGCTCGGGGCGGCCGTCGCGCCGACCGACGCGACCGCCGTGGGGGTCCTCGCGCGGGCCCTGCCCCGACGCACGGTCACGGTCCTGCGGGCCGAGAGCCTCGTCAACGACGGCACCGCCCTCGTGCTCTACGGCGTCGCGGTGGGCGTGACAGTGGGTGAGGAGACGCTCAGCGCCGGGCACGTGACGTGGCTGTTCGTGCTCGCGTACGGCGGCGGCATCACGGTGGGCCTGCTCGTCGCGTGGCTCGCGGTGCTGGCCCGGCGCCGCATCGACGACCCCCTGCTGGGCAACGTCGTGGTCCTGCTCATCCCGTTCACGGCGTACCTGCTCGCCGAGCTGATCGAGGCGTCCGGGGTGCTGGCCGTGGTCGTGTGCGGGCTGGTCATGAGCCAGGTCGGGCCGCGGATCGGGCGCGCGGCGACGCGGCAGCAGACCGTCGCGTTCTGGTCGGTCTCGACGTACCTCATCAACGCGTCGCTGTTCGTGCTCGTGGGGCTCGAGGCGCAGTCCGCGGTGCGCAACCTGGTCTCGGAGGACCTCGTGACGGCGGTGGTCGGTGTCGCGGTCGTGTGCGCGGTCATCCTCGTGGTCCGGTTCGGCTTCCTCGTGCTCTCGGCGTACACGATCCGCCTCGTCGACCGGCGTCCGTCCCAACGCGGGCGGCGCGTCACGAACCGGGCGCGAGCGGTCAGCACCGTCGCGGGATTCCGGGGCGCGGTCTCGCTGGCCGCGGCGCTCGCCGTACCGACGACCCTGAGCTCGGGCGCGCCCTTCCCCGACCGCGACCTCATCGTGTTCATCACGTGCGGCGTGGTCGCGACGACGCTCGTGGTCCAGGGCCTCCTGCTGGCCCCCACGATCCGGTGGGCGCGCCTGCCCGACGACGACGGGGTCGCCCGCGAGCGCCGGCTCGCCGACGAGACGGCCGCCCAGGAGGCCCTCGACGCGTTGCCCGACGTCGCGGCGGCGCTCGGCACCGACCCGTCGGTCGTCGACCGCCTGCGCGGTGAGTACGAGGAACACCTGACGCTGCTGCGCGCCCGGGACGCGGAGGGCGACGAGGGCGGGGAGCCGGACCCCGCGGTGCGCCTCGACGACGAGTACACCGAGCTGCGCCTCGCACTGCTGGCCCGCAAGCGCGAGACGGTCGTGCGCCTGCGCGACCAGCGCGCGATCGACGACACCGTCCTGCGCCAGGTCCAGGCGCGGCTCGACCTGGAGGAGATCCGGCTCAGCCGGGGCGACCCCGCACCGGAGTGAGCGGGTCTCCGCAGCGGAGCGACCCGGCCCCCGCCGCGGCCAGTCGACCGGGGTGCTCGGCACGTGGTCAGCGCGGCCTCGATCTCGCGGGAGAATGGAGAGCTGGGTGCTGCGTCCCGCGCGGATGCGCCCCGCCCCCTCGACCTCGATCGCGCAGGAAACTGCAGGAAGCCACAGGACGTTCCAGTGCCCTCAGCGGACCAGCCCACCACGACCTCCAGCACCACCGCCCCCGCGGCCGCCTCACCGGCGACCGCGGTGAAGGAGCAGGCGACCGTCCTCGCGGAGGCCTCGCGCCGCCGCTCGTTCGCGGTCATCAGCCACCCGGACGCGGGAAAGTCGACCCTCACCGAGGCGCTCGCCCTGCACGCCAACGCGATCCGCGAGGCGGGCCGCGCGGACGGCAAGGCGGGCCGGCGCACGGTGTCCGACTGGATGGACATGGAGCAGGACCGCGGGATCTCGATCACGTCGGCCGCGCTGCAGTTCACGTACCGCGACGCCATGATCAACCTCGTCGACACCCCGGGTCACGCGGACTTCTCCGAGGACACGTACCGCGTGCTGTCCGCGGTCGACGCGGCCGTGATGCTCGTCGACGCCGCCAAGGGCCTCGAGGTGCAGACCATGAAGCTGTTCGCGGTCTGCAAGCACCGCGGCATCCCGCTCATCACGGTCATCAACAAGTGGGACCGTCCGGGCAAGGACGCGCTCGAGCTCATGGACGAGATCCAGGAGCGCACGGGCCTGGTCCCGACGCCGCTCACGTGGCCCGTGGGCGTCGGCGGCGACTTCCGCGGCGTCCTGGACCGCCGCACGGGTCAGTACGTGCACTACACGCGCACCGCGGGCGGCACGACGATCGCCCCCGAGGAGATCATGGACCCGGACGCGGCCCTGGCCCGCGAGGGTGACGCGTGGACGACCGCGACCGAGGAGGCCGAGCTGCTCGCCGACACCAACGGCGACCACGACCAGGAGTCGTTCCTGGCCGGTCAGACGACCCCGGTGCTGTTCGGCTCGGCGGTGCAGAACTTCGGCGTGCACGCGCTGCTCGACGTCCTGGTCGACGTCGCCCCCTCGCCCTCGCCGCGCGTCACCGTGAACGAGGACACGCGTCCCGTCGAGGCGCCCTTCAGCGCGTTCGTCTTCAAGATGCAGGCCGGCATGGACACCGCGCACCGTGACCGCCTCGCGTTCGCGCGCATCTGCTCGGGCGTGTTCGAGCGCGGCATGGTCGTGAGCTCGGCCCGCACGGGCAAGCCCTTCGCGACCAAGTACGCGCAGCAGGTCTTCGGGCGCGAGCGCACGATCGTCGACACGGCCTACCCGGGCGACGTCGTGGGCCTCGTCAACGCCGCCGGCCTGCGCGTGGGCGACACGCTGTACCTGGACAAGAAGGTCGAGTTCCCGCCGCTGCCGACGTTCGCGCCCGAGCACTTCGCGGTCATGCGCGCCAAGGACGTCTCGCGCTACAAGCAGTTCCAGCGCGGCGTCATGCAGCTCGGCGCCGAGGGCGTCGTCCAGGTCCTGCGCTCGGACCTGCGCGGTGACCAGGCGCCCGTCCTGGCCGTGGTCGGCCCCATGCAGTTCGAGGTCGCCGAGCACCGCATGGCGACCGAGTTCAACGCGCCCGTGACGCTCGACCGTCTGGGCTACTCGATGGCGCTGCGCACCACGAAGGACTGGGTCGCGAAGCTCAACGAGCAGCCGGGCGTCGAGGTCCTCCAGCGCGAGGACGGCGAGTACCTGGCGCTCTTCCCGGACCGCTGGCGCGTGACGTCGGTGCGCAACCGCCTCGACGACGTGGTCCTGCTCGAGGACGAGATCTTCGGCTGACGCCCGGCGCATGGGACGACGTGACGGCACCTCAGTGCGTGTCGTCGCTCCTGTCCTGCCCGTGGGGAGCCAGCACCGCGAGCACCTGGTAGGCGCGCCGCGCAGGGTCGGCCGACTCCTTGGCCTCGGTGAGCGCGCGGTCCGCCCAGCGTTCGAGCAGGTCCGCCAGGTCCTGCGTCATCTCCGCGGCCAGCCCTGGCGTGAGGACGAGCGCGTTGATCGCGAGCAACCGGTCGCCCCGCCGGGCCTTCTCGTCGTTCGCCTCGACGAACAGGCGCTCGGCCCACACCAGCGCCGGGCGGACGACCTCCCGGACGGCCTCGGGCGACCCGGGGTCGACGACGTAGCTCTCGGCGACGTTGGTCCACACGCGGTCGCGCCGGTCGCGAGCGTGCTCAGGAGCCTCGGCGATCATGCCCGCCTTGGCCAGCACCCGCAGGTGAAAGCTGATGGAGTTCGCGGGTTCTCCGATCGCCTGCGCGAGATCCGCAGCCCGGGCGTGCCCGAGGGCCGCGAGCTCCGTGAGGATCCGCTGCCGCATGGGGTGCGCGACGGCCCGGAGCGCCGTGGGGTCCTGGACGTGGAAGGTCTCGCGCATCCCCCGAGGCTAGCAACGCCGTCGCCGTCCGCACGACCACTTGCGCAATGATCATTGCGCATTAGTTGTTGCGAGATTACCGTGTGTCGCATGTCGACCACCCAGAGCACGCCGCCACCTCCCCGCGCCTCGACGCACCCTGCGGCCCCGGCGGCCTCGCCCCTGCGCTCCCCCGCATCGGAGGAGCCCATCTCGCCAGAGACGCAGGTCGAGGCACCGCCCTCCCCTCCGCCCCTCCTGCGGAACCGGTCGTACATGCTCCTGATGTCCGGGCTGACGACCGAGTCGCTCGGAGCCGGCCTCGCCCTGTTCGCCGTCCCGCTCGTCGCCTACTCGCTGACCGGGTCGGTCCTCCAGGCCGGAGCCGTCGCCGCCGTCGGCCAGGTCGGGGCCCTGCTCGCGACGCTCCCGGCCGGCGTCGTCGCGGACCGCGTGGACCGGCGCCGGCTCATCGTCGCCGCGAGCGCCGTCGGCGCCGCGCTCTGGGTGACCGTGGGCGTCGCGGCAGCGCTCGGATCGCTCACCGCCTGGCACCTCGCGCTGGTGCTGTTCGGCGCCTCGGTCGTGGGAGCCTTCGTCGATCCCGCGACGAGCGGAGCCTTCCGCTCGGTCGTCCCGACCCCTCAGCTCCCGACGGCGCTCGCCGCGTCCCAGGGGCGGGACGCCGTCGCGAGCCTGCTCGCGGGTCCCGTCGGCGGCCTGCTCTTCGCCGTCGGGCACGCCGTCCCCCTCGTCGCGGCCGCGATCGGGTCGGCCGCGACCGCGGCATGCACGTGGGCCGTGCGCGAGCCCCTCAACGGCGACACCGCGGAGGCCCGCGCGACCCGACCCGTCGAGGCGTTGCGCCAGGGGCTGCGCTTCGTCTGGTCGGTCCCGCTCTTCCGGACGCTCCTGGGCCTCTTCGTCGTCATCAACGTCGCGTTCGGCGGGCTGCTCGTCGGGATCAACCTCGAGCTCGTCCGGACCGGGGTCGCCCCCGTCCTCATCGGGGTCATCGACCTCGCCGTCGGCGTGGGCATCCTCGTCGGGGCCGTGCTCGCACCGCGGCTCGTCGCGCGCGTCCGGGCCGGGGCGCTCACGGTCGCCGCGCTGGTCACCCTCGCCGTCGGCGCGACCCTCATGGCCGCACTCCAGACGTACCCCGCCTACGTGGCCGTGCTGCCGCTCGCCGTCCTCCTGGTCCCGGCCGTCAACGCGGGCCTCGCAGGCTACGCCGCGGCGATCACCCCGCTCGAGATGCAGGGACGTCTCGCCTCGATCATGGGACTGACCGGGCTCGCCGCCGGACCCCTGATCCCTCTCGTCGGGGCCGGGCTGCTCGACCGGTTCGGGATCGGGACCGCGCTCGTGGCGCTCGCCGGGCTGCTCGTCGCCACGGTCGCCGTCATCGCAGCGGCACGCCCGCTCTGGCGCGTCGGCACCCCGGGCACGTGGGCCGACGACGCACTGCCGTCGGGCATCGAGAGCGGGGCCTGACCTCACGCCGGCCGGCCCCCGGGGTGCGCTCCGCCGTCGGGCACGGGTGTCAGGGCGAGCGTGCGCCCGGGGCCACGCTCGCTCTGACGGCCGCTCAGCGCGCCAGGTCCGCCGGGTCCGTGTTCGCCCCGCACAGCACGACCGCGACGCGCTCGCCGGGATCGGGCAAGTACGTGCGCGACTCGAGCGCCGCGAGCGCCGCCGCGGCCCCGTGCTCGACGACGAGCCGCCGCTCGTCCCACAGGTGCCGGCGCGCGGCGACGATCGCGTCGTCGGACACCAGGACCGAGCGGACGTCGCCGTGCCGCGCGAGCGACAGCGCCGTCTCGGACGTCCGGCGGGCGCCGAGCGAGTCGGCCGCGACCGACGCGACGGGGACGTCGACCACGCGGCCGGCGTCGAGCGCGGCGTGCAGTGCCTGCGCGCCGACGGGCTCGACCGCCACGACCCGGATCCCGTGCGGCCGCGCCGCGGCGGCCACCCCGCTGAACAACCCGCCACCGCCGACGGCGACGACGACCGTGCTGACGTCCGGGCGGGCCGCGACGATCTCCTGCAGGAGCGTGCCCGCGCCGGCCGCGATCAGGGGGTTGTCGTAGGCGTGCGACGCCAGGGCGCCGGTCTCGGCCGCGAAGCGCTGCGCGGCGTCGAGGGCCTCGGCGTACTCGGACCCGACCTGGTGGACCTCTGCGCCGAGCGTGCGCAGTCGCGCAACCTTGACCGGCGGCGCGGTCTCGGGCACGAACACCGTCGCCCGGACCCCGTGCGCCCGCGCCGCCCACGCGTTCGCCATGCCCGCGTTGCCGCCCGACGCGATCACGATCCCGGCCTCGGGCAGCGTGCCCGCGTCGAGGTGAGCACCCACGAAGTTCAGGGCGCCGCGCGCCTTGAACGAGCCCGTGTGCTGCATGAGCTCGAGCGCGAACACACCCGTCGCGGCACCCAGGGCACCCGGGTCCATGGGAGCGAGCGCGACGGGCCGCACCTGCCCCGAGATGCGCTGCGCCGCGGCGAGGACGTCCAGGTGATCGATGGTCATGCGGGGTCCTTCGTGGGTGGGCGGCGGACCGGGTAGGCCCAGAGGAACACTACGACGTGGCGGCCCACGGGCGGGCGCCGCGCCCCGGGGTCCGGCTCACAACCCCGCCTCGCGGTAGAAGCCCTCGATGTGCTCGCGCACGGCCACGACCGCGCCCGCCCCGTCACCGTTCGCGACCGCGTCGAGGATCGTGCGGTGCTCGGCGCGCAGGCGCACCGCGGTGCGGGGCCAGTCCTCCAGCCGTTCCGTGCCGGCCTCGACGTAGGACTCGATCGCCCCGCGGAGCCCGGTCATGACGGCCTCGACGAGCGCGTTGCCCGCGAGCCGGACGAGCTCCACGTGGAACGCCGCGTCGAGCTCGCGAAAACGGGCCGCGTCGAGGGCGGGGTCGTCCATGGCGTCGAGCAGCGCGACAGCCTCGGCGAGCCCCGCGCCCGCGGCCTTCGCAGCGGCCTGCCCGACCGCCCACGTCTCCAGCAGCACCCGGGTCTCCACGACGTCCCGGACCACGAGCGTCCCGGACGCGACGTGCAGCCGCACGGCTGCACCGAGGCCTGCGGCGGGCCGGTCGATGACGGTGGCGCCGGCGTCGGGCCCCGAACCGACCGCGGTGCGGACGATGCCCATGGCTTCCAGGACGCGCAGCGCCTCGCGGACCGAGGGGCGCGAGACGCCGAGCTCCTCGGCGAGCGCGCGCTCGGCCGGGAGACGTTCGCCGAGGCCCCAGCGGCCGGCGGTCAGGTCCGCCTCGATCCGGGCGAGGACGATCTCGTGGGTGCGCACGGGGTCAGCGTAGTGCCGCGCGAGGCTGGCCGGACGAGCGTGGCCGCGGTGTCGGGCCCGTTCTGACCCACCCTGCCGATGTGGTCCGACCACAGCGACGCGATGGTCTACAGTGGCTCGGACAATATGTGGTCAGACCACAGCCTGCTCATCGCCGAGCAGGGGACGGGAGGGCCGCACAGCACCTCCGACGGGCACTCGCCGTCCGCCGGGACCAGACTGAATCCCACCGCCCCCTGCCCGGCTGGAGTCCCCAGTGCGTATCGCCCTCGCCGCCACCTGCATCGCCGACGCGATGTTCCCCCAGGCCCCCCGGGCCACCGTCCAGCTCCTCGAACGCCTCGGCCACGAGGTCTACTTCCCCGAGCAGCAGACGTGCTGCGGGCAGATGCACGTCAACACCGGCTACTTCGACGAGGCCGTGCCCGTCATCCAGAACCACGTCGAGACGTTCGCGCCCGCGCTCGACGGGGAGTGGGACGCGATCGTCGTGCCGTCGGGCTCGTGCACCGGCTCGATCCGCCACCAGCAGGCCATGGTGTGCCGGCGCGTGGGGCAGGAGAAGCTGGGCGCGACCGCCGAGGCCCTGGCCGCCAAGACCTACGAGCTGTCCGAGCTGCTCGTCGACGTGCTCGGCGTGACCGACGTCGGCGCGCACTTCCCGCACCGCGTCACCTACCACCCGACGTGCCACTCGCTGCGCATGATCCGTGTGGGAGACAAGCCCCTCCAGCTCCTGCGGGCCGTCGACGGGATCGACCTCGTCGAGCTCCCCGGCGCCGAGAGCTGCTGCGGGTTCGGCGGGACGTTCGCGCTCAAGAACTCCGAGACGTCGACCGCGATGCTCAGCGACAAGATGTCGAACGTGAAGTCGACCGGCGCCGAGGTCCTCACGGCGGGCGACTACTCGTGCCTCATGCACATCGGCGGCGGCCTCTCGAAGCTGCGCACGGGCGTGCGCACCATGCACCTCGCGGAGATCCTGGCCTCGACGCAGGACGCGCCGACGCTCGTGGCGGAACCGGCGGGCGCCCACGCTCGCCCGGACGACGAGGAGGCCGCGCGATGAGCACCTTCCTGGGGTTCCCCACCCGTCGGGGCGCGAAGACCCTGCCCGACGGCGGCACGCACCACGGCGCTCCCGGCACCACCGCGGGCCCCGGCTGGGCCGACGACGTGCCTCACCCCGACGCGCCGCTGCGCTGGGGCGAGACCTTCCCCGAGGCCGCCAGGCAGGCGCTGCAGAACACGCAGCTGCGCCGCAACCTGGCCCACGCGACCTCGACCATCCGGGCCAAGCGCGCGGCCGTCGTCGGCGAGGTGCCCGACTGGGAGGCCCTGCGCGACGCGGGCTCGACCATCAAGGCCCACGTCATGAGCGACCTCCCGCACCTCCTCGAAGAGCTCGAGCGCAACGTGACCGCTCGCGGCGGCGTCGTGCACTGGGCCCGGGACGCCGCCGAGGCCAACCGCATCGTCGCGGACCTGGTCAAGGCCACGGGCGAGACCGAGGTCGTCAAGGTCAAGTCGATGGTCACGCAGGAGATCGGGCTCAACGAGGCGCTGGCCGACGAGGGCATCGCGGCGTTCGAGACCGACCTCGCCGAGCTCATCGTGCAGCTCGCCGACGACATGCCCTCGCACATCCTCGTGCCCGCGATCCACCGCAACCGCTCCGAGATCCGCGAGATCTTCCTCGAGCGCATGGGCGACGCCCCACCCGACCTGACCGACGCGCCGCGCGAGCTCGCCATGGCCGCCCGGGCGCACCTGCGCCGCAAGTTCCTCTCCGCGAAGGTCGCGATCAGCGGCGCGAACTTCGCCGTCGCGGACACGGGCACGCTCGCGGTCGTCGAGTCCGAGGGCAACGGGCGCATGTGCCTCACGCTCCCCGAGACCCTCATCACCGTCATGGGGATCGAGAAGCTCATCCCGACGTACCAGGACCTCGAGGTCTTCATGGCGCTCCTTCCCCGGTCCTCGACCGGCGAGCGCATGAACCCGTACACCTCCCTGTGGACGGGGGTCACCCCGGGCGACGGGCCGCAGGAGTTCCACCTGGTCCTGCTCGACAACGGGCGCACCAAGGCCCTGGCCGACGAGGTGGGCCGCGCCGCGCTGCACTGCATCCGCTGCTCGGCGTGCCTCAACGTGTGCCCGGTGTACGAGCGCGTGGGCGGGCACGCGTACGGCTCGGTCTACCCGGGCCCCATCGGTGCGGTCCTCACGCCCCAGCTCACGGGGTCGACGGGGAGGTCGGACCCCAACAACTCGCTGCCGTACGCCTCGACGCTGTGCGGTGCGTGCTACGACGTGTGCCCCGTCAAGATCGACATCCCGTCGCTGCTCGTGCACCTGCGCGCGCGCGAGGTCGACCAGGACCGGGGCCGACCCACGGCCTGGGGAGCGGCCATGAAGGCCGCGTCGTTCGTCATGGCCAAGCCCGGCCGGTTCGAGCTCGCCGAGAAGGCCGGCGGCGTGACCCGGGTCCTGGGCGGCAGCAAGGGCCGCATCACGTCGCTGCCGTTCCCGGGCTCGAGGTGGACCGACGCCCGTGACCTGCCCGTCCTGCCCAAGCAGAGCTTCCGCGAGTGGTGGGCCACCGACCACGCTGCGCACGAGCCCGCCCCTCCCGCCTCGCCTGAGGACCCCGCCTCGCCCGACACGACCGGAGGCCCCCGATGAGCGCGCGCGACGACATCCTGGCCCGCGTACGCGCGGCCGTCATCACCGACGGCGCGCACCTCGGGGACGCCGTGGCCGCACAGGCGCCGATCTCACGTGAGTACCGGACGACGGGCGAGCACTCCCCCGGGTCGGCCGAGGCGGTCGAGATCCTCGTCGACCGGCTCGTGGACTACCGCGCGATCGTGCACCGGGCCGCGACCGAGACCGACCTGGCCCGCACCGTGGGCGAGCTGCTCGCCGACGCGCGCTCCGTCGTCGTGCCCCCGGGGGTGCCCGCGGGCTGGACGGGCACGCTCGGGGACGGCACCGCCGTCGTGCAGGACTCGCGCGAGGACCGGCGGACCGCGGCCGAGCTCGACCAGGTCGACGCGGTCCTGACCGCCTCGCGGCTGGCCGTCGCGGACACCGGGACGATCGTCCTGGACGGCGAGGACGACCAGGGGCGACGCGCGATCACCCTGGTGCCCGACCTGCACGTGTGCGTCGTGCGGACCGAGCAGGTCGTGCACACGCTGCCCGAGGCCGTGACGATCCTCGCCGCGCACCCCACGCGCCCGCAGACGTGGATCTCAGGGCCGAGCGCGACGAGCGACATCGAGCTCTCGCGCGTCGAGGGCGTGCACGGGCCGCGGACGCTCCACGTGATCCTGCTGGGCTGAGCGCTCGCTCCCTCGCTGCCCGGGCCCCCGCTCGGTGCCGAGGATGCGGTTGGCGTCGGTATCGAGCCCGAACCGGACCACGACCGCATGCTCGGCAGCGCGAGCGGGTGCTCAGCCCACCTGGCGTCGCACCGCGCGGCGCACGCGCTCGGGGTCGAGCGGTGGCCGCCCGTCGGGCCCGGTCGACAGCACGGAGTGCAGCACGAGCCCCTCGATGAGGGCGTCGAGGTCGGGCACGACGTCCGCGTCCACGTGCCGGCGCAGGGCGGCCCGGCTCGCGGCCATCCACCGCTGCGTGACGGTGCGGAAGGCGGGCTTGCGCGCCGCGAGCACGTAGAGCTCGAGCGCGACCAGCAGGTCCCGCTGGTAGTTCCCCGACTCGTCGCACACGAGCGCGACGATCGCCTCGACCGGGTCGCCGCCCTCGGGGACGGCAGCCATGGCCGCCTCGAAGCGCGCCGCGGCCTGGACCGCGTGCCGCTCGAACGCGAGGCGCAGCAGCTCGTCGAGGTTCTCGAAGTGGTACGTCATGGACCCCAGGGGCACGTCGGCCGCGGCGGCGACCACCCGGTGGGTCGTGCCCGCGACGCCGTGCTCGGCGATCACGTCGAGGGCCGCGTCGACGATCCGGTCCTTGCGGTCGGGGTCGACGCGGCGCACGCCGGTCACTCGTCGATGTGGCGCAGCACGCGGGCCGGGTTGCCCACGGCCACGACGTTCGCGGGCAGGTCGCGGGTCACGACGGACCCGGCGCCGACGACCGTGTTCTCGCCGATCGTCACACCCGGGCACACGGTCACGCCGCCGCCGAGCCACACGTTGTCGCCGATCGTGATGGGCTGCGCGGCCTCCCACTTGTCGCGGCGCGGGCCGGGCTCGACGGGGTGCGTGGGCGTCAGGAGCTGGACGTTCGGGCCGATGAGCACGTCGTCACCGATCGTGACGGGGGCGACGTCGAGGCACACGAGGTTGAAGTTCACGAAGACGCGGGCGCCGATCGTGGTCCGGTAGCCGAGGTCGCAGCGGAACGGGGGGCGGATGTCGCTGCCCTCGCCGAACGCGCCGAGCAGCTCGGTCAGCACCTCGCGACGGGCCGTGCCGTCGTTCGGGTCCAGGGTGTTGAGGCGGTGGCTGAGCGACATGGCGCGCTCGGAGTCGGCCGCGATCTGCGGGTCGTCGGCGAGGTAGAGGTCGCCCGCGAGCATGCGCTCGCGCATGGTGCGCTGGTCGGAAGGGTCCGGGAAGGTCATGTGTACAAGCGTACACATGACCCTGGGGTCACGTGTCAGGCGGACGCCCGACGGCGGTGCGTCATCTCCTCGAGGACGGTGCGGAGCCGCACGGGGAAGTCGTCGGGCGTGTCGGGCGGGAGCCGGTCGACCCGGAACCACGCGACGGCCTCGCTCTCGTCGCTGACCACGGGCAGGGCATCGAGCTCCGCGAACGCCGCATAGCCCACGTCCCAGTGGACCAGGCAGGTCCCGAAGCGCGAGGACAGCGCGTGCCGGTGCAGGTCCACGGGGGCGCCGTCGGGCTCGAACGGCACCAGCCCGACGATCCCGCTCTCCTCCCGGGCCTCCCGGAACGCCCCCGCCGCGAGGCTCTCGTCCCCCGGCTCGACGTGCCCGCCGACCTGGACCCAGAACTGGCCCTTGCGGTGGAAGCACAGCAGCACGTGCAGCAGGTCCGGGGTCAGCACGAAGCAGCTCCCCGTCAGGTGCTCGGCGCCGCCACGGAAGATCACGTCGCCCCTGCCCTCCTCGACGAAGGCCACGTACTCCTCGCGCAGTGCGGCCTGCGCCGGGCTGAGCGGGCTCCAGGACCGCATCGAGTCGAGGGCGGTGGCGGCGAGGGCGTCGGCGGAGGTCACCCGGGAAGCCTACGACCGGTGGCCCGGCCGCGAGCCCGCCGGCCCGGCGACGTGCGCGAGGTAGAGGGCCGCCGTCGAGGTAGAGGGCTCCAACCCTCTACCTCGACGCGATCCCTCTACCTCGGCACCGGCCTCAAGGGATCAGCACGCCCCCTCGTCCTTCCACGGCCCCCAGTCGCTGGCCACGGGGGCGTTGCCCTGCGTCCAGTACCTCGCGGACCACCTGTGGCCCGCGTGCGTGACCTGCGCTCCGCCGTTGTACGCCGTCCCGGCGACCCACGGGGCCGCCGAGCACCCGGCACCGCCGGTGCTCCCGCCCGGGGTGCCCCCGGGGGTGCCGCCCGTCGTCCCGCCGGAGACCACCGGGGTCACGACCTTCACGCCGCGCGGGTGGTCGTAGGTCGTGGCGTAGGTGTTCGTCCCGATCGTCACGCGGACGTTCGAGATCTGCGCCATGGGCAGCCGCCACGACAGCTTGGTGTACGCCGAGCCGCCCGCCGGGATGCCGCCCGAGGGCACCTTGAGCGTCGCCGAGTGCAGGTCCCCCTTGAGCCCGCCCACGTTGTTGCCCGAGTGCCCCGCGACCGTCGTGATGCCCCAGCCGTTCTGCTCGCCGATCGTCGCGGACGTGGTCGTCGCGAAATCGAACGCGATGGTCGACCCCGCCGGGATCGCGACCGTCGACCTGTTGGAGAACGTCACCCGGGGGTTGATCGGGTAGTTGTTGTCCCCGAGCGCGAACTCCGAGAAGGACACCCCCAGGTCGATCGCCTGCGCCGGCGTCGCGGTCTTGGACTTGGCCGCTCCGTAGGGTGCCGCGGTGGAGAACGTCGAGTGCATGCGCGTCACGAGGCTGTCACCCATGCCGTACTCGCCGCTCGCCGCGTCCAGGCCGTAGTCCCCGGCCAGCTCCCAGATCATCAGACCGCCGTAGCCACCCGCGACCACGTAGTCGGCCTTGGCCTGGATCGCCTGGTCGGAGTCGCCCGAGATGAACGACTTCGTCTGCGCGTTCCACCACCACTCGGTCTTGGTGACCGGGTCGAAGTTGTGCTGGTAGGTCCCGGTCAGCGGACCGGTCGGTGCGCCGTAGGCCGCCGCGTACGAGCCGACCTTGCCGTTCTGCAGGTTCAGCATGTGCCAGATCGGGTTGCCGCCCGCGGGGATCTTCGCCCCGGCCTTGTCGACGTCGTACCAGATGTTGTCGATCCCGCCCGCGCCGTTGCCGCACTTGGACGTGCCGCCCAGCGAGGGCCCGGTGCCCGGCGGGCACTTGGTCTGGTCGGGCAGCGCCGCCTTGCCCCACAGGCCGTTGGTCCCGCCCTGCACGTTGGTCCAGCCGCGCGTGTAGAACGGGACACCGATGTTGATGCGCCCGGCCTGCACGGCCCCGCGGAAGTAGTGCGCGGCCCAGTCGGCGTTGAGGTACCCGATCCCGTCGTACGCACCGTAGACGCCTGCGGCCGCCAGCTCGCCGTCCTTGCCGTCGTCGAACAGGGCGCCGTTGCCGCCCACGAAGTCGTTCCACGTCCCGTGCAGGTCGTAGGACATCACGTTGACGTAGTCGAGGTACGGCATGATCTGGAAGACCTCCATGCCGCGCAGCAGCCACCCGGACGCCGGGGCCGCGATGGTCAGCATGTAGTACTCGCCGTCCTGCGCGGCGGCCTTGTCGAGGGCCTCGCGCGTGGTCTTCATGAGCTGCTCGTAGTTCTTCCAGAGCTGCCCGCGCCGGGCGTCCGCGATCTGGAAGTCGTCCGGGTTGCCGGCCTTGACGTTCGAGGTCGGGTACTCGTAGTCGATGTCGATCCCGTCGAACCCGTAGGTCCGCACCATCGCGACCGCGGACGCCGCGAACGCGTCGTACTCGGCCTGCGTGTCCAGGGTGTAGAAGCCACCGGAGGCGACGCGGTTCCCGTCGACCCCGAAGTAGCCGCCGGTCTCGGCCCAGCCGCCGACCGACACGAGCGTGCGGACGCCCGGGTGCTGCTTCTTGAACTTGGTGAGCTGGTTGAAGTGGCCCTTGTAGGGGACGGTCGGGTCGAGCGCGTTCTCGGCGCCCGCGAACGTCAGGCCCGTCGCCTCGCTCGTCGCCGACTCGGCGTTCACCGAGATCTTCGAGTCCGGTCCGACGTGCGCGAACGCGTAGTTGATGTGCGACAGCCTGGTCCACGGGATGTCGCTCGCCAGGTACGACGGCGTCCCCTCCTTGCCGGTCCGCCACGACGTGAAGTACCCGATCACGCGGCGGTCGAGCCCGTTGGGCAGCTTCTCCCGCCCGGCCTCGTCGTACACGTCGCAGTAGGGCACGTCGACGGTCTTGTTGACGGCGAGCCCGTCGGGGCGACACTTCTCCTGCGGGTTCGTGGAGATGGGGGTGCCGGGGTCGGCGCCGGTCGGGTCTCCTCCGGTCGTGCCGCCCGTGGAGCCGGTCGTGCCGCCGGTCGTCCCTGTCGTCCCACCCGTGGAGCCGGTCGTGCCACCGGTCGTCCCTGTCGTCCCACCCGTGGAGCCGGTCGTCCCGCCGGTCGTCCCCGTGGGGTCCGTCCCGCAGGGCCCGACGATCTTCCACGCCCCCCACTGCTGCGTCCCCGGCGTCTCGCCCTGGGTCCACCAGGACGCCTTGTAGTTGGACCCGCTGTACGACGCGACGCTCCCGCCCGTGTACGCCGACGACGCCGACCACGCCGGCGCGCACGCCTCGGCCGCGGACGCCACGGGTACCTGCGCGACGAGCGGTACCGCCACCACTGCCGTCGCGGCGACTCCTGCGAGCCACCGCCTCACGGACCGTCTGCTGCGTTGCATGATCGACCGCCTCCCCAGCACGGCTGCGGCACCGTTGCCGCGGCATCGTGTGCCGTCACGCTAGGCCGCGCGTCGCGGCGCCCACATCAGGGGCGCCCACACGGTTCGGTACGTACGTACTCCCGTACGGGCTCCCACCGAAAGTGCAGGTTCGGCGCCCGCGCCGGACCCAGCCCGTGCCCGACGGCGCCGCGCACCAGGTGCGTCTGCGGGCTGGGAGAATGGTCGGGTGACGAACGGCCTCTTCGACCTGCCCGAGGGCACGCGTGTCCCACCCCGTCGGATCGTCCTGCTGACGGGGCCGTCGGGCTCGGGCAAGACGTCGCTCACCCGGCGCCTGGGACTGCCGGTCGTCGAGCTCGACGACTTCTACCACGACGTGGACCACCCCGGGATGCCGCAGCGCTTCGGGATCGTCGACTGGGACTCCCCCGGGAGCTGGGACTCGGCGAGCGCCATGGAGGCGCTGCTCGCGCTCGTCACGACGGGTCGCTCGGACGTCCCGGTGTACGACATCCCGACGTCGCGCCGCACGGGCACGACGCAGCTCGACGTGAGCGGGTCGCGCCTCGTGATCGCGGAGGGGATCTTCGCGGCCGAGCTCGTCGCGGCCTGCCGGGCCGAGGGCATCCTGGCCGACGCGATCTGCCTGCGCAGGCCCCGGCTCATGACGTTCTGGTTCCGCCTGCTGCGCGACCTCGGGGAGTCGCGCAAGCCGCCGCTGACCCTGCTGCGCCGGGGCTGGGGGCTGCTGCGCGACGAGCCGCGCCTGATCCAGGGCTGGGTCGACAAGGGCTGCCGCACGGCGTCGCCCGGTCAGGCCGAGCGAGACATCCGGGCGCTCCTCGCGGGCTGACGTCCTGCCTGCGCGGTCCCGGGGGCCAGGGTCATCGTCCCAGCACCCCCGACGGCGTCGCTCACCCCGGTCCGGTCCGGGCACGGACCGTCGAGTGTGCAGTTCGGGCTGTCCCGGAGGTCGAGAGACCGCCCGAACTGCACACTCGCCGACGCGCCGCCGGGCGCACCCGAGGCGCGTGACGCCGTCGGGCACCCCCGGTGGCGCAGCGCCCACCGCGGCGTGACTCAGCCCAGGTGCACCCCGACCTGGCCGCCCTGCGGCAGGAGGCGCTCGCGGGGCCCGCGGATCAGCACGGCCGCGAGGACGGCGCCCACGACCAGCGTGACCGCCGTCGCGACGAACGCTGCCGAGTAGCCGTCGACGAACGCCGAGAGCTGCGACGCCTCGTCCGTGACGACCGCCCCGGCGACGGCGCCCACGTAGAGCGTCGTGAAGACGGACAGCCCGATCGAGCCGCCGATCTGCATCGACGCGTTGACGGTCGCGCTCGCGGCGCCCGCGTCGTGCGGCTCGACACCCGAGAGCGCGACGTTCTGCAGCGGCACCAGCACCAGCGCCATGCCCGCGCCCAGCACGAGGAGAGCCGGCAGGACCTCGACCGCGTACGAACCCTCCACCGTGATCCGGCTCAGGTAGACGAGCGCGACCGCGGCGACCAGCGGCCCGCCGATCATGAGCGGCCGCGGCCCGAACCGCGCAAGAAGCTGCGTGACCACGGGCGCCAGGACGAGCGTCATGATCGTCATGGGCAGCGTGCCCAGGCCCGCCTGCAGGGGCGAGAGACCCATGACGATCTGCAGGTGGAGCGCGAGGTACAGGAGCGCACCGATCATGAGCGCACCGAAGATCGCCTGGAGCAGGAACGCCCCCGCGCGGACCCTGTCCGTCAGGACGCGCAGCGGGAGCAGCGGCTGCGCGACGCGCGACTCGATCCACACGAAGAGCGCCAGGAGGACGACGCCCGCCGCGAGGCACGCGACCGTCTCGGGCGCGGCCCAGCTGTGCTCGGCGAGCGTGAACCCGTAGACGAGCGAGCCGAGGCCGAGCACCACGACGACCGTCCCCAGGACGTCGTACCGGTTGTCCCCCTCGGCCTTGCTCTCACGGATCAGCAGCTGGCCCGCGACCAGCGCGACCACCACGACGGGGACGTTGACCCACAGGCACCAGCGCCAGTCGGCGAACTCGGTCAGGGCACCGCCCAGGACCAGCCCGACAGCGGCGCCCACCCCCGCGACCGACCCGAAGACCGCGAACGCGGTGTTCCGTTGGCGGCCATGCGGGAACGAGACCGTGAGCAGCGCGAGCGCGGCGGGCGCGAGCAGTGCGGCGAAGACACCCTGGAGACCGCGCATCGCGACGAGCTCGGTGCCGTTGCGCGCGAGCCCCGCGAGCAGCGACGCGACCCCGAAGCCCACCATGCCCAGCAGGTAGGTGCGCTTGCGACCCCAGTAGTCGGCGACCCGCCCGCCGAGGAGCAGGAGTGCGCCGAAGGCGAGCGCGTAGGCCGTGACGACCCACTGGCGCTGCGTGTCGGTCAGGCCGAGCTCGACCTGGGCCTGCGGGAGGGCGATGTTCACGATCGTGCCGTCGAGCACGACGAGGAGCTGTGTCAGCGCGAGGATGACGAGGATCCACCAGCGACGGGGGCCGGTCTCGACCGGCGCGTACTGCTCGACCGGCGCGGAGCCGTGGGGCTCGGCGGAGGGAGGGACCACCTGGGCCGAGGGCGCAGAGGTGGAGGGAGGAGAAACGGGCATGACCGACCTTCGGGGACGCAGCGGGGATCGTGGGGTTTCCAGCCCGGATCGAGACGTGTCGCGAGATGCCGCAGACCGTTCGACCGCCCCAACTACGAAGTCGGACAGACGAACCATCCTAACGTGTCGGCCCGTCAGGAAACGGTGTGAGGTCGCCCACGGCAGGTCCCTCGACGGGGCGGGAAACGCCCGGGCCGAGCCGCGCCGTCGGGCCTCCCCGATCGTCGAGTGTGCAGTTCGGGCTGCCACCTGCGCGGATCATCAGCCCGAACTGCACACTCGGCACAGTGGCAAGCTCCTGTCAGCGACGGGTCATGGTCGAGGCGTACCCGCCCCCGCCCGGGTAGACCCACTCCCCGACGCCCGAGTCACCGTCGGCGTCGAACAGGCCCTCGAAGTAGGCAGGCCCACCCTTGGCCCCTGCCCAGATCGTCAGGCGGTCACCGGCGAGCTCGTACGCGTAGTCCAGCGTGTTGCCCAGGGAGTCGTAGAAGCGGGAGACGACGTCCTCGCCCGCGGGCTCGCCGAACGGGTGGAGGTTGCCGATGACCTCGAGCCCGGCGACCGCAGATCGCCGCGCTCTACCTCTGGCTCGAACCCCTCGCACCGACAGGCCCGGTCCGCCTGGCGCGCGTCGTGGCGGTCGCGCGGGCGTTCGGCCCCAGGCGGGGCCTCGACCTCCTCGATGCGCTCGACCGCGAGCACGGGCTCGCCGTCGGGCCTTCCCGGCTCCCCCCGGCCGGCCCGCAGGCCCGGTGCTAGCGTGGAACCGCCTGATCCTCGCGACCCTGCCACCCGCCGCCCGTCGCCACCCGGCGACCACTCACGGACACCGCCGTCCACCCTGCCGTCGCCCGAGCGAGGAGCTCCCATGGCCGACGAGACGATCTCCCGACGCGTGCGCGACCTCGCGCGGTCCACACCGTTCGACGTCCTGCTGGGCTTCTTCGCGCACGAGTATCCCGAGCGCCGGGCCCGCCCCGGTGTCCTCGACCTCACGTTCGGCAACCCGCACGACCCGGCCCCGGCCGAGTACGTCGAGGCGCTGCGCGCGAGCGCCGTCCCGCGCGACGAGCACTGGTTCGGGTACAAGGTCAGCGAGCCTGCCGCGCGGGCCGCGGCCGCGGAGTCGCTGCGGGACGTGGTGGACCTGCCCTTCGAGCCCGACGACGTGCACCTCACCACGGGCGGATTCACCGCCCTGGCCCTCGCGCTCAAGCTGGTGTGCGACCCGGGCGACGAGGTCGTCTACAGCGTGCCGCCCTGGTTCGCGTACGAGGTGATCGTGCGCGAGGCCGGGCTCGTACCGGTCAAGGTGCCGGTCTCCCCCGAGACGTTCGACCTGGACCTCGGCGCGATCGCGGACGCGATCACGCCGCGCACCCGCGTCGTGCTCGTCAACACGCCCAACAACCCGACCGGACGCGTGTACCCCCTGGACGAGCTGCGCCGTCTGGCGACGTTGCTCGACGAGGCGTCGGTGCGGAATCGGCGCCGCGTCTTCGTGGTGTCGGACGAGCCCTACCACCGGATCGTCTACGACGGCACGGAGTTCCACAGCCCTGCAGAGGTCTACCCGTGGACCCTGCTGGCCTACAGCTACGGCAAGACGCTCCTCGCGCCCGGCCAGCGCATCGGGTACCTCGCGGTCCCGCCGACCCTGCCCGGGCGGGAGGGCCTGCGGCCCGCGATCGAGGCGCTCCAGATCGCGATCGGCTACGCGTTCCCCAACGCCGTCCTCCAGCACGCGCTGCCGCTCCTGGAGCGCATCCCGTTCGACGTCGCGCTCTACCAGCGCAAGCGCGACCTCATGGTGGCCGGGCTGCGAGACATCGGCTACGACCTGCACAGCCCCGAGGGCACGTTCTACCTCTTCCCCCGCTCCCCCGATCCCGACGACCGCGCCTTCGAGGCCCTCCTCGCCGACCACGACGTCCTGGTCCTGGGAGGGAAGTACTTCGAGACCCCGGGCCGGTTCCGCATCTCGCTCACGGCGAGCATGGAGACGCTCGAGGCGAGCCTGCCGCGGTTCGCGGCGGCGTTCGGCGAGGTGGGCTGAATATCGCGCCCGACGGCGCGCTGCGGCGGTGCGGGTGGACGGTGCTCGTCGTCGACCGTGCGCAGCTCCTCCGCCCTGCCGACGTGGTCACCCTGGTGCGCGACGTCCTGGACGAGGCCGGCCGTGCGTGACGTCGTGGACGGCCGGGCCGGGTCGGTGCGCGCGTCGAGTGTGCAGCTCGGGCTGTCGCCGGGCGCTCGAGACGGCCCGAACTGCACGCTCGGCGCGCACCCGCACGTGCCGACCCCCGCCCCGAGGGCTACGGTCGGGGAAAACCGCTCGAAGAGGAGAGGTCCCATGACCGGACTCGTCGCCACCGCCTCGATCCACATCGCCGCCCGCCCCGAGAGGGTGTGGGCCGAGCTCGTCCACCCCTCCGCGACCTGGATGCTGGGAGCCAACGTCGAGACGGACTACCAGCCGGGCAGCACCATCACGTTCGAGGGCCAGTACCAGGGCAAGCACTTCGAGGACCACGGCACCGTCCTCGAGGTCGACCGACCCCGGACGCTGCGCTTCACGCACTACTCCCCTGCGAGCGGCGTGCCCGACGTCCCGGAGAACCACCACGAGGTCGCGATCACGCTCGCCCCGGACCCCAAGGGCACGCGTGTGACGATCCGGCAGGACAACAACGACTCCCCCGAGGCGGTCGAGCACTCCGAGGAGCTGTGGCGCACCGCGCTCGCCTCGCTCGCGGGGCACGACTGACCCCGCCGGGAGCCGTCCGAGACGCCACGCGGCTCCGCCCCGGGCCCAGGCCCGGGGCGGAGCGGAGGCGTCAGGCTGCCGAGGCTGGTGCCCCCGCCCGCACGACGCTGACCGGGGTCGCGTTCATCAGGTTGTCCGCGACGCAGCAGCGTTCCTCGGCGGCCACGAGGAGTGCGTCGATCTCCTCGGGGGTCGCGTCGGCGTCGACGTCGATCTCGAGCCGGATGCCCTGGAAGCCCGCGCGGTCCGGGGTCGGCCGCCCCATCAGCCGCTGGGGGTTGAGCGATCCCGTCGCCGTGACGCTCAGGCTCCGCACCTCGATGCCGCGCTCCTTGGCGACCATGTGGGTCGTGATGTTGAGGCAGCCGGCGAGTCCGGACAGGACGAGCTCGACGGGGTTGGGGCCGGTGTCGTCGCCGCCGAGCGACGCGGGCTCGTCGATCGTGACGGAGAAGTCCCTGATCTGGACGTCGAGGCGCGTCGGGGACTTCGCGGTGCCGGTGACCGTCGCGGTGTACTGGGGTGCCATGTGCCTGCCGTTCTCCTTGAACTGATACCGATGTACCAGTTTCTCGCCGAGGAGCCGGCCGGCGTCAGGGACGTTGGTCCCGCACCCGCGGCCCTACGTCCCCACCCACACCACGTCCCCGGGCGCGCCGAAGGGCCCCCC
>NZ_JACSQQ010000018.1:84921-91553 GCF_014836555.1 Oerskovia rustica
GGGGGCCCTTCGAGCCGGTCGGCGTCAGACGACCGGGGATCGACAGCCGATGGCTGCCGGGAGGATCACTCCGCGCCGGCCTGCAGCTCGCCGGTCGGCGGGAGGTCGGCCGTCGAGATGCCCGCGGGGGCGTTGAGCGCTGCCGTCGCGGCGACGCTCACCGGGCCACGCTCGTGGTCGTCCTTGGAGACGCCACGGAACGTGAACTCGCCCAGCAGGCCCTCGCCCTCGGCGTCGACCAGGACGATCTGACCGGCCTTGAGCTCGCCGAACAGGATCTTCTCGGACAGCACGTCCTCGATGTCGCGCTGGATCGCGCGACGCAGCGGACGAGCGCCGAGGACCGGGTCGTAGCCCTTCTCGGCCAGCAGTGCCTTCGCGGCGGTCGTGAGCTCGATGCCCATGTCCTTGTCGCGCAGGCGCTTGTCCAGCTTGGCGATCATCAGGTCGACGATCTGGACGATCTCGGTCTGCGAGAGCTGCGGGAAGACCACCACGTCGTCGACGCGGTTGAGGAACTCGGGGCGGAAGTGCTGCTTCAGCTCGTCGTTCACCTTGGCCTTCATGCGGTCGTAGCTCGTCACCAGGTCGCCGCCGGCGTTGAAGCCGGTCTGCAGGCCCTTGGCGATGTCCCGCGTACCGAGGTTCGTGGTCATGATGATGACGGTGTTCTTGAAGTCCACCACGCGGCCCTGCGAGTCGGTCAGGCGACCATCCTCGAGGATCTGCAGGAGCGAGTTGAAGATGTCGGCGTGCGCCTTCTCCACCTCGTCGAACAGGACCACGGAGAACGGACGACGACGGACCTTCTCCGTCAGCTGGCCACCCTCGTCGTAACCGACGTAGCCGGGAGGCGAACCGAAGAGACGCGAGACCGTGTGCTTCTCCGAGAACTCCGACATGTCGAGCTGGATGAGCGCTTCCTCGTCCCCGAAGAGGAACTCGGCGAGCGCCTTGGCCAGCTCGGTCTTACCGACGCCCGTGGGGCCGGCGAAGATGAACGAGCCACCGGGACGCTTGGGGTCCTTGAGGCCTGCACGCGTGCGGCGGATCGCCTGGGAGAGCGCCTTGATGGCCGTCTCCTGGCCGACGACGCGCTTGTGCAGCTCGTCCTCCATCTTCAGCAGGCGCGACGACTCCTGCTCGGTGAGCTTGAGCACCGGGATGCCGGTCGACATCGCGAGCACCTCGGCGATCAGGTCCTCGTCCACCTCGGCGACGGTGTCCAGGTCTCCGGCCTTCCAGGCCTTCTCCTTGTCCGCGCGCTGCTGCGTGAGCTGCTTCTCGGTGTCGCGCAGACGCGCGGCCTTCTCGAAGTCCTGCTCGTCGATCGCGGACTCCTTGTCGCGACGCGCCTCGGCGATCTGCTCGTCGAGCTCCTTGAGCTCCGGCGGGGCGGTCATGCGACGGATGCGCAGACGCGCGCCGGCCTCGTCGACCAGGTCGATCGCCTTGTCCGGCAGGTACCGGTCGTTGATGTACCGGTCGGCCAGCGTCGCGGCAGCCACCAGCGCGGCGTCCGTGATGGACACGCGGTGGTGCGCCTCGTAGCGGTCGCGCAGACCCTTGAGGATCTCGATCGCGTGCGGCAGGCTCGGCTCCGAGACGAGGATCGGCTGGAAACGACGCTCCAGGGCCGGGTCCTTCTCGATGTGCTTGCGGTACTCGTCGAGCGTGGTCGCACCGATGGTCTGGAGCTCGCCACGAGCCAGCATCGGCTTGAGGATGCTCGCCGCGTCGATCGCGCCCTCGGCAGCACCCGCACCGACGAGCGTGTGGATCTCGTCGATGAACAGGATGATGTCGCCGCGCGTGCGGATCTCCTTGAGGACCTTCTTCAGGCGCTCCTCGAAGTCACCGCGGTAGCGGGACCCGGCGACCAGGGCGCCGAGGTCCAGCGTGTAGAGCTGCTTGTCCTTGAGCGTCTCCGGCACGTCGCCCCGGACGATGTCCTGGGCGAGGCCCTCGACGACGGCCGTCTTGCCGACGCCCGGCTCACCGATCAGCACCGGGTTGTTCTTGGTGCGGCGCGACAGGACCTGCATGACGCGCTCGATCTCCGAGGTGCGTCCGATGACGGGGTCGAGCTTGCCCTCGCGTGCGGCCTGCGTGAGGTTGCGGCCGAACTGGTCGAGCACGGCCGAGCCGGAAGGCTGGCCCTCGGCAGGGCCGCCCGCGGCGACGGGCTCCTTGCCCTGGTACCCGGACAGCAGCTGGATCACCTGCTGGCGCACGCGGTTGAGGTCGGCGCCCATCTTCGTGAGGACCTGGGCTGCGACACCCTCTCCCTCACGGATGAGCCCGAGCAGGATGTGCTCGGTGCCGATGTAGTTGTGGCCGAGCTGAAGGGCCTCGCGGAGCGAGAGCTCCAGGACCTTCTTGGCGCGCGGCGTGAACGGGATGTGCCCGCTGGGGGCCTGCTGGCCCTCGCCGATGATCTCGGTGACCTGCGAGCGCACACCGTCGAGGGAGATGTTGAGGGACTCCAGCGCCTTGGCTGCGACTCCCTCTCCCTCGTGGATGAGGCCGAGCAGGATGTGCTCGGTGCCGATGTAGTTGTGGTTGAGCATCCGTGCCTCTTCTTGGGCAAGGACGACGACCCGACGGGCTCGGTCGGTAAATCTCTCGAACATGTGCTGCTCCTCACGAGCGGCGTACACCCGCACCGGTGGTGCTCAGGCCTGACCGCAACGACTCTATCCGGGACCAACGGGGCCGACCCCACGGATATGCCCTTGTTCGCCAGGGGCGTGACGAGGGGCTCGCTCCGTGACCTTCGGCAGGACCGCGACCAGTGTCCGGAGGCTGTCCGTTCCGCCCGCCGGTGACCGTTAGGCGAGGTGGGGATGACCGAAACGCGAGGTCAGGGCACCACGGTCGACGCGGCGCCCGCCTCTAGGCCACCCTGGCCGCCCGCACCCACGGCGACCGACCCTCCCGCCCCGACGGCGCCCGACGCGCCGGACCCGACCGCCTCGAACGTCTGCGGCAGCACGAGGACCACGACCGTCACGAGAACGCTCGCCACGACCTCGCCCATCCCGAACTGCATCGGCGTCGCCTGCGTGCGCGGCACCCAGACCGCACGCACCGTGAGCCCCGCGAACAGCGCGGCCGCGGGCCACCACACGAGCCCGGCCGCCGCGAGGGCGGCGGACGCGACCACGCCGGCCGCCAGGTGGTAGACCACCGAGGCGACGAGGTAGGAGCGCTCGCCGCGCTCACGGATCAGCGTCTTGACGTACAGGATCGTCCCCGCGAAGTACGCCAGCACGACCACGAACAGCGCCCACACCTGGAGCCACCCGATCCCCGCGACGCCCGTGACGCCGTCGGGCAGGGGCATGAGCGGCCAGACGCCGGGCCACGCCGCGCCGGGCCGCGCGCCGGGGCCCACGCCCGCCGCGAACGCGACCGGCAGCATGAGGCACGCCGCGAGGACCGTGGCGCCGTCGTTGAGCAGCGAGCGCTCGCTGCGCCGGTAGGAGCTCCACAGGCTCACCGCGACGAGCGGGGCGAAGAGCGGCACCCACGCCAGGAGGTCGGGGCGCAGGAGCAGGACCGCGACGGCTGGGACGACCGTCGCGATCCCGTACGCCCGCACTGGCGGCCACCAGCGCGCCTTGAAGCGGGACTTCAACCACAGGCCGGTCGCGAAGAACGCGAAGTACCCGACGAACCACAGCGCGGCGAGGGGCACGTGCACCCAGGCCGGGCTGCCGAGGAAGACCCCGACCAGCAGCGGCACGGCGAGCATCGCCCACGCGCCGTGCTGGTCGGGCACCCAGCCGGGGCCGCGGCGTCGTCGACGCCTCGTGGGACGCCGCTCAGGCTGCGTGCTCCCCTGGGTCATCCCCAGAGGCTGGCACGCGTCGTCGCAGACCAGGGCGTCGTCCCGGCGGGCGGACCACACGTTCCGCCGACCGGACTCACCCGCTCCCGACGTGCGCGACGGACGCGCCGCCAGCATCGTTGACCCCAGGACGCCACAGGGGCAGTCTCGAGGCAGGGGCACGCGCCAGTCCGAGGGAGGACGATGCACAAGCCGGACGAACCAGCAGGAGCCCACGAGTCGTGGGAGCAGATCGTCGCGCGCTTCGCCCGCTTCAGCGGTGTCGTCGGCGAGATCACGGACCCGCTCATGTGGGGCCTGGACCTCGAGGAGGAGACCGTCACCGGGACGGGGGGCGACGACCGCGACCCGACCGAGGAGCGCTTCCTGCGCGCGTACGTGTCGTTCGTCGGCGAGGCGGTCGACGTCGAGACGCTCCGCGTCGGGACGGACGACCCGCAGCAGGTCGAGGACATCGTGCGGGCCGCGCTCAGCGGTGCCCTCGCCGCTCCCCTGCACAACGACGCCCCCGACGGTACCGAGGGGCCGACCGGCGCCGACTTCGCCGACGCGTACCAGGACTACCGGTCCGCGATGCGGGCCATCGTGGAGGAGGTCGACAAGGCTCCCCTCCAGCACACGGCCTTCGTGGTCGACGACGTCTCGCACCCGTGCGTCCGGGTCGCCGTCCGGGCCACGGTCGCGGTGTACGTGCCGCTCGCCGACCGGGCCGTGATCGTGTCCGGGCCAGCGGACCTCGTGGACCGCGTGGACATCTCGACGGCCCCGATCCGCAACCTCCTGCACGGCGACGACGGGCCGCGCTTCTGAGGTCGTGGCACGGTCCCGGCGATGCTGACGGTCCCTCGTGATCAAGCAGACACGCCCAGGCGTGACGTCGCCCGCAGGACCGGCGAAGATGGAGGTGCGGACGGCGCACAGGAGCGCTGGACGGTCGTCGAACGAGAGAGCAGGTGACGTCGATGAGTGACGTGGTCGTCGGTGTGGACGGATCGGTCCAGTCCCAGGAAGCCCTCGACTGGGCCCTCGTCGAGGCAGGTTCGCGAGGCGTGCCGCTCACCGCGGTCCTCGCCTGGGAACCTTCTTGGAAGGACGGTCCGCGCCCCTCGGAGCCGGCCGACTTCAGCCACCTCGCGGACCTCAAGCAGGACCAGGTCCTGACCCTCCTGGACGAGGCCCGCCACCGTACGGGCGTCGAGGTCGTCACGCACGCGGAGCAGGTCCAGGGCTCGGCGGCCACCGCGCTGCTGGCCCGTGCGGAGCACTCGGAGATGCTCGTCGTGGGCAGCCGTGGGCTGGGGCGCCTGGGTCGGCTGGTGCTGGGTTCGGTGTCGTCGGCCGTGGTCCAGGGCGCGACGCAGGTCCCGGTCACGGTCGTGCGTCCCGCCGACGGCGACGCGGCGGACGACGCCGGAGCCCCGGCCGCGGCCGACGCGCCTTCGCGCGTCGTCGTGGGCGTCGACGGCTCGCGCACGTCGGTGCACGCGCTGCGCCACGGGCTCGAGGTGGTCCGGCGCACGGGCACCGTCCTGGACGCGGTGTTCTGCTGGCAGATCGTCACGCTGGCCCCGCTGCCCGACTCGTGGGGCTGGACCCCGCCCGTCGACGACTACGAGAAGTTCGCCGGCGAGCAGCTCGACCGCGCGCTCGAGGCCGCAGGCGTGGACCTGCCCGAGGACCAGGTCCGCCGCAGCGTCGTGCACGCCCACCCTGCGAAGGGGCTCATCGAGGCGGCCGAGGGCGCCGAGCGCCTGGTCGTCGGCAACCGGGGGACGGGCGGGTTCGACCGCCTCCTGCTGGGCTCGGTCAGCCGCCAGGCCGTCGAGTACGCCTCGTGCCCGGTGACCGTGGTCCGCCGCCCGGCCGACTAGCTCGGTGGCTGGTCGATCGTGAACGTCGAGGTCACGACCGGCCCGACGGCGCCCGTCGCCCGGTCGACGTAGCGCAGCCCGAGCGTGTGCTGCCCCGGGTCGAGACCCGAGGCGACCAGGTCGATCGGCCTGCCCGACATGGTGTGCAGGTTGCCGGTGGACCGACCGTCGAGGAACGCCTCGGTCGTGAGTCCGGCGCGCCCGTCGATGCGCACCGTGACGGACGGCCCCCACGGGATCGACCCGCCGTCGGTGGGAGCGAGGATCGTCGGCAGCAGGAACGTGAACGGCCCCGGGACGTTCGTCGCCTCGGAGGTGGTGCCGTTGCGCTCCTGCGTCACGGTGAGCGTCTCCCACACGGTCGCGCTTCCCGACGGCGTCGCTCGCCACGTGCCGTCGGGCGCGACGTCCGCACTGGCCACCACGGCAGAGGTTCCGTGGCTGGTCGCCGACACCGTCACGATCGCGCCGGGCTCGCCCGTGCCCGAGAGCTCGGGCAGGAAGACCAGCTCACCCACAGGCGGGGCCACGAGGGTCGGCGCGGCGAGCTCCGGGTCGACAGGGTCGACCGGGGGTTCTGGGTCGACCGGTGGGTCCACCGGAGGTTCCGGGTCCACCGGTGGGGTCACCGGAGGCTCCGGGTCCACCGGCGGGTCGACAGGCTCGGAGGGCGGTTCGACCGGCTCCACCGGTGGCACCACGGGAGGAGCGGCCGGGTCGGGAGCCGGGCGGACGGGGTTCGTCGCCCGACCGGTACCCGCGCCGCGGGACGGCTGGTCCGCCGTGGAGTCGTCGTCCTGCCCTGCCGCCGGTGCGGTGTCCGGGAGCACCTCGTCGGGGACGGTCGTGGGATCGGGCGGGGCCGCCCCGGGCACGAGAGCCAGCCCGTCGGCCGACGGGGCCTGGGA
>NZ_JACSQQ010000019.1:0-12684 GCF_014836555.1 Oerskovia rustica
GCGCACGCTGAGATCTCCATCCGGTGCGATCACGACGGGACCCCTACGCGAGGCGAGCGGATGCTCGACGGTGCGCGGCGCCGTCGGGCAAGGAGCTGGACCATGACCACTGAAAGAACCGCGCGGACCCCCGAAGGAACCACCCCCACCCCCGTGGTGTTCGTCCACGGGCTGTGGCTGCACGCCGACTCCTGGGCACCCTGGGTCGAGCGGTACGCCGCCGCCGGGTACGACGCCCACGCGCCCGGCTGGCCGGGCGACGGCGCGACCGTCGAGGAGACCCGGGCGAACCCCGACGCCGTCGGCGGGTACGGGATCGACGAGGTCGTCGCGCACTACGTCGAGGTCCTCGACGGGCTGGCGGCCCAGGCCGTCGTCGTCGGGCACTCGTTCGGCGGGCTGATCGTCCAGCGCCTGCTCACCGCGGGGCACGCGCGTGCGGGGATCGCGATCGACCCCGCACCCATGCGCGGCAACATCCTGCTGCCGCCCAGCTCGCTCAAGGTCGCGGCGGTCGCGCTCAAGAACCCCGCCCACTACAAGGGCTCGGTCTCCCTGACGCCCGAGGAGTTCCGCTACGGCTTCGCCAACGAGCTGTCCGACGAGGAGGCCGCCGAGCTGTACGAGCGGTGGACCATCCCCTCGCCCGGGCGCCCCCTCTTCGAGGACGCCGCGGCGAACCTGTTCCCGCACTCGGCCGCGAAGGTCGACTCGAAGAACGCCGACCGCGGTCCGCTGCTGTTCGTCGCGGGCGGCATGGACCACACCGCGCCCGCCTCGCTCACCAAGACCTCGGCCAAGATCTACCGGCGCCACTCCGACGCCGTGACCGACCTCCACGAGTTCCCCGACCGCGGGCACTCGCTCACCATCGACCACGGCTGGGCCGAGGTCGCCGACACGACCCTCACGTGGCTCAAGGAACAGGGGATCTGACATGCCGTTCATCACCACCGCCGACGAGACCCGGATCTTCTACAAGGACTGGGGGAGCGGGCAGCCCGTCGTCTTCAGCCACGGCTGGCCCCTGAACGCCGACGCCTGGGACCGGCAGCTCAACCTGGTCGCCTCGCACGGCTTCCGCGGGATCGCGCACGACCGGCGCGGGCACGGCCGCTCGACCCAGACGTGGGACGGCAACGACATGGACACGTACGCGGACGACCTCGCCGCGCTCATCGAGGCCCTCGACCTGACCGACGTCGTCCTCGTCGGCCACTCCACGGGCGGGGGAGAGGTGACCCGCTACCTGGGCCGGCACGGCACGGGCCGTGTCGCGAAGGCCGTGCTGCTCGGGGCCGTGCCACCGCTCATGCTCCGCACACCGGACAACCCCGACGGCGTCCCGATCGAGGCGTTGGACCAGATCCGCGCCGGGCTCCTCGCCGACCGGTCGCAGTTCTACCAGGACCTGTCGGTCGCGTTCTACGGCGGGAACCGGGACGGCTCGACGCTGACGCAGGGTGTGCGCGACCAGTTCTGGCGCCTGTCGATGCAGGCCGGCCTCAAGGCCGCCTACGACTGCGTCGAGCAGTTCTCCGAGACCGACTTCACCGCGGACCTGCGCTCGATCGACGTCCCGGTGCTCGTCGTGCACGGCGACGACGACCAGATGGTGCCCATCGGGCCCTCCGCGCTCAGGACGGTCGAGCTGCTCCCGGACGCGACGCTCGTCGTGCACGAGGGGCGCCCGCACGGGCTGTTCGGCGACTACGAGACCGAGTTCGACGAGGACCTGCTCGCGTTCCTGGGCTCCTGACCCCGCGTCCCCGGCGAACCGGGGCGCTCGCCGGACCACCGCCGTCCTGCCCGACGGCGCCGTCGCGCTCGCGCGTCGTGCGTCGGGCGTCGGCGAGACGGGGCCCGGCACCGGCTATGCCTCGCACCGAGGGGGATCACCCGATCTGCGTGACGCGCCACCTGACGTCCCAGGCGCTCAATGAGAGGGGTGCTCGGTCGAGCACCGCGAGCGGTACGACACCGAGAGGAACATCATGAGCGAACCGACCGAGGACACCCCCGTGCTCGACCTGCTGGTGGAGATGACCGCGGACTCCGTCGAGGCGTCGAGCCTCGACCTCGAGACCGTGATGCTCGTCCGGCTCGCGGCCCTCGTGGCGGTCGACGCGCCACCGGTGTCGTACCTGATGAACCTCGAGGCCGCAGGCGAGGTCGGCGTCGACGCCGACAAGGTCGCCGGCGTGCTCGCCGCGGTCGCACCGATCGTCGGGACGCCTCGGGTGGTCGCGGCCTCGGCCGGGATCGCCGAGTCGCTCGCCTTCGAGATCGCGGTCGCGGTCGCCGACCTCGCGGAGCAGAGCGAGGAGTAGACGTGTGACTGCCGAGCCCGGCGACGGGGTGCGCGACTCCGAAGCCGCCGACCCGGTCGCCGTGGGGCGCGGAAGCCCGGCCGCCGCGGTGACCTGGGGCGCCAGGAGGGCGACGTGACAGCAGAGGGATCCGACGGGAGCGGCGGCAAAGGTCCGGCCGAGCCGGCCGGCGCCCCGACGGCGAGCATGAGCGACCTCTCGACGAGGCGCCGGTGGACCTTGATCAGCCTCGGGCTGCTCCGGGCCGGGGGGATCGCGATCCTGCTGGTCGCGCTCTACTACCTGCTGCCGCTCGACCGCCCCTCGCCGTCGTCCCTGACCGTCGGGCTCCTCGTCGGTCTGCTGGTGCTCGTGGCGACGATGTACTGGGAGGTCCGTGCGATCGTCCGCGCCAGGTTCCCGGGCATCCGGGCGACGCAGGCGCTGGCGACGACGGTCCCGCTCTTCCTGCTCGTGTTCGCGGCCACCTACTTCATGATCGCCTTCCACGACCCGGCGACGTTCAGCGAGCCGCTGAGCCGCTCGGACGCCCTCTACTTCACGATCACGACGTTCGCGACGGTGGGGTTCGGGGACATCGCTCCTCGCTCCGAAGCCGTGCGGCTGCTCGTGGCGGTGCAGGTGCTGCTCGACCTGGTCGTCCTCGGCCTGGGGATCCAGGTCATCGTGGGGGCCGTCAAGAAGAGCCGGGTGCGTGAGGTTCCTGGTGTCGACGCGGCGTGACATCAGTTGAGGAAGCCTCTGACCTGCGTCTTTGCCATGCAGAAGCCGTTGTGACACCACTTTCTGAGATCGATGACGCCATATCTCTTGCGATGACACCATGGATGGTGTCATAGTGGCGTCATGGAACTTACGAGATACGTCGACGAGCTGCAGCACCAGCTCGCCACCGCAGCCGCCGCAGGCGGGGACGAGGCGCGTGAGCTCGCCGGCCGTCTGTCGGCCCCGCTCGACGCCGCCGTCCGGCTCGTCCTGCTCGAAGCCCTCTCGACCGCGGCCAGCGAGATCACGGCCGAGCTCGCGCCGGGTGCGGTCGACGTCCGGCTGCGAGGCCGCGACCCCGAGTTCATCGTGACCCCCGCACCCGCCTCGGCCTTCGACGACGACGCCACCCCGGCGGCCGAGCCCGCCCGCCCGGCGGTGCTCGACCCTGACGACGTCAGCACGTCCCGCACCACGCTCCGCCTGCCCGACCAGCTCAAGGCACAGGTCGAGGAAGCGGCAGCCCGTGAGGGCATGTCCGTCAACACGTGGCTCGTGCGCGCGGTCGCCGCCGCGCTCGCCCCCACCGCCCCCTCCCGCCCGGTTCCCCGGGCCACGAGCACCTCCGGTCGCGTGACCGGCTGGGTGCGCTGACCCACCACCCGACACCACCACATCCCCGCGCCCCGCCACCCCAGGGCGGACACGCTCACCCCTCTGGAGGATCCGTCATGCCCACTTTCGCTGCCCCCACGCCCGTCCCGGTCGTCATCGACGTCCCCTTCGGCAACCTGTACGTCGTCGCCGGCGAACGGGACGACGTCGTCGTGACCGTCCTCCCGGCCGACCCGAGCAAGTCCGGCTCGGTCCGCGCCGCCGAGGAGACCCGCGTCGAGCGCGACGGCGACGCCATCGCGATCGTCTACCCCAACGCCTGGAAGCAGTACGTCCTGCCGTTCGCCTCCGGTGGCGCGAAGGTCACCATCGAGGTTCCCGCCGGGTCGGACCTGCGCGGCAAGGCAGGCTCCCTCTACGCGGAGGGCCGGCTCGGGACCGTCGACCTCAACCTCAACGGCGGCAACGCCCGGCTCGACGACGTCGACCGCCTCGACATCAAGGTCTCGGCCGGGTCGCTCAGCGTCGGCCGGGTCTCCGGCACCGTCGACGCCGTGGTCTCGGCGGGCGGCCTGCGCGTCCGCGAGCTCGACGGCGACGCGACCGTCAAGGTGCCCAACGGCACCACCGAGATCGGGCGGACCACCGGGAGCCTGCGCGTCAACGGCGCGCACGGGGACATCTCGATCGACCGGTCCCACGGCGACACGGTCGTCAGGTGCGCGCACGGCGGGATCCGTGTCGAGCAGGCCGTGAACGGTCGCGTCCAGCTCGAGAGCTCGTACGGCTCGATCGAGGTCGGCGTGCCCGAGGGCACGGCCGCCTGGCTCGACGCGACCTCGCAGCACGGCCAGGTCCGCAACCTCCTGCAGGACGCGGCCGGTCCCGGCGAGTCCGACCTGACGGTCGAGGTCCGCGCAGGCACCAGCTACGGCGACGTGATCGTGCGCCGCCCGCACGCCTGAGGCCGCCTCTCCTCCCTGCCCCCACCAGAAGTGCTCTCACCGCTCGTCCCTGCTCCACCCGCTCGTCCACCACCCTCGAAGGAGAAGCTCATGAGCACCACAGTCCGCGGACCCGCGATCGAGGTCGCCGGCCTGCGCAAGTCCTACCGCTCGAAGTCCGGCACCCAGCTCGTGCTCGACGGCGTCGACCTCGTCGTCCCGGCCGGGACGATCACCGCGCTGCTCGGTCCCAACGGCTCGGGCAAGACCACGACCGTGGGCGTCCTGTCGACCCTGCTCGCCGCCGACGCCGGCACGATCCGCGTCGCGGGTCACGACATCGCCCGTGAGCCGGACGCCGTCCGCGCCTCGATCGGCGTGACCGGCCAGATCACGGCCGTCGACGAGCTGCTCACCGGCACCGAGAACCTGCGGCTCATGGCCGACCTGAACCACCTCGGGAAGTCCGCCGGACGCCGTCGGGCGACCGCGCTGCTCGAGCAGTTCGGCCTCGCCGAGGCCGCGGGCAAGCCCGTGGCCACCTACTCGGGCGGCATGAAGCGCAAGCTCGACCTCGCGATGACGCTCGTCGGCACGCCGTCGGTCGTCTTCCTCGACGAGCCGACGACGGGTCTCGACCCCCGCAGCCGTCGCACCCTGTGGGACGAGGTGCGTGCGCTCGTCGAGGGTGGCACCACGATCCTGCTCACCACGCAGTACCTCGAGGAGGCGGACCGGCTCGCCGACTCCGTCGCGGTCCTCCACGGCGGCCGCATCGTCGCCGAGGGCACGCCCGCAGAGCTCAAGTCCGTGCACGACGCAGGCTCGCTCGACGAGGTCTTCCTCGCACTGACCGAACCGCCCACCGAGGAGGAGGCCGGCACCGACGCCGCTGCCGCCACCGGTCCGACACAAGACAAGGAGAACGTCCGATGACTGCCATCGCCACCACCGCCCCCACCACCACGGCTCGGCCCCGTCCGGTCGCCGACGTCCTGACCATGCTGCGCCGCAGCCTGCTGCGCGCCGTGCGCTACCCGGGCCTGACGGTCTTCATCGTCGGCGGCCCGATGGTCATGCTGCTGCTGTTCGTCTACGTCTTCGGCGGGGCCTTCGGTGCCGGTGTGGCTCCCGGGATCACGCCGGGCGCCGACGGCCGGGCCGCCTACCTGGACTACATCACGCCGACCCTCCTGGTCATCACCGTCGTCGGGGGAGCGACGTCGGTCGCGGTGAGCGCCGCGATGGACGCCGCGAGCGGCATCATGTCCCGGTTCAAGACCATGGCGATCTCGCCGGGGTCCATCCTCTCGGGGCACGTCCTCGGGTTCGCCGTGCAGGCCATGATCGCCGTGGTCCTCGTGCTGGGCGCCGCGATCGCCATGGGCTACCGTCCCGAGGCCGACGCGCTCGACTGGCTCGCCCTCCTGGGCCTGTTCGTCCTGCTCGGGATCTGCCTCAACTGGCTGTGCGTCGCCATGGGTCTGGGCGCCCGCAGCGTCGAGACCGCGAGCAACACGCCCATGCTCCTGCTGCTCCTGCCGTTCCTGGGCAGCGGGTTCGTGCCCGTCGAGACCATGCCGACGGCCGTGCGCTGGTTCGCCGAGCACCAGCCCTTCACGCCCATCATCGACACCGTGCGCGGGCTGCTCGCAGGGGGAGCGGGGCTCGAGGGATCGACCGCGGTGCAGGCCGTGGCCTGGTCCGTCGTGATCGGCGTCGCGGGCTACGTCTGGGCTCGTGCGCTCTTCCGTCGCGAGCGTCGCGTCTGAGACGGACGCCGCCCCGCATCGCCGGGCGTGCTCCAGAGGCCTGCCCGGGAGGCCCTCGGCGTTCGCGGTCCCTCGTCGTGGCGGACGGCCTGGACTCACAGGTCGCGGTACATGATGTGGAGCCCGACGAGACCGGCCGTCGGGTGCCGGAACGCCTCGGGCACGGTCGCCAGGATCTCGAACCCGAAGGACTCCCAGAGTCGCACGGCGCGCTCGTTGGTCTCGACGACGGCGTTGAACTGCATCGCGAGGTAGCCCTCGGCGCGGGCGCCGTCGAGCACCGCGTTCGCGAGGGCGCGTCCGACGCCGCGACCACCGCTGCCCGGCCCGACGACGAAGCTCGCGTTCGCGACGTGGGCGCCCGCGCCGGGAAGGTTGGGCAGGTACTTCGCCGTGCCGACCACCCCGTCCGTGCCCACCGCGACGAGCAGGCGGGCTCCCGGAGCGGCCGTCCACGCCGCGCGGGCCTCCGCCTCGCCGATGTCGCGAGGGTAGGTGTAGGTCTCACCCGCGCGGAAGGCAGGCTCGAGCACACGCCAGATCCCGGACCAGTCGTCGGACGTCGCTGTGCGGACCTCGATCTCTGGGCTCACGCTGCCGAGCCTATCCGCGCCCTGGGCGGGGCCGGGTGTGACCAGCCGCACACCTGGGCGACGCCCCTCGCCGGGTGACTGCCGACCGCCCGACCTAGGCTCGGTCGATGACGACGGACCCCCGCGAACCGACCGTGTGCGTGCTCGCGCTCACGCCTCTCCTCGCGATCGAGATCGAGCCCGCCGGGCCGCACGAGACGTCGCCCGAGATCCACGTGCACCCCGGTGGGCAGGGGCTGTGGCTCGCGCGCATGGCGTACTCGCTCGGTGCCCACGCGATCGTGTGCGGGCCGTTCGGCGGGGAGACCGGGTCGGTGGCCGCGCACCTGGCCCGCGCCGAGAACCTCGACCTGCGGGTGACCTCGACAGGGGCCAACGGCGCCTTCGTGCACGACCGGCGCAGCGGTGAGCGCGCCGAGGTCGTGGCCATGGAGCCCTTCCCCCTGAACCGGCACGAGGTCGACGACCTGTACGGCACGGTGCTCGTCGCGGCGCTCGACGCCGCGGTCACGATCCTCACCGGGTCCAGCACGCCCGTCGGCGTCCCGCCGGACTTCTTCGGCCGGCTGACCAAGGACCTGCACGCGGCCGAGCGCCAGGTCGTCGCGGACCTGTCGGGGGCCGAGGCCCACGCGGTCGCCCAGGAGGCCGGCGCGGTCCTGAAGATCAGCCACGAGGAGATGGTCGAGGGCGGCTTCGCGCCCGACGACGGCGAGCGGTCGCTGCGCACGGCGGCGGACGAGATGGTGGCCGCCGGTCCGCGTGCCGTGATCGTCTCGCGCGCCGAGGCGCCGTCGCTCCTGGTGACGCGGGAGCGCAGCTACACCGTGCAGAGCCCGTCCGTCACGACCGTGGACCACCGCGGGGCGGGCGACTCGATGACGGCGGGGATCGCCGTCGGGCTCGCGCGGGGCATGGACCTGCCCGACGCCGTGCGCCTGGGCGCGGCAGCCGGAGCCCTCAACGTGACCCGCCGCGGGCTGGGCACGGGGCACCGCGACCAGATCGAGCGCTTCGCGCACCGCGTGACGGTGCGCGAGACCCGCTGACCGCACAAGACGACAGGAGGCCATGATGCGCGCACTCATCACCAACGACGACGGGATCGACTCCCCGGGCCTGGCGGTGCTCGCCGGGGCGGCGCTCGACGCCGGGTACGAGGTCGTGGTCGCGGCCCCCGCGCGCGAGTCCTCGGGCGCGAGCGCAGCCCTGCTGGGGGCTGAGGAGGACGGCCGCCTGGTCGTCGAGCCGCGCAGGGCCCCTGGCCTGCCCGACGGCGTGACGTCCCTCGCCGTGCGTGCCGCCCCCGCGCTCATCGCCTTCGTCGCGGCGTACGGCGGCTTCGGCGCGAGGCCGGACCTGGTCCTGTCGGGCGTGAACAAGGGCGCGAACACGGGCAACGCGATCCTGCACTCGGGGACCGTGGGCGCGGCGATGTCCGCGACGACCCACGGCATCGCGTCGGTCGCGGTGTCGATGGACGCCTCCGAGCCCCGCCACTGGGAGACCGCGCGCCTCGTGACGGACCACGTCGTGGAGTGGGTGGGCCGCACCCCGCTCGGCCGCCGGGTCGTGAACGTCAACGTCCCCGACCGCGCCCCGGGGGACCTCCGGGGTCTGCGCCAGGCACCGCTCGCGAGCTTCGGGCTGGTCCAGGCGCGCATCCACGAGAACGACGACCGCAACCTGACGCTCCAGTACTCGGGGACCGAGCGGCACTCCGAGCCGGACTCCGACACGGGTCTCCTCACGCGGGGCTGGGCGACCGTGACGCTGCTGCTCGCGCCGTACGCCGACGTGAGCCTCGAGGTGCCCGGGCTGCCCGTGCCGTGAACCGCCCGCTCAGGTGCGCTGCCCCCTGTGCCACAGCCGGTCCCAGAGCCGTCGGAGCGGGCTGCCCTTCTGCTCGGGGGGAGGCGGCACGGCCTGCGCGCCGTGCACGAGCCACGCCTGCGCGTGCCGTGCGGCGTCGGCCGTCGACTCGCCGATCACCGGCCGGGCAGGGAAGACCTCGATGCGTTCGTGCAGCCGCAGGTCGATGACCTGCTCGAACTTCGCCGCCAACGCCGGGTCCACGCCGCTCACGTAGAGGCGCCCGCCGTGGTCGCCGAGCTGGTCCGCGTAGCGGGCCAGGACGGTGAAGGCCGTCGCGCCGAGGCTCGCCCGCCCGCGCAGCCGCAGGACGACGACGGCGTCACGTGCGTCGGCCGGCTCGGGGAGCGTGGCCTCGAGCGAGCGGGCCCCCGCGTAGAACAGGCTGCCGTAGACGTCGAGCACCGTGACGGTCCCGCCGTCGAGGCGACGGGGCGCTGGCTCCTCGCGATAGCGCCCCTCCTCGACGGGGACGAGCCGCACGATGCGCAGGTCCTGGGACTCGCGGTTGGCCTGGAGCAGGATCGACAGGGCCGCGCCGATCCCGACCGCGGCCGCGACAGGCAGCAGCAACGTCGCGAGGAACGTCGTCGCCATGGCCACCTGGGACTGGCTGCCCGTGTGCCAGGCCGTGGCCATGGCGGACAGACGGATCGACCCGACCGACGCGACCGCGAGCAGGGCCGCGAGGGTCGCCGAGGGGACGGCCCCCACCGGCCCCGACAGCAGGACGAGCACGACGAGCACCCACACTCCCGACATGACCCCGGCCCATCGGTCGCGTGCTCCCGCGGCGGTGCTGACCGCCGTCTGGCCCACCGACCCGCCGACGGGTATCCCTCGGAAGAAGCCCGCCGCGAGGTTCGCCACCCCCTGGCCGACGAAGTTCCGGTCCGGGTCCGCGCGCCGCCCCGGGTTCGGGACCGACTCGGCGACGCCCGCCCCCTGGACGAGCACGATCGCCGCGACGGCGAAGGCTCCCACGGCCACGTCCAGCGAGAACACCGTGAGGTCGGGGACCGCGGGGACGGGCAGGCCGACGGGTATCGCGCCCGCGTCGCCCACGAGCTCCACCGAGCCCGCACCGACGAGCCAGACGCCGAAAGACGACACGACGAGGGCGACCACCGCGGCGAAGGGCGCCAGCCGGGTCCGGGCGAGGACCAGCAGCAGGAGGATCGACCCGGCGCCGACGACGACCGTCGGCACGTCCCACGAGCCGGGGGACCGCAGCACCTGGTACGCCTGCCCGATCGCGAGCGACGCCGTCGGCTCGCTGCCCGTGAGCGCGTCGAGCTGCCCGAGCAGGATGTTGACCGAGACCCCCGTGAGGAAGCCGGTCATGACCGAGTGCGACACGAAACCGGTCAGTCGGCCCAGTCCCGAGAGTCCCGCGACGACCATCACGGCGCCCGCGAGCGTCGTGAGGAGGATCAGGGCACCGACGCGGTCGTCCGCGTCGATCCCGGCCAGCGCCGACCCGGCAGCGAGCGCGGCGGCGCTCGTGGTCGTGACGACCATGAGCTGGGAGTCGACCGTCAGGCCGCCGGCGATCCGGCCGACGGCCGTCGCGTAGAGGCCGTGGATCGGGTTGACCCCCACGAGCGTCGCGGCCGCCATGCCGTCCGGGACGCCGCCGACGGCCCCGGGGACCCCTGTCCCGGCCGAGCGCCAGAACGTCCCAGGAGCCGGGCGGACGCCGGCCCACCAGGCCTTCGCCGCCCGCAAAGGGCCACCCCTCATCTCGGTGACCTCCGCGCCTGTGCTCGCGCCCACGACGCACGAGAAGGTGCGCCTCCGTCGCGTCGAGGCTGCCACACGACCGCGACGACGGCGCGCCGAGGGACGGGCGCGGAGGCGCACCTGCCGCTCGTGTTGCCGCCGAGACCCACCTCACACGTTGCGGGTGCGCAGTCCGTGAGTGGCTGTAATGCTGCCAACATGTCACCAGCCAAGCCAGCTTCCCCCGCCATCGTCCGGCAGCAGCAGGTGTTGCGAGACAGCCTGCCCTTCCACGACACCCAGGACTTCGACGACGTCTCCCGCGGCCTCCTCTGCCGACGAACACCGTCCGCGGTGACCGCCGCGGACGGGCGCGTCGTCTGGGACAACGACACCTACGACTTCCTCCAGGGCGAGGCCCCGGACACGGTCAACCCGAGCCTGTGGCGCCAGTCGCGGCTCGTCGCGACCCAGGGGCTGTTCGAGGTCGTCGAGGGCATCTACCAGGTGCGCGGCTTCGACCTTTCCAACGTCACCTTCATCGAGGGCGAAACCGGCGTGATCGTGCTGGACCCCCTCATCTCGACGGAGACGGCCGCGGCGGCGCTCGCGCTGTACCGCGAGCACCGCGGGGAGCGTCCCGTCACGGGGGTCATCTACACCCACTCGCACGTCGACCACTTCGGCGGGGTCAAGGGGGTCACGACCCAGGAGGACGTCGACGCCGGGCGTGTCCCGGTCCTCGCCCCCGAGGGGTTCACCGAGCACGCCGTCTCCGAGAACGTCTACGCGGGCACGGCCATGGGACGCAGGTCGGGCTACATGTACGGCGCTGCGCTCGCGCGGGGACCGCAGGGACAGGTCGGGGCAGGGCTCGGACAGACCACGTCGACGGGTACCGTCACCCTCATCGCCCCGACCGTGGACATCACCACGACCGGCGAGGAGAAGACCGTCGACGGCGTCCGGATGGTCTTCCAGATGGCCCCCGACACCGAGGCGCCGTCCGAGATGCTCGTCTGGTTCCCGGACCACCGCGCCCTGTGCGCTGCCGAGGACGCGACGCACAACCTGCACAACCTGCTGACGCTGCGCGGCGCCGTCGTGCGCGACCCCCACGCCTGGGCGCGCTATCTCACCGAGTCGATCGAGCTCTTCGGAGACGACCTCGAGGTCGTCTTCGCGTCCCACCACTGGCCCACGTGGGGCAACGAACGCATCCACGAGTACCTGGGCATCCAGCGCGACCTCTACGCGTACCTCCACGACCAGACCCTGAGGCTCCTCAACCAGGGACTGACCGGGATCGAGATCGCCGAGGTGCTCACGCTGCCCCCGGCGCTCGAGAACGCGTGGAGCACCCGCGGCTACTACGGCTCCGTGAGTCACAACGTCAAGGCCATCTACCAGCGGTACATGGGCTGGTACGACGGGAACCCGTCGAGCCTGTGGCGGCACACCCCGGTCGAGGCGGGCAAGCGCTACGTCGCGCTCGGGGGCGGCGCGGACGCCGTGGTCGCCAAGGCCCGGGTCGCGTTCGACGAGGGCGACTACCGATGGGTCGCGGAGATCCTGAACCACGTCGTCTTCGCCCAGCCCGACCACGCCGGGGCGCGCGAGCTGCTGGCCGACGCGTACGAGCAGCTCGGCTACGGGGCGGAGAACGGTACGTGGCGCAACGTCTACCTCTCGGGGGTGACGGAGCTGCGCGACGGCCCGTTCGGGACCCCCATCGTCACGGTGTCTCCCGACATGGTCGCGCAGCTCTCGCCGGAGATGCTCTTCGACGCTCTCGCGGTCCAGGTCGACGGGCCCCGGGCGTGGGACGAGAAGCTGTCGATCGACATCGCCCTGACCGACGTCGACACCAGGTACCGCCTACGCCTGGCCAACGGGGTGCTCACCTACAGCTCCGCCCCGCAGAAGGGCGCCGCGGACCTCACGCTCACCGGGACCAAGCGCGCCCTCCCGGTCCTGGCCAGCGGGAACGTCACACCGGACACGCTCGCCCAGGCGGGCATCGAGCTCAGCGGCGATCCCTCCGTGCTCGGCCGGCTTGCCGCCGTCCTGGACCCGGGTGACAGGGACTTCGCGATCGTCACCCCCTGACGGTCGGACGGGTGGTGGGGGG
>NZ_JACSQQ010000019.1:12694-47895 GCF_014836555.1 Oerskovia rustica
GTCGCCGCCCCGGCGACCGGCACGACCCAGCCGGCCTCGCGGACCAGGACCCGCGGAGCCGGCAGGACGACGACCGGGGCGACCGAGGTACCTGCCGGCAGGACGGGATCGGACGGTGCACGAGGGCGTGCGCCGCTCTGACGGACGAGCGGAGGAACAGGGATGGGGAACGAGCGATCGAGGCATCGTCGGACCGATCGGGCCGGGCAGCGCTGGTCCGTACGGGCCCGCCGGGCCTGGGCGGCCACGGGAGCCGTCCTGCTGGCCCTGCCGCTGGCCCTCGTCCCCGCGATCCCGGCGGCTGCCGCCGACTGGGGCATCAGCAAGCAGGAGGTCTCGCAAGGCCCCTACGAGCCCGGCGACGACGTCCAGTGGATCATCACGGTCTCCTGCTCGGACCCCAACGCCGACCCGTGTACCAACGCGGTGCTCACCGACCCGCTGCCCGACGGCCTCGAGCTCGTCTCCGCGTCGATCCAGAGCGGCCCGGCGGGCGGCGAGATCGACGCCGACGCCGACGCCGACACGGTCACCTACACGAACCCCCAGGTCCCGAACGGCGCACAGGCCCAGATCATCGTCAACGCCCGGGTGTCCCCGGACCTGCCGTACAGCGCGAACGGGGTACCGATCACCAACACCGCCACGGTCGTCGCCGACAACGCGGCGCAGCAGCCCGCGTCGGACTCGATCACCCCGGTCGTCCCGCTCGTCCTCGGCTCGACGACGACCAAGTCGATCGACCCGCCGGGGGCGCTCGCAGCCCCGGGGACGACCGCGACCATGACGATCGGCGCGACGAACACCTCGAACGACCCCGTCGACACCCTGGTCCTCCAGGACCCGGTCGACCCGACCGCGACCCCCAACCCGTTCACGTACCTCGAGTACACGGGGGCGGGCACGGTCGTGCTCCCCCCGAACGCCGACACCGTGACCACGCAGTACTGGGACGGCGACTCGTGGGAGACGCTCGACGACTCGGTCGACCCCGCGACCGTGCAGGGCGTGCGCTACACGTTCAGCGGCGACATCCAGCCGGGCGCGACCGCGAGCGTGCCCGTGCAGGTGCAGCAGAGCGACGCGGTCGACGACCTCACGGACGCCGCCACGATCACCAACGACGCGTCGTCGTACGTCACGCACACGGACGAGCAGTCCACTCCCACGACGGCGAGCGACACGTACGTCATCACCCCGCCGGACAACAGCGTCACGGCGTCGAAGAGCTTCTCGCCGACGACCGTCTCTGCGGGCGACCCGACGACCGTCACGATCGGGGCCACCAACACCGGGACCGCCGTCGACTCCCTGACGATCACCGAGCCCGCCCCCGGGACCGACAACCCGTTCGAGGGCGACGATCCCTTGACCTTCACCGGGTTCGGACCGACGGGGGACGGCACGGGCGTGCAGTGGCCCTCGGGCGCGAACGGCGCGACCGTGACGTTCACGTGCGCCGGCGGCTCGACCCCCCAGGTCGACGCGACGGCCCCCAACGCGCTCCCGAACCCCCCGGACGGGTGCGTCGTGGTCGGTTTCACGGTGGTCTTCACGGGCGACCTGCCGACCGGGGCCGCCGCCTCGATCCCGTTCACGGCCGGCACCGACCCCGACCAGACGACCGACGACGTCTCGCACACCAACACCATCGAGGCCACGGTGCCGAGCGCCGACCCGGCCACGGCCCCCGCGGACCTCGTGACCCTGGTCGACCGGTTGGCGACGAGCACGACCAAGCTCATGTCGCCCTCGACGATCCCCGCCGTCCCGGGGCAGTCCGTGATCGTGCAGCTCCCCACCCAGCTCCTGCCGTTCGGACCGGACGGGTCGACGGCGAACGCCGACCAGGTCGTCGTCCAGGACCCGGTCGACCCGGCGAACCCCGGCGAGTTCTGGTCGAACTTCACCGCGACCGCGGTGCGCACGACCGACGTGCCGGCTGGCTCGACCCTGACGGTCAACTACTGGAACGGCAGCGCCTGGGTGCCTGCGCCGGCCTGCGGGCCGTACACCGGCCCGGCGACCGTGAGCTGCGAGCTCCCCGCAGGCGCCCAGGGCGTCCAGTTCGTCTACGACTCGACCGGCGACGGCTTCCCGCCCGGCACGCAGTTCCAGCCCAACTTCACGGCCGACTACACGGGCCCGGCCGACCGTGACACCCCGATCGAGAACTGCGGTGCGTCGAGCGCGTCGTCGGGCACGGTGGCCCCGACCCCGCCCGCGCAGGGCTGCGCCTCGGTCGACCCCTTCCCCGTGGACGGGCCGGGTGCGCTCGAGTTCGTCACCAAGGACTTCCTCGGCGGCACCCCGCCCAGCGTCCTCGCCCGCTCGGACGACCAGGTCACGGCGCAGATCACCTGGTCGACCAACGGCTTCTCGGGCGTGGACCCGATGGTGATCTCCGACATCGCCGACCCGCAGAGCACCCCGATCGCGGGCTCGTTCTACGACGCGTTCGACCTCGTGCGGGTCGAGGCGATCGACACCGCGACCGACCCGCTGATCTCCTACGACCAGGTGACGGGCGTCGAGCTCTTCATCGGGGGTACGTGGGTCCCCGCGAGCGGGGACCCGTGCCCGTGCGTGGGGTCGTTCCCGGGGTACACCTTGTCCCCCGAGGAGCAGGCGTCGGCGACGTCGGTGCGCCTGACCTACGAGGAGTCGCCCGACCGCACCACGACGGGTGACCCGACGGCTCCGCAGCCCGGCGACGGCGTGGCGCGCTCGACGCTCGCGGACGGTCGCCACCTCGACCTGACCTTCCAGGTGCGCGACGTCAAGCGCTCCGACCCGAACGCCCCGGTGCTGGGCTCGACCCAGGGCACGCTCTACAACTCGACGGACCCTGGGATCGTCCTGGACACCGTGCGCGCCACCGGCACGTTCGACTCGAACCAGTACACGGACACCGACACGGCCGACGTGCTGATCATCGACCAGCCCCTCAACGTGACCGTCGCCAAGGACTGGACCGGCGGTCCCATCTCGGTCCCGCCGTCGGACACGCCGGCGCAGTTCTACCCGACGACCGACGTGACCATCGCAGGCACCAACGCCTCGGCCGCGAAGGTGAGCCAGCTCCGGTTGGTCGAACCGGGCATCGCGACCTCGGGCGACGTGCAGACGGCGCCCGGGACCAAGCCGTTCGACGCGTTCACGCTGCGGGCGATCGCCCTGGAGCCCCCGGAGGGCGCGGAGACGACGACCGTCACGCTCACCTACCTGGGAGGCTCGACCGCGAGCTTCACCGAGGCCGAGGCCGAGGCGCTCGGCACGGGCGACCTGGCCGACGTCGTCGGTGTCGTGACGTCCTTCGACGGTCTCGTGGCGCCAGGAGCGTCCGGCAGCATGGACCTCACGCTGCAGCTGCGCGAGAACGACCGCTACACCTCGGCGCCCGTCACGGTCGCCGGGTACAGCCCGGTGCCGGACGGGGCGGTCGCGACGATCGCCGACCCCGGCGGCACGGACCAGGACGTCCGGCTCGCGTACGACGACGCGAGCATGGAACTGCAGGACGCGGGGATCACGCTCGACGTCGGCAAGACCTTCGACCCGACGCAGGTCGTCGAGCCGAGCACCGGCCCCGTGACGATGACGCTCAGCGGACAGCCCCTCGGGCCGTCGCGCGCGGTCGAGATGGTGCTCGTCGACGACGACCCCCGGTTCTGGAACCAGTACGACTTCGACGCGTTCGCGGGCGCCGCGCTCACCGCGCCCATCCAGCAGGTGCGCGTCGACGCCTTCACCGGGGGCGAGTTCGTGACGGGACCCGGTGGCGTCGTGGTGAACGGCGGCTCGTGGGTCCTGGGCGACGAGGTCGCCACGTTCGAGCTGCCCGACGGCGTGTCCCCGGCCGACGTGCAGGGCCTGCGGTTCACGTTCAGCCGGACCGACGGGTCGATCTGGGAGAACCCCGCGAACCCGACGCAGACCGTCCCGATCTCGGTCGAACGTCGGGACCGGATGCGCACGGGCGGGCCGGTCCTGACGGACCTCGCGGCCAACGCGCCGGCCCCGGGGGAGAGCGCCCCGGGCGTCGCGACAAACACCGTGGACGGCACCGTGACGGGGGCGGACCTCGTCGTCGACCCGGGGTCCGGCGACCTGGTCCCGGTCTCCGCGACCGACGCCGCGACGGCCCCGCTCGTCTACGCCCACGCGACCAACGGGGTGCAGGTGGTCAAGGCGTTCGACGGCGTCGTCTCGGGGGGCACCCAGCCGCCCGACGGGACCTTCCCGATGAGCATCGCCGTGACGAACACCGGCAACCGGGCGATCGGTGAGCTCGTGGTCGAGGACGCCCCGATGCCGACCGACGCCCAGGGCGCCCAGCTCCGGCTGGCCGACGTGGACGATCCCTACTCCTACCTGCTGACCGGTCCGCCCCTGGACCCTGCGGAGGGCGACCCCCTGCCCGTCGACCCCGACGAGGTGACGGTCACCCAGACCGGGGACCTGCTCGGGCTCCGGTTCGCCTTCCCCGAGGGGACCGTGCTCGGGGTCGGTCAGACCTACACGATCACCGTCCTGGTGCAGTTCCGTGTGGGGCTCGCCCCGCAGACCCTGGTGACGAACACCGCGGGTGCGACGGCCGACCGGCCGTGGGACCAGTGCCTGACCCGGCTCGACGTGCAGACGGGGGCGTGCGAGGCGGACGCCGACGTCACGCCGATCCCCGCGGGGGTCCTCGCGCAGTCCAAGCTCGTGCGGGCGACGAACGACGACGCGCTCGACGTCGTCGTGGACCCGGCGTACACCGGGCCGCCGGTGGAGTGCACGCCGCTCCCGACGGGGCTCTACGCCTACCCGTGCACGCCGGTCATCGCGCCGGGGCACGAGGAGACGTGGCACGTGCGCATCGACAACGTCGGCAACCTGCCGATGAGCAAGATCGTGGCGTACGACCGGCTCCCCGCGGTGGGGGACACCGGGTCGTCCTCGTCCACGTCACCGCGTGGGTCGCAGTGGTCGCCGATCCTCACGAACGACCCGCCGCCCGCGCTCGTCAACGCACCGGACGGCAGCACCGCGTCGTTCTACTACTCGACGGCCGTGGACTACTGCATGGACGACCTCACGAATCCCCTGGCCGAGCCGGTCTGCCCGACGGACGACCCAGCGACGGGCTGGGTCCAGCTGACAGGCACCGAGGACGCGGCGCTGCTCGCGACGGTCACGGCGCTGAAGTTCGTCGTCACCTTCCCCGAGGCCGACCCCTTCCAGCCCGGGGAGTACATCGCGATCGAGGGCACGACCCTGACCCCGGCCCTCGCGCCCGAGGCCGGCGACCGGTCGATCGCGTGGAACTCGGCCGCGGCGTCAGCGGTCGTCGTGACGCCGCAGGGCAGCCTCAACCTGCTGCCCACCGAGGGCACCAAGGTCGGTGTGGCGACGGCGACCGGGTCGCTCGAGGTGACCAAGCGGGTCGCCGGAGCAGGAGCGGCGAACGCCCCGGCCACGTTCGACCTGTTCGTCCAGTGCACGTCGGCGCCCGGCACGCCGGTCGAGACGGTGCTGGAACCGATCCCGATCACGGTGGCTCGTGACACGCCGTCCACCGTGCCGAACCTGCCGTACGGGGCCGAGTGCACCCTCACGGAGGACGGGACGGGCGGCCAGACCGAGCTGATCGTCGGCACCGTGACGATCGGCGAGACTCCCGACGTCACCGCGATCACGGCGACCAACCGCTACGACCTCGCGAGCATCGAGGTGTCCAAGGACGTCGTGACGGACGCCGAGGACCAGGACGGTCAGGCGGTACCGTTCGGCCCGTTCGAGGTCACGGTCGACTGCACCTTCCTCGGCGAGCCGGTCTACGCGACCGGCTACGGTCCCGACGACCCGATGGTCGTCGACATCGAGGACGGCCAGACGGTCGAGCTCGACGGGCTGCCCGTAGGGGCCGTCTGCGCGGTCGAGGAGACCGGGACCGGCAACGCCTCGTCCGTCACCATCACGGTGACGCAGCAGGCGAGCCCGCCCGTGACCACGCCCGGGGCGTCCACGACGCTCACGCTCGGCGCCGACACCGATGCGGGGGAGAGCACCAACGACGTCGTGCTCACCAACACCTACGACGTCGGCGGGCTCGACCTGCTCAAGGTCGTCGACGGCCGGGGCGCGCCCACCTACGGGGCCGGACCGTTCACCCTCGCGGTGCGGTGCACGTTCGACGACGACGGCACGGGGCCGGGCGCCCCGCGCGTCGTCTACGACGACACGGTCGTGCTCGGTGCGGGGGCGCCACTCGAGGCGCAGGTCGCCAACCTGCCCGCGGGCGCGGTCTGCGACGTCACCGAGCCCGACGACGGCGGCGCGACGTCGACGTCGATCGCCCCCAGCCCGGTGACCGTGGCCGCAGGAACCACCGTGACGGTCACGGCGACCAACACGTTCGACGTCGGTGCCGTCTCGGTGGACAAGGTCGTCGACGGCGAGGGCGCCGATCTCTACGGCGCCGGTCCGTTCACCGTGACTCTGACCTGCACGGTCGACGGCGAGCCGCTCACCGTGCCCGGCGGACCCACGCGCACGCTCGTGCCGGGAACGCCCGTCCTCTACGACGACCTGCCCGTCGGCGCGGCCTGCACGGTCACCGAGACCGAGGACGGCGGGGCGTCCGCGTCGACCATGACCGTCACGGTCGACGGCGGCGAGCCCGTCGAGACCGACGGCCCGTCAACCGACGTCGTCGTGACGCCTGTCGATGCCGAGGGGGCGCCCACCACGGTGGGCGTCGTCGCGACGAACACGTTCGACCTCGGGTCGCTCGTGGTCGACAAGGTCGTCGACGGCGACGGGGCCGCGCTGTACGGCGCCGGCCCGTTCGAGGTGTCGCTCGCGTGCACCGTCGACGGCCGGCCGGTCGACGTCCCCGACGGCGCCGCGCGCGGGCTCGTCCCGGGCGAGCCCGTGACGTACGACGGCCTGCCCGTCGGCGCGCAGTGCGAGGTCACCGAGACGGCGACGGGCGGCGCGACCACCACGGCGGTCTCCGCGGTCGGGGAGGGCGAGCCGGGCGCCGTCGTCGTCCCGGCAGGGGACGTGGGGAGCGTCACCGTGACGAACACGTTCGACGTCGGTGAGGTCCGCGTCGTCAAGACGCTGGCCGGTGCCGACGCCGCCGAGCACCGTGGGGACGTCTTCACCGTCTCGCTCGCGTGCACCCAGGACGTCGACGGCGACCTCGTCGACGTCGTGATCCCGGGCGGACCCACCCGCACGCTCTCCGCGTCCGACGACTGGGTCGCGGTGTACGAGGACCTCCCGCAGGGGGCCACCTGCGTCGTGGCCGAGACGGACGCGGGCAGCGCGGACACGGTGCAGATCGTCGTCGACGGCGAGAGCACGCTCACGGACCCGTCGACGGCCGTCCCGGAGTCGGTCGAGTTCGACCTCCCCGTGGGGCCGGACGTCTGCGAGCCCGTGGAGGTGGTCAACACGTGGTCGCCGACGAGCGGTGGCATGGGCGGCGGGACCGTGGCCCGCAACGCGCTGACGACGGCGCTGACGCCCGCCGAGGTGGCGGTCGCGGCAGGGTGCGACGGCGCTTCACCGGCCTTGCCCGGGACCGGCGCCGACCTCGCTCGGGCCGTGGCCCTGGCCGTGATCCTGCTCGTGCTCGGGACGACGGCCCTGCTGGCGGTGCGTCGCCGGGGCGCCTAGCAGGGTCGGCGGGGCGCACGGCAGAGGGGCGTGCCCCGACGAGCCTGTCGCCCGGGTGGCGAGTCGGGCCAGGTCGCCTAGGTTCGAAGGTGGTCAGGAAGTGGCCGACCGGGAGCCAGGTGCACCGCACCGCTCGACCTGGTCTCCCGGGACCAGCACGCCGGAGGCCTGCTCCTTCGCCCGTCATCATCGTGGGTTCGGCACGGTCGCGTCGCCCACGAGGAGGATCTGCATGAACGACTCAGACGCTCGCCGGCCGCGCCCGGAGCCCGCTCCCGACGACCCGAGCAAGCCGGACTCGCCCACGGATCTGCCGGTGCGTTCCTGGAAGCACGTCGCCCGGACGACCCTGCGTCAGTTCTCGCGCGACCAGTGTCTCGACCTCGCGGCAGCCCTGACGTACTACGCCGTGCTCGCCTCGGCGCCCGCGCTCCTGGCCGTCGTCTCGCTGATCGGGCTGGTCGGTGACAGCCAGAAGATCGTGGACCAGGTGCTGGACGTCGCGTCGTCGGTCGTCCCCGCCGACGCGATGTCGACGCTCGAACCTCTCGTCGAGCAGGTCGTCGGCGGCAGCGACCGGGCGGGGCTCGCACTGGTCGTCGGTGTCGTCGTCGCGCTCTGGTCCGCGTCCGGGTACGTGGGCGCGTTCGGGCGGTCGATGAACCGCATCTACGAGGTCGAGGAGGGGCGTCCCGTCTGGAAGCTCCGGCCCGTGATGCTCGTGGTGACCGCCGGCGTGGTGCTCATGGCCGCGCTCGTCGTGGTCGCGCTGGTGGTGTCCGGACCGGTCGCCCGGGCGGTCGGTGACGCCGTCGGGCTGGGCGCGACGGCCGTGACGACGTGGAACGTCGTCAAGTGGCCCGTGGTGCTGCTGCTGGTGATCCTCATCGTGGCCGTGCTCTACCACACGACGCCCAACGTCCGTCAGCCCCGCTTCCGTTGGCTGAGCGTGGGCGCGATCGTCGCGATCCTCGTCTGGGTCCTCGCGTCGGTCGGTTTCGGCTTCTACGTCGCGACCTTCGCCTCGTACGACTCGACCTACGGCGCGCTGGGAGGTGTCATCGTCTTCCTGCTGTGGCTCTGGATCACCAACCTCGCCCTGCTGTTCGGCGCGGAGCTCGACGCGGAGCTCGAGCGGGCTCGCGAGCTGGAGGGCGGGATCGCGGCCGAGCAGTCCCTCCAGCTCCCGCCCCGCGACACGCGCGCGAGCGAGAAGCGGGCGCAGAAGCTCCAGGAGGACGTCGAGCGAGGCGCCGAGATCCGCAGGGCCGCGCAGCAGGAGACGAAGGAGGAGTCCACCGGTTCCCCGACGGGGCGGGACTGAACGTCGCGGCCGGGACCTCCCGGCCGGGACGTGGCACGACCATCCGACAGGACGACGCACGAGAGGACGACGCACATGCGAGCACTGACATGGCAGGGGCGGGAGAAGGTCTCGGTCGAGGAGGTCCCCGACCCGCGGATCGAGGAGCCCACGGACGCGGTCGTCCGGGTCACGTCGACCGCGATCTGCGGCTCCGACCTGCACCTGTACTCGGTGCTGGGCATGTACCTGGACCCGGGCGACGTGCTCGGCCACGAGACCATGGGCGTCGTCGAGGAGGTCGGCGCGAACGCGACCCGGCTCAAGGTCGGCGACCGCGTCGTCGTCCCCTTCGGCATCGCGTGCGGGACGTGCTGGATGTGCACCCACGGACTGCAGTCGCAGTGCGAGACGACGCAGGTCCGCTCGCAGGACAAGGGCGCGGCGCTCTTCGGGTACACCAAGCTGTACGGCCAGGTCCCGGGTGGGCAGGCGGAGTACCTCCGGGTACCGCAGGCGCACTACGGCCCCGTCGTGGTGCCCGCCGACGGCCCGGACGAGCGGTACCTCTACCTGTCGGACGTGCTGCCGACCGCGTGGCAGGCCGTCGAGTACGCGGCGGTGGCGCCCGGCGGGACGGTCGCCGTGGTCGGGCTCGGACCGATCGGTCAGATGGCTGCGCGGGTCGCGCGGCATCGCGGGGCCGGGCAGGTCGTCGGGCTCGACCTCGTGCCCGAGCGCCTGGAGATGGCCAGGCGGCACGGGATCGAGGTCGTCGACCTGTCGGTGGTCGACGACGTCGTGGGCGCGGTCCGGGACCTGACCCAGGGGCGGGGCGCCGACGGGGTGATCGACGCCGTCGGGATGGAGGCCCACGGGTCTCCAGGGGCGTCCTTGTTCCAGAAGGCGGCAGGAGTCCTGCCGGACACCGTCGCCGGCGCGATCAACGAGAAGGTGGGCGTCGACCGCCTGGCCGCGCTCCTCACCGCGATCTCGCTCGTCCGCCGCGGAGGCACCCTGTCGATCGCCGGTGTCTACGGCGGCGCCAAGGACCCCCTGCCGATGATGGACCTCTTCGACCGGCAGGTCACGCTCCGCATGGGACAGGCGAACGTCCGCCGGTGGATCGACGACCTGCTGCCCCTCGTCTCCGACCCGGCCGACCCGCTGGGCGTCCTCGACCTGCGGACCCATCGGCTGTCGCTCGAGGACGCACCCCGCGGCTACGACCTCTTCCAGAAGAAGGAGGACGGGTGCATCAAGGTCGTCCTGGACCCCACGGTGCGGACGGCGTCCGCTCCGGACGCTCCGGACGACACGGGGTCGCGATGACCACGCCGGTCGACACCCGCCTGCTCGCGATCTATCTCGACGACCACGTGGCCGGGGCGACCGTGGGGGTGCAGCGGGTCCGGCGCATGGCGAAGGTGTACGACGGCACCGTGGTGGGCCACGCGATCGCTCCGCTCGTCAGCCAGCTCGAGGACGAGCGAGCATGGCTGGTCCGGTGCGTGCACCGGCTCGACCTCCCCGTCCGGACGTACAAGGTCGTCGGTGCGGCCGTCGCCGAACGGATCGGACGCCTCAAGCCCAACGGGCACGTGAGCCGGACGTCGCCGCTGAGCGCACTGCTCGAGGTCGAGCTGCTCCGGGGTGCGGTCACCGGGAAGAAGAGCGGGTGGCAGACCCTCCTGGCCCAGAGCACGGGCCTGGGTCTCACCCCTGAGCAGGTCGTGGACCTCGACGGCCTGGTTGCCCAGGCGGACGAGCAGGTCCGGGTGCTCTCCGACCTGCTCGAGATCCTGCACGCCAGGGTGTTCCGGCGCCGGTCGCCCGACGGGGGAGGGTAGTCGCCCGGCTCACGGCGCCGTGGGGGACGACCGGTCGCGCCTGGCGCGCCGCCGCTCGGTGATCCGCGCCGCCCATCGCTCCCACGGCGGGCTGATCGACCAGTTCACGGCGAGAGTGTGCCAGGCCCAGCGGAACCGTCGGGCCAGAGCCTGCCGGGACTCGAACGTGCGCCCCGAGACCCCGACGACCAGCCGACCGTCGTAGCGCACACGAGCGTCGCTCCCGAGCTGGAGGCTCAGGTCGGTGTCGTCGTGGACGTGCGGGTCGTCCCGGTGCACGAGATGCCTGACCTCGCGCCACGCGTCGACACGGATCGCCATGTTGGACCCCCACAGGGGCACGTTGCCCGACGCGGCATGCATCCCCCAGTAGTAGCAGCGCAGGTAGAAGAGCTGCGCGAGGCGAGCACGGACGACAGGCAGGTCGTAGAACCGCCCGGAGCCGGTGAGTGCCGTCAGACCAGGGTCCGCCGCGAAGGCCTCGTGCACGCGCTCCAGCCAGTCCGGCGGGGGCATCGTGTCCGCGTCGCAGCGCACGATGACACCGGACGCCACGGCGTCGTAGCCCGTCGAGGCGGCCGCCGGGATGCCGGGCGACGGCTCGACGACCAGCCGGGCGCCCGCCCGCCGAGCCACGTCGGCGCTGTCGTCCGTCGAGGCGTTGTCGACCACCACCACCTCGCTGGGTGGCCGGCTCTGCCGGGCGATGGCCTCGAGGCAACGTTCCAGGTGCCGTGCGTCGTCCTTCACGGGAATGACGACGGTCAACGGCAACGCGTCGGCCCGGGACGTGGGGCTCATGACCCGCGCACCAGGAGGACGCCGGCGGCGAGTGCCCCGATCCCACCTGCCACGAGGTCGCCCAGCGTGTCGAGGTAGCCCACGGCGATCGCAGGGTCCACGAACGTGGTGCCCGCCCACTCGCCGACCTCCCACAGCAGGGCGAGCAGGGCCCCGAGCGCCGTCGCCGTGACGACGGCGCCGAGCCGAGGGCGCGAGAGGCCGTCCATGACAGAGCGGGTGGGTCTGCCGCCCAGGCCGTCGAGCAGGGGCCCGGGCGAGGGAAGCGCCCCCAGGAAGACGAGGACCGCATACGCCAGGACCGTGAGCACGGCGGTCGCCACCAGGTGCACCGCGAGGTCGAGCCAGGAGAGCTGGGCGTAGAGGTCGAGCAGCGCGATCCAGGCGGCGGCGCTCAGGACGAGGCCGACGAGCGGATCGAGCGGCCCCTTGAGACCGACGGCCCGGGGGATCACCGCGCCCAGCAGGACGAGGGAGAGCAGGGCGGTCGCCACGAGCCCGTAGAGAAGGGAGCCCACCGGGATCGCGATCCCTGCGAGGACGCGCACGACGTCTCCCACGGCGGTGGACACCGTGGAGCGTCTCTCGATCTCGCCGGCGGTCATCGAGCAAACGTAACGACTCCCGCGGAGTCCCGCTCAGCGGCCGGGGCACGGGAGGTCGCGAGTCGCGCACACCCGTGCGAGCCTGCCCAGATGTCTGCCACGACCACTGCGTCCCCGTCCACGCCCCTGAACCGCTCGGTCGGGGGCCGCCTGCTCTACGTCTTCATCCTGGGTGACGTGCTCGGTGCGGGGGTCTACGCCCTGGTCGGCGAGATGGCCGGGAAGGTGGGCGGCGCCGTCTGGCTGCCCCTTCTCGTCGCGCTCGGACTGTCCCTGCTGACCGCGGGCTCGTACGCCGAGCTCGTCACGAAGTACCCGGCCGCCGGGGGCGCCGCGGTGTTCGCCGAACGCGCCTTCAAGGTACCGATCGTGTCGTTCCTCGTGGGGTTCTGCATGCTCGCCGCGGGCGTCACGAGCGCGGCGGGTCTGTCCCTCGCCTTCGCCGGCGACTACTTCGGCTCGTTCGTGGACCTCCCTGTCGTGCCGGTCGCGCTCGTGTTCCTGCTCCTCGTCGCGGCGCTCAACGCGCGCGGCATCCAGGAGTCCTTGCGTGCGAACGTCGCGATGACCGCGATCGAGCTCTCCGGGCTGCTCCTGATCGTGGTGCTCGCGGCCGTCGTCCTCACCCGGGGCGACGCGTCACCGGGCCGGGCCCTCGAGTTCACCCAGGGCACCACCCCGGCGCTCGCGGTACTCTCGGCCTCGCTCATCGCGTACTACTCGTTCGTCGGCTTCGAGACCTCGGCCAACCTGGCCGAGGAGGTCAAGGACGTCCGGCGGGTCTACCCCCGTGCGCTCTTCGGCGCACTGATCACCGCAGGCGTCGTGTACGTCGCCGTCGGTGTGGCCGCCGTCGCGGTGGCGCCCCCCGAGCAGCTCGCGGGCTCGACCGGGCCGCTGCTCGAGGTCGTGAAGGTCGCCGACGTCGTACCGGAGCGCGTCTTCGCCGTGGTGGCTCTCGTCGCGGTCGCGAACGGCGCCCTGCTCACCATGATCATGGCGAGCCGCCTCACCTACGGCATGGCGCGACAGGGACTGCTGCCCGCAGGTCTGGCCCGGGTGCTCCCCGGCCGCCGGACCCCGTGGGGCGCGATCGTCGCGACGACCGTCGTCGCGATGGGGCTCGTCTTCACGGGAGACCTGGGTGCGCTCGCGGAGACCGTGGTGCTCCTGCTCCTCGTGGTGTTCATCAGCACCAACGTCGCGGTCCTGGTCCTGCGCCGGGACACCGTGAAGGAGGACCACTTCCGCGTCGCGACGATCGTGCCCGTGCTCGGGACCGCAAGCTGCGTCCTGCTCCTGACGCAGCAGGCCGGGCAGACCTGGCTCCGCGCGGGGGCTCTCGTCCTGGTGGGTGTCGTGCTCTACCTGGTCACGCGGCTCGTCCGCCGGCGGACGGCAACGCCGACCCGCGGGGACTGATGATCGACGGCGGTCCCCAGATGCCAGTGGGCAGGGAGGGGCGCACGGTGGAGGACCACATCGGTTTCACCGAGGAGGCACGAGATGTACCTGCACGTGCAGCGACTGATCAACGACATCGTGGCCGACGAGCCGGACCCCGCAGCGGCGAACGCGCTCCAGGAAGGACTGGGAGGTCAGTTCGGGGAGATGCGCACGATGATGCAGTACCTCTTCCAGAGCATCAACTTCCGGGGACCCGCGGGAAAGCCCTATCGGGACCTGCTCCAGGGGATCGGGACCGAGGAGATCAGCCACGTCGAGCTGATCGGCACGACCATCGCCCGCCTGCTCGACGGTTCGCCCCGGTACAACGGGAAGAAGACCGACCCCCTCGACACCCCGGGTGCGGGAGGCAGGACGCCGCTGGACCTGGCGCTCGGGGTGGGGAACATCCACCACTACCTGGTCGCGGCCCAGGGGGCCCTGCCCGTGGACGCCGCGGGCAACCCGTGGAGCGGGAGCTACGTCTACAACTCGGGGAACCTGGTGCTGGACCTCCTGTACAACCTCATGCTCGAGTCGACCGGGCGCCTGCAGAAGTGTCGGATCTACGAGATGACGGACAACAAGACGGCGCGCTCGACGATCTCCTACCTGATCGTGCGCGACCAGGCGCACGAGAACGCGTACGCCCGAGCCCTCGAGACCCTCGGCGTGGACTGGGGCAAGGTCCTGCCGATCCCCAAGACCGACGCGGAGAAGTTCCCCGAGGTCAAGAAGCTCGTCGACCTGGGGCTGCAGTCCAAGCAGTACACGTTCGACCTCGAGGGAGCCTCGGAGGCCGGGCGCATCTTCCAGGGCATGTCACCCTCGAACGACGGGACGGAGCTCGACGCGACCGAACAGGCTCCCGCCGGCGTCCCGTCGACCATCGCCCGGGAGCGCTACGAGGAGTTCTCCCCGGGGCTCGACCCTGACCTGCTCGCCCTCATCCAGGCGACCGCGGACCTCGAGATGGCCGACGCCGCCGACCCGCTGTTCGCGCCGACGAGCAAGGCCTAGGTGCAGGCACCGACCCACGGTGACGAGACCCTCCGGTGCGCGTGCGGAGGGTCTCAGCCGGCCCTCACCGGCCGGACGAGGTCCTCGCGCAGGTGCCGCGCGTACCCGCCGGGAGTGCGGCCCGTCGTACGACCCGAGGTGAGGACCCGGCCCTCGTCGGAGGCCACGACGCGCGCTCCCGCGCCCCGGGCACTGGCCACGAGGTCGACGTCCTCGTGCTCGGCGACCCTCGGGAAGCCGCCGGCGGCCAGGTAGCGGTCGCCGCGGATCCCCAGGTTCGCCCCGTGCACGTGCCCGTTCGCCTGCCCGACGGGATGCGTCGCCACCCAGGCGGCCTGCTGCGCGGGGGAGAGGTCGTCGAAGTCGGGACGCACGGTGCCGATCACCAGGTCGGCCCCTGCCTCCGCGAGCGCGACCTGGTGCGTGAGCCAGTGCGGGGGCACCGCCGAGTCCGCGTCGGTGCTCGCGATCCACAGCCGTGCCGGGCGGCCCCTGCCGGTCAGCTCCGTCGCCGCCTCGACCCCGGCGGCGCGTGCTGCCCCGACCCGCCGGTATCCGGTCTCGAGCACGGTGTACGGGGACGAGCGTGCGAGCGAGGCCGACCCGTCGGTGCAGTCGTCGAGGACGAGCACGACCTCGACCCGCACGGCCGGTCGCTCGTCCCGCATCCGCGCGACGGCCGCGTCGAGCGCGGCCAGGCAGCGGGGGAGGAGCTCCTCCTCGTCGTTCACCGGCACGACGACGGCCAGTCGCGTCACGCGGTCCGGTGCGCTCATGCCAGCCCCGCCTCGGCGGCGACCGAGCGTCCCGGCGGTCGGACGAAGACCTCCAGGACGAAGTCGTCCTCGAGGTGATGCACGAGGCGCACGAGCTCGGCGCGCGCAGCGAGGGCTGCATGGACGTCGTCGCCCCGCAGCGGGTACTCGGGTACCGGGTGCCGCCAGTGGCACGCGACCAGGACGCCGTCCGCGGTGAGGGACCCGACCGCACGGGAGATCGCGGTCTCCAGGTCGCTCGCGCCGTAGTAGTACCCGACCTCGGAGAGCACCACGAGGTCGAAGAGCCCTTCGGGCCACTCGGCAGGAGTCCGGAGACGCAGGAGCTCGACCTCGTCGCCGAGGCGCTCCCGGGCCGCTGCGAGCGCGGCCGCGGCGACGTCGACCCCCACGAGACGGTCGCAGCGGGTGGCGAGATCCGCGGTCAGGACACCGGTCGAGCAGCCGATCTCCAGGCCGGCCCGAAAGCGTGCGCGCGGCAGCGACGCGAGCGTCACGGCGCGCTTGCGTTCCTCGTACCAGCGCGTCTCGAAGCCCCACGGATCGGGGCGGCCGCGGTAGAACGCGTCGAAGAAGCCGGCAGGCAGGCTCTCGGAGGACGTCGACCCCGACCCGGGTCCACGCCCCGACCCCGGTTCGGACTCCGCCGTCGGGGACGGTGCGGACGCTGAGGGCGGGGCGGGCGACGGGCACGGTGCCTCGACGAAGACCTCCACGTCGCGGTCGGCGTGCCGCAGCATCTCCGGTCCGACGGTCGCCGCGTCTCGAGGGTCCGGGGACAGCGGCTCGACCTGCGACCGGTGCGCGGCCAGCGCGAGCCTCTTGGCTGCTCGCTCCTGCGGCGTGAGCGTGAGCGCCCGCATGTCCTTGGTGGCGGTCCGGTCGTCCGGGTTGCCCCAGTGCCACCACCAGATCGGGTACTCCAGGAGCCGTGCGCCCTGCTCGCCGGCGACCGCGGCCGCGACCTCGCCGGCGATGCGGTGGTCGCGGTGGCCGTCGCTGCGCCACGGAGCGCACAGCATCACCGGGGCGCGCTCTCCGCGTCCAGGCTCGTCCTCTGCCAACGCGCCGAGGATCGCGGACAGCTGTCGGTGCAAGGTGGGGCGGTGCTCCCGCAGGCCTCCGTCCGGCAGCCCCAGGAAGACCACGGCGGCACCGGGAGCTGCCACGTCGACCGCGTCCACGAGCTCGCGACGTCGTAGGCGCGCGAGCCGAGCAGGTGAGAGCGTGGGGGAGTCGGGGTGGGACGCCTCGCCGTCCGTCGCGACGACGACCGTGACCGGCGCGCCCCGGCGGGCGAGCCGTGCCAGGAGGCCGCCGGCGCCCAGCGACTCGTCGTCGGGGTGTGCGGCGAGCGCGACGAGGTGGGGCACGTCGTCGGGAAGGTCCAGGGGAGGCAGCCGGTCGAAGAAGCCGTCGGCTCTCCAGGCGTCCTCGGTGGTGCCCGGGTCTCGATGGTCGAACGTCACCACGGCGCGGTCCCGCGGGCCACGAGGTCACGGCCCAAGGAGGCGTCGTCGCGCTCGGCGTGGTGCTGGCGTACGTAGAGCTGCAGGTCGGCCAGACGACGGGCGTAGGCCTCGTCGGCGGTCATCGGACCCGGACCCAGGGCGTGCGAGCACCGCTGCACGGTCTCCTCGACCGTGCGCGCGACGGCGCCGCGCACCCGCCGGGCGAGCACCCCGGGGGCGACCTCGGCGTCCGCGGTGCCGTCCACGACCCGGCTCGCCTCGACGAGCGTCGTCCGTGCGCTGGTCAGCGCGATGTCGACCGCGCCCAGGTGGGCGAGCGTGAGCTGGTCGGGCTCGCGACGCGCGGTCGCCGCATACAGCTCACGCGCGAGGCCCACGGCGCCGCCCCACCAGCAGGCTGCGACACCGATGCCACCCCAGGCGAAACCAGGGCGGTCGAGGTACCACCCGGGACCCCCGACCGGGACGGCTGCTGCGCCGTCGAGACGCACGGGGGCGCTGACGATCTCCGGGAACCCGCGCGCGACCCACGGGCCGTCGTCCGGGCGGACGCCGGGAGCGCGCAGGTCGACGGCGAACAACCGCCGACCGTCCACGGTCCACGCGGTCACCAGGGCGTGCGAGAGCGTCGCGGCGAGCGAGCACCACGGCTTGACCCCCGTGAGCCGCCAGCCGTCCACGCCCTCCTGAGCCTCCAGGCGTACGCCCGGACCTTCTGCCGCGAAGACGCCCCATGTGCTGGTCTCGTCGGCGCCGATCGAGCGCAGGTCCACCTCGTCCGGGACGTGCGCCAAGATCGCGAGCGCATCGAGGTGCGGCTCGAGGACCCGAGCGACACCGACGTCGGCCGCGGCGGTCGAGGCGAGCAGCTCCCACAGCTCGAGCGTCTGGCCGGTACCCGGGGCAGGCGTGGACCTGCCGACCTCGGCGGCCCAGGCCAGGGACTCCATGACGTCCCCGCTCATCGTCGGTACGCGCGCGACGGTCGCCAGGCGCCGGGTGCGCTCGTCGTCCCGGCGTGAGGGGTCGAGGACGACGGTGAGGTGCTCGAGGACGGTGGTGCTCGGATCGGTCACGACTGCTCCTGTGGTCTACCGGGGGTTCCCGCAGACTAGGCGTGCTCCGGGTCCCTCGCACGCCGCCGGTACCGCGCGCGGACGTGAGGACGACCACCGCGGCGGGCCGCGTCAGGACAGGACCGGATGGATGCCCTGACCGTTCGTGCTCACCGGCGGTTCGACTGCCGCCTGCCGAGGTACCGGGGCCGTCTCGAAGAACAGGTCGAGGTCGTCGGCCGTGGGCGCGGCGATGCCGGAGCCTTCTGCGAGGGTCTCCATGAGGCGGCGGGCGAGGTGCCGGATCGACTCGTTGGTGACGTTCGAGTGGTGGCGCAAGAGGTCGAAGGCCTCGTTCTCGGTCATGCCGTACACCGTCATGACCGCGCCCTTGGCCTGCTCGATCACGGCCCTGCTCTGTGCGGAGGACTTGATGGCCGCCGTCGCTTCGCGCTGGGACAGCTCGCGTTGCGTGATCGTGAGGTCGACGAAGTACCCGGAGACCTGCGTGACCTCGTCCGACCCGGGCTCCTTGCGAGCCCGGCCGACGACCCCGAGGGTCCGGGTGTGGCCGTGCGCGTCGATGATGCGGTGCACGCACGCGAACGGCTCACCCGACGAGCAGGCGTTCGCGAGGACCGCCTCGACGCGGGCGCGATCGTCGGGATGCTTGTGGGCGAGCATCAGGGCGGTGGTCGGTACCACCTCGCCCGGCGTGAAGCCGTGCATCTCGTAGAGCCCGTCCGACCACCACCAGGTTCCCGTGCGGACGGTCAGGACGAACTGACCCACGGGTTGGGGCGTCCCGGCGAGGAGGACCTCCATGAGGTCTGCGTCAAGAGGGCGATCCAGGTCGTACGAGGTCGTCATCTCAGCTCCTAGGGGGCAGGGAAGCTCAGGGAGCCTCCTTCCAGACTCCTGACCGGATGTTAGCGCCGGACCGCGACTCAGGCACGGGCGCTTCGCGGACCGCGAACGCCGGGCCGGCACCCGGGCCGTCCGACACGAGTGCCTTCTCCGCCCGCGGCTAGAGGTGGCCGTCGGCGACGTCGGTGATCGCGATGTCGACGGTGACGGCGTCGGCCTCGGGAGCGAGGTCGCCGAGGACGGTGGCAAGGTGCGAGGTGGCCACCCGACGCACGGCTGAGGCGAGGGGGAGGAGGGGGACGTCGAACGCTGCAAGGACCTCGATCGTGACGGTCGCGAGCCGGTCGTGGTCGTCGGTCGAGCAGGTGATCGTGAGGGGGGACGCGCTCGGCACCGCGACGACCGCCTCGCGGAGGGTCGTGACCAGGACGTCCGAGGCGACGAAGTACTCGACGACACCGGTGGGCGTCGCGCTCCGACCACGGACCGGAGCGGAGGGGCGGAAGGCCGAGAGGGCCTTCAGCAGTGCGTTCTCGCGGACGAGGGTCCACCCCTGGTCGGTGTGGCGGCGCAGCGCCTGCGTGGCGCGGTCGAGGACTGCGTCGTCGTTCATCGCCATCCCTTCATCCTCTCCGCCAGCGTCGCCCGGGCCCGGTGGAGCATCCCGCGCACGGCATCGTGGGTCGTACCGAGGATGTCGGCGATCTCGGCATAGTGCAGCCCCTCGACCTCGCGCAGCAGCCAGCACGACCTCTGCAACGGTGGCAGACCGAGCAGGGCGATGTCGAGGGCTTCGACGAGCGCGGTGTCCACGGCATCCTGGTCCGGCGCGTGGGAGGCGGACTCGACGAGGTCGTCGGGCAGCGGGCCGGGGAGGCGCGCGGCGTGGCTCCGGTGGCGGTAGGCCTGGCGGGTCGCGATGCCGAAGAGCCAGGTCCGTGGGGCGGACTCGCCCCGGAAGCCGGGGAAGCCGGTCCAGGCGGCCACCAATGTGTCCTGCAGGCAGTCGGCGGCGACCTCCGGGTCCTGGACCATGCGCAGGACGTAGCGGTACATCGCCGGTCCGTGCCTGTCGACGAGAGCCGTGAAGGCCGCGCGGTCGCGCAGGGCAGCCCTCCGTGCGAGCGACAGGTCGGAGACTGCCCCCGCGTAGCCACCATCACCGACGGCCTCCACCTGTCCGACGATAGCGCCCGGCGGGAGCCTCGCCATCGGCAGTGCCGAGTGTGACCTAGGTCACATCAATGCGGCGTGACGTTCTGGCGGCGGAGCGGCACTCACTGGGGAACGTCGCAGATCGTCCTGCCGACGCGCAGGGCGTCCCGAGCACGAGGAGCGAACGATGAGCGAGCAGAGCACACACACCACGGGAGCATCAGCACCCGGCACGGTCTCCCGTCCCGGGGACGTCGGGCAGTCCGGACCTCCGCGAGGGACGGTCGACCGACCCTCGGCGCTCGCCTCCGAGCACGGCAGCACGACGATCGCCGACCAGGTCGTCGCCAAGATCGCGGGCATCGCGACCCGCAACGTCCAGGGGGTCTACGCGGTCGGCGGGGGAGCGGCCAGGGCCTTCGGCGCCATCCGCGAGTACATCCCGGGCAGCGGCAGCGACACCACCTCGGGCGTCCACGTCGAGGTGGGAGAGCGTCAGGCCGCCGTCGACCTCGACCTCGTCGCGGACTACGGCGTGTCGATCGCGGACCTCGCCCAGGCAGTCCGTCGGAGCGTGATCACCTCGATCGAACGCATGACCGGGCTCGAGGTGACCGAGGTCAACATCGACGTCAACGACGTCCACCTGCCCGGTGACGACGCCGACTCCAGCCCCGACCGGCGCACGCAGCGCGAGCAGTCCTCCGACAGCGGCGAGGGCGAGGACGGTGGCGGGCGGGTCCGATGACCTCGTCGCCACCTCCTCACGCCTCGACACCGGGGTCCTCGAGCGAGGGCCGGGAGGCGGCCGCGCCCACCCCGCTGGACGTCGCCGAGTCGTTCGAGCACGCACATGCGGGGACGGGGCTCGGCGAGCCTCTGCGTCCTCCCTCCGACCGGTTCCCGCCGCCTCTGCCTGACGACGTCGCCCAGGGGGAGATCGCCGAGAGGATCGTCGCTGCCGTGCTCGCCGTCCCGGGGGTCGTCCGGCTGCATGCCGGGGTCTTCGGCGAGGTCGCGACCTACCTCCCTGGCCGTGCCGTCACGGGGGTCCGGCTCCGTCCCGAGGAGACCGAGGTCCACCTGGTCGTCTCGCCCGACCGTCCGATCCCCGCGGTCGCCCGTGACGTCCACGAGTCCGTGCGTGCGCTGGCCACCGTGCCTGTCCGCGTGTTCGTCGAGGACGTCGAGTCCCCGTCCTCATCCCCGTCCTCATCCCCGTCCGCCTCCTGAGCGGACACGTCCAAGGAGAGCACATGTCTGTGTCCACGATCGGTCTGCTGACCGGCATACTGCTGGCCCTCGCCGCGATCCTCGGAGGGTTCTGGGGGTTCGTCCTCGCCGTGGTCCTCGGCGGGGTCGGATGGGTCGTCGGCGCCCAGATCGAGGGGCGCATCGACCTCGGTGCCGCCTTCCGCAGCCGGCGCCATGTCTGACACGCCGTTCGCCCAGCCGTCGCCCTCGCAGGGTGCGGCGACGACCTCCTCGGACGAGACGGTCGACGCCGGGGAGCGTGGAGCGCTGCGCGTCGCGGACCGGGTCGTCGAGAAGGTCACCCGCGCCGCCGTGCTCGGCGTCCCCGGTGTCGCGCCGGACGCGGCCACGACAGGAACGGTCGGGCGAGCACTGGGCCGCGCGTACCCCCACGTCACCTGCTCACGCGCCGGTGACCGCGCCCGTGTCCTGCTCGAGATCGCGCTCGTGTGGCCCGCCCCGGCCGCGAGCGTCGCCCGCCAGGTCTGCGAGGCCGTGTCCGAACAGCTCCGGGCCCTCGCGGGGGTGCACGTGGACGAGGTCCGCGCGACCGTCGCACGCATCGTGGACCCCTCGGACGTCCTCGAGGCCACCGGAACGACCAAGGAGCGACGAGTCCGATGAGCGCACCCACGACACCCCCCGTCCGGACCGTCCCCGCCCCGGCGAGATCACCACGGGCGGCCCTCGTCCTGACCTCGTGGGCGTTCGTCCTGGCGATCGTGCTCCTGGCCGTCGCGGTGCTCGCCGGGCAGGCCGCGTACGTGGCGGCACGGGGGCAGGGGACGAGCTGGTTCGCGGCCCTCGCGGCCGGCCTGGACGGACTCGAGCCCGAGACGTGGGTCGGGGTGACCGGAGCGCTCGTCGCGCTGGTCGGACTCTGGTTGCTCTGGCAGGCCGTCCGCCCCCGTCCGCGCACGACCCTGCGAGTGGTGGCGACCAGCGGAGTCCACCTGCGCTCGGCCGACGTCGCCCGCTGGGTGAACGCCACAGCCCGCGACGTGCCGGGGGTCCTCGACACCAGCACGTCGGTGACCCGGCGTGCCGTTCGCGTGACCGTCCGCACGACAGGCTCTCCGGAGATCCTCTCCGACGTCCGTGAAGAGGTCGCACGTCAGCTCTCGGCGCTCGAGCGACCGCCGAGCCTGGTCGTGCGCGCCGGCGAAGGGCGGACACCATGAACCGCACCGTCCTGAGGCTCGACCGCGTGCTGCTCGCCCTGGTCGGACTCGTGCTCGTCGCGGTCGGCGTCGCAGCGCTGCTGTGGACCACGGGCACCCTGGCCGAGTACGTCGACGGAGTCCCCGACCGCCTCGACACGTCTCCCGCGACCGATGCCGCCTCGCAGACGTGGTGGCCCTTCGTGACCGGCGCCGTCGCCCTGATCCTGGCGATCGTGGCGGTGTGGTGGATGCTCGCACACCTTCCCGCCCGTTCCGTGGCCGAGCAGGACCTACCCGGCTCCAGTCGTGCCATGCGCCTGCGCATCGACCGGGGGGGGGGGGCCGCCCCCGCCCCCCCCCACGCGGCTCAGCAGGTCCCCTCGGTCCGCAGAGCGACGGCGACCCTGCGCGACGAGGGTTCCGAGCTCGTCCTCAGTCTCCTCGTCACGGTCGACCCCGCCGCCGACCTGCCCGATCTGGCCACCCGGCTCGACGACCTCGTCGCTGACGCGGCGACGGTCCTGCCTGACGAGAGGCTCCGCTCCCGCACGACCGTGAGGATGAGGACGAGCCGTCGCTCCGACCGCGGATCGCGCGTCGAGTAGCGAGGGTGTGCGGGGCGTGCCTCCGGTCGACGAGACGCACGGCGTCCGACTAGGTGGTCGGCCCGTGCTGCACCGCGCGACGACCGACGGCGACGACCGCGACGTCGTCCTCACGGCCCGCGTCGTCGAAGGCGGAGACGAGGCGTTCGCACATCGTCGCCGGGTCGACCCCGGCGTTCTCGGCGGCCAGCAGGGCCAGCCGGTCGAGGGCGTCGGGCAGGGAGGCCCCTCGACGCTCTACGAGCCCGTCGGTCACGAGCACGAGCAGGTCGCCGTGCTGCAGCACGTCCTGGTGCACGGGCCGACCGTCCGGGTTCGGCAGGCCGAGGAGGCGTGAGCCTTCCTTCACCTGGAGCACCGTGCCGTCCGCACGGACGACGAGAGCGGGCAGGTGGCCGGCGTCGGTGATCTCCACGGCGCCCGTCCGGGGGTCGAGCACACAGACGCACACGGTCGCGTACTCGGTGTGGTCGCAGCGCAGCGCATCGTTCAGGAGGTTCAACGCGTGCTGGGCGTCATGACCTTCTCGGAGGTAGGCGCGGAGAGTCACGCGCACCTCTGCCATCACCGTCGCCGCGCGGAGCGAGTGGCCCTGGACGTCACCGATGACGACGGCGACCCGGCCGTCCGGGAGGTCGAACGCGTCGTAGAAGTCCCCGCCCACGTCGAGGCGCGCGTCGGAGGCGTCGTACCTGGCGGCCACCTCGAGGCCGCTCACCTGCAGGCTCGACGGCAGGAGGGCGCGCTGGAGGGCGAGCGCGATGCGCTGCTCCTCCGCGAACGTCCGCAGGTTCGAGAGCGCGACGGTCGCGGCCTCGGCGAACCGTCCGACGGCCGCCTGCTCCTCGTCCGTGAGGCTCTTGTCCCCGTCCACGACCTGGATCCCGAGACCGCCGACGAGGGCACCGCTGCTGTCGACGAGCCACATGGTCCACCACTGCGACGGGCTGATCCCGGCCTCCTTCAGCAGGGGGAGCCACGGAGCCGGGACCTCGTCCGCGCCGAACATGGCCGGGTTGACGTCGCCGGGGGCGAGGACGGCCGACGGCCCGCGGCCACGGACGAGTGCGGAACCTTCCGTCACGCAGACCGAGCGCAGCACGAGCCCGGCATCGGCGACCACCATCGCGACCACGGCCCGGCCGAGGACGGCGCAGGCGCCACGGGCGGTGTGGTCCACGACGGCCTCGTACGAACGGGCCTCGTGCAGGGGGACCAGGGCGTTGGTGAGCGCTTCGAGACGGCGTGCCGTGCGCCCCGCGCCTCGCTGGGCGTCGTGGCGTCGGCACAGGGCGCTGATGGTCGCGATGAACTCGTCCCGGTCGAGCGGCTCGGGCAGGTACGCGTCCGCGCCACCCTCCAGACCGGCGGTCCGGGAAGCGGCGTCGACGGCCGTCGCGGACACGTGCAGCACGGGGATGTGGGCGGTCGACGGTTCGGCCTTGAGCCTCCTGCAGACCTCACCGCCGTGGATGTCCGGCAGGTTGACGTCGAGAACCATCGCGTCGATGTGCGGGTTCGTGCGGACGAGCGCCTCGGCACCGGTCGCCGCCTCGATCACCTCGAAGCCCGCACGACGGAGCCAGCTCGACATGATGTACCGGTGCGCGGCGGTGTCGTCGACGACGAGCACGGTGTGGGGGGAGGTCACCGGGCCTCCTTCGCCCGCCGCAACGTCGCGACGAGGTTGTCACGGGAGATTCCCGCCTTGGGGAGGAAGAGGACGCCGTCGAGGTCGTCCCGCACCGGCAGGGACGCGCTCGACATGAGCACCGTCCCGGTCGCCGGGTGCACCTCGCGGATCCTCGATCGGAGCGTCGGCCCGTCCGTCCCCGGGAGACGGACGTCCAGGAGCGCGAGGTCCGCCGCGCCGTCGTGCAGCAGGGCCAGGGCGTGCGACGCGTCGTGCGCGACGCTGACGCGCGCGGCGTGGCCCTGGAGCATCGCGACGATGACCGACGCGAACGCCCGGTCGTCGTCCACGACGAGCACGTGCCCGAGGTCGCCGCCCTGAGGGACGACCTCGGCGCGCGCCGGCCTGGACGACGCCTCGGACGGGAGCGACGGCAGGCGGAGCGTGAACACGCTCCCGACGTCCGGCTGCGACGAGGCGACGAGCGTCCCACCGAGCGCCTCCGAGGTCCGCCGTGCGTACGGCAGCCCCAGACCTGTCCCGCGCACCGAGGGCTGCAGACGGTTCGGCACCTGGACGAACTCCTCGAAGACCGACTCGACGTGCTCCTCGGCAATCCCGAGGCCGGTGTCACGGACGTCGAACCGCACCAGGTCGCCCTCGTTCGCCGCGCGGAACTCGATGTGCCCCTCGTCCGTGAACTTCGCCGCGTTCGCCAGGAGGTTGCGCAGCACCCTCGCAGCGAGACGCCGGTCCGTCACCAGGACGAGGTCGGGTGGGCAGGAGGTCCTGAGCGTCACCCCGGGCCGGAGGAGAGGGAGGGTCGTCCCCTGCAGCTCGTCGAGCAGCCGGGCGACGTCGACGGGTGCCGGCTCGACGTCCTCGTGGCCGGCCTCTGCCCGTGCGAGGTCGAGCAGCTCGTCGACGAGCTGGAGCATCGTCGTGGCGCTCTCCCGCAGGTAGGTCGCCTGCTGGGCCTGGTCCGCGTCGAGGTGGGAGTCGGCGAGCAGCGACGTCAGCCCGAGGATCGAGTTGACCGGGGACCGCAGCTCGTGGCTCACGTTGCGCAGGAAGCGGGTCTTCGCCTCGTTCGCGGCCGCGAGCTCGCGACCGCGCTCGTCGAGCTCGGCGTAGAGGGCGACGACCCCCGTGTTCGTCTCCTCGAGCTCGGACGAGAGCTGGTCGTACATCGCCAGCACCCCGCGGTTCGTCTCCTCGAGCTCCTCGTTGAAGCGCCGGAGCTCCTCCTTCTGCTGCGTCAGCTCGTCGAGGGTGCGCACGAGCTCGGTGTTCTGCACGCGCAGCTCGTCCAGCGCGTCGGCGACGTGGGCCGCGGCCGTGGACCGTCGGACGCGGGCGAGCGAGGCCTCGTCGACGCGGGCCGTGACGCTCAGCAGCTTCGTGAGGACGACCCGGGTGCCGGTCGGTTCGATCTCGAGGTCCCGGACGAGCCGCCGCGCCGCCGGGACGCCACCGTCGCTCGAGTCCCCGTCGAGCACGAACGCGACGTCGGGGGTGATCTCGGCGCGGAGGGTCGCCTGGGGTGTGCCCGGGACGACGGCGATGACGACGTCGGCGGTCCCGGTGGCGACCGCTGCTCTGCCCATCTCCGACAACGCGGTCGCGACACGGACCTGGTCCTGGACGTCCAGCCCGAGCTGGCGGCAGATCTCACGGCCGGCGCGGCGCAGGGCGATCACGTCGGCGTCGGAGCGGAGCTGTGTGGCGAGGATCGGCATGGTCAGGTCTCCGACCACGTGACGGGCAGCACCGCCACGCAGGAGTCGTCGGGGCGCACCGCATGGTCACGCAGCAGGACGCCGGCGACGACGAAGGGGGATCGGGCGGCGAGGCCCGGATAGTCCGCGAGCGACCAGCGGTTGGTGAGTCCATCGCTGTGCATCACGACGACGTCACCCCGCTCGACCGGGTACGTCGTCTCGCGCAGCTGGCGCGTCGGCACACCGGCGATGCCGGGGTGGGACACCAGGCCACGAGCGCGGTCGCCGTGGACGGTCCCGGAGATGTTGCCGAGGCCCGCGTAGTGCAGCACACCATCGCTCACCTGGGCGATCGAGACGGCGGCCCCGCGCGTTCCGGACAGGGCGCGGTGCACCCGCTCGAGGAGTGCGACGGGCGATCCCGGGGGAGCGTCGAGGAACGTCCGTACCGCAGCACCGGAGGCCGCTGCGGCGAGAGGCCCGTGTCCCAGGCCGTCCGCCACCATCAGGGTCGCGACACCGGCGTCGTGCCGGACGGCGAACGCGTCTCCGCACGCCTCCTGGCCGGTCATGGGTCGGGTCACGCCGGTCGGGCGACGGGGCCCTGCCACCGTGCCCCGCCCGGTGAAGGTCGCGGCGATGACCGTGCCCTGTCCGGGCGAGGTCCACGCGTCCCACGAGGAGGCGAGGCGGGGGACGGTGCCGAGCCCGATACCGAGGGTTCCGCGGGTGGAGACTCCGTCCTGCATGGCTGCGGTGATGTCTCGCATGCCGGGGCCGGAGTCGACCGCGAGCATCTCGAGCTCGGCGGCGTCCCCGGTCCGGCAGACTCGCACGAGCACCCTCCCGGACCCGGCGTGCTTGACCTGGTTGGTGGCCAGCTCCGAGACGACGATCCCGACCTTCGCCGCACGGTCCTCGTCGAACCCCAGGTCCCGGGCGACGACGCTCGCCGCACGGCGCACGCGACCGACCGCCGACGGGTGGTCCACGGTGTACCAGGTGCCGTTCTCGACGATGCTGCGGCGCTCGTCGACTCCGCTCGATGCCGTCATCGTGACCAGGTCGCGATCTCGACGCGCGTACCGGCCCCGGCCGCGGTGTCGATCGCGAAGTGCTGGACGAGCCGGCGCGATCCGGACAGGCCCAGGCCGAGCCCGCCGCCGCTGGTCCAGCCGTCCGTCAGCGCCAGGTCGAGGTCGGGGATGCCGGGCCCGTCGTCCTTGAACACGGCGCGCACGCCTGTCCGCGGGCCGTCGGTGACCAGCTGCACCTCGGCGTCGCCGCCGCCCCCGTACACGAGCGTGTTGCGTGCCAGCTCGCTCGCGGCCGTGACGAGCTTGGTCTGGTCGACCAGCGAGAGGCGCGCCTGCTGGGCGAGGGTTCGCACGAGCTGACGCACCTTGACGACGTCGGAGTCGGTGAGGATGGGCACGCGTTCGACGGTCGCCGTCGGGGTGCTCATCTCTCCTCGCGCTCAGCGGCCGCGAGGAGGATGTCCTCCGCAGACTCCTCGACCGTGCCCAGGAGCGCGAGGGCACGTTCGACGTCGAGCGCGGTGCGGACGTTCCCGAGGGAGAGCCCCAGCTCGACCATCGTGATCGCGACGGCAGGCCGCATGCCCACCACGACGGTCGTCGCGTCGAGCACGTGGGAGATGCTGGCGGCCGAGGCCAGCATGCGCCCGATGAACGAGTCGACGATCTCGAGGCCGGAGATGTCGATGATGACCCCGCGCGCTCCGGTCTCCGTGATCCGCGTCGCGAGATCCTCCTGGAGCTGCAGGGCGGTGTCGTCCTGCAGGTCCACCTGGATCGAGACGAGGAGCGTCGAGCCGATCTTGAGGACGGGAACGCCGTCGGTCACGCGGGCAGGCCCTTCTGACGTGCCCCGCGGCCTGAGCGGAGGGCGTCGACGAGGGCGTCGGCGAGCGTCGCACGCGTGCGGATGTCGCCGAACTCGATGCCGAGAGCCACGATCGTCTGCGCGATCTGGGGTCGGATCCCGCTGATCGTGCACTCGGCCCCCATGAGGCGTGCCGCGACCACGGTCTTGAGGAGGTGCTGCGCGACCTGGGTGTCGACGGCGGGGACACCCGTGATGTCGATGATCGCGTGCTCGCTGCCCGTGTCGACGAGCGTGTTGAGGAGGCGCTCCATGACCACCTGGGCGCGGGCGGAGTCGAGCGTCCCCACGAGCGGCACCGCGACGATGCCCTCCCAGAGCTTGACCACGGGGGTCGAGAGCTCGAGGAGCTGTTCGGCCTGTTCGGTGATGATGGACTCGCGGGCCGCGGCGAAGGCCTCGAACGTCAGGAGACCGAGCTGGTCGACGAGCTGCAGCAGCGGCACGATGTCGGTGTCGGGGGAGGCGAGGGGGTACAGGCCGTCCTTGAGGGCGAACAGACCGATCGCCGTCTCGCGCGGCGTGAACCCGAGCCGGGCGCGCACCGCCGAGACGTCGGCGAGGATGCCGCGGAGCTGGTCGAACGCAGCGTCCGTCACGACGGTGCCACCTGCCCGAAGTCCGTCGACCAGGGCGTCGAAGATCTCGGCCTGCTCGCGCTCGAGCTCACCTCGTGAGGTGCGACCGTGGAGCTCGCGTGCGGCAGCCTCGAGCCACACGCCGCGGATGTCGTCCGCGCGGGTGGCAAGTGTCTGGGAGAGGGCTAGGGGTGCAGCTGTGGCGACGTCGGCCATCGACATTCCTTCCATGTCTCTGCCGCCTGCTCAAGTTCTCCAAGCAGTGGCGAGGGCTCATTCTAGCGGGGGCGGACCGGGACTTTTCCACCGTCCAGGACGCCGGGCCTCGGAGCGTCGGCCACCGTGTCGCGCGGCGGGTTCAGTCGCTCGGTGCAGCGGATCGGAGCCTGTCGAGGAGCGGCTCGGCCGCCTGGTCGAGGAAGTCCTGCTGCCCCTCGTCGCCGACCTGGACGAGCGCGATGTCGGTGAAGCCCACCTCCCAGTACGCCGACACGGCGTCGACGATCGCGTCGAGGTCGGGCCCGCACGGGATCGACTCCGTGAGGTCCTCGGGCCGGACGAACGCGCTGGCGCTCGCGAAGGCCTGCGTGGTCGGGAGGTTGGCGTTGACCGGCCATCCCAGGCCCGACCAGCGGAACTGGTCGTGCGCCCTGGCGAGGGCGCGCTCCTGGTCGGTGTCCCAGCAGATGGGGATCTGGCCGATCTTGCGAGACGGTGGGAGGTCGGCCGCGTCGCGCGCCCGGTCCCAGGCGGTGACCAGGTCCGGCTTCGGCTCGGTGGCCACGAGGTGGTCCGCGAGTGTCGCGAAGGCAGCCACCGACTGCGCGCCCGAGACCGCGATACCGATCTCGACCGGGGCGGCGGGCAGGTCCCACAGGCGGGCCGAGTCGACCTGGAAGTACTCACCCCGGTAGCTCAGCAGCTCGCCCGTGAACAGCTCGCTGATGATGTCGACCGCCTCGACCAGCAGACCGTGCCTCTCGTCGACCGCGGGCCAGCCCCTGCCCACGACGTGCTCGTTGAGGTTCTCCCCGGCGCCGAGCCCGAGCGTGAAGCGACCGTCGGACAGGATCCCCAGCGTCGCCGCCTTCTGGGCGACCACGGCAGGGTGGTAGCGGATCGTCGGGCACGTCACGTACGTCATCAGGTCGACGCGCTCGGTCGCGTGGGCCACCGCACCCAGTACCGTCCAGGCGTACGGCGAGTGCCCCTGGCTGTCGAGCCAGGGGAAGTAGTGGTCGGAGGACACCTCGAAGTCGAAGCCGGTCCTCTCGGCGGCCACCGCATAGTCCACCAAGGCCTTGGGCCCGGACTGCTCGGTCATGAGGGTGTAGCCGAATCTGGTCATGCTTCGATCCTCGCGCCGGCGCTGGAGCCTCGCACCCCGGCCGCAGCCCTGCGCCGTCGGCCTCCACGGGGCTCAGCGGGTCCGGTAGCGCGCGTAGATCAGACCGCTGTCGAACGCTCGCTCCTCGACCAGCTCGAGATCGAGGCGCACGCCGTCGGGGAAGAACCGCTCGCCACCGCCGACCACGCTCGTGGTGACGAACAGGTGGTACTCGTCCACCAGGCCGGCCCTGATCGCCTGGGCTGCGAGGTTCGGGCCGTCCACGGTGAGGTCGTGCTCGGACTCGGCCTTGAGCCGGCGCACCGCCTCCGGGTCGAAGGTCCGCTCGATCCTGGTCCTCGCGCTGGACACCGCATCCAGCGTCGTGGAGTAGACGACCTTCTCCGCGGCCTGCCATCCCCGGGCGTACCGGACGATGAACGGCGGTGCGTCGGGGTCGGTGTGCGCGGTCTCCCAGAAGACCATCGTCTCGTACATCCGCCGGCCGTAGAGGTAGGTGCCGACGTGGCGAAAGACGTCGTCGATGAAGGTGTGGACCTCCTCGTCGTCGGCGCCCACGCCGAGGTCGCCCTCCGCCGCCTCGGCGTAGCCGTCGAGCGAGGTGATCATCGAGTAGATGAGCCGTGCCATGCCGTCTCCTCCGGGTGTGAGCGTGTCGACCGACGACGGCCGTGCAGGCAGTGACCTCGGCACGGGGAGGAACTCATCGGTCGGACGGGCTTCGGCAGTGGGCGCCACCCACCTGGCCGTCGGTGCCGGTCACCGTGCAGCACGAGGCCCGTACGAGCACCGCGACCGTCCACGGCACCCCGGTCCACCCGCTCGACGGGCTCGTGCCGGCACGGACGGGCAAGGTCCTGCCTGCGAGCTACAGGCCCGTCGTGCTCACACCGTGCTCTGCCTGTTCTGCGGTGTATCCCTCGAACCTGAGCTGCTCGATGAGTCCGGAGCGTGAGAAAGAGGTGAACTCCAGGTAGTTCGCCGCGCTGGCCGCGGCCTGCGCGTTCCAGTCGACGCCGCCTTCGGTCTCCAAGCGGGCGATCGCGAACTCCGCATCCGGGGCGCTGAAGCCTTCGAACTCCAGCTGGCCGGCAAGGCCGGAGCGGGAGAAGGCTGTGAAGTCGAGATAGTTCACGGCCGATCGATAGGCATTCTGCTGGGCGACCGAACCCTGCCGGGCGGCCTCGGCGGCGGCGGCCTCGGCAGCGGCTGCCTCGTCCGCCAGGCGCTGCTCCTCCGCGAGGCGGTCCGCCTCGGCCTGGGCCGCAGCCGCCGCGTCCTCCTCGGCCAGACGCTCAGCCTCGGCGGCCTCTTCGACAGCAAGGTCTTTCGCGGACTTCTCGTCGTCCTGGGTCTGTGTGGCGGCACTGTCCGCGACGGGCTCGTCGGGATTTCCGCCGCCGCCTCCGCTCAGAGCGGCAACCAGCACGATGAGCAGAACCGACGCTGCGCCGATTCCGGTGAGAATCTTGTGGCGGGCGAACCAGGAATTCGTCGTCGGCATTCCCGTGAATGGTGGAGGAGGAGGTTTCGTCGGTCCTGTCGAGGCGGACGGATGCCCCGGTGCTTCCGCGAAACCGTCGACGGAGTCCTCGACCCAGAACTCCCAACCCTGTGGCGCTGGCTCCCACGAGGGATCGGGCTTCCAGCCTGGCGGAGGTGTCCATCCAGCCGGGGGCGGGGGCCAGTTCGGCGGGGAGGTGTATCGCAGTGCCATGGCCACTCCTCTGGACATTCCGGTACATCAGTTTGAGAAGTCTGGCACGGTGAGAGGTCGGGGTATATGGCGAGGGACGGCGAACCGCCGGTGCGGCGGGTGAATTCGGAGGCCCTGAGGGAATCATGGGGGTGGAATGCCGTGCGAGCGCCCGCCTGCATTGGCAGACCGCAGGTAGTTGGAGTGAAACCTGGCTGTCGGATCGCGTGTTGTGACCAGCTCGTCGGTGATGCTCGTCCGGCCCGGACGCCTCCGCGGGATGCCGGACCGAGGGGCACAGCACGGCACCCCCGTCGCCACATAGGGCGGCCGGGGTGCCGTCACTGCAGGGAGCTCGCGACTACCACCGCGAGCACCGACGATCAGAGGTCGTAGTACAGCTCGAACTCGTGGGGGTGCGGACGCAGACGGATCGGGTCGATCTCGTGCGTGCGCTTGTAGTCGATCCACGTCGCGATGAGGTCCTCGGTGAAGACGTCGCCCACCGTGAGGTAGTCGTGGTCGGCCTCGAGGGCGTCGAGGGCCTCGCCGAGGGAGGCGGGGACCTGCTGGATCGCCGCGTGCTCCTCGGGGGGCAGCTCGTAGAGGTCCTTGTCGATCGGCTCGGGGGGCTCGATGCGGTTCTTGATGCCGTCGATGCCGGCGAGGAGCTGTGCGGCGAAGGCCAGGTACGGGTTGGCCGACGGGTCCGGCACGCGGAACTCGACGCGCTTGGCCTTGGGCGAGGAACCGGTGACCGGGATGCGGATGCACGCGGAGCGGTTGCGGGCCGAGTAGACCAGGTTGACGGGGGCCTCGTAGCCGGGGACCAGGCGGTGGTAGGAGTTCACCGACGGGTTCGTGAAGGCGAGGAGCGAGGGCGCGTGCTTGAGCAGGCCGCCGATGTACCAGCGGGCGAGGTCCGACAGGCCGCCGTAGCCCTTCTCGTCGAAGAACAGCGGCTCGCCGTCCTTCCAGAGCGACTGGTGCGAGTGCATCCCGGAGCCGTTGTCACCGAAGATCGGCTTGGGCATGAAGGTCGCGGACTTGCCGGCCTCCCAGGCGACGTTCTTGATGACGTACTTGAACTTCATCAGGTCGTCGGCCGCTGCGGTCAGCGTCGAGAAGCGGTAGTTGATCTCCTGCTGGCCGGCGGTGCCCACCTCGTGGTGCGCGCGCTCGACGTCGAGGCCGACCTGGTCGAGGACGGCGCACATCTCGTCGCGCAGGTCCGCCATCTGGTCGTTGGGGGAGACGGGGAAGTAGCCACCCTTGTAGCGGGTCTTGTAGCCGAGGTTGCCACCCTCCTCGACGCGACCGGTGTTCCAGGCCGCTTCCTTGGAGTCGAGGTGGTAGTACGACTCGTTCTGGCTCGTCTTGAACCGGACGTCGTCGAAGATGTAGAACTCGGCCTCGGGGGCAAAGAACGCGGTGTCGGCGATGCCGGTGCTGCGCAGGTACGCCTCGGCCTTGAAGGCGACGTTGCGCGGGTCGCGCGAGTACGCCTCGTCGGTGAAGGGGTCCACGATCGAGAAGTTCACGATGAGCGTCTTGCGCTTGCGGAACGGGTCGACGTAGGCCGTCGTGACGTCGGGGATGAGCTTCATGTCCGACTCGTGGATCGCCTGGAAGCCGCGGATCGAGGACCCGTCGAACATCATGCCGTCCGTGAAGGCGGACTCGGCGAACTGCGAGATCGGGATGTTGAAGTGCTGCATCACGCCCGGCAGGTCGCAGAACCGGACGTCGACGAACTCGACGCCTTCGTTCTGGGTGAAGGCGATTGCCTCCTCCGCGTTCTTGAACATCCGTAACTCCTTGGTAGTGGGTCCTCTGGCCGTACCTCCAGTGGCGCCTCGAACCTAGGCCTCAGGGGTTTCCCCACCGTGTACCGAGTGTTTCGTCCGTGTTACACAGCGGCGGGCTGTGTGACATCGGCGCGACGGCGCACGACGGCGGGCCCTGTGCGGGCCTGGTGGGCCTCCCTCGACCGGGACGAACCGGTCGGGCGCCGGAACCCGCCTCACCGCCACGTAGGCTGGTGCCGTGGTGTCGCGTGAAGATGTGGGTTCCTGGCTCGAGGGTACGCCGACCGGCGGGGAGAACGGTCGAGGCGGTCGCCTCGGCCTGCCGTCCGACGGTCCCGGTTCGTTGGCGACGGTCGGCCGTCGTGCGGTCGCGCTCGTCGTCGACTGGGTGCTGTGCCTGCTCATCAGCTACCTCGTCTTCGACGCGAACTCGATGGCGACGCTCGGCGTGTTCGCGGTCGAGAACCTGCTCCTGGTGAGCACGCTCGGCTACACGGTCGGTCACCGCGTCATGGGCCTGCAGGTGCGGGTCCTGGGCGGCGAGGGTCGCATGGTGGGCCTGTGGCGGGCTCTGGTGCGCACGGTGCTGCTGTGCCTGGTCGTCCCGGCCGTGGTGTGGGACGGCGACGGTCGCGGCATGCACGACAAGGCCGCCGGCACGGTCATCGTCCGCGCCTGACGCGTTCTCCAGGTACGCACCGGCAGGCATCGGCAGCACCGGCAGGTGGCACCCGTGCCCGACGGCGCCGCTCGCCTCGGCGCAGGGCCCGCCTCAGCCCTCGCCCGCCCCGGGTGCACGCCAGACGAGCGTGTACCGCCAGTAGAGCCGGCGGCGCAGCCGTGCGCCGGGCAGGATCTCCCGTGCTGCCGTACGCAGCTCGGCGTGGCTCGTGGTGACCTCCGCGATCGGCGAGCCGTGCTCCCACTCCCCGCGGCGCCGTCGGGCGATCTTCGCGGCGGGGACGCCAGCCGCGCTGACCGCCCAGTCCCAGGCCGTGCGCGGCCGCGTCAGCCCCACGACGGCGAGCGTCCCGCCGGGGGCGACCAGGTCGCGCAGGCGCCGCAGTCCCGCGTCGAGCGGGAGGTGGTGCAGCGTCGCGACGGTCGTGACGACGTCGAAGGGCTCGGCGAGGCCGGGGAGCGGGTCCAGGACGTCGCCCGCGAGGTAGTCGAGGCCGGTCGGGGAGCCCTCGGCGGCGCGGCGCGCACGGTCCACCTGTTCGGGGTCGAGGTCGAGCCCCAGCACCTCGGCGGCTCCGGCGGCGCGGAGCCGTCGCGTCAGGAGCCCCTCGCCGCAGCCCACGTCGAGCGCGGTGCGGGTCCCGGGACCCACGAGCCGCGTCAGGACGGGGAAGTAGTGGGTGCTGTGGTTCCAGTACGGGTCGCTCACGGGGGCCTCCTTGCTGCGCCGACCCCGTCGTCGGCGCGGGACGGGGATGCACGACGGCCCGCCCGGCGCCCGGGGG
>NZ_JACSQQ010000019.1:47905-70151 GCF_014836555.1 Oerskovia rustica
GCCGGTCACCGGGAGGTGACCGACGGGCCGGGTGCCAGGCGGTGCGGGGTCAGCGCCCGCGCATGCCCTTGCGGTCGGGGCGCGCACGGGTGGGGTCGATGCCCTTGGGGATCGGCAGCTTGGCGCCGCCGAGCGCCTTGAGGCGCTTGAGGACCTCGGCGGTCTCCGGCTTGGTGAGCGTCGGGCGCAGCTTCTGCACCGTGCGCGAGACCTTCTTGAGCGGGACCTGACCCTCGCCGTTGCCGCACTGGATCGTGGTGACCGGGACGTTGGGCAGGACGCGCGTGATGCGGCGCTTCTCGCCGTCGAGCAGCTTGGTGACGCGGTGCGTCGGGCCCTCGCCCACGAGCACGACCCCGGCACGCCCGACGCCGCGGAACACGAGGTCCTGCTGCGGGGTCAGGGCGACGGGCTCGTCGTCGAACGTCCAGCCGCGGCGGATCGTGCCGAGCGCGGCGCGCGCGGCCCCGGGCTGGCCCTCGATGCGGCTGTAGGCCGCGGTCTCCGCGCGGCGCGTCAGGACGAACAGCGAGCCGAGGAACGCGAAGGGCAGACCCACGATGAGGGTGTAGACCCACGGCCCCCAGGCCAGACCGATCCCGATCGCGACGGCGAGGATGCCGACGAACACGGCGAGCATGATCCACGTGACCGCCGGGTCCTCGGCACGCGTCATCTTGTACGCGTCCCAGACCTGGTGATACCAGCGCTGCTTCTTCTGCTTCTTCGGCTTGGTGCCGTCGACCCCGGTCGAGGGGTCGGTGCTCTTGTTGCGGGCCATGGTGCCTCAGTCTAGTGGTGGCGGAGAGTGCTCCGGTGAAGGGGTGGGGACGGCGGCGAGCCGGACCCCGCCCCCGATTCTCTCGCACGTCGGCGGGGGAACGGGAGCGAGGACCGGCTCGGGCCGATCAGGAACCCGTGAGGTCAGCGAGCCAGCAGGCTCGCCGCCTCCTGACGGGCCGTCGTGGGCTCGGTCAGGTGCGCGAGCGCGGCCGGGATCTCCATGCCACGACGCTTCATGGCCTGGCCCCACAGGCGGCCCGCGCGGTACGAGGAACGGACCAGCGGGCCGGACATGACACCGAGGAACCCGATGCGCTCGGCCTCGTCCGAGAGCTCGACGAACTCCTCGGGCTTGACCCAGCGCGAGACCGGGTGGTGGCGCAGCGACGGGCGCAGGTACTGAGTGATGGTGATGAGGTCGCAGCCTGCGTCGTGGAGGTCCTGCAGGGCCTCCTTCGCCTCGTCGATCGTCTCGCCCATGCCGAGGATGATGTTCGACTTGGTCACCAGGCCGGCCTCGCGAGCCCGCGTGATGACCGACAGCGAGCGCTCGTAGCGGAAGCCCGGCCGGATCTGCTTGAAGATGCGGGGCACGGTCTCGACGTTGTGCGCGAGCACCTCGGGGCGCGACTCGTTGACGGCGTCGAGCAGCTCGGGGATCGCGTTGAAGTCCGGGATGAGGAGCTCGACGCCCGTGCCCGGGTTGAGCGCGTGGATCTGACGCACGGTCTCGGCGTAGAGCCACGCGCCGCCGTCGGCCAGGTCGTCGCGCGCGACGCCCGTGATGGTCGAGTAGCGCAGACCCATGGCCTGGACCGACTCGGCGACGCGGCGCGGCTCGTCCGCGTCGAAGTCGGCGGGCTTGCCCGTGTCGATCTGGCAGAAGTCGCAACGGCGCGTGCACTGGTCGCCGCCGATGAGGAACGTGGCCTCACGGTCCTCCCAGCACTCGAAGATGTTGGGACAGCCGGCCTCCTCGCAGACCGTGTGCAGGCCCTCCTTGCGCACGAGGCCCTTGAGCTCGGTGTACTCGGGTCCCATGGTCGCCCGAGTCTTGATCCACTCGGGCTTCTTCTCGATGGGTGTCGCAGAGTTGCGGGCCTCGACCCGCAGCATGCGCCGCCCTTCAGGTGCGATCGTCACGCGGTGTCTCCCAGTCCGTGGTGGGCGGTGGCCCCCTGGAGTCGTGCCCGGTATCGGGTGAAAGTCAGACTACGCCAGGAGCCTGCGGGAGGGCGGTGGTGTCCACGTGGGCCGGACGTGACCTGAGCGACAGCCCGGTGACGACGAGCAGCACCGCGGCGACGGCCGGCAGCGCGAACGCGGCCGCCGTCCCCACGCCCTCGGCGACCTGGCCCCCGACGCTCGCGCCGAGCGCCACGCCCACGACGTTCGCGCTCGCGAGCATCGTCATGGCGGCGCCGCTGCGGCTGCTCGGGCTGAGGTCGCCGCCGACCGTGAAGATCGTGACCATGACCGGGCCGACGAACAGGCCCAGCAGCGCGAGCGCGCCGATCAGGGCGCCGAGCGACCCGCTGCCGCCCGCGAGGAACGCGAGGACCGCGGTGACCGTGAGGCCCGAGGCGAACGAGACCCAGCGCGAGCGTGCGCCGAAGCTCGCAGGCAGCGCGACCACGGCGAGCGCCGTGATGGCCGACCCGAAGCCGAGCACCGCGTAGACCAGACCGGCCTGCTCCTCGGCGCCCGCGTCGCGCATGAACGACGTGACGGCCGTCTGGGTGCTGCCGAAGAGCATGCCCATCGCGAGCATCCCGAGGACGGGGACCAGCACTCGGCGCAGGAGCCCGACGAACGAGCCGTGGGCGTCGGCACCCGCTGCGGCCTGCGCCGCGGCGGACGGCTTGGGCGCGCCGGGCGTCGCGGTCGGGTGTAGGGCGAAGGCCAGGCCGAAGATCGCGCACACCGCGGCGGCGAACAGCATCGCGGCCTGCGGGGACCACACGCTCGCGAGGATGCCGACGAGGGCCGGGCCGAGCACGAAGCCAATCTCGTCGGCCGTGCTCTCGTAGCCCATCGCGGCGAGCAGCGTGCGAGGGCGGTGCTGGGTCATCGCGATCCAGCGCACGCGCGCGAGCGGGCCCACCTGCGGGGCGAACGCGCCCACGAGCGCCGCGGCGCCGAGGATCACGCCCGACGTGGCGCCGGTGCTCGCGGCCTGGACGAGCGCGACGACGGCCAGGACGTTCAGCGGCACGACGACGAGGAGCACCTTGCGCTGGCCGATCCGGTCCGCGAGGGATCCCTGCGTCGGGCCGCCGAGCGCCGTGCCGACGGCGGCGGCGGCGCTCGCGAGCCCGCCGAGGGCGAGCGAGCCCGTGGTCGTCGTGACCAGGAGGAGCGTGCCGATCGTGATCATCGAGAAGGGCAGCCGCGCGAGGAACGCGATCGGCAGGAACGCCTTGCCGGCCAGGCGGGGAAGCTCGCCGTACGTGGCGAGGGTGCCGCGGCGGGGTTCCGCGGGCTCGGGAGCCTGAGCGGGGGCGCCGGGGGCGCCGTCAGCCGTGACGTCGGGGCGCGCGGGCGCGAGGGGACTGGGAGTGCGGGTCATGGGGGTCCTTCAGGGGTCAACCGTTCCGCGCACCGACCCACCCGTACTCCGGTTGCGCAATGATTCCCTTGAGGTGATCCCCATCCTAGCCGTGAAGGTCCCGGAAGGGGAGGGGTGCGTCCCCGCGCCCCAGCCTGCCGAGCGCACCGAGGGGACGGACGCGGCGGCTGCTCAGGCCGTGACGGACGCGCCGGTCGTGGCGGACGCGCCGGTCACGCCGGACGCGGAGGTCGCGGCCAGGAGCGGACCCAGGTGCTCGTGCAGCGCGGGGACCAGGATCGGCGTGGCCTCGTCGATCGTGACCCGTCGACCGGTCTCGAGCGTCAGGGACGTGACGTCGGCGTCGGAGATGCCGCACGGCACGATGCGGGAGAACTCCCCGAGGTCGGGGGAGCAGTTGAGCGCGAGGCCGTGCATGGTCACGCCGCGCGCGACCCGCACGCCGATCGCGCAGACCTTGCGCTCGCGCCGGGTCGGGGTCGCGGCCAGCCACACGCCGCTGCGCCCCTCGACGCGGTGGGTCGTCAGACCCAGCGCGGTGCAGACGTCCATGACCGCGGACTCGAGCGCGCGCACGTAGGCGACGACGTCGACGGGCTCGGCGAGCCGGACGATCGGGTAGGCGACGAGCTGTCCGGGCCCGTGCCAGGTGATCTTCCCGCCGCGGTCGACGTCGACGACGGGCGTGCCGTCGTCGGGGCGGTCGGCGAGGTTGGTGCGCCTGCCGGCGGTGTAGACGCTCGGGTGCTCCACGAGGATCACGGTGTCCGGCGCGATGCCGTCCACGACGTCCTGATGGACCTGGCGCTGGAGGTCCCAGGCGTCCTGGTAGTCGGTGAGACCGGGGCCCTCGGTGCGCAGGTGCATGCGGTCAGGCTAGCCCTCACCCGGTCGGGGGTGGGCCTCGACCATGGTGATGAGGATCTCACGCAGCGTGGCGATCTGCTCCTCGCTCAGGCCCCGGGTGCTGAGCTCCTCGGCGGGGCGCGGGCTCGCGGCGGCGAGCGCGGCGGTGCGGCCGCCCGGGGTGATCGCGACGGCGCGCCGGCGCCGGTCGTTCACGTCGTCCTCGCGGGTGATGTACCCCGAGCGTTCGAGGCGCGCCAGGATGCGGCTCATGGTCTGTTCGGTGATGTGCGACTCGGCCGCGAGCTGACGCTGGGTGCGCGGGCCTGCGAGCAGGTGCAGCAGGACGGGCATCGAGGCGTGGTTGAGGTCCCAGCCGTCGAGGTGGTGGTTCCACTCACGCTCGATCCGGCGGGTCACCGCCGACAGGAGCCGGCCGGTGGGCCAGTCCTTCGGTTCCCTGCTGACCGGGTTTGCGTCCACTTGCTCCTGAGACCTCCGTCGTCAATAGTACTCAGCATGCTGAGTAATCGCTGGAGTGGTGTGCTCCGAGGCCTGGTCATTGTCGCAGTGTTGGGAGTCTGGCTCGCCATCGGGGCGATCGGGGGCCAGGCGCAGGGCAAGCTCAGCACCGTCCAGACCAACGACTCCGCGGCCTTCCTGCCGTCGAGCGCCGAGTCCACCCGCGCAGCCGAGAAGGCCCAGGCGTTCGTGTCCGACGAGTCGCTGCCCGCCCTCGTCGTCGCGGTCCCCACCGACGGCGGAGCCGTCACGCCCCAGCAGCTCGAGACCCTCCAGGCCGTCGCCGCCGACCTGCCGACGCTCCCGCTCCCCGGCGCCGGTCCAGACGACCCCCAGACGGTCGGGGACGCGCTGACCGGCGACCCCGTCGTCGTGCCCTCGCAGGACGGCGAGGCCGCGATGATCGTCGCGTCGCTCGACGCGTCGCAGTCCTCGGACCTCATGGCCGACGACGAGCGCGTCAACAACGCCGTGGTCGCCGAGATCCGGGCCGAGCTCGAGACCGCCCTCGCCGACTCGGGCCTCCAGGCGTGGGTCACCGGGCCCGCGGGCTTCGTCGCGGACCTCGTCAACGCGTTCGGCGGGATCGACACGGTCCTGCTGCTCGTCGCGCTCGGTGCCGTGCTGATCATCCTCGCGATCGTCTACCGCTCGCCGATCCTGCCGTTCATGGTGATCCTCACCGCGGTCTTCGCGCTGTGCCTCGCAGGCCTGGTCGTCTACCTCCTGGCGGACGCCGGCACGCTGACGCTCAACGGACAGGCGCAGGGCATCCTCTCGATCCTTGTCGTGGGCGCCGCGGTCGACTACTCGCTCCTCGTCGTGGCGCGATACCGCGAGGAGCTGCGCGCCGTCGAGAGTCCCTACACGGCCGTGCGCCGCGCCCTGCGCGCCTCGATCGAGCCCATCGCCGCCTCGGCCGGGACCGTCATCGCGGGCCTGCTCTGCCTCCTGCTGTCGGACCTCGCGTCCAACCGCTCCCTCGGGCCCGTCGGGGCGGTCGGCATCGCGGCCGCGTTCCTCGGTGCGCTCACGTTCCTGCCTGCGCTGCTCGTGGTCGGCGGCAAGCGCTCGCGGGGCATCTTCTGGCCGCGCAGGCCTGCGTACGACCCGGCGGCCGCCGACGAGGCGACGACCGCCGCCCTGGCGCCCGCGCCCGCCACCGGCGCACCGGAGGGCGTGCGCGACGTCGCCCTCGCCGCGAGCCACGACGTCGAGGTGCACGTCGCGGGCCACGGCGTCTGGTCCCGCGTCGCGAGCTTCGTCGGGCGCCGCGACCGTGCCGTGTGGATCGTCACGGCCCTCGTCCTCGCGGGGTGCGCGGCGTTCGTGCCGACGTTCCAGGCCGAGGGCACGAGCGACTCCGACGTCTTCCTCACCCAGGTCGACTCGGTCGACGGCGAGCAGGTGCTCGAGGACCACTTCGGGGGAGTGGGCGTCCAGCCCGCGATCGTGATCGCCCCCGAGGCCGACCTCGACGCCGTGCTCCAGGCCGCGACCGCGACCGACGGCGTCGCGTCCGCCGCCGCCGTGACCGAGGGCGGCACGGGCGGAGCGCCCGGCGCCCCCTCGCAGGGGCCGCCGCTCGTCGTCGACGGCGACGTGCGCGTCGACGTCGTGACCGAGGACCCGAGCGACACCAACGCCGCGACGCAGACCGTCGCCGCGCTCCGCGACGCCGTGCACGAGGTCTCGCCCGACTCGCTCGTGGGCGGGGCCAGCGCCGAACGGCTCGACACCCAGATCGCGGGCGACCACGACCTGCGCGTCATCGTGCCCGTGGTGCTGGTCGTGATCCTGGCGATCCTCATGCTGCTGCTGCGCTCGGTCCTCGCGCCGGTCCTGCTCATGGCCGCCAACGTGCTCTCGTTCGGCGCGGCCCTCGGGGTGTCGGCGATCGTGTTCAACCACGTGCTCGACTTCCCGGGCGCCGACCCGACCGTCCCGCTCTACGCGTTCTGCTTCCTCGTGGCGCTCGGCGTCGACTACTCGATCTTCCTCATGACCCGGGTACGCGAGGAGTCCGGGATCATCGGCACCCGCCGCGGCACGCTGCGCGCGCTCGCCGTGACGGGCTCGGTCATCACGTCGGCGGGCGTGGTGCTCGCCGCGACGTTCGCGGCGCTCGGGGTGATCCCGCTGCTGTTCCTCGCACAGCTCGCGTTCATCGTCGCGTTCGGCGTCCTCGTCGACACCCTGATCGTCCGCAGCCTGCTCGTCCCGGCCCTGGTGCACGACGTCGGGCGAGCGGTCTGGTGGCCGGGAGCGCTGCGCCGCAGCGCACCCTGAGGAGCCGCGGGCCCGGGCGGGCCGACCTCGCGTCGGGCGGCTCGTCCGGGACCCGCTCCCGGCTCACGGTCCGCGCAGGTCAGCTCCCGGTGGGCAGCGGCTCGGACGGGCAGTCACCGAGCACGGCGGTCATCGCGTCGCGCTCGGACGGGGTCACCCACAGCTCGTAGGTGACCTTGACCGCGATCTGGCGCGCGATGTACGTGCAGCGGAACGCGTGGTTGGGCGGGAGCCAGGCCGACGCGTCGCGCGCGCCCTTCGACTGGTTGGCCGACCCGTCGGAGGCGAGCAGGTTGAGCGGGTCGTTCGCGAAGCGGCGACGGGTCTCGTCGTCCCACGACTGGGCGCCCTTGCGCCAGGCGTCCATGAGCGGGATGACGTGGTCGATCTGGACGGCCGAGCTGGTCTTGTTGCCCCGCACGAAGCTGATCGTCTTGCCCGTGTAGGGGTCGTCGAAGGTCCCGGTGCGGACCTCGCACGCCTTGTCGCGGGTCGAGTACGTGAGGTCGGTGAGGTCGCGCGCGAGGATGTCGTTGCGCGTGTCGCAGCCGTTGCCGTCGACGTCGGCCCAGGCGGACCCGAAGTTCTCGCGCTCGTAGCCGGTCGCCGCCGCGATCCCCTTGACGTCGAGCGTCTCGAGCGCTGCGAGAGCCGTCCCGGTCGCGGGGGCCTCGTTCGCCTCGATCGTCGGTTGGTTCACCGCGTTGGCGATGACGATCCCCAGCGCCAGGGCGATGAGGGTGATGCGCAGGGCGCGCCGCAGGCGCGCGCTCTTCCTGCTCGTGGGGCTCGTGCTCTTGGTGCTCAACGGACGACCTTCCCGAACTCGGACACATGCCGAGAACGACAGTTCCAGGAGGATTCGGTACATTCTGCCAGCCTTCCGGAGTGCTCCGGGACGACGGCTAGATTGGTCGGCATGACGACGACGAGTGCGCAGGGACAGGCCCGGGGCAGTGAGCCGGTACGGATCGGTCTGGTCGGGTACGGCGGGGCGGGCCGGGGGATCCACGCGCGCCTGGCCCGGGAGGCCGGGCTCGTCGTGACCGCGGTCGTCGCCCGGAACCCCGAGCGCCGCGCGACGGCCGAGGCGGACTGGCCCGGCGTGCGGCTGTACGACGACCTGACCGGGCTCCTCGGCGACCGTGGCGCGTTCGACGTCGTCGTGGTCGCGAGCCCGTCGGCGCTGCACGCCGAGCACGCTGCCCAGGTCTCCGCCGCCGGTGTCCCGTTCGTGCTGGACAAGCCGATCGCGCTCGACGGGGCGCAGGCCGCCGAGGTCGTCGCGACGGCCGACGCTGCCGGGACACCCTTCACGGTCTTCCAGAACCGGCGCTGGGACCCCGAGCAGCTGACGCTGCGGTCGGTGCTCGCGTCGGGCGAGCTGGGGCGCGTGCACACGTTCGAGCGTCGCTGGGAGCGGTGGCGGCCGGTGCCGCAGCAGCGCTGGAAGGAGAACGACCCGGTCGGCGGCGGGCTCCTGCTCGACCTCGGCCCGCACCTCGTCGACTCGGCCACCCAGCTCTTCGGGCCTGTCCGGTCGGTGTACGCCGAGCTGCGCGCCCTGACGACCCCGACCGAGGACGACGTCTTCCTGACGCTCCACCATGCGCCGTCGGACGGGCGTGAGGTGGTCAGCCGGCTCTGGGCGGCCTCGGTCGTGGGCGCGCCCGGTCCCCGGACGCGCGTGCTCGGCGACGCCGGGGCGTACGTCGTGACGACGTTCGAGAACGACGCGTCGCCCTTCGAGGTCTTCGACGACGCGGCGCCGGACGGGACCGAGGGGTGGGTCACGCACGGGCGTGAGCGCAGGCCCGTGCCGCGCGCCCCGGGCGGGCACGCCGACTTCTACCGCGCGGTCGCCGACTGGGTCGACGGCGGCCCGGTGCCCGTCGACCCTGCCGACACGGTGCGGACCGCGCACGTCCTGGACGTGGCGCGGGAGAGCGCGCGGAGCGGACGGCGGCTGGAGGTCTGACGGGTCCGGGCCGGGAGGGGTTCGACGGGATCGGTCGGGTCCGGCCGTGCACGGGCCATGGCGGCCGAGATCCCGGGCTGTGGACAACCGGTCCGTCGGGTCGCGCTCTGCTGGGATGGGGCGATGTCGAGCGTCCGCCCGCCCCGTGCATCCTGGCCCTCCCGCGCGAGGGATCGGGAGGGTGCCGACCCGTCGGCACCACCTCCGGCGGTCCAGGACCTCCTGACGCGTCGAGGCTGGGCCGTCGTCGGGCACGGTGAGGCGGCGGCACCCGACGGGGCGGCGGCGCGTCGCTGGGTCGCCTCCGACGGCGCGGGGCGCTGCCGTGACGTCGACCTGGTGCACGTGCCCGCCGAGCCTGCGGCGAGGGCCGTGCTGGTCGAGCGGCTCGACGCTCTGCGACAGCTCGACCACGAGCACCTCGCGCACGTCGAGGAGGTTGCCGAGGGTGACGTGGGCGACCTCGTGCTGGTCTCCTCGCGGCCGCCGGGCGTGGGCCTGCCGCTCCTGCGGGCCTGCCGGGGTCCCTTCGAGGCCGGGGAGGCCGTGACCCTGCTCGTGCCCCTCGCGCAGGCGCTGGCCGCGCTGCACGCGTCCGGGCTGTCGTACGGCGGGGTCGCGGAGTCGGACGTCCTGCTCGACACCGAGGGGCGGGCCGTCCTGCGGATGCCGCTCGACCTGTGCGCCGTTCCGCCGGCCGACGACGTCAGGTCGCTCGCGGAGCTCGTCGTGGGGGTCCTCCCGCATCCCGCCGCCGCGACGGTCCCGGCCGGTGGCACTGCCGAGGGGCCCGACCTGCGGCTCACGGCCCTGCACGCCGAGCTCGCCACGGCCTGCCGTGCGGACCCTCGTACGCGGCCCGAGGTCGGGACGTTCGCGGCGCTCTGCTACGAGGCCGCGTCCCCGTCCCCGATCGCGATGCCCGACAGCGCCCGGCTCGCCGCGGCGACCATCGCCGCACGGTCGGGGCGCGCGTCACGTCGGAGGGAGCGGTCGCCCGAAGGCGACCGGGAACGCGACGACACGGTCGCCCGGCCCCCGGGGGCGTCCGGCCGGAGCGCCCCGGAGTCCCGCGTCCCCCCCGGTCCGGGCGGGAAACCGTCGCCCACGCGACGGGAGCACGCCGCCCGACGACGTCGCTCGGCCTCAGGTTCTCGGCATCACCCCGCGCTCGTCGCGGGCCTCGTCCTGGTCGGGTGCTCGGTGCTCGTCACGGGAGCGCTGCTCGTGGGACCGCACCGTGCGGGGGACGTCGCCGGTCCGCACACCGGGTTGACCCGTCCCGGGGCCGAGCGCGCCGAGGCCATGGACTCCGCTGACCCCGACCCCGTCCTGCTCGACCCCACCCTGCAGGCCGACGACCCGGCCGGCGCCGCCGTCGAGCTCACCGAGCGCCGCGTCGAGCTGCTGGCAGGGGAGCGAGAGCCGGCGGAGGTCCTGGCGCCCGGTTCGCCCGCCGAAGCTGCGGACGCCGACCTGCTCGACCGGGTCGCCGGGTCAGGAGTCGTGATCGACGGAGCGACGGCCTCGGTCGTGGGGGCGCGTCCGGTCGCCCCGGACGAGGGGAGCGCGGCGCCGGCTCTCGGCGCGGAGCCCGGACCGGGGACCGAGACGCAGGTCGACGTCACCTACTCGGTCTCCGAGCACACCCAGCGGGCGGCCGACGGCTCGGTCACGACGGTGCCTGCGACCGTGGCGTCGACGGCGCGCCTGACACTGCGGTGGACCGATGTCGGATGGCGGGTGAGCGCGGTGGTGTGACGGTGGTCCGCTCAGCCTGCGGCGACCCAGCGGGCCGCGGACTCCAGGTCCGGGTGCTCGAACGCGAAGCCGCTGGCCTCCAGGACCCGTGGCAGGGCACGCTGCGACCCGAGGATGTCGGACGCGAACTCGCCGAGCGCGACCTTGAGCGCGACCGACGGGACGGCCAGCGCCGCGGGGCGGTGCAGGGCGGCGGCCAGCGCCCGGGTGACCTCGGCGTTCGTGGCGGGCGCCGGGCCCGTGAGGTTCACCGGCCCGTGCACGTCCGTCTCGAGCAGGTGCAGCACGGCCGAGACGTGGTCGCGCAGCGTGATCCAGCTCCAGTACTGGCGCCCGCTGCCGAGCCTGCCGCCCACGCCCCACCGCAGGAGAGGCAGCATGCGGGCCAGCGCTCCGCCGTCGGGCGTCATGACGATGCCCGTGCGCAGGTGCGCGACCCGCACCCCCGCGTCCTGCGCAGGGCGCGTCGCGGCCTCCCACTCGGTGACGACGCGCGCCAGGAAGCCCGCACCCGGGCCGGACGTCTCGGTCAGCACCTCCGCGCCCCGGTCGCCGTAGTACCCCACGGCGGTGCCCTGGAGGAAGACCGGCGGGGGAGCGTCGAGGTGCGCGAGCGTGCGCGCGAGCAGGCCTGTCGTGCGCGTCCGGGACTCCAGGATCGTGCGCTTGTACTCGGCCGTCCAACGGTGGTCGCCGACACCGGCTCCCGCGAAGTTGACCACGGCGTCCGCGCCCTCGAGCGCGCGCGGGTCCAGGGCGTCCTCGTCCGGGTCCCAGAAGTGCTCGTGGGCAGTCTGCGGGGGCCTGCGCACCAGGCGGCGCACCGTGTCACCGCGCTCCCGCAGACGTTCGAGGAGCTCCGTACCGATGAGACCGTGCGACCCGGCCACGACGATGTCCATGCGACCACGGTACGGCCCCGGCGGAGGGCCTGCGACGCCCGCGGCCCGTCGGACCCTCGACCGGCCGCCCCGAGCCCTGGAGACGCGGCAGGCCCCCCGACCCGAAGGGTCGAGGGGCCTGCCGTGTGGTGGGCTCAGCGAGCTCCGAGGGTCAGAGACCGACCTCGGACTCGAAGGCGCCCTCCTCGATGCGGGTCTTGATCGCACCCAGGAAGCGGGCCGCATCCGCGCCGTCGACCAGGCGGTGGTCGTACGACAGGAAGATGTAGCTCATCGAGCGGATCGCGATCGACTCGTTGCCGTCTGCGTCGGTCACGACGACCGGGCGCTTGACGATCGTGCCCGTGCCCAGGATCGCGACCTGGCCGCCGGGGACGATCGGCGTGTCGATCAGCGCGCCACCGGAACCGGTGTTCGTGATCGTGAACGTCGCGCCGCCCAGCTCGTCCGGCCCGATCTTGTTGATGCGGGTGCGGCCGGCGAGGTCGGCGATCTTGCGGGCGATCCCGGCGAGGTTGAGGTCACCGGCGTCCTTGATGACGGGCACGACCAGGCCGCGCTCGGTGTCGACCGCGATGCCGACGTTCTCCTGGGGGTGGTAGACGACCGAGTCGCCGTCGATGCTCGCGTTGATCTTCGGGTAGGCCTTGAGGGCCTCGACCGCGGCGAGCGTGAAGAACGGCAGGAACGTGAGGTTGGCGCCCTCGCGTGCCTTGAAGTCGTTCTTGGCCTTGGCGCGCAGCTTGGCGACCTTGGTCACGTCGACCTCGACCACCGTCGTGAGCTGGGCCTGCGTCTGCAGGGCCTCGACCATGCGCGTCGCGACGAGCTTGCGCAGGCGCGACATCTTCTCGGTCGTCCCGCGCAGGGGCGAGACAGCCGGGACGCTGGCCGCCTTGGGTGCGGAGCCCGACGGCGGAGCAGCGGCAGGTGCCGGGGCCGCCTTGGCTGCCTCCGCCTTGGCGGCCGCCTCGAGGACGTCCTCCTTGCGGATGCGGCCACCGACGCCCGTGCCCGTGAGGGACGCGACGTCGACACCCTTCTCCGCGGCGAGCTTGCGCACGAGCGGGGTCAGGTAGGAGCCGCCGGTCGAGCCCGAGGTGGCACGCGAGGCAGGGGCCGCGGGAGCGGCGGGCGCCTCTGCTGCCGGGGCGGGCGCCGCTGCCGGTGCAGGTGCGGGCGCTGCGGGAGCGGCCGGGGCCGGTGCAGCCGCCGGTGCCGGTGCCGGTGCCGGGGCGGGAGCCGCCTCGGGGGCCGGTGCGGCGGCGGCCGGAGCCGGTGCTGCCGCGCCCGAGCCGACGATCGCGAGGACGGTGCCGACCTCGACGGTCTCGTCCTCCTGGACGAGGATCTGCTGGACGGTGCCCGCCACGGGGGAGGGGACCTCGGTGTCGACCTTGTCGGTCGAGACCTCGAGCAGGGGCTCGTCGACCTCGACGGTCTCGCCGACGGCCTTGAGCCAGCGGGTCACGGTGCCCTCGGTCACGGACTCGCCGAGCGCCGGGAGCTTGATCTCCTCGCCGCCCGAGGCGGCGGGCGCCTCGGCTGCGGGAGCGGCCGCCGGAGCCTCGGCCGCGGGGGCCGGTGCCGGCTCCGCCGCGGGGGCGGGCTCGGCTGCCGGGGCGGGAGCCTCGGCGGGTGCTTCGGCGGCGGGAGCCTCGGCAGCGGCCGGGGCTGCGCCCGCGCCGGAACCGATCACGGCGAGGTCGGTGCCGACCTCGACGGTCTCGTCCTCCTGGACGAGGATCTGCTCGAGCACGCCGGCGAACGGCGAGGGGATCTCGGTGTCGACCTTGTCGGTCGAGACCTCGAGCAAGGGCTCGTCGATCTCGACGCTCTCGCCGACGGCCTTGAGCCAGCGGGTGACGGTTCCCTCGGTGACGGACTCGCCCAGTGCGGGCATCTGCACGTTGTCAGACATGACCTCTCGGGTCTCCTTCGATCGTTGGGTCAGTTGTGGGCGTGCAGCGGCTTGCCGGCGAGGGCCAGGTGGGCCTCTCCGAGAGCCTCGTTCTGCGTGGGGTGCGCGTGGACCAGGGCGGCGACGTCCTCGGGGTACGCCTCCCAGTTCACGATGAGCTGGCCTTCGCCGATGAGCTCGCCGACGCGGGCGCCGACCATGTGCACGCCGACGACGGGGCCGTCCTTCTGGCGGACGAGCTTGACGAAGCCCGTGGTCCCGAGGATCTTGCTCTTGCCGTTGCCGGCAAGGTTGTACTCGAGCGTCTCGACGCCGTCGGCGCCGTGCAGCTCCTTGGCCCTGGCCTCGGTCAGGCCGACCGAGGCGACCTCGGGCTCGCAGTACGTCACGCGGGGGATGCCCGACTCGACGATCGGCGTCGGGTTCAGGCCCGCGATCTGCTCGGCGACGAAGATGCCCTGGGCGAAGCCGCGGTGCGCGAGCTGGAGCCCGGGGACGATGTCACCGGCTGCGTAGATGTTGCCGATGCCCGTGTGCAGGCGCTCGTCGACGATCACGAAGCCACGGTCCATGGTGATGCCCTGGGCCTCGAAGCCCAGGTCGGCGGTGCGGGGGCCGCGGCCGACGGCGACCAGCAGGAGGTCGGCGTCGAACGTCTTGCCGGACTCGAGGGTCACGTGCACGCCCGAGTCGTCCTGCGTGACGCCCGAGAAGCGGTCGCCCAGCGTGAAGCCGATGCCGCGCTTGCGGAACGCGCGCTCGAGCGCCTTGGACAGCGACTCGTCCTCGTTCGGGACGAGGTGCGGGAGCGCCTCGATGATCTGCACGTCGGCGCCGAACGACTTCCAGACGCTCGCGAACTCGACGCCGATCACGCCGCCGCCCAGGACGATCGCGCTCTGGGGCACGTAGTCGAGGGTCAGGGCCTGGTCGGACGTGATGACGCGGCCGCCGATCTCCAGTCCGGGGAGCGAGCGGGCGTAGGAACCCGTGGCGAGCACGACGTTCTTGCCCGTGTAGCGCTGGCCCGCGACCTCGACCGTGTCCGCTGCGACGAGCGTGCCGTGGCCCTCGATCACCGTGATCTTGCGGGACTTGATGAGACCCTGCAGGCCCTTGTACAGCCCGGCGATGACGCCGTCCTTGTACGAGTTCACGCCGTTCATGTCGATGCCCTGCAGCTGGCTCAGGACGCCGTACGCGCTGCCCTCGCGGGCGTTGTCGGCGAGCTCGGCGGCGTGCAGCAGAGCCTTCGTGGGGATGCAGCCGTTGTGCAGGCAGGTCCCGCCCAGCTTGTGCGCTTCGACGAGAGCGACGTTCAGGCCGAGCTCGGCGGCACGCAGCGCGGTGGCGTAGCCGCCGCTGCCTCCGCCCAGGACGAGGACGTCGAAAGGTGTGCCGGTCTCGGCCACGTGCAGCTCCTTAGGCATACGAAAAGAGGGAGAGCAAAGTTCTCGTGACATCTTGGCACTTCGGTCAGCCGTACCCCAATCGGAACGCACACTCTTGCGTGTGATGCTCAAGACAGCCACGCCGGGCGTCCGGTCCGCCCCCGTGGTCCGGACGGTCCCGGCGAGCGGGCTCCCCGGGCGCGACCTGCCGCTCCCCGCCCTGCGGCTCCCCGCCCACAGGCGGGGCCGAGCCCGATCCCAGGAACGCTCCAGGCGGAGCAAGTACCCTTCCTCCATGTCCAGGCTGTCGCAGCTCTTCTCCCGCAAGCCCGCGAACGGTGCCGGTGCTCCCGCCGGTGCCCCGTCGACCGCGGACCAGCGCCGCGCGACCGTCGAGCACCTCGCCGACTTCGCACGCACCCGCGTGGGTGTCGAGGCGTACATCGAGCCGCCGACGAACGACACCCCCACGACGCTCATGCTCATCGCGACCACGGGGGAGTGGACGAGGCGCCGGGTCCCCGACGCCAGGACCGCGCGCAAGGTCGCCGAGCAGCTCGAGCTCCCCGTCTACGACGTGAACTTCACGGGCTACCCCCAGCGCATGCGCGACTGGAACTCCAAGCAGCGCAGGCGCTGAGCCCCATCCGCAGTCGCTGACCCCGCCCGCAGGTGCGCGCTTCGCCGGGCGGTTGGCCGGAGCTCCCACGGAACGAGATGCGGTCAACCGGGGTCGACGCCCTTCCCCGACCCCGGTTGGCCGCAACCCGACCTCCCGGCCGGACGCAGAAGCTGCGCCCGACGACTCCGGCGCGGTCCGGACCCGATGCCAGCCGGAACGACGGACGGGCACGACCCCGAGAGGTTGTGCCCGTCCTTGTCCCGGGAGCGGTCCGCGGAGCGCGGCCGCCGGGCGACTACTTCTTCGCCGCGCGCGCCTCGAGCAGCTCGACGAGCGTGCGGACCGCGACGCCCGTGCCGCCGACCGGCGTGTAGCCGAACGCCGAACCCTCGTTGAACGAGGGGCCCGCGATGTCGAGGTGCGCCCACGGCGTGGTGCCCACGAACTCCTGCAGGAACAGCCCTGCGACGAGCATCCCGCCGAAACGGTCGCCGATGTTCGCGATGTCCGCGACCTTCGACTTCATCGACGCGGCGAGCTCCTCGGGCAGGGGCATGGGCCAGAACTGCTCGCCCGCTGCCTCGGCCGCCGCGACGACCTCGCCGCGGACGTCGTCGGACCCCATGACGGCCGAGACGCGCGTGCCGAGCGCGACCATCTGCGCACCCGTGAGGGTCGCGACGTCGAGCACGACGTCGGGCTTCTCCTCGACCGCGGCGACGAGGCCGTCGGCCATGACGAGGCGACCCTCGGCGTCGGTGTTGAGGACCTCCACCGTCTTGCCGCCGCGGATCGTGATGACGTCCGAGGGGCGCTGAGCCGTGCCCGACGGCATGTTCTCGGCGAGGCAGAGCCAGCCGGTCACCGCGACGGGCAGGCCGAGCTTCGAGGCCGCGAGCACGGTGTGCAGGACGGCGGCCGCACCGGCCATGTCGGACTTCATGGCCTCCATGCCCTTGGCGGGCTTGATCGAGATGCCGCCCGAGTCGAACGTGATGCCCTTGCCGACCAGCGCGACCTTGGCGTGCGGGCGCGAGGGGGAGTAGGACACCTTGACGAGGCGCGGGCCACGCGAGGACCCCTGGCCGACCGCCAGGATGCCGCCGTAGCCGCCCGACGCGAGGCCCTTCTCGTCGAGGACCGTGACCTTGACGCCCGTGCCCTTCGCGGCGGCCTTCGCGATGTCGGCGAAGGCCGCAGGGAACAGGTCGTTCGGGGCGGTGTTGACCAGGTCGCGCGTCGCGTGGACCGCGGCGGCGATCGTCGCGGCACGCTCGACCGCGGCCTTCGCCTTGGCCCCGCGGGCGAGCGAGGTGAGGACCTCGATGCTCGAGACGACACCGGCAGGCTTGGTCGAGCCGGTCGTGCCCGACGCGTCCCGGTAGCGGGTGAACGAGTACGCGCCGAGGAGTGCGCCCTCGGCGATCGCGGCGACCTCGGCCTCGTCCTTGGCGGGCAGGGCCACCGCGACCGACGCCGCACCCTTGAGGTCGCGCACCGCGGCACCCGCCGCACGGCGCAGCGTCTCCGCCGCGAACGAGCCCGACTCGTCACGGGCGCCGAGGCCCGTCAGGACCAGGACACCGGCCTTGAGGTGAGAGCCTGCGGGCACCGTGCGCACCTCGTCGCGCGCACCGGTGATGCCCAGCACGGGGGCGAGGGCCTCGAGCTCGGCGACCACGTCGCGAGGGAGGTCGTCCCCCACGACGGCCACGCCGTCCGAAGTCGTCTGGGTCCCGACGACGAGCGCGTCCACCTTCACGCCGGTCGGGTTCTTGCTGGAGAGAGTGAGTTCAGCCACGGCTCGATGCTAGCCGCTGCGCGGACCAGGGCCACCGGTGGGGCGAGCGGCGGGCGATTCCTGCCCGCGGGCCGGACGCCGGTAGGCTCGGCGTCGTGGTCCTCCCCCTCGTCCTCCTCGTGGTCGCGCTGTGCGCGGCCCTCACCGGTTGGGCCGGGTGGTTCGTCGCCCGCGACCGTGCCGTCGTCCTCAAGCAGCTCTGGGGCGGTGCCGTCATCGAGGGCGCGATCGTCCTGCAGATGATCGTCGCGGGCGTCCTCGCCGCGACGGGGAGCTCGGCGAGCGACCCCGTGAAGCTCTGGGGCTACCTGATCACCGCCCTGTTCATCCTGCCCGTCGCCGCCGTGTGGGCGTTCGCCGAACGCTCCCGCTGGAGCTCGGTCGTGCTCGCGGTCGCCGCGATCACCGTCGCGTTCCTCGAGTGGCGGCTGTGGCAGATCTGGACCGCCTGAGGAGAGATGGCGTGACCCACCCCGAGAACCCCGAGACCGCACCCGACCCGGCGACGCGTGTGCCGCCGTCGGGCGGCCCCGACGTCCCCGACGTCCCCGACGCGCAGGGTGCCCACGACGCGCCCCGCAGGACGGGCAGCGGTTTCGGTCGCGTCCTGGTCCTCGTCTACGGGATCTTCGCGATCTCCGCGACCGCGCGCGCCTCGATCCAGCTCCTGCGCGACTGGCACGAGGCCCCCGTCGCCTACGGGCTCTCGGCGCTCGCGGCCGTGGTCTACATCGTCGCGACGATCGCGCTGGCCCGCGGGTCGGCGACGTCACGGACCGTCGCCTGGACCGCCGTCACGGTCGAGCTCGTGGGAGTGCTCGCCGTGGGCGCCTGGTCGATGCTGGATCCCGCGGCGTTCCCCAAGCCCACGGTGTGGTCCGACTTCGGGATCGGCTACGGGTTCGTGCCGCTGGTCCTGCCGGTCGTGGGCCTCACCTGGCTGTGGCGCACGCGCCCGCCCCAGACCTCCACCACCGAACCGAAGGATCGCGCATGAGCCGGCTCTACTCCCTCCTCTTCAACGGCGTCTTCAAGCACATGGACCCCGAGAAGGCGCACGAGGTGGTGTTCCCGCTCATCTCCCTCGCTGGTCGCACGCCCGTCGTGGGTGACGTGATCCAGGGGGCCGCGGCCCCGTACCTGGGCCGCGGCGCGAACGGCCCGGGCAGCGTCCAGGCGCTCGGCCGCTCGTTCCCGGCGCCGTTCGGGCTCGCGGGCGGTTTCGACAAGAACGCCAAGGCGATCCGCGGGCTCACGATGCTGGGCTTCGCGTTCATCGAGATCGGCACCGTGACCGCGCACGCCCAGCCCGGCAACGAGACGCCGCGGATGTGGCGCGAGCTGTCGATGCGCGGCATCCGCAACCGCATGGGCTTCAACAACGAGGGGGCGGCCGCCGCGGCACAGCGCCTCGAGGCCTTGCGCCGGTCGCCGTCGGGTCGCGCGATCATGATCGGCGCGAACATCGGCAAGACCAAGGTCACCCCGGCCGAGGACGCCGCGGGCGACTACGCGACGAGCGCCGCGCTCCTCGCGCCGCACGCCGACTACCTCGTCGTCAACGTGTCCTCGCCCAACACCCCGGGCCTGCGCGACCTGCAGTCGACCGAGGCCCTGCGCCCCATCCTCCAGGCGGTCCGCGAGGCCGCCGACGACGCCACGCGCACGTCCGGCGTCCGGCGCATCCCGCTGCTCGTCAAGATCGCGCCGGACCTCGCGGACGAGGACGTCGACGCGGTCGCCGACCTCGCGCTCGAGCTCGGCCTCGACGGCGTCATCGCGGTCAACACGACGATCGGGCACGACCTGGGCCCCGGCGGGCTCTCGGGTCCGCCGCTGCTCGCCCGGGGGCTCGACGTCGTCGCTCGCCTCCGCGGCCGCCTCGGCCCCGACGTCGCGATCGTCGGCGTGGGCGGCATCTCGACCGCCGACGACGCGCGCGCCTACCTGGCGGCCGGAGCCGACCTCGTGCAGGGTTACACCGGCATGATCTACAACGGTCCGTTCTGGGCCGCGAGCATCAACCGGTCCCTGGTGCGTGACACGGCCCGGGGGACCCGAGGCGGAGGCGCACGATGATCCGACCCCAGTGGGTGTGGGAGCTCGACGACGCGGACGGGCGCCCGCTCACGACGCCCGTGAGCCCGGCGTTCACCAACCAGTTCGACGCCGAGCAGTGGCTCGGCGAGACGTGGCGCGAGCTCGCCGCGCAGGGGGCGGTCGCGGCGCGGCTGCTCAACGACGGTGCGCAGGCCACGGCGACCGTGGAGCTGCGCACGGCGTAGGGCTGGGCCGTGCAGTGGGTCGTCGTGGTCGGTGCGCCGTCGTCCTCGCCGGACGACGGCGCACCGAGTGTGCAGTTCGGGCTGTCGATCGAGCCTGGAGACGACCCGAACTGCACACTCGACGGTGCGTGGCGCCGACGAGCATGCGGTCGGCACCGAGGGGCCGCCGAGGGCCGCTAGCCCGCCACGTGCTCCCAGGCCGCCACCAGGCGGGGCACAGCGCGCCGGATCGCCTCGGCGTCGGGTGCGAAGGTGAGCCGGACGCGGGAGGTCGCTGCGCCGTCGGGCGTGAGGGACGGGCCCGGGTTGATCACGAGGCCCCGCACCGCCGCGGCCGCCGCCAGGGCGTGCGCGAGCGGGCGCCCCAGGTCGACCCACAGCGAGAGCCCGCCCGCGGGCGCGGTGACGTGCCACGACGGGATCGCGGCCGTGACCGCCGAGCGCAGGAGGTCGCGCTGCGAGCGCAGCAGGGGCAGGCGTTCGGCGAGGACCTCGTCGCGCCGGGCGAGCAGCTCGACGACCGCGAGCTGCTCGAGGACCGACGTCGCGATGTCGGCCGCGCCGCGCACGCGCGCGAGGTGCGCGACGACGTCGGGGTGCGCGCGGACCCATCCGACGCGCAGCCCGCCCCAGAACGTCTTGGAGGCCGACCCCACGGTGAGCAGGTGGCTCGTCGCGGACCCGTCGCCCGCGAGCGGCTCGGGCGCGGGGCCGTCGAGCGCGATGTCGGTGAGGGTCTCGTCACCGATCACCGTGACCCGGTGCCGCAGCGCGATCCGCCGGACCTCGGCGCGCTCGTCGGGCGAGAGGCTGTAGCCCGTCGGGTTGTGGAAGTCGGGGACGAGGTACGCGAGGCGGGGTGTCGCGGCGCGGATCGTCGACTCGAACAGTGCGACGTCGAACCCCGGACCGTCGCCCGGCAGGCCCGCGCCCACGGGGAAGCCGACGACGCGCGCCCCGCGCGCGACCATCGCCTCGATGCCGTGCGCGTACGTGGGCGACTGGACCACGACCCGGTCGCGCGGCCCCAGGAGAGACTGGGCGACCGTCGAGATCGCGTGCTGCGCGCCCGTGGTCACGAGGACCTGGTCCGGGGTCGTGGGCGTGCCGCGCTCGGTGAGCCGCTGCGCGACGGCCTCGCGCAGGGGTTCGAGGCCGAGCGGCTCGTACCCGCGCCCCGACAGGTAGCCGGGGAGGGCCTCGAGCGCGCGACCGTAGGCCGCGTGCAGCTGGGGTGGGGCGGCAGGGGCGGCCTGCCCCAGGTCGACGAGGTCCTCGGGCGGCTCGACGCCCACCGGCACGGGCGCGTCACCGCCGCACCACCGCGGCTGGGCACGGCGGGTGGGTCGGGGCAGGACCGCGACCGTCCCGACGCCCGTGCGGCTCGTGACGAACCCGCGCTCGCGCAGGGCCGCGTACGCCGCGGCCGTGGTGGTCCGGGAGACGCCGAGCGCCGCGGCGAGGTCGCGCTCGCTCGGCAGCCGGGTGTGCGGGGCGACCGTGCCCGACAGGACCGCGCCGCGGACGGCGTCGGCCAGCGCGGCGTACGCGGGCCCACCGGACTGCCAACCGGCGACGAGCACGGCCAGGGCGGGGGCGGACAGGCGCCGGTGCACGGGGGGATGGGCCGGGGCGACGGCCCCGGGGGCGGTGGCGAGCGAGGTGGCCATGAGGCCACTCTCCCCGAATTGGCTATGGATCACCAGTCCACTGCGGGTGCACAGTAGGGGAGTGTCGACGAACTTCAGCCCCCTGCGCCGGACCGTCCAGCTCACGCTCGGACTGTTCGGCTTCTCCCTGACCATGGCCATGCTCATCCATTCCGGCATGGGCGCCATGCCGTGGGACGTCTTCCACCAGGGCGTGGCCCTGCGGTCCGGGCTCGCGCTCGGCGTCGTGGTCGTCGCGTCGAGCGTCGTGGTCATGCTGCTGTGGATCCCGCTGCGCCAGCGCCCCGGCCTCGGCACCATCGCCAACATCGTCGTGATCGGCGCGACCCTCGACCCGTTCCTGCTGCTGCTCGAGCGCGTCGACCCCGACCCCTCCATGGCCGGACGCGTGGCGCTCGCAGTCGCGGGCGTGGCCCTCAACGGCGTCGCGACCGCGGCCTACCTCGGGGCGCGCCTGGGCCCGGGCCCGCGCGACGGTCTCATGACAGGTCTCGTCGCCCGCACGGGGTGGCCAGTGCGCCGGGTCAAGACCGCGATCGAGGTCCTCGTGGTCGCGATCGGCTTCGCGCTCGGCGGGACGCTCGGTTGGGCGACGGTCCTGTACGCGTTGGGCGTGGGTCCTGTGGTCCAGGTCGCGGCACGGTGGCTCGCGCCGCACCTGCGTCCGGCGGTCGTGCCGTTCTCGTCCTCGCCCGACGGCGCCGCGCACCTCCCGGGGCACCTCGCCCCGGGCGAGGGTTCCGGGGAGGCGGGTGGTGCGCCCCGTGCGGGCGGCCGGGGAGAGGTCCCGGGCGAGCCCGAGCCGAACGCGGCGTAGGGCCGGGTCCCGCTTGGCCGGTCGCGTCCGTCGCCGAGTGTGCACTTCGGGTCGTCCGTGAGCCCTCTGGGCAGCCCGAAGTGCACACT
>NZ_JACSQQ010000019.1:70161-87859 GCF_014836555.1 Oerskovia rustica
GGGGGCCGGACAGGGGAGCCGGCCGCCGTGAGGGCGTCCGGCGGACGTCCGAGGGACGACCGGCGGGTGACAGCCGGACGTCCCGTCCGGACTAGTGCTGGTGCGCCGCCTCCGCATGATGGTCGTGGTCGTGGTCGTGGGTGTCCTCGGCGTCCCGGTCCGCGCGGACGTTGACCTTCCCGGCGGTCCAGTACCCGACGACCTGGTGCCGGTCGCGGGCCATGCCCCACGCGGACCGGAGCGTGCGGCGGATGTCGCGGCTCGCGGCGCTCTCGCACGCGACCCACGCGTAGCCCGGGGTCTCCAGGACGGGCAGGGCGCGCACCGCCTCGACGAGCGCCGCGCCCGGGCGCGCACCCTCCGGGGTCACGAGCCACGTGTACGTCACGTCTCCGCGGGTCTCGAGCTCCTGGCGGTCCTCGGGCGTCGGCACCTCCACGATCGCGTGCGCGACGCCGCCCGGCGGGAGCTCCTCGACGATGCGCCCGAGCCCGGGCAGACCGGTCGGGTCGGCGACGAGCAGACGCCACTCGGCGTCGGCCGGGGCGTCGTAGTAGCTGCGGGACTCACCTCCTGCGAACACGCCGAGGACGTGGCCCGACTCGGCGCGCTCGGCCCAGTCGGACGCGAGGCCGCCCGGGTGCACGGCGAGGTCGACCACGATCGTGCGGCCCTCGTCGTGGACCCGGCGGGCCGTGTAGTGGCGCCACGGCGGCTCGGTGCCCTCGACGGGTACGACCCCGTAGTCGTCCTGGTTGAAGAACTCGATCTCCGCGACGGTCTGACCGGGGGACGGGAAGGCGAGGTCGATGCGCTCGTCGCCCTGACCGTCGGTCGTCCACCTCCAGTCACCGACGACCTCGAGGTGGACACGGACCATGTGCGGCGTGATGCGCGTCGCCGTGACGACGCGGGCCGGGAAGCAGGGGGAAGCCATCCGGCCACGGTAGGCCGGGACAGGGTGGCCTGTGGGGACAGGGTGTACCGCGAACCGGCCAACGCAGGACGTCGACGACCCCGGGCGCTCGGTGAGCACCCGGGGTCGTCGACGTCGGTCACCAGGACCTCAGCCTGTCGGCGAGGCGCCGGTGACACGGGCTCAGCGGGGCCCGGGGGCTCCCGCAGCGGTCTTGCCGGCGTCGCGCTCGACGACGTCGCCGAGGATCTCGTCGATCTTCGCCATGAGCTCGGCGGGGATGACCACGCCGGACGCCTTGACGTTCTCGGCGACCTGCTCGGGGCGCGAGGCGCCGATGAGGGCGGCAGCGACGTTGTCGTTCTGCAGGACCCACGCGACAGCGAGCTGTGCCTGCGTCAGGCCCAGCTCGTCGGCGACGGCCTTCAGCTGCTGGACGCGCGTGAGCACGTCCTCGGTCATGAACTGCTGGATGAAGCGCGAGCCGTTGGCGTCGGTGGCGCGCGACCCGGCGGGGGCGGGCTGGCCGGGCAGGTACTTGCCGCTCAGCACGCCCTGCGCGACGGGGGACCAGACGATCTGGGACAGGCCCAGCTCGCGCGAGGTCGGGACGACCTCGTCCTCGATGACGCGCCACAGCATCGAGTACTGGGGCTGGGAGGAGATGAGCTGGAAGCCGAGCTCCTTCGAGAGGGCGTGGCCCGCGCGGATCTGGTCCGCGGTCCACTCGCTCACGCCGATGTAGAGGGCCTTGCCCTGGCGGACGATGTCGGCGAACGCCTGCATCGTCTCCTCGAGCGGGGTCGACTGGTCGAAGCGGTGCGCCTGGTAGAGGTCGACGTAGTCGGTGCCGAGGCGCTGGAGCGAGCCGTTGATCGACTCCATGACGTGCTTGCGGGACAGGCCCGAGTCGTTGGCCCCGCCAGGGCCCGTGGGCCAGTAGACCTTGGTGAAGATCTCGAGGGACTCGCGGCGCTGTCCCTTGAGGGCGTCGCCGAGGACCTGCTCGGCCTTGGTGTTGGCGTAGACGTCGGCGGTGTCGAACGTGGTGATGCCGGCGTCGAGCGCGGCGTGGACGCACTGGGTCGCGACGTCGTTCTCGACCTGCGAGCCGTGGGTGAGCCAGTTGCCGTAGGTGATCTCGGAGATCTTGAGTCCGGAGTTGCCGAGGAAGCGGTAGTTGGGCATGGGGACAACACTAAGTTGCCCGGGGCACCTCGGGGAACTGCGGTCCGTCCGGCGGACCGGACGCGAGACGCTACGCGGGGAAGCTGCCGTGCTTCTTGTGCATGGGCTTGGGCAGGCGTGCGCGGCGCAGCTGGAAGGCGCGCATCACGGCGTACATCGCGTTGCCCTTGGGGGAGTCCGGCCCGAACTTCGCGACCAGGCGCTTCTTGAGCGAGCGCCACATGATGAACGCGTCGATGATCGTGATGAGCACGATCCCGTAGAGCACGAAGATGATGATCGTCGCCATGTTCAGGTTCTGGGAGAACACGAACGTCAGGACGATGAACACCAGGGCGACGGGCAGGAAGAACTCGCCCAGGTTCCAGCGGGCGTCCACGTAGTCGCGCACGTAGCGCTTGACCGGACCCTTGTCGCGGGCGGGCATGTAGCGCTCGTCGCCCGTCTGCATGGCCTGGAACTGGCGGTCGCGTGCGTCACGCTGCTGCTGGCGCGCGGTCTTGGCCGCGGACTTGCGGTCCGAGGGCACGAGCGGGCGCTTGTTGGCGGCCTCGGCGACCTTGCGCTTGGGCGTCGGCCTGCCCTTGCCGGCCTTCTCGATCTCGGCTGCGGCGGCAACGGGATCGGGGGCGTCGTTCGACGAGGGCGCGGAGGACTTGTTGCGTGAGAACACAGGTCCAGCGTAGTCGAGGACGGGGGCTGCCTCGTCACGTGCGGCGGGCAGGAGCGGAGGCGTACCGGCGGGTAGCGTTGCCCGGGTGAACAGCACACCTGGAACCAGCACCCTTCCCGAGCCCGACGACGTCGCTCACCTGCGCGCCCGGGTCGCCGAGCTCTTCCCCGCCCTGCGCGGCGACCTCGAGGCGCTCGTGCGCATCCCGTCCGTGTCCAACTCCGCGTTCGACCAGGCGCACGTCGCGGCGAGCGCCGAGGCCGTGGCCGAGCTCCTGCGCGGTGCGGGGCTGCCCGAGGTGCAGATCCTGCACGCGACGGGCGTCGCGGGTCCGCTCGGCGCCCCCGCGGTCGTCGCGCGCCGCCCGGCCCCGGAGGGCGCCCCGACGGTCCTGCTCTACGCGCACCACGACGTGCAGCCCCCGGGCGACGCGGCCACGTGGGACACTGACCCGTTCGTCCCGACCGAGGTCGACGGTCGGCTGTTCGGTCGTGGTGCGGCCGACGACAAGGCCGGGATCGTTGCTCACGTGGGTGCGCTGCGGGCGCTGTCCGCGCTGGGTGACCTGCCGATCGGCGTGACGGTCTTCGTCGAGGGCGAGGAGGAGGTCGGGTCGCCGAGCTTCCTGCCGTTCCTGAACCAGCACAAGGACCTCCTCGCGGCGGACGTGATCGTCGTCGCGGACTCCGCGAACTGGAAGGTCGGGGTCCCGGGGCTCACCACGAGCCTGCGTGGGCTGGTCGACTGCGACGTCGAGGTCGCGGTGCTGGGCCACGCGGTGCACTCGGGCATGTTCGGAGGCCCGGTGCTCGACGCGCTCACGCTGCTCTCGCGCCTGATCGCCACGCTCCACGACGAGCAGGGGAACGTCGCGGTCGAGGGCCTGGTTTCCGCGCCGGACCCGACCGTGGACTACGAGGAGGCGGACTTCCGCGCGGACTCCTCGGTGCTCGACGGGGTCCGCCTCGCGGGCGAAGGGACGCTGACGGGTCGCCTGTGGACCAAGCCGGCGCTGTCCGTCATCGGGATCGACGCGCCGAGCGTCGCGCACGCGTCCAACACGCTGACCCCGCGCGCGACGGCCAAGATCTCGCTGCGCATCGCGCCCGGCCAGGACCCGGCGGCCGCGCTCGCGGCGCTGCGCGCGCACCTCGAGTCGAACGCGCCGTTCGGCGCGCAGGTCACGGTGCACGACGGCGAGACGGGCAAGCCGTTCCAGGCGCCCACCGACTCGTCGGCGATGCAGGCCGCGCGCTGGGCGTTCGAGACGTCGTGGGGCACGGCGCCGGTCGACATCGGCATCGGCGGCTCGATCCCGTTCATCGCTGACCTGCTCGACGTCTTCCCTGACGCGGCCATCCTCGTGACGGGCGTCGAGGACCCCGACTCGCGCGCGCACGGCGCGAACGAGTCGGTGCACCTCGGTGAGCTCAAGAAGGTCGTGCTGGCCGAGGCACTCCTGCTGACGCGCCTCGCGCAGGGTTGAGTCGTCGCCGAGAACGGGTGTGCGGTCGACATCGGCTCGACGACGACCGCGCACCCGTTCTCGGCGGGCGACCCCGGGCGACCCCGGTGCTACGTTCGGAGGATGACCCCGCAGGAGATCGAGGAGCTCGTGCTGCTGCGCCGCGCCCGGGACCTCATGGACCGGGAGTACGCGGCGCCGCTCGACGTCCCGACCATGGCGCGTAAGGCCCTCATGTCTCCCGCGCACTTCTCGCGCCGCTTCCGGGCGACGTACGGCGAGACGCCCTACTGCTACCTCATGACGCGACGGATCGAGCGGGCGATGGCCCTGCTGCGGGGCGGCGCGAGCGTCACGGACGCGTGCATGGCGGTCGGGTGTACGTCGCTCGGCTCGTTCAGCTCGAAGTTCACCGAGGTCGTGGGCGAGACGCCCTCGGCGTACCGGAGCAGGGAGCACGCCGCGGTCAAGGCCATGCCACCGTGTTTGGCCCAGGTCCTGACGCGCCCGGCGCGCAGCGCCGCGGCGACCGCGGGCACCACCGCGCGCTGAGCACAGCGGGGCTGCGAGGGGGACCGCCCGCATCGAGCAGGATCGGAGAAGCGGTCGCGCGAGCCCCGTCCTAGAGTCGCCGTCATGACCATCTCACTGAAGTTCTGCAACATCACCGTCAACGACGTCGACGAGTCGATCGCGTTCTACAGCGACGCGCTCGGGCTCAAGGTGCACAACGACGTGGGTTCCGAGGGGTTCCGCTGGGTCACGCTCGGGTCGGACGCGCAGCCCGGTCTGGGCATCGTGCTCTCGGCACCGCACGCGGGTCGCTCGCAGGCCGACGGCGACGCGCTCCAGGAGCTCATGATCAAGGGCGTCCTGCCGATCCTCGTGTTCGCGACCGACGACGTCGACGCTCTCTTCGAGACCGTCCGGGCGTCGGGCGCCGAGGTCCTGCAGGAGCCCATGGACCAGGACTGGGGTCCGCGCGACTGCGCGTTCCGGGACCCGTCGGGCAACATGGTCCGGGTCGCCCAGGCCGCCTGAGCAGGGTCGAGCGGCCGGGGCAGGGCACGAGCGGTCGGCGCCCGAGCCCACGTCGCCCCTGCCGGAGACGTGGTCCCCGCCGGGGTGGTGGGATAGGGACATGGCGAACGAGACGATGGTCCCCCTGCTGCCGTGCGCGTCGATCGACGAGATCCACGACTTCGCCGTGGCCCTCGGGTTCGAGGTGACCTACCGGCAGACCCGGCCCAACCCGTACCTCGCGCTGCGCCGTGGCGGCATCGACCTGCACTACTTCGCGATGGACGGCTTTCGTCCCGAGGACTCGTACGGCTCGTGCCTGGTCGTGGTCGACGACACCGAGCCCCTGTACGAGGCGTGGGCGGCCGGGCTGCGCGCGATCTACGGGAAGCTGCCGCTGAGCGGTTTCCCGCGCATCACGCGGCCCCGTCGTCGGGCGAATGCGGGCGGGCTCAGCGGGTTCAGCCTCGTGGACCCCGCCGGGAACTGGTTGCGGGTCGTGCGGCGCCCCGAGGACCCCGAGCCGGGGACGGCGGATCTCGCGGACCCCGGCACCGGCACCCCGGCGGACCGGTCGCGCGCGGCACGCTCGGGCTCGGGCGAGGACACCGGCAGCCCGGACGGCCCGCCGGGGGAGTCGCGCCTGCTGCTCGCCGTGGCCAACGCGGTGGTCCAGGCGGACTCGCGCGGCGACGTCGGGCAGGCCGTGAAGATCCTCGACGGCGCGCTGCGCCGCGACGCCGACGCGGGGGACCTGGGCGCCTCGGCCCGTGACCGGGTCGAGGCCCAGGCCTTCCGTGCCGAGCTGGCCGTCCGGCTCGACGACGCCGCGACCGCCCGGCGCATGCTCGACGAGGTGGACCGGTGCGTGGCCTCGGCCCGGGGGCAGCACCTCACGCAGGACCTGACGACGGTCCTCGCCCAGCTCGAGGACGTCAGGGCGTGGTTGTCGGCCCAGGGATGACGGACACCTCGCGGTAGTGCTCGACGACCGGGAACGGGTCGTAGAAGTGGTGGAGCAGCGCCTTCCACCGCAGGTACTCGGGCGAGCCGCGGAAGCCCTCGGTGTGTGCCTCGAGGCGGTCCCAGCGCACGAGCAGGAGGTACGTCGAGGGGCGCTCGACGCACCGCGACACCGAGAGCCCACCGAAGCCGGGCATCGCGGAGATGATCGCCCGAGCGTGCGCGAAGGCCTCCTCGAAGGCGGTCTCCTGGCCGGGAACCACGTGCAGCAGGGCGTGCTCGAGCACCTCGTGCGTCATGGCCCGCAGCGTAGGGCGGCGCGGGCTCAGCGGGCTGCGACGTCCACGGCCTGGGCCCAGTCGCGCACGTCGGCCGGCAGCTCGGGGCTCACGGTCGAGGTGCCCAGGAGGGCGACGACCTCGGGCCCCGGGATGCGGTCGCCCGCCTTCGACAGGAACCGGCCCGCGATCAGGCCGCGCGCGCACAGGTCTCCGCCGCGCGTGAAGACCTGCTCGAGGTAGACGACGCGCTCGTCCCACCCGAGCACGCGTGTCGTGATCTCGAAGCGGTCCCAGAGCTGGAGCGAGCGGCGGTACTTCATGGTCGACGACGCGACGACGGGGTACCAGCCCTGGTCGCGCAGGAGCCCGAAGGCGCCGAGGTCGGCGAGGAAGTTGCTGCGCGCCACGTCCATCATCTGCAGGTAGACGCCGTTGTTCACGTGCAGGTAGAAGTCGAGGTCGCCGGGGCGCACGCGCATGCGGGTCACGGAGGGGTCGAGGACCCCGCGCCCGGGGACGGCCTTGCGGGGCAGGGTGCTGGCGATCGTGAGCTGGATCTGTCGGGTCACCGTCGCAGGCTACTACCGAGCACGGGCGGTATCAGGTATCGCGGGTCGAGCTTCGTCCCTGGGGCCCGCCGTGCGGGACTCACCGGTCGTTCGGCCCGTCCGCCGAGGCGTGTGAGGATGGCCCCCGTGACTTCCCGAACCGCCGCCCCCGTTCCCGACGCCGCCCCGACGCCCGCAGCCGTCGAGCCCTCGTCCGTGCCCGAGGTGCCCACCACCTCCCACCACTGGACCGTCCGCGCGTTCCGCGTCGTCGCGATCGCCGAGGCCTTCTCCTGGGCCGGCCTGCTCGTGGGGATGTACGTCAAGTGGATCGCCGAGGCCTCCGAGATCGGCGTCAAGATCTTCGGTCCCGTCCACGGGGGCCTGGTCGTCGCCTACGTCGCGCTCGCGCTCGTCGTGGCCGTCCGTCAGCGCTGGTCGCTCCTGACGGTCTTCTTCGCGCTCGCCGCGACGCTGCCGCCGTTCCTCACGGTCTTCTTCGACCGGTGGGCGCACCGCTCGGGCCGCTACGAGGAGCGTGCGGGCGCCTGACCCCGGACGGTCGTGGCGCGGGGCAGGTCCTCAGCCCTCGTACTGCAGGGCGCGCCGGACCTCCTCGGCAACCTCGGCGCTCTCGAGCCGTTCGACGAGGTGCAGCGCCATGTCGATCCCGGCCGACACCCCGGCCGAGGTGACCACGTCGCCGTCGTCGACGAAGCGTGTCTCGGTGTCGACGAGGATGCTGGGGTCGAGGCGGGCGAGCTCGTCGACGTGGTCCCAGTGGGTCGTCGCCGGACGCCCGGCCAGCAGACCGGCCGCCGCGAACGCGAGCGAGCCCGTGCACACGCTCGCCAGGAGCGGTGTCCGGGCTCGCATCGCGTGGAGCCAGGCGAGGTGCGTCGGGTCCCCGACCAGCCGCTGGATGCCGGGCCCTCCGGGGTGCACGAGCACCTGGACCGGGTCGACGTCGTCGGCGGACCCGTCGGGGACCATGTGCAGGCCTTGTGCGAGTCGCACCCCGCGCCCGTCCCACGAGAACGTCGAGACCCGCGGCTTGAGGGCAGAGCGCTCGCGCCACGTCGTGAACACCTCGTAGGGGCCCGCGACGTTGAGCTCCTCGGCGCCGTCGAACACGAAGATCCCGACGCTCAGACCGTTCCCGGTCGTCATCCGTCACCCCCGAGGGTCGATGCGATGGTGCGACCGTCGGGTCCGCCGGCGGGTGCCGACGGGCCCGACGGGTGGTTTCTAGAGTCCGGGCAGGGCGAGCATCTGGTCGAGCGCGACGCGTGCCCAGTGGGCGTCGTCGGCGTCGACCACGATGCGGTTGACCGTGCGCCCGGCGACGAGGGACTCCATGGCCCACACGAGGTGCGGCAGGTCGATGCGGTTCATCGTCGAGCAGAAGCAGACGGTCGAGTCGAGGTAGTGCACCTGCTTGTCCGGGTGCGCGCGGGCGACGCGTCGCACCAGGTTGAGCTCTGTGCCGATCGCCCAGGACGAGCCGGGCTCGGCGGCATCCAGCATCTTGATGATGTACTCGGTCGAGCCGACGTAGTCCGCGGCCTCCACGACCTCGTTCTTGCACTCGGGGTGCACGAGCACGTTGATGCCCGGCACCGCGGCACGGATGTCTGTCACGTTGCGCTCGGAGAAGCGTCCGTGGACCGAGCAGTGCCCGCGCCACAGGATCATGCGTGCGTCGCGCAGCTCGGCGTCCGTCAGACCGCCGTTCGGCTTGCGGGGGTCGAAGACCACGCAGTCCGCGGGGGACATGCCGAGCTTGAGAAGTGCGGTGTTGCGTCCGAGGTGCTGGTCGGGCATGAACAGGACCTTGCTGGGGAGGGAGCCGCCCGCAGCGTCCAGCTTGTCGAATGCCCAGCGCAGCGCGACCTCCGCGTTCGAGGACGTGCAGATGGTCCCGCCGTGCCGACCCGTGAAGGCCTTGATCGCGGCGGTCGAGTTCATGTACGTGACGGGGAGCGTGACGTCGGCGATCCCGACGTCCTGGAGGACCTCCCATGCGTCCTCGACCTGGTTGATCGCGGCCATGTCGGCCATCGAGCAGCCCGCCGCGAGGTCCGGCAGGACGACCTGCTGGGCGTCCGAGGTGAGGATGTCCGCGCTCTCGGCCATGAAGTGCACGCCGCAGAAGAGGATGAACTCGGCCGCGGGGCGTGCCGCGGCCTCGCGCGCGAGCTTGAACGAGTCGCCCGTGACGTCCGCGAAGTCGATGACCTCGTCGCGCTGGTAGTGGTGGCCCAGGACGAAGGCCCGCGAGCCGAGTGCGGCGCGGGCCGCACGGGCACGTTCGACGAGGTCGGGGTCGCTGGCGGCCGGCAGCTCGCCGGTGCACTCGACTCCTCGCTCGGAGGCCAGGTCCCGGCCCTGTCCGAGGAGCAGGAGGGGGGAGGGGGCAGGTTCCGCGAAGGCGCTGTCCAACAGGGTGCTCACGGGACCATCGTCGCACAACGGTCGGTCGGTCGAGCAGCCCTGCCGGGGTCGACGGCCTGGCACAATCGCGGCATGCACCTCCTCCTCGCCGCCGCGGACCCGCTCGCCCTGTCGGACGGGAACCTGCCCGCCGAGGACGTGTGCGCCCTGGTCGCCGAGACCTGGGCGGCCACGGTGCGCGGCGACGTGGACCCGTGCGTCCTCAACCCCGGTGCGGCCGGATTCCTGCGCGCCCTCGCGGCCCACGCCCCCGAGCAGGTGGCGGTCGTCGCGCGCGGCGCGGCCGGTGACGACGTGCCCGTGACGTTCCGGCTCGGCCACCCCTCGGCGACCGGGGCACGCACGGCCTACGTCGAGGCCGCGTTCCTGCGTCCCGCGCCGACGGACGGCAGCACAGCCGGCGGTGGGCTGGGCACGGCGACGAGCTACGGCGTCGGACAGGTGGTCGCGCTCGCTGCCCGACGGGCCTCGCGCGTCGTCGTGGCGACGGGGGACAGCGGTGCGCACGACGCCGGGGCCGGGATGCTCGCGGCGCTCGCAGGGACCGGGACGGGGCCGCTGACCCGCGGCGGGGCCGCGCTCGGCGCGACCACCGCCGACGACGCCGCGGCCGCGCGCCGCGCCCGGGACGCGCTGCGGTCCGTCGAGCTCGTCGGCGCGGTCGAGTCCGACCTGCCGCTGCTGGGTCTGCACGGGGCCAGCGGGGCGCTCGCGGTCGCGCGGCCCGCGCTGGCGACGCTCGCCCAGGAGCTCGAGCGGGCGCACGGCCACTACGCGCACGAGGTCACGCGCGCGCTGGATGGCACGGCACGCCGCGACCTGCTGTCCGGCGCTTCCGGCCGCCCGGGCGTCTCCGGCCCGACGGCGGCGCCCGCCCCGGGCGGTGGGGGGGTCGCGTCGCGCGCGGCAGCCGACCGGGCGCTGACCGGGCTGCCCGGCGCAGGCGCGGGCGGGGGACTGGGCTTCGGGATCGCCGCCGCCGGCGGTCGCCTGCTGCCCGGGACGTCGCTGGTCGCGGACGTCGTCGGGCTGGGCGCGCGGGTCGAGGCCGCCGACGTCGCGGTCGTGGTCGTCGACCGGCTCGACGCGTCGACGACGCACGACGGCCCCCTGCCCGAGGTCGCGCGCCGGGCCGGTGCGCTCGGGGTCCCGGTCGTCGTCCTGGCGCGCGAGATCCTCGCCGGTCGGCGCGAGCAGGCCGCGGCGGGCATCAGCGGTGCCTACGAGCTCGGGCCGGACAGCGACGCGGCGCGGGCTCGGGTCGCTCGCGTGGCCCGCACCTGGGCCGGCAGCGAGAGGTGAGCGCGGGCGTCGTACACTCGGGAACAGAACCATCTCCCGTCGTGTTGACGGGTATGCGACAAGCCTGAGGACCGATCGGCCAGCCCGGGAGCGGGAGCCGCAGACCGACGGCACACCACGGGGCGAGAGCCCACCGAAGACTGTGCGGAGAACACGATGAGCGAGACCACCGAGACCGCCACCCACGGCGTCCTGCTGACGGACTTCGCGGCCGGCAAGATCCGCAGCCTCCTCGAGCAGGAGGGCCGCGACGACCTGCGTCTGCGCGTCGCCGTCCAGCCCGGTGGCTGCTCGGGCCTGATCTACCAGCTCTACTTCGACGAGCGTGTCCTGGACGGCGACGCCCTCAAGGACTACGACGGCGTCGAGGTCGTCGTCGACAAGATGAGCGTCCCCTACCTGGACGGCGCGACCATCGACTTCGCCGACACGATCGAGAAGCAGGGCTTCACGATCGACAACCCCAACGCGGGCAGCGCCTGCGCGTGCGGCGGCTCGTTCGGCTGATCCACGCGCGTCGGCAGCCCGTCTGCCGAGGAGCCACGACGGCCCGGTCACCTCACGGTGGCCGGGCCGTCTGCGTCCGTGGGGGCGGTGCCTGGGCGGTCACCCACCCAGGCGGACGGTGATCGCCCAGGTCGTGCCGCCGTCGGGCGTGCTCCCGGAGTCCGTCGCGTCGGCGTCCTGTCCCTCGGCTCCCTCCACGACCGTGCCCTCCACGACGGTGCTCTCCACGACCGCGTGGCCGCGCATGCGGGCCCAGGCCGGGACGTCGTGACGGGCTGCGGGGTCGGTCGACCAGACCGTCAGGACGTCGCCCGGCGCACGGTCGCGCGCGGCGGCCGCGAGCCGGATGACGGGCAGCGGGCAGCGCAGGGTGCGCGCGTCCACGAGCGTGACCGGCTCGTCGCTCACAGCCCGCTCACCCCGAGCGAGGCGCGCACCCGCGCGACGGCCCCGGGCAGGACCGCGAGGAAGCGGTCGACGTCGTCCTGCGTGGTGGCCCGGTCGAGCGCGATGCGCACGTTGCCGTGCGTCAGGACGCCCATGGCGGCCAGGACGTGGCTGGGCTCGAGCGTGCTCGACGTGCACGCCGACCCCGACCCGACCGCGAACCCCGCCCGGTCCAGCTCGGTCACCAGGGCCTCGCCGTCGACGAACAGGAACGAGAAGGTCACGACGTGGGGGAGCCGGTCGTCGGGGTCGCCCACGACCTCGACGTCGGGGATCTGCCCGACGACGGCGCGCACCTTGTCGACGATCGCCCGGCGCCGCGTGTCCTGCGCCGCGCGGTCGGCCAGGACCGACTGGAGCGCGACGGCGGCCGCGAACGCGGCGGGCACGCTCACCCCGCCGGGGAACCACGGCTCGGCGTCCTCGGGCCAGGTGCGCCGCCAGCGGACCCGGTTGCGGACCGCCAGCACCCCGACGCCCGCGGGGCCGCCCCAGTCGGCAGGGTCGGCGGCGAGCAGGTCCCAGGCGTCGGGAACCTCCCCGTGCCCGACGACGGCGCCCGCGTCCACGACGAGCGGCACCCCCGCGCGGCGCGCGGCCGCGTGGACCGCGGCGACGGGCTGGACCGTGCCGACCTCGCCGTTGGCGACCTGGAGCGCGGCGAGCGCGGTCCCAGGGCTCGCGACCGCCTCGGTCATCGCGGCCTCGTCGACCCGGCCGAGCGTGTCGACCGGGACCTTCACGAGGGCGTCGGGGCTGCCCGCGGTCGCGACTGCGAGCTCGGCCGCGTGCAGGACTGCGGCGCGCTCGACCGCCGAGACGACGATCCCCGGTCCCGTGCGACGGCGCCCGAGCGCGACCGCGCCCACCGCGGCGTGCAGGGCGGCCACGTGCGAGGGCGCGAGGTGGACCTCCTCGGTCCGGGCGCCGAGGCCGGCGGCGATCGCCTCGCGGGCCCCGTCAAGGAGCACGGCGGCCCGGCGCGCCTCGGCGTACAGGCGCCGGGGGTCGGCCCACCCGTCGTCGATCGCCTGGGCGAGGGCGGTGCGTGCGAGGGGGTGCAGGGCCGCCCGGCCGCCGTTGTCGAGGTAGACCCGACGCGGGGGCGTCGTGGTGTCGGTCACATGAGCTCCAGAGGGCGTGCGAGGCGGCCCGGGGAGGGCTCCCGAACCGCCGATCGGCGAACTTTCATTGCAGACGCGCCGAATGTGCCACGGACGCGACGTACACCGTGCACCGTAGCGCGGGCCGCGCGGGAAGCGACGATCTGACAGATGCGCCGAGGGTGTGCCGAACCCCGGGATCTCGCGGGAAGTTGGCGGATTCGTCACGCTCAGAAGCCGCGTTGACGGCGCGAGAGAGGGCATTTGCGCGCTAGGCTCTGTGGGTCGAGGACGAAGGTTCTGCGGGGAACTCGTGGAGAAGATCGAGCCCCCCTGTCGAACGTTGAAGTGAAAGGCCCCCCTTGCACTCGCAATCCCCTAGCCGCACACGGCGAACCATCCTGCGAGCGACGGCTTCCGCCGTCGCGGTCGCAGCCTTGGCGTCCGGTTGTGCCAGTGAGACCGTTCAGCGCGGATTTCTCCCCGGATACTCCGACGGTGAGGTGACCGACCAGACCGCCCGCATCACGTCGCTGTGGAACGGGTCCTGGATCGCGGCACTCATCGTCGGTGTCATCACGTGGGGACTGATCCTGTGGTGCGTGGCCGCCTACCGCAAGCGCAAGGACGACCACGTCCTGCCCGTGCAGACGCGCTACCACCTGCCCCTCGAGATCATGTACACGGCAGTGCCGATCGTCATGGTGCTCGTGCTCTTCTACTACACCGACCGTGACATGACGGCGATCAAGGACCTCTCCGCAGAGCCTGACGTCGAGATCCAGGTCATCGGCAAGCAGTGGAGCTGGGACTTCAACTACCTCACGGACGACGTCTACGAGTCCGGCCAGCACGAGGCCAACGTCGGCGACCTCCGCTCCGAGGACGAGATCGAGGGTGCCCCCGGCACCGCGACGTCGCTGCCGACGCTGTACCTGCCGGTCAACGAGGTCGTCCGGTTCAAGCTGGACTCCCGCGACGTCATCCACTCCTTCTGGATCCCCGCGTTCCTCTTCAAGATGGACATGATCCCGGAGCGCACCAACGAGTGGCAGGTCACCCCCACACGCGAGGGTGTCTACGCCGGCAAGTGCGCCGAGCTCTGCGGCGAGCACCACTCGGGCATGCTCTTCAACGTCGCCGTGGTCTCCCGCGAGGAGTACGACGCGCAGATGCAGAAGCTCGAGGACAAGGGTCAGACCGGCGAGCTCGGGCTGGACCTGAACCGCCTCCAGGACCCGAACCCCCCCGTCGTCACGGAAGGTGAGAACTGATGGTCGCGCAGGCCGAAGTCATTCCCGGTCTCGCCCCGAAGCGCCAGACGCTCGGACGAACCGTCATCAAGTGGGTCACCTCGACCGACCACAAGACCATCGGGTACATGTACCTGATCACGTCGTTCATCTTCTTCTGCATCGGCGGCCTCATGGCCCTCGTGATCCGTGCCGAGCTCTTCGAGCCCGGCATCCAGATCGTGCAGAGCAAGGAGCAGTACAACCAGCTCTTCACGATGCACGGCACGATCATGCTGCTGCTGTTCGCCACCCCGCTCTTCGCGGGCTTCGCGAACGTCATCATGCCGCTGCAGATCGGCGCACCTGACGTCGCCTTCCCGCGACTGAACATGTTCGCCTACTGGCTCTACCTCTTCGGTGGCCTCATCGCCTCGGCCGGGTTCTTCACGCCGCAGGGTGCCGCGTCGTTCGGATGGTTCGCGTACGCGCCGCTGTCGAACACGACGTTCAGTCCAGGGGCCGGAGGAGATCTCTGGGTCTTCGGCCTGGCCCTCGCCGGGTTCGGAACCATCCTCGGTGCCGTCAACTTCATCACGACGATCATCACGATGCGCGCTCCGGGCATGACGATGTTCCGCATGCCGATCTTCACCTGGAACACGCTCGTCACGAGCCTCCTGGTCCTGATGGCGTTCCCCCCGCTGGCCGCGGCGCTGTTCGCGCTCGGGGCGGACCGCCGCCTCGGTGCGCAGATCTTCAACCCGGAGAACGGCGGTGCCATCCTCTGGCAGCACCTGTTCTGGTTCTTCGGTCACCCCGAGGTCTACATCATCGCGCTGCCGTTCTTCGGCATCGTCTCGGAGATCCTGCCGGTCTTCAGCCGCAAGCCGATCTTCGGCTACAAGGGCCTGGTCTACGCGACGATCGCGATCGCGGCGCTGTCCGTGACCGTCTGGGCCCACCACATGTACGTGACCGGCGCGGTCCTGCTGCCGTTCTTCGCGTTCATGACGATGCTCATCGCGGTCCCGACCGGTGTGAAGTTCTTCAACTGGATCGGCACGATGTGGCGCGGCAAGCTCACGTTCGAGACGCCCATGCTCTGGTCGATCGGCTTCCTCGTGACCTTCCTCTTCGGCGGTCTCACGGGGGTCATCCTCTCGAGCCCGGCGCTGGACTTCAGCCTCTCCGACTCGTACTTCGTCGTGGCGCACTTCCACTACGTGGTCTTCGGCACCGTCGTGTTCGCGATGTTCGCCGGGTTCTACTTCTGGTGGCCCAAGTTCACCGGGCGCATGCTCAACGAGAAGCTCGGCAAGATCCACTTCTGGCTGCTCTTCATCGGCTTCCACGCCACCTTCCTCGTCCAGCACTGGCTGGGTGTCGCCGGCATGCCGCGTCGCTACGCGGACTACATGCCGGAGGAGGGGTTCACGTGGATGAACCAGGTCTCGACGGTCGGCGCGTTCATCCTCGCCGCCTCGACCCTGCCGTTCCTCTGGAACGTCTACACGACCTGGCGCAACGCGCCCAAGGTCACCGTGGACGACCCGTGGGGCTATGGGGCCTCGCTCGAGTGGGCGACCTCCTGCCCGCCGCCGCGGCACAACTTCACGTCGCTGCCCCGGATCCGCTCGGAACGCCCCGCGTTCGACCTGCACCACCCCGAGGTCGCGGCCATGGACCACGCCGAGCCCAACCCGAACGTCCTGCAGCAGATCTACGGCGACGCTGACCGCCGTGGCGAGCAGCAGGTCGCCGCGGACCGCGTCGAGGGCAAGGATCACCCCAGCGCCAAGTCCTCGACGATGATCATCGACGAGCCGCGCGACGGCGAGAAGGAGGACGGCAAGTGAAGGTCGAATCGAGGCTCCACCTCTTCCTCGCACCGTTCTTCCTCCTGATGGCACTCGTCTACGGGTTCTGGAGCCACTGGGAGCCGGTCGGTTCCGCAGCGCTGTTCCTGACCTTCGGCCTCGCTGCCATGATCGGTGGCTACCTGGCCCTCACGGCCAAGCGCATCGACTCGCGCCCCGAGGACGACCCGGACGGTCTCATCGAGCAGGGCGCAGGCGACCAGGGCGTCTACGCGCCGTGGAGCTGGTGGCCGCTGGCCATCGCAGGCGCCGCGGCGATCGCCTTCCTGGGCCTCGCGCTCGGCTGGTGGATCCTCGGTATCGGCGTCGTCCTCGGTGCCGTCGCCCTCGTGGGCTGGGTCTTCGAGTTCTCTCGCGGACAGCACGCGCACTGATCGACCGCACGACACGACGGGCCCCGTCTCCCTCTGGGAGGCGGGGCCCGTGCGCGTTCTCGGGGCACGGGTGCGCGTGAGGTGCGGGCTGCGGGGGAGTGCGTGGTCCGCGGGGCCGCGGACGTCGGAGGCCGCCATACGCCTGCCTGCGGACTCACACCTGGCGCGCAGCCGAGGACCGCTCGTGCACGAGGGCGGTGACGTCGACGATCCCGACGGGAAGCCGTGAGACCAGACCCTCGAGCGCGGGCGTCACGGACGTGACCGTGAGCTGGACCTGGAGCTGGTCGTCCTCCGTCACCGACTCCCCGAAGGCGACGAGCAGGGCCTCCGGCACCTTCGCGTGCAGGTCCCGCGCGGCCGCGGCCTCGACCGTGCCCCACCGGCTCGGGACCAGCACGATCCGGTCGTCTCCCTCTCGCCCGAGGTCGCCGAGAGCCCGAACTGCTGCGTCGGCGTCGGTGACCGTGATTCTGACCGTGCCCCCACCCGCGCCCTCGTCCTCGGCGCGCGACTCGCGACTCGGGCCCGTGCCTTGGGTCACCACGAGGCCGAGCGCGTCGAGGGTGCGCAGGACGTCACTGGTGCCGGCCGCGAGCCGTGGTGGCGGGCGCCGGATCGTCGATCGGATCGCGGCCACGGTCGCGGCGCCCTCGGTCGCTGCTGCCTCGCCCGGGGCCGGGCGGTCCCTGTGATGGCCCAGCACCGTCGCGCGGGCTACCCGGACGTGGGCTCCGGTCCGGACCCCGACGATCTCAACGACGGCACCGAGAGCTCCGGGCGCCGGCCGGGACCCCGTGAGCGCCACCACCTACGGCGCGTCCAGCGCGGGCGGCACCTGGTCGAGGCCACGCGTCTCGTGCTCCAGGAGCAGCCCGTGGCGCCCCTTCGACGCGACGAGGAGCCCTGTGGCCCAGACGTTCGTTCCCTCGACCACCGCCATGGCTTGTCGTCCCCTCGCCGGCCCGTGGCCATCCTCCCGGGACGGGGCCGGCTGCGCCTCCCGGTGGTGTTCGAACTCCCGGTGGTGCTGGAACCCCCGGTGGTGCTGGAAGCGGTGCAGGACCGCGATCGTGGCGGTCATCCGGTGGAGTAGAGCGCACCGGTGCGGTCGGCGGTGTACGTGGCCGATGCTGACCGCCGAGGTCGCGCGTCGGCGCGCAACGTGGCGAGACCGGGCGGCCCACGTCACGCCCAGCACGAACGGGCCGCACAGACACCCCGGGAAGGGGTCTGTGCGGCCCGTAGGGCGACGCAGAGGGTCAGGTGGGGATGATGAGGCCTTCGCCCTGGGTGCGGGCGCGGGCGAGGCGTGCGTCGGCGTCGGCCCAGTTGACGAGGTTCC
>NZ_JACSQQ010000001.1:0-13670 GCF_014836555.1 Oerskovia rustica
AGGTAGACCTCCGGGAGGTCTACCTCGCGCACACGGGTCTACCTCGGCACCACAGCGGGTCAGGCGTTCGCGACCAGCCCGAGCTCCGCGACGCTCGCCAGGCCCTCGTGCTTGGGCACGATGCGCACGGTGTACCCGAACGGCCCCGACGCCTCGAGACGCACGGAACCGGCGAACGCCGCCCGTCCGGCCTCGTACGTGTCGGCGAGCTCAAGAGGCTCCGCCGTGAACGACTCGATGACGTCGGCCTCTGTCACGCGGCCGTGGACGACCTGCACCTCGACGTCGCCGGGCTGCAGGTCCCCCAGGGAGACGTAGGCCTTGACGGACAGCAGGTCGCCGACTTGCGGCACCTCGCGGATCCCGCTCGACTCGACGTGGTCCACGCGCACGTGCGACCAGTCGCCGCGCACGTGCTGCTTCCACGCCGCGAGCTCGCGCGCCGGCTCGAACCCCGGCCCGTTGAGCGTGCGCCCTGCGACGGCGGCAGGCCCGTACAGGCGGTGCACGTAGTCCGCGACCATGCGCGTGGCCTGGACCTTGGGGCCGAGGGTCGCGAGCGTGTGCCGCACCATCTGGAGCCAGCGGACCGGCACGCCCCGCTCGTCACGGTCGTAGAACCGTGCCGCCACCTGGGTCTCGATGAGGTCGTACAGCGCGGCGGCCTCGAGGTCGTCGCGGCGGTCGTTGTCCTCGACGCCGTCGGCCGTGGGGATGGCCCAGCCGTTCTCGCCGTCGTACCACTCGTCCCACCACCCGTCGAGGATCGACAAGTTGAGGCCGCCGTTGAGCGCGGACTTCATGCCCGACGTGCCGCTGGCCTCGAGCGGGCGCAGCGGGTTGTTGAGCCACACGTCGCAGCCCGGGTAGAGCGACTGCGCCATGCCGATGTCGTAGTTCGGCAGGAACACGATGCGCCCGCGCACGTCGTGCTCGTCGGTGAACCGGACGAGCTGCTGGATGAGCCGCTTGCCCTGGTCGTCGGCGGGGTGGGACTTGCCGGCGACGATGAGCTGGACGGGCCGCTCGGGGTCGAGCAGCAGCGACCGCAGCCGCTCGGGGTCGCGCAGCATGAGCGTCAGGCGCTTGTACGTCGGCACGCGGCGCGCGAACCCGATGGTCAGGACGTCGGGCGAGAGCGCCTCGTCGACCCACCCGAGCTCGGCCGGGCTGGCCCCGCGCTCGCGCCAGGACCGGCGCAGCCGGTTGCGGGCCTCGTCGACGAGCTGGCCGCGCAGCTCGCGGCGCATGCCCCACAGCTCCTCGTCGCTCACCCCGGCGGGGTCGAGCCACCCCGACGACGCCGTGTCGGCCGTGAGCTCGTCGAGCCCGAGCCGCTCGGCCTCGAGCGCGGCGAGCCGCGGGTCGACCCAGGTGGGCGTGTGGACGCCGTTCGTCACGGACGTGATGGGGACCTCGCGCGCGTCGAAGCCCGGCCAGAGGCCGTTGAACATTCCGCGCGAGACCTCGCCGTGCAGGAGGGACACGCCGTTGGCGCGTCCGCCCAGGCGCAGTCCCATGACGGCCATGTTGAAGACCGTGGGGTCACCGCCCTCGTAGTCCTCGGCGCCGAGCGCGAGCACCTGGTCGACCTCGATGCCGGGGATCTGGTTGTCGCCACCGAAGTACTGCGCGATCAGGTCCCGGCCGAACCGGTCGATGCCTGCGGGGACCGGCGTGTGCGTCGTGAACACGGTCGCGGCCCGCACGGCCTCGAGCGCCGCGTCGAACGTGAGCCCCGCACCGGTCACGAGCTCGCGGATGCGTTCGACGCCGAGGAACCCGGCGTGGCCCTCGTTGGTGTGGTAGACCTCGGGCTCGGGCGCGTCGGTCAGTCGTGACCACAGGCGCAGCGCACGCACGCCGCCGACGCCCAGCAGGAGCTCCTGCTGGAGGCGGTGCTCGCCGCCGCCGCCGTAGAGGCGGTCGGTGACCTTGCGTGCGGCCTCGTCGTTGCCCGGGACGTTGGAGTCGAGCAGCAGCAGGGGCACGCGCCCGACGGCCGCGACCCACACGTGCGCGTGCAGCACGCGCCCGCCGGGCAGGTCGATCGAGACGCGCGCGGGCGTGCCGTCGTCCTCGCGCAGGATCGTCAGCGGCAGGCCGTCGGGGTCGAGCAGCGGGTAGGTCTCGACCTGCCAGCCGTCGCGCGTGAGGGACTGGCGGAAGTAGCCGGCGCCGTAGAGCAGGCCGACGCCGACGATCGGCACGCCCAGGTCGGAGGCGCTCTTGAGGTGGTCGCCCGCGAGGATGCCGAGGCCCCCCGAGTACTGGGGCAGGACCGAGGTGATGCCGTACTCCGGGGAGAAGTAGGCGATCGCCTGCGGGAGCTCCTCGCCGCCCGCGGCCTGCTCCTGGTACCACATCGGGTCCTGGAGGTAGCGGTGGAGGTCCGCTGCCGCCGCGCGGACGCGGCCGACGAACTCCTGGTCGGCTGCGAGCGCCGCGAGGCGGTCCGGCCCGAGGGCGCCGAGGAGCGCCACCGGGTCGCGCTTCACGGACTCCCAGAGCTGCGGGTCGATCGTGCTGAAGAGCTCACGCGAGGGCGTGTGCCAGGACCAGCGCAGGTTGAGGGACAGCTCGTCGAGGTCGTGCAGCTCGGCGGGCAGGACGGTGCGGACGGTGAAACGTCTGATCGCTCTCACGGGTCCGACAGTACGCAACTGTGGGCCGCTGTACACCCTTTGCCTACCGCGTGCTCTCGTCGGCGTCGGCCCGTTTCACCCGTCGGCCGGGCGGGCGTGCGGCGCGGGTTGCGCGCCACACCCGCCCAGCGGGTGCCGCACCTCGCCCGCGCTCGATACCTTGTGCTCGTGCCTGAGAACTCCGCGACCCCCGTGACCTCGGCGCCGGCGCCCCTGCCGGCCGCTCCCTCGATCGTGTCCTCCGTCGCTGCGACGGTCCCTCCGCTCGCTCCTCCGATCGCCCCGCCGGCCCCGATCGGGCGCATCCCGGTCGTCGAGGTGTCCCCCGTGGTCGAGGGTGGCCGGTGGCCCGCGAAGGCCGTGGTGGGTGAGGTCGTCCCGGTCGAGGCCACGGTCTTCCGCGAGGGCCACGACGCGGTCGCGGCGACCGCGGTGCTCGTCGCCCCGGACGGCTCGGACCACTCGTGGGCGCGCATGGTCGACGTGGCCCCCGGCCTCGACCGGTTCCGCGCGACGCTCTCGCCCGACGCCACGGGCGCGTGGTCGTTCCGCGTCGAGGCGTGGTCCGACCCGTACGGCACGTGGGCGCACGACGCGGCGATCAAGGTCGCGGCGGGCATCGACGTCGAGCTCATGCTCGCCGAGGGCGTCGCGCTCTTCGAGCGCATCACGGCCCTGGAGGGCCTGAGCCCGCAGGACGCGAAGACCCTGCACGACGGCGCCGCGGCCCTCGCGGACCCGTCGCGCCCCTCCCCGGCCCGGCTCGCGGCAGCCCTGTCTCCCGAGGTGCGCGACGCCCTGGGTCGCACGCCCCTGCGGGACCACGTGACGCCGTCGGGCACGTATCCCCTGCGGGTGGACCGGCCGCTCGCGCTCGCCGGTGCCTGGTACGAGATGTTCCCCCGCTCCGAGGGCGCGCGACGCCTCAAGGACGGGACGTGGCGGTCCGGGACGTTCACGACCGCGGCCAGGCGCCTGCCCGCGATCGCCGCGATGGGCTTCGACATGGTCTACCTGACGCCCGTGCACCCCATCGGGACCACGCACCGCAAGGGCCGCAACAACTCGCTGACCGCGCTGCCGGGCGACCCGGGGTCGCCCTACGCGATCGGCTCGAAGGACGGCGGGCACGACGCGATCCACCCCGAGCTCGGCAGCGAGCGCACGTTCAAGGCGTTCGTGAAGGAGGCCCGGCGCCTGGGCATGGAGGTCGCGCTCGACCTCGCGCTCCAGTGCTCGCCCGACCACCCGTGGGTCACCGAGCACCCCGAGTGGTTCACGACGCGCGTCGACGGCTCGATCGCGTACGCCGAGAACCCGCCCAAGAAGTACCAGGACATCTACCCCCTCAACTTCGACAACGACCCGGCGGGCATCTACGCCGAGGTGCTGCGCGTCGTGCGGGTGTGGATCGCGCGGGGCGTCACGGCGTTCCGCGTCGACAACCCGCACACCAAGCCGCTCCCGTTCTGGGAGTGGCTGCTGGCCGAGGTCCGCGCGACGAACCCCGAGGTGATCTTCCTGTCGGAGGCGTTCACCAAGCCCGCGATGATGCACACGCTCGCGCGGATCGGGTTCCACCAGTCCTACACGTACTTCACGTGGCGCAACGAGAAGACCGAGCTCGCCGAGTACCTGACCGAGGTCTCGGGGCCTGCGGGGTCCTACATGCGCCCGAGCTTCTGGCCCACGACGCACGACATCCTGCCGCCCTACCTGCAGCACGGCGGCGTCGCGGGGTTCGCGGTGCGCGCGGTGCTCGCGGCACTCGGCTCCCCCACGTGGGGTGTCTACTCGGGCTACGAGCTCGTCGAGAACGTGCCGCGCCCCGGCGTCGAGGAGCAGATCGACAACGAGAAGTACGAGTACCGGCCGCGCGACTGGGCGCTGGCCGAGGAGATCGGCATCTCGGCCCTCCTGACCCGCCTCAACGAGGTGCGACGCGAGCACCCGGCGCTGCGCCAGCTGCGCAACCTCACGGTCCACCCCACGAGCAACGACCAGGTCCTCGCGTTCTCGCGGCACCTGCCCGAGAGGGTGTCGCCCGACGGGACGGTCGTGCCGGCCGACACCGTGGTCGTGGTCGTGAACCTCGACCCGTGGGGGACGCAGGAGTCCATGGTCCACCTCGACCTCGCCGCCCTGGGCCTGGCGCCCGAGCAGCAGTTCGTCGCGCACGACCTGCTGTCGGGGGCGTCGTACGGCTGGGGCGAGGACGTCTACGTGAGGCTGGTCCCGCAGGAGCAGGTGGCGCACGTCATCCACGTGAGGACACCATGAGCAGCTCGCCGTTCTCGGCACGCGCCGCGGGCCCGGCCGCGCGCGTCGCGGGCCCCGCGGCGGGGCCCGCCCCGGTCGCGCCGACGACCGCGCCCCTGCCCGTCGGCGCGCTGCCCCCGCGGCGCCAGCCCGCGGCTCCCTCGGCGCAGCGCTCGGGCCTCTCGGCGGACCCCGCCTGGTACAAGACGGCCGTGTTCTACGAGGTCCTGGTCCGCGCGTTCTCGGACTCCTCGGGCGACGGTTCGGGAGACCTGCGCGGGCTGATCGAGCGCCTGGACTACCTCCAGTGGCTCGGGATCGACGCCCTCTGGCTTCCCCCGTTCTACCCGTCGCCGTTGCGGGACGGCGGGTACGACGTCGCGGACTACACGGCCATCGCGGGCCAGTACGGCTCGATGGCGGACTTCACGGAGCTCATCGCCGAGGCGCACGCGCGCGGCATCCGGATCGTGATCGACCTGGTCATGAACCACACGAGCGACCAGCACCCGTGGTTCCAGGCGTCGCGCGCCGACCCTGAGGGGCCGTACGGCGACTTCTACGTGTGGAGCGACGACAACACCCGGTACGAGGACGCGCGCATCATCTTCGTGGACACCGAGACGAGCAACTGGACGTTCGACCCGGTCCGGCGCCAGTTCTTCTGGCACCGGTTCTTCTCGCACCAGCCGGACCTCAACTTCGAGAACCCGCGCGTCGCGGACGCGATGCTCGACGTGACGCGGTTCTGGCTCCAGGTGGGCGTGGACGGGTTCCGTCTGGACGCGGTCCCGTACCTGTTCGAGGCCGAGGGCACGAACTGCGAGAACCTGCCCCAGACGCACCGGTTCCTGCGGCGCGTGCGCCAGATGGTCGACGCCGAGTTCCCGGGACGCATCATCCTCGCGGAGGCGAACCAGTGGCCCGCGGAGGTCGTGGACTACTTCGGCACCGAGGAGGAGCCGGAGTGCCACATGTGCTTCCACTTCCCCGTCATGCCGCGCATCTTCTACGCGATCCGCGACCAGCGGGCCAACCAGATCGTCGACATCCTGCGCGACACCCCGCCCATCCCGGCGGGCGCGCAGTGGAGCACGTTCCTGCGCAACCACGACGAGCTGACGCTCGAGATGGTCTCGACCGAGGAACGCGCGTCGATGTACGGGTGGTACGCGCAGGACCCCCGCATGCGCGCGAACGTCGGGATCAGGCGCCGCCTGGCGCCGCTGCTCGACAACTCGCGCAAGGAGGTCGAGCTCGCGCACGCCCTGCTGCTGTCGCTGCCGGGCAGCCCGTGCCTGTACTACGGCGACGAGATCGGTATGGGCGACAACATCTGGCTGCCGGACCGGGACGCGGTCCGCACGCCCATGCAGTGGACCCCGGACCGCAACGCGGGCTTCTCGACCGCGGACCCGGGCAAGCTGTACCTGCCGCCCATCCAGTCGCTCGTGCACAACTACGGGTACGTCAACGTGGAGAACCAGCTCGCGCAGCCGACGTCGCTGCTGCACTGGGTCCACGGCATGCTCGCGGTGCGCAGGCTGCACCCGGCGTTCGGCGACGGCGAGCAGGTCACCCTGAGCACGGACAACGAGTCGGTCCTCGCATTCCTGCGCCGCAACGCGGCCGAGACGATCCTGTGCGTCGCGAACCTCTCGGCGACCGCGCGCACGGCCACGATCCACCTGCCGGAGCACGCGGGCGCGACCCTGACCGACGTGTTCGGCGGGGCCGCGTTCCCCTCGGTGGGCGAGGACGGCGACGTCGTGATGACATGGGGTTCGAGGGACTTCTACTGGCTCACGGTGTCGTAGGACGCCCTGACCTGCCCGGCAGAAGGAGCTGACGTGGTGCCGAAGACCGTCTCGTCCTCTCCCGTCGTGTCGCGCCCCGGACCGCTCGGGTCGGCGCAGCGCGTGCCGGTCCCCGACGACCCCCTGCTCGGGCTCCTCGACGCGTGGCTGCCCGCACAGCGCTGGTACCCCGTCAAGGGCCTCGCGGTGCGGCACGTGCCGTGGATGAGCTTCGCGCTCACCGAGCGCTGCACGCTGCACCTGCTGCGCATCGTGGGCGACGGGGTGGACCTGGTGATCCAGGTCCCGTTGGTCCTGACGCCCGCGGGCGGGCTCGCCCCGGACCCGCGGCCTGCCGACGCCCGCGGGTCAGGTGCTGCGGGCACGGCCGGCGCGCCTCTGCCGGGCCTGGTCGGCTTCGTGCCGGAGCCGGCGCGGCAGCCGGCCGGGCCGCGGGGTGGGAGCAGGGCGAGCGGCTCCGAGGGTTCCGCAGCCCCGCTCGCGGTGCACGACGGCGCCACGCACCCCGACCTGTGGGTGGCCCTCCTGGGCGCGCTCGAGCGGGCGGACGACGCGAGCCCGAGCGACCCCGACCGGCACGACGCCCCCGGGCACCGCCCGGTCGACCTGACGGGAGCCCGCATGGTCGGCGGCGAGCAGTCGAACTCCTCGGTGATCCTCCCCGGGGTCGCGGGCGGGTCGATCCTCAAGATCCTGCGGACGATCGCGATCGGCCCGAACCCGGACGTCGTGGTCCCCGACGCGTTGGCCCGCGTCGGCTGGACGGGCGTGCCGCGCCCGCTCGGCTGGGTCGAGGCGACGTGGGAGCCGCTCGACGTGCCGGCGGAAGCCCCTGACCTGGGGCCGGCGAGGACCGCGCACCTCGCGGTCCTGAGCGAGCTCGTCACGGACGCGCGCGACGGGTTCGAGCTCGCGTGCGCCTACGCGTCCCAGGACTCGTCGTTCGCGGACCTCGCGGCCGACCTCGGCCGGACGCTCGCGAGCATGCACCGCGCCCTGCGCGAGGCGCTGCCCACGGGTCCACCGCTCGAGGCGGGCTGGCTGCTGGGCGACCTGCGCCGTCGGGCCCGCGAGGCGTGCGCCTCGTCCGCCCCTCTCGGGCGACGCGCCGCGCAGGTCGAGGTGTTCCTCGACGGCGTGGCCGAGCGCCTCGCCCGCGAGGAGGCACCGCCTCCCGTGCTCCAGGCGATCCACGGCGACATGCACCTGGGGCAGGCCCTGCACGCGCTCGGTGACGGCTGGAAGATCCTCGACTTCGAGGGCGAGCCGCTGCGGCCCGTGGCCGAGCGCACCCGCCCGGACCTGCCGCTGCGCGACGTCGCGGGGATCGTGCGCTCGCTCGACTACGCGGCGGCCGTCGGCGGCGCGCGCTCGCCCCGGTGGACGACGACGGCGCGCACCGCGTTCGTCGAGGCGTACCGGCGCGAGATCGGCGAGGACGACGGGACCGCGGGTCTCTCGGTCTCCACGACCGAGGCGCTGCTGCGCGCCCTGGTCCTGGACAAGGCGCTGTACGAGGTCGTGTACGAGTCACGCAACCGGCCCGCGTGGGAGCCGATCCCGCTCACCGCGGTGGACCGGCTGCTGGGCGGGCGGTAGCCGCGCGGCCGGCCGTCGCCCGACGTGCCGGACCGCCAGCTGCGCAGGAAACCCGCCGTCACCAGGCATGATGGTGCCGCGGTTCGACGACGACCCCTCACCTCTCTGGAGCTTCCCCGTGACCTCGGCCCCGGCCTCTGCAGACCTCGCGCACTCGACGATGACAGCGCTGACATCCCCGCCCGCCCAGGCCCCGGGCACCGCCGACGCCGCGCGGGCCCTGACCCGCCGCGAGCTGCACGCGGGCTGGACCGCGCGCGCCGTCGCCGGCCCCGTCCCGGCGCACCTCGCCGACCAGGTGCACGCGCCCGTACCCGCGACCGTGCCGGGCACGGTCCACACCGACCTCCTCGCGGCCGGGATCGTCCCCGACCCCTACCTCGACGACAACGAGCACGTCCTCGCGTGGATCGGCCGCTGCGACTGGGAGTACCGCACCACGTTCGAGTGGGCTCCCGACGGGCACGAGCGCCACGACCTCGTCGCCGACGGCCTCGACACCGTCGCGGCCGTGACCCTCAACGGCCACCTGCTCGCCGAGACCGCGAACCAGCACCGCACCTACCGCCTGCCCGTCGACGAGCACCTGCGCCCCGGCGCCAACGAGCTCGTCGTCCGCTTCTCCTCGCCGCTCGCGTACGCCGCCGCCCAGAACGTGGCCATGGGCTACCGCCCCCACACCAACCCCCACCCGTTCAACGCGATCCGCAAGATGGCGTGCAGCTTCGGCTGGGACTGGGGCCTGGAGACCGCGACGTCGGGCATCTGGCGCCCCCTCGCGCTCGAGGCGTGGTCGGGCGCGAGGCTCGCGGCCGTGCGCCCCGTGGCGTCGGTCGCCGGGCCGGCCGCCGACGCGCCGCACCCGGCCGGGGCCCCGGCCTCGCCCGACGCCCCCGTCCCCGGCCGCCTCGCGGTCCACGTCGACGTCGAGCGCTCCCCCGGCGTCGACGGCCCGCTGGACGTCGCGGTCCACGTCGACGGGCTCGTCACGACCGCCCGGGTCCCGGCCGGGCAGGACTCCACGCTCGTCGACGTCGACCTCCCGGCCGTGCGGCGGTGGTGGCCCCGCGGGTTCGGCGAGCAGCCGCTCTACGAGGTCGCGGTCGAGCTCCTCGCCGACCCCGGGGCCACCGTGCGGTCGGCCGAGGCGACCGAGAAGCACCAGCCGCGCGCCGCCGTCGGGCCGCTCGACGTACGGCGCCAGCGCGTGGGATTTCGCACCGTGCGCCTCGACATGCTCCCCGACGAGCACGACGGCGAGCCCGGCACGTCGTTCGTGATCGTCGTCAACGACCAGCCCGTGTTCGTGCGCGGCGCCAACTGGATACCCGACGACGCGTTCCCCCACCGCGTGACGCGCGAGCGGTACGCCGCGCGCATCGCCCAGGCCGAGCAGGCGAACGTCAACCTGCTGCGGGTCTGGGGCGGCGGGATCTTCGAGGCCGACGACTTCTACGACCTGTGCGACGAGCGCGGCATCCTCACGTGGCAGGACTTCCTCTTCGCGTGCTCGACGTACGCCGAGGAGGAACCGCTGCGCAGCGAGGTCGAGGCCGAGGTGCGCGACAACGTCGTGCGCCTGTCCCCGCACCCGAGCCTCGTGCTGTGGAACGGCAACAACGAGAACCTGTGGGGCTTCCACGACTGGGACTGGCAGCCACGCCTCCAGGGCCGCACCTGGGGCCTGGGCTACTACACCGAGCTGCTGCCCGCGCTGCTCGCCGAGCTCGACCCGGGGCGCCCGTACACGCCGGGCAGCCCGTGGTCGGGCACGGTCGACCTGCACCCCAACCTGGACGCGCACGGCTCGGTGCACGTCTGGGACGCCTGGAACCGCAAGGGCTACGAGGTGTATCGCGACCACGTCGCGCGCTTCGTCGCCGAGTTCGGCTGGCAGGGCCCGCCCACGTGGTCGACCCTGCGCGACGCCCTGTCCGACGACCCGCTGACGCCCGAGTCCCCCGGGATGCTCGTGCACCAGAAGGCTGCGCAGGGCAACGACAAGCTGACCGACGGCCTCCTCCCCCACTTCCCGCTGCCCGACGACATGGACGACTGGCACTGGGCCATGTCCCTCAACCAGGCGAACGCCATGACGGTCGGGATCGAGCACATGCGCTCGTGGAGCCCGCGCTGCGCGGGCGCGATCGTGTGGCAGCTCAACGACTGCTGGCCCGTCACGTCGTGGGCCGCGGTCGACGGCGCGGGCCGCGCCAAGCCGACCCTGTTCGCGCTCGCCCACGCGTACCGCGACCGCCTGGTCACGGTCCAGCCCCGCCGGCCCGACGGCGGCGCGCCCGTCCCCGGCGGCCCCTCGGCGCTCGCGGTGGTCGTCGTCAACGACTCGCCCGACCCGTGGAGCGGGACGCTCGTCCAGCGGCGCGTGCGCTACGACGGGACGGTCCTCGCGGAGGCGAGCACCGCCGTCGGGCTGGCGCCGCGCGAGACGCGCACGCTCCCGCTGCCGGGCGCGGTCGCGACGGCCGCGAGCGCCCGCGACGAGGTGGTCGTCGCGACCCTCGGCGACGAGCGCGGGCTGTGGTTCCTCGCGGAGCCGCGCGACAGCGCGCTGGCCGAGGGCGGGCTGGACGTGGAGGTACGGGAGGTCGCCTCGGACGCCCCGGCACCGTCGCCCCTGCCGGGCTCGATCCGCGAGACCGCCGCGGACCGTGGGCCCGCAGGAGGTCGCCGGTACGAGGTCGCCGTGACGGCCCGGACGCTCGTGCGCGACGTCGCCCTGCTGGCCGACAAGGTGCACCCCGACGCAACCGTCGACGACCAGCTCGTCACGCTCCTGCCCGGCGAGTCCGCGACGTTCACCGTGACCTCACCCGCGCCGCTCGACCCGCTCGCACTGGGCGCGCGCCGGGTGCTGCGCACCGCGAACCAGCTCGTCGCGGGACCGTCGACGCCGGGCGTGAGCCGATGAGCGCCGGGTGAGCGTACGCCCGCGCGGCGCGGGGAGTACGCACGCACCCCGGCGACGTGGAAAGGTTGGGCCATGACCGGGTCATCGACACCTCCGAGCAGCTCCCTCCCACCGCTCCCCGTGGTGCCGGCCGATCCGGTCGGGCTCGCGGCCGTCGCCCAGGGCAGGGCCGCCAGTCCGCACGCGGTGCTCGGCCCGCACCTGACCGCGGTGCCCCTGCCCGGCGGCCGGACCGGGGGCGCCGCCACGGTGCGCGTCCTGCGTCCTCTCGCGGACGAGGTCGCGATCGTGACCCTCGACGGCGAGTTCGCCGCGACGCACGAGCAGGACGGGATCTGGGTCGCGGTCGTGCCCGCGGCCGTCGACGAGCCCGAGCCCGGCACCTCGACCCCACCCGTGCTGCACGCGCCCGACTACCGCGTCCGCTCGCGCTACGGCGAGACCACGACCCTCCAGGACGACCCCTACCGGTTCCTGCCGAGCCTCGGGGAGATGGACCAGCACCTGATCCGCGAGGGGCGCCACGAAGAGCTGTGGGCCGTGCTGGGTGCCAACCCGAAGGTCTACCCGAGCGTCCTCGGCGAGCCCGGTGCGGCCGGGACCACGAGCGGCACGGCGTTCGCGGTCTGGGCACCCAACGCCCGCGCGGTACGGGTCATCGGCGACTTCAACCACTGGCAGGGCAGCACCCACGCCATGCGGTCGCTCGGCGACACGGGGGTGTGGGAGCTGTTCGTGCCCGGCATCGGGCCCGGGACGCTCTACAAGTACGAGATCCTCACGGCCGCGGGCGCCTGGCTCCAGAAGGCCGACCCCCTCGCCAAGGGCACGCAGGTGCCGCCCGCCAACGCCAGCGTCGTCGTCGCGTCCGGTCACGAGTGGACCGACGACGCCTGGCTCGCCGAGCGCGCCGCCCGCGACCCGCACGCGGGCCCCGTGAGCGTCTACGAGGTGCACCTGGGCTCGTGGCGGCAGGGCCTGAGCTACCGCGAGCTCGCCGACCAGCTCACGGCCTACGTCCTGGAGACCGGCTTCACGCACGTCGAGCTCATGCCCGTGGCCGAGCACCCCTACGGCGGCTCGTGGGGCTACCAGGTCACGAGCTACTACGCCCCCACCGCGCGCTTCGGGCACCCCGACGACTTCCGGTACCTCGTCGACACCCTGCACCGCGCCGGGATCGGCGTGATCCTCGACTGGGTACCGGCCCACTTCCCCAAGGACGAGTGGGCGCTCGCCCGCTTCGACGGGACGCCGCTCTACGAGCACCCTGACCCCCTGCGCGGCGAGCAGCCCGACTGGGGCACCTACGTGTTCGACTTCGGCCGCAACGAGGTGCGCAACTTCCTCGTCGCCAACGCGACGTACTGGTTCGAGGAGTTCCACGTCGACGCCCTGCGCGTCGACGCCGTGGCCTCGATGCTCTACCTCGACTACTCACGAGGCCCCGGCCAGTGGCACCCCAACGTCCACGGCGGGCGCGAGAACCTCGAGGCCATCGCCTTCCTCCAGGAGACCAACGCGACCGCCTACCGGCGCACGCCGGGCGTCATGATGATCGCCGAGGAGTCCACGGCCTGGCCCGGCGTCACGCGCCCCACGGACGCGGGCGGCCTCGGGTTCGGGCTCAAGTGGAACATGGGCTGGATGAACGACTCGCTGCGCTACGTCGCCGAGGAGCCCATCAACCGGCGCTACCACCACCACGAGATCACGTTCTCGATGGTCTACGCGTACTCCGAGCAGTTCGTCCTGCCCATCAGCCACGACGAGGTCGTGCACGGCAAGGGGTCCCTGTACGGCAAGATGCCGGGCGACGACTGGCAGAAGCGCGCGGGGGTCAGGTCCTTCCTGGCCTACCAGTGGTCGCACCCCGGCAAGCAGCTGCTGTTCATGGGGTGCGAGATCGCCCAGCACACCGAGTGGAACGAGGCCGCGAGCCTCGACTGGGCCGGCCTCGGCGACCCGGGCAGGGCGGGCGTGCAGCGCCAGGTGCGGGACCTCAACGAGCTCTACCGGCGCACGCCCGCGCTGTGGGCGCTCGACCACGACCCCGCGGGCTTCGAGTGGCTCGACGCCGAGGACGCGGACCACAACGTCGTCGCGTACCTACGGCGCGACGCCGCAGGGAACCAGGTCGCGGTCGTCGTGAACTTCGCGGGCACCCCGCACGAGGACTACCGGCTCGCGCTGCCCCAGGGCGGCGCGTGGCGCGAGGTCCTCAACACCGACGCCGAGGTCTACGGCGGCTCCGGGGTCGGGAACCTGGGCGAGGTCCACGCCGAGTCGCGCCCGTGGAAGGGGCGGGCGCACTCCGTGTCGCTGCGTGTCCCGCCGCTCGGTGCGCTGTACCTGGAGCCGGTCTGACGCCGAGCGCCCTGCGGCGGCATCGACGACGGCGGCCGGTCACCTCGTGCGAGG
>NZ_JACSQQ010000001.1:13680-14710 GCF_014836555.1 Oerskovia rustica
CCCCCCCGTCGTGCGTGGTTCGCGGGTGTCAGTACAGGTTGATCGCCAGGAGCTGGCGTGCCTTGCCGACCCGGGGGTCGGCGGGGCCGAGGATCTCGAAGTAGTCGACGAGCCGACGGCGCAGCGTCTCCTTGTCCTCGGCGCTCGACCCGGGCAGCAGGTCGAGCAGGCGCCCGAAGGCGTCCTCGATCTTGCCCCCGAGGACGTCCAGGTCCGCGACGTCGAGCTGCGCCTGGAGATCGGTGGGCCGGGACGCCGCGGCGTCGCGCGTGGCCTGCAGATCCAGGTCGCGCGTGCGGCGCAGCAGCCCCACCTGTGCGAGACCGGCCGTCGCGAGGTGGTCGCGCGGGTCCTGTTTGATGGCCTTCTCGTACGCCGCGACGGCCGCGTCGAAGTCGTCGCGCTCGATCGCGTCGTACGCCTCCTGGTGCAGCGGCGGCAGCTCGGGCTCGGGAGCCGGGGCCTCCGCAGCCTCGGCCGCGGGGGCTCCTCCCTGGGCGGGCGCACGGCCCGTGACGCCGTTGCCCTCGGCGATCTGCAGCACCTGCTCCAGGACCGCACGGACCTGGTCCCCCGCGGCCGCGCCCTGGAACAGCGGGACCGGCTGGCCGCCGACGATCGCGACGACCGTCGGGACGCTCTCGACCTGGAAGGCGGCGGCGATCTGCGGGTACGTCTGCGCGTCGACCCGGCCCAGGAGGAAGCGCCCGGCGAACTCCTCGGCGATCGCGCCGAGCTCGGTGCCGAGCTGCGCGTTCGCCTGGTCCGTCGGGATCCAGAGCAGGACCACGACGGGGTACTGCGTCGAGTCCTGCACGAGCTGCGGGAACGACTCCTCGGTCACGTCGACGACGTAGCCACCGGCCTCGGGCGCGCCACCAGGAGCGCCGGGCGGAGGGGCCGTCGGACGGTTCAGGGACGACAGGTCGACGGCACCGCGGACGTCGAAGTTCGGCTGCTGGCTCGGTTGGCTCATGGCTACATCCTATGAAGAATCCGGCCGCGCGCCGCGCGTCCGCCGCCGGGCGGC
>NZ_JACSQQ010000001.1:14720-29507 GCF_014836555.1 Oerskovia rustica
CCCGGGACACGGGGGGCGGGGCGCCCGGGACCGGGCGCATCCCTGAGGCGTCAGGAGGTCGCGACGGACGTCGCGACGTTCTCCATGCCGAGCACCTGGACGCCGGTCGTCGCACCCGCGGGCGGGATGTACATCGCGACCATGGTCGTGTACCCGACGTTGAGCTTGTTCGTCGGCTCGCTGGCCCCGAAGAGCGCCTTCTCGGTGTCCGACCCGGGAGCGATCTTGCCGCCCTCCTCGATCGTGCGCGTCTCGAGAGCGGTCAGCCCGGCCATGACCATCGCGCCGCCGTCGGCCGTGCGCACCGCGCGCGCCTGGTCGGGCGTCGGGGTGAACGTCATGGTCAACGAACCCTCGGCCTTGCTCAGCTCGGCCATCTGCACGGTCGCGTTGTTCGCGACCCACGCACGCAGCGGGTCGTCGGCGAACGACCCGGCGTACGCGGAGCCCGCACCGAGCGTCAGGACGTCCGCGTACTGCGCCACGGCGTCCGCCGGAGTCACGAGGAGCGACGGGTCGTCCATCGGGACGGACTCGCTGCCCACCGCAGGGCCCGCGAAGGCGGGCAGGGTCGCGCTCGGGAACAGCCTGACCCAGGCCCACAGCTTGTACGGGTCGCGGGCCGCCGTCTGCTCGTACGCGAGCAGGCGCGGGGACTGGAGGTCCTCGGGCTGGACGGTCACGGCGTAGGTCTGGCGGGGCCAGGTGTCCGTCGTCGTGATGATGTCCTGCTGGACGTCGGTCGGCAGCTTCGTGACCAGGTCCTGGTTGCCCCGCACCGCGGCGACCGCGAGCTGGCTCGTCCGGAGCGAGAGCGCCGGGCCGGCGAGGCGGTTGCCGAGCTGGGCGGCGTCGTTGGTCGCGGCCGCCTCGTCGAGCGAGGTGCCGACCGCGGTGCGGACCTCGGCCATCTGGTCGGCAGTCAGCGCAGGGACCGCTTCGGTGGGCGTCGGGTCCGGGTCTGCCGTGGGCACGGGCGAGGCGCAGCCTGCGAGCAGGATGGCCCCTGCGAGGACACCTGCTACGGCGGCCGTGCGGGTCGCGGAGCGGCGGGGGGTGCGCTTGCTCATCGGTCTCCTCCGGTCGTGTCGGGGGTCTGGGTCTGGTCGTCGTCGCCCGACGTGGGCGGGGCAGCCTTCGTCTGCCCGAAGCCCCACGCCTGACGCCAGGCGTCGGCCCGGGCGGCCGAGCCACCGTCGGCGCCGGCCTGGGGCGGGTACGACGGGCTGGGCGGCGGTGGCGTTCTTCTGCTGACCGGGCACGACCGGGATCTGCCCGGTCAGCCACCGGTTGCGGGGGCGCTGCGCGCGCGCCTCCTCCTGGGCTACGTTCTCGGCCTCGAGGCGCTGCCTCTCGGCCCTCTCCCGCAGCTCACGGCGGGTGAGCGTGGCGGTCGCGCCGGTCTGCGGCGAGGGCTCCCGCTGGGCGGTGCCTCGAGCGTCGCCGGACGCAGGGTCGGTCGGTGCGGGCGCACCCGTCGGGCCTGCGGTGCCCTCGGCCGTCCCAGCCGTCGGCTCGTCGCCCTTGCCCTTCGTGGTGCGCCCGGACGGCTTGCCGCCCTTCTTGCCGTCCTTCTTGCCACCCACGAACGAGATCACGCCGATCGCGAGCCCGGCCAGCAGGAGCAAGGTGCCCCCGGCGATCCCCGGCCACTGCCAGGGCGTCGAGACCTCTCGGGCCCAGGTCAGGGTCACGACCGGGGTGGCAGGGTCCTCACCGGTACCGGCAGCGAGCAGGCTCCAGCGGCCCGGTCGGTCGGACCAGCGCAGGCTGACCTCGCCCGCGCCCGACGACTCGGCGAACCACATGTCGGAGCCGGCCGGGTCCACGCCGACGACCGGCGCCGGAGCGGCCTCGTCGGTCGTGGCGTCACCCTCAGCGGGCGCCTCACCCTCGGCGGGAGCCTCGCCCTCGGCCGGGGTCTCCTCCGCCGGAGGCGGCGCGGCGACCGACCTGGTCGAGAGCGTGTCCCAGTCCGTGAGGCCCGTGACGACAGTGTGGGCGTCCGTGCCGACCCATCCCTCGACGTCGACCTCGCGGCCGATCACGAGCGTGACGGGCTTGTCGTCCGAGGTCTTCGCGGTGACGGTCACGTCGCCCGCGACCATGTCGAGGACGCCAGGATCGGAGACGACCAGGGGCGAGGAGCCGCCGGCGGGGGTCGTGGCGACCACCGTCTCGCTCTCACGCCAGATCGTCGCCGAGGCGACCCCCGTGCCGATCCCCACCAGGCCGAGCACGATCAGGCCGGCGGCCAGGATTCGTTGAAGCACCGAGTTTTCCCTTCGTCATGGACAATCCACAATAGAGGCGAACGAGCGTCGGATTCGAAAGTTCGCCGGATGGCGACGATCGCCGCAGACTCTTCACGAACTCCTCGCGACACCCTGACGGTACCCATTCCGGGTATTCAGGACACAGCCGGGCCACGTATCCTGGTGGACGATCCACAGGTCGGGCTGCCGGTGACGCGCCGGCACTCATCCCCCGACACCCATGCTGGCGTGGACCAGCCCAAGGCGGAAGGTCGACCCGTGTCCGACGAACGCACACTGTTCCCCATCACCATGCGCGGATACGACCGCATCATGGTGGAAGGCCAGCTGGCCAAGCTCGAGAAGGACCTCGAGGAGTCCCGACACCGAGCGGAGGCCGCTGACGCACGGGCCGTGCAGCTCACGTCGGACCTCCAGGACGCACAGCGTCAGCTGCGCGAGACGGACCGGCCCTCGTACGCCGGTCTGGGTTCCCGCATCGAGCAGCTCCTCCGCTCGGCCGAGGAGCAGTCGGCCGACATCCTGGCCCAGGCCAACGCGCAGGCCGTCGACATCATGTCGCGCGCCAAGGTCGCGGGCGGGCAGATCCGTTCGCGGGCCGAGAACGAGGTCGCCGAGCTCCTGTCGAACGCCCGCCGCGAGGCCGAGGAGATCCGCTCGACCGCCGCCGCGGAGACCGAGAGCACGCTGGTCGGCGCGCAGCGCCGCGCCGAGGAGTTCGTCGGCTCGGCCGAGCGCGAGGCCGCCCGCATCCAGAGCGCGCTGAACACCGAGGAGAGCGAGCGCCGCTCGAGCCTCGAGCGCGAGCTCGGCACGCTGCGTGCCCAGACCGAGCGCGAGACGACCGAGCTGCGCGTCGCGACCGAGCGCGAGACCGCGGAGCTCCGCGCCCGGGTCTCCGCCGAGACCGCGGCGATGCGTGAGGCCGCCGAGCGCGAGACGACCGAGCTGCGCGAGACGACGCGCCGCGAGGCCGAGCGCCAGGTCGCCGAGGCCAAGCGCGCCGCGTCCGAGGCCGCGAACGCCGTGACGTCGGAGATGGAGGAGCTGCGCGAGAAGGCGCGGACCGCCCTCGCCGAGGCCGAGCTCGACATCGCCCGCCGCCGCGAGGAGGCCGAGCTGGAGAGCGCCGCACGTCACCAGGTCGCCAAGGAGGAGACCGAGAAGCTCGTCACGACCGCCGAGTCGCACGCCTCGGACGCCGAGGCCCGCGTGGTCGCCGCGCTCGAGCAGGCCGAGAAGGTCCGCACCGAGTCCGACGAGTACGTCAAGGAGGTCATCGCGACCGCGCGCCACAACGCGGACCGCGTGGTCGCCGAGGCCCGCGAGTTCGCCGAGCAGACGGTCGGGGACGCCAAGGCGGAGGCCGAGCAGCAGCGCGCTGCCGCTCAGCGCCAGCTCGAGGACCTCACGCGCCAGCACGAGTCGATCAACACGTACCTCGACGAGCTGCGCGGTCTCCTGGGCGACAGCGACGCGGGTGCGGCCAAGGCGAAGGCCGCCGCTCCCGCCGCGATCGCGGGCACTCCCGCCCAGCGCGCTCGTGCGGCCAACCTCATGACCGCCGAGTTCCCGCAGGTCGAGGCCGCGGAGCCCGAGGCCGAGTCGGCACGCACGGCCGACGAGCCCGAGGCTCCGGCCCGGACCAAGGGCTGACGAGATGACGACCGACGGCGACGGCACGGGACGCACTCCCGGGTCGTCGCCGTCGCCGCGTCCGGAGGGGGCCAGCACGCACGGCGGTCCCGCCGGCACGCCGTCCGTCCCCGGCACCGGCCGGCCCGACGACGTCGCCGCCTGGCGTGCCCAGCGCACCGAGGCCGCGGCGCACCAGGCGGCCGAGCTCGAACGTCGCCGCGCGCAGGAGTCCGCCGAGGCGGCGGTCCTGCTGCACGAGTTCGTCGCCGAGGCCGGGCGCCGCGGCATCGCGCCCGTGCCGCTGCAGGCCCGGTCGTACGCGGGCGACGCGACGTACCGGACGCGCACGCTCGGCTGGTACCTGCGCAAGAACCGGACCCTCGCGGTCGGCACGGACGGCGCGTTCTACGTCCTCAGCGTCCCGGGCGGGCTCTCGGCCAGGCTGCGCGGCGCCGTCCTCACGCCCTCGGACCCGCCGCTCGTGCTCGGCAAGGGCGGCCGCGACGGCGAGTCGATCTCGCTCGCCGACGCCATCGCGCTGGTCCTCGAGCGCGGCTGACCCGCACCGCCGACGCCGCCGGCGTCACCCCTTGGCGGTCGCCCAGAGGTCTCCGAGCGCGTTCGCGACCGCTGCCGGCTCCTCGACCGCGCTCATGTGACCGGCAGACTGCACCAGGACGAGCGAGGTGCCGCGTGCGGCCGCGACCATGTGCTCTGCCGCCTCGACGGGCGTCAGGGTGTCCTCCTCGCCCACGACCACGGTGACCGGACCCGCGAAGCGAGCCAGGACCTCGGTGCGGTCCGGGCGGGCGGCCATGGCGCGCTGGGCCCACGCGACGCCGTCGGGCCGCTGGGAACGGATCCACTCCTCGAGGCGGGCCGTCAGCGCGGGGCGCGCGACCTTGCTCGTCGCCCCGAGGAGCGCACCCGGCATGCCGAGCACGGCGTCGACCGTGGCGCTGCTCGTGACGGCGTCGGCGATGCGCAGGCGGTTGGCCCGCGCCTCGTCCGTGTCGGCCGTGGACTTGGTGTCCACGAGGCCGAGGGCGACGGTGAACTCGGGGTGCCGCTCGGCGGCCGCGAGCGCGACGTAGCCGCCCATCGACATCCCGACGACCACCGCGCGCTCGACCCCCGCGGCACGCGCCGCGGCGACCACGCCGTCCGCCGCGGCCTCGATCGAGGCGTGCTCGGCACCGTGCGGGCTCTGGCCCGCGCCGGGGAGGTCCACCGCGAGGACCGTGGCGCCGTTCGGCAGGGCGGCGGCGACGTCGAGCCACATGCGGTGGTCGAACGGGAAGCCGTGCACGAGCAGCACGGGCAGCCCGTGGCCGTGGCGCAGCGTGTGGAGGGCGAGGCTTCGGTCGGTCGTGGTCATGGTTCCTGTCCCGTCGTCGATGGCTGGACGTGCGTGCGGCTCGCGTCGTAGGAGGCCTGGTCGGTGGACTCGGTGTCGGTCCCGGTCTCGGTCGCCGCGTCCCACGTCGTGGGCAGCGGCACGGGGAAGCCGGGCAGGACGTGCGCGACGATCTCGTCGAGCACGCGGCGCACCGACGGCTCCCCGACCCACAGGTGCTTCGCCCCCTCGACCGCGATGACCTCGGCCCGGGGCACGCGCGCGAACCGGCGGCGTGCCTCGTCGGGGCGCAGGTAGTCGTCGAGCTCAGGGACGAGCACCACGAGCGGCTTGCCGAACGCCGCCCAGCGGTCCAGGTCGTCGTCGGTCGCGCGGTGCAGGGGCGGGGAGAGCAGGATCGCGCCCTCGATGCCCGGGTCGGTGCCGTGCTTGAGCGCGATCTCGGTCCCGAACGACCATCCGACGAGCCACCGGTTCGGCAGGTCGTGGAACTCGGCGAGCTCGATCGCGGCGGCGACGTCGAAGCGCTCGGCCTCGCCGCCGTCGAACGCGCCCTCGCTCGTCCCGCGCGGGGACGACGTCCCCCGGGTGTTGAAGCGCAGCACCGCGAGGTCAGCGAGCGCGGGCAGGCGCCATGCGGCCTTGCGGTAGACGTGGGAGTCCATGTAGCCGCCGTGCGTGGGCAGCGGGTGCAGCGTGATCAGCGTGCCCGACGGCGCCGCGTGCGCCGGGAGCGCGAGCTCACCCACGAGGGTCAGGCCGTCCGCGGTGTGCAGCTCGACGTCCTCGCGGCGGGCCGGCAGCACCGTGAGCGAACGGATCGGGGCACCGTGATCGGCGGGCCTGCCCTCGGGGGCCGTGGGCGCCGCCGGGGGCTCCTGCGGTGCGGGCTGCGTCGCGGCAGCCGGCGCGGCGGGCTGGTCTGCGGCCTGGGCGGCGGGCTCGTCGGGGTGGTCGGTCGCTGGAGCGGGACGGTGCGCGTTCATCACGACCGAGCCTAGCCGCCGGTCCCTCCGGACGACGGCCCGGCGCGTGCGGGGCTGTGCCGTGCGCGTCAGCGCCGACGTTCGCGGGCCGACCAGCAGCCCGAGTGCCAGTGCCGGCGGTCCTCGAGGGCCGAGGCCGCGCCGAACATCGAGTCGTTCGCCCAGGCCACGACGTGGCTCGTGCCCGCCGGGATGGTCTGCCGGCACCCCGGGCACACGTAGGACTTGTCTCCCGAACGCACCGTGCGGACCGACCACTCGCCGTCGGCCCCCGACTCCGAGCGCAGCCCGCCCAGGGCACGGCCCAGGTCGAGCGGGGCGGGTTCTGCCCCCCAGGGGCGGCGACGGGAGGGACGCTTCGACGGCATCCGTCCATTGTCCCTGCTCGTGTCCCTGCTCGCGGCGTACGAGGCGCCCCTCCCAGCGGCCTCCCAGAGAGTGGCGCTAGAGTTACCTGGCCTGCAACCCGTGCTCGGCGACGTGCTCGCCACCGGTCGTGCGCGGACACCCCCGAACGAAGGATCCCTGTGAAGCTCCGTACCTCCCGCGGCCTCGTCGCGATCGCCCTGGGGACCGCCCTGGTCCTCTCCGGCTGCGCGAGCGGCAACGACGGCGGCGCCAGCCCGTCGCCCTCCGACGCCGCCGCCACCGACATCCCGACGCCCTCCGCAGAGGACATCGCGGCGCTCGAGGCCGTCAAGGTCACCGGGGACGTCGGCGCCGAGCCCACGGTGGAGTTCGCGACGCCGTTCACGGTCTCGGCGGCGACCGCACGGTCGCTCGACGAGGGTGACGGTGACCCCATCACCAAGGGACAGCAGATCTCGATGCAGTCTGCGGCCTTCCTGGGGACCGACGGCAGCAAGGCGATGTCGACGTGGGACACGAACAGCCCCGAGCAACTCGTCCTGGACGACAACCTGTACCCGCAGCTGCTCGACGTCCTCGTCGGCAAGAAGGTCGGGACGCGCTTCCTCTTCGCCGCTCCCATGAACGACGGTTCGGGCACGCTCGTGACCGTCGCCGAGGTCGTCGAGACCAAGGACGTGCCGGACCCGGCCGACGTGCCGACCCGCGCCGAGGGTGAGGCCGTGACCCCGGCCGACGGGCTCCCCGTCGTCACGCTCGACGACACGGGCAAGCCGAGCATCGCCGTCCCCGAGGGGTACACGGCGCCGACCGAGCTCGTCGTCCAGCCCCTCATCAAGGGCACCGGCCCGGAGGTGACCGCCGACCAGACGATCATCGCGAACTACACCGGGTGGAAGCTCGACGGCACGCAGTTCGACTCCTCGTGGGACCGCGGCACGCCCGCCACCTTCCCGCTGAACGGCGTGGTCGCCGGTTGGACGCAGGGGCTCACGGGCCAGACGGTCGGCAGCCAGGTGCTGCTCGTCATCCCGCCGTCGCTCGGCTACGGCGCCTCTGAGGGCCACGAGCTGCAGAACGAGACCCTCGTCTTCGTCGTGGACATCCTCGCGGCGTACTGAGTCTCTTCAGCCTCACCGAAGGGCCGCCTCCCGTTCGCGGGGGGCGGCCTTTCTCGTGTGCTGGACCGTGCCGTCCTGCGCTCGCCCCTCGGCGGGCCGACCCCCAGGTGCAGCACCTAGGCTCTGCCCATGAGCACAGAGCGCGAAGTCATGACGTGGGAGCTGTTCGGCACCGCGTCCAGGCAGCTGGCCGAGCAGGTGGTGGCCGGCGGCTTCCTGCCCGACGTCGTGGTCGCCATCGCCCGCGGCGGCCTCCTGCCCGGTGGCGCCGTGGCGTACGCGCTGGGGACCAAGGGCGTGGGGACGCTCAACGTCGAGTTCTACACGGACATCGGCCAGACCCTCGCCGACCCGCGCGTCCTGCCCCCGCTCATGGACACGTCCGAGCTCCCTGGGTCGAAGGTCCTCGTGGTCGACGACGTCGCGGACTCGGGCCGCACCCTCGCCCTGGTCATGGGCATGCTCGCCGAGCACGGCACCGAGGCACGCTCCGCGGTGCTCTACACCAAGCCGCGCACGATCATCCAGCCGGACTTCGCCTGGAAGGAGACCGACCTGTGGATCACGTTCCCGTGGTCGGCCGAGCCTCCGGTCGAGGGCGCGATGTCGAGGCCGAACGACTGACGCGCCCCCACGAGCACGACGACGCCCCGTCGCTCCTTCGAGGAGCAGCGGGGCGTCGGTCGTTCGAGGGGTGCGGTGCCGGTGCCGGGTCAGCGCGGGCTCACGCGAGCGCGGACCTGACGGGCACGGTCGACGGGATCAGAAGTCCCAGTCGTCGTCCTCGGTGTTCACGGCCTTGCCGATCACGTAGGACGAGCCCGAGCCGGAGAAGAAGTCGTGGTTCTCGTCGGCGTTCGGGGACAGCGCGGACAGGATCGCCGGGTTGACGTCGGTCTCGTCCTTGGGGAACAGCGCCTCGTAGCCCAGGTTCATGAGGGCCTTGTTGGCGTTGTAGCGCAGGAACTTCTTGACGTCCTCGGTCAGCCCGACACCGTCGTAGAGGTCGGCCGTGTACTGGACCTCGTTCTCGTAGAGCTCGAAGAGCAGCTCGTACGTGTAGGCCTTCATCTCGTCGCGCTCCTCGGGGCTGAGCTTCTCGAGCCCCTTCTGGAACTTGTAGCCGATGTAGTACCCGTGCACGGCCTCGTCGCGGATGATGAGGCGGATCAGGTCAGCGGTGTTCGTGAGCTTGGCCCGGCTCGACCAGTACATCGGGAGGTAGAAGCCCGAGTAGAACAGGAAGGACTCGAGGAGCGTGCTCGCGACCTTGCGCTTGAGCGGCGAGTCGCCCTTGTAGTACTCCATGACGATCTCGGCCTTGCGCTGGAGGTTGGGGTTCTCCTCCGACCAGCGGAACGCCTCGTCGATCTCGCGCGTCGAGCACAGCGTCGAGAAGATCGACGAGTAGCTCTTGGCGTGCACGGACTCCATGAAGGCGATGTTGGTGTACACGGCCTCCTCGTGCGGGGTGATCGCGTCCGGGATGAGCGACACGGCGCCCACGGTGCCCTGGATGGTGTCCAGGAGCGTGAGGCCGGTGAAGACGCGCATGGTGAGCGTCTTCTCCTCCTCGGTGAGCGTGGCCCAGCTCTGGATGTCGTTGGAGACCGGCACCTTCTCGGGGAGCCAGAAGTTCCCGACGAGCCGGTCCCAGACCTCGGCGTCCTTGTCGTCCTCGAGACGGTTCCAGTTGATCGCGGACACGCGATCGATGAGCTTCAGCTTGCCAGTGGGTGACATGTCGTTCTTCTTCTTTCTCAGCACGGTGCCAGCGACGAGACGAGGGGTCCTGCGGGCGGCGGGAACGGGAGGGGCGCCGGTCGTGGGCGGGCCTGGCGGGGGCCGCGAGGCACGAGCGGCCCGGGAAGACCGGCGCCCCTCCCGTGGACGTCGCCCTCAGGCGACGAGGACGATCACAGCATGCAGGAGACGCAACCCTCGACCTCGGTGCCCTCGAGCGCGAGCTGACGCAGGCGGATGTAGTACAAGGTCTTGATGCCCTTGCGCCAGGCGTAGATCTGCGCACGGTTGACGTCGCGCGTGGTCGCGGTGTCCTTGAAGAACAGCGTGAGGCTCAGGCCCTGGTCCACGTGCTGCGTCGCCGCGGCGTACGTGTCGATGATCTTCTCGTAGCCGATCTCGTACGCGTCCTGGTAGTACTCCAGGTTGTCGTTCGTCAGGTAGGGAGCCGGGTAGTAGACGCGCCCGATCTTGCCCTCCTTGCGGATCTCGATCTTCGAGGCGACCGGGTGGATCGACGACGTCGAGTTGTTGATGTAGGAGATCGAGCCGGTCGGCGGGACGGCCTGGAGGTTCTGGTTGTAGATGCCGTGCTCCTTGACGGACGCGGCGAGCGCCTTCCAGTCCTCCTGCGTGGGGATGTGCACGCCGGCGGTCTCGAACAGCTCCTTGACGCGCGGCGTCGCGGGCTCCCACACCTGGGTCGTGTACTTCTCGAAGTACTCGCCCGAGGCGTACGTCGAGTCCTCGAACCCGCCGAACGCACGGCCGCGCTCGATCGCGAGACGGTTGCTCGCGGCGATCGCGTGGTAGGCCACGGTGTAGAAGTAGATGTTCGTGAAGTCGATGCCTTCATCGGAGCCGTAGAACACGCGCTCACGTGCGAGGTAGCCGTGCAGGTTCATCTGCCCGAGGCCGATCGCGTGGCCGGACTCGTTGGCACGCTTGATCGACGGGACGGACTCGATGCTCGTCTGGTCGGACACGGCCGTCAGGGCACGGATCGCGGTGTCGATCGTCTTGGCGAAGTCCGGCGAGTCCATCGTCTTGGCGATGTTGAGCGAGCCCAGGTTGCACGAGATGTCGCGGCCGACGTGGTCGTACGACAGGTCCTCGTTGTACGTCGAGGGCGTCGAGACCTGGAGGATCTCGGAGCACAGGTTCGAGTGGGTGATGCGGCCCTTGATGGGGTTCGCCTTGTTCACCGTGTCCTCGAACATGACGTACGGGTAGCCGGACTCGAACTGGAGCTCGGCGAGGGTCTGGAAGAACTCGCGCGCCTTGATCTTGGTCTTGCGGATGCGTGCGTCGTCGACCATCTCGTCGTACTTCTCCGAGACCGAGATGTCGGCGAAGGGCTTGCCGTAGACGCGCTCGACGTCGTACGGCGAGAAGAGGTACATGTCCTCGTTCTTCTTCGCCAGGTCGAACGTGATGTCGGGGATGACGACGCCGAGGGACAGCGTCTTGATGCGGATCTTCTCGTCGGCGTTCTCACGCTTGGTGTCGAGGAACCGCATGATGTCGGGGTGGTGCGCGTGCAGGTAGACGGCACCGGCACCCTGGCGGGCCCCGAGCTGGTTCGCGTAGGAGAAGGAGTCCTCGAGGAGCTTCATCACGGGGATGACGCCCGAGGACTGGTTCTCGATGTGCTTGATCGGGGCGCCGTGCTCACGGATGTTGCTCAGGAGCAGGGCGACGCCGCCGCCGCGCTTGGAGAGCTGCAGCGCGGAGTTGATGCCGCGCGCGATGGACTCCATGTTGTCCTCGATGCGCAGCAGGAAGCAGGACACGGGCTCGCCGCGCTGCGCCTTGCCGATGTTGAGGAACGTCGGGGTCGCGGGCTGGAAGCGGCCTGCGACGATCTCCTCGACGATGTCGAGCGCGGTCTGCTCGTTGCCGTCCGCGAGGCCGAGCGCGACCATGGACACGCGGTCCTCGAAGCGCTCGAGGTACCGCTTGCCGTCGAACGTCTTGAGCGTGTACGAGGTGTAGTACTTGAACGCACCGAGGAACGTGTCGAAGCGGAACTTCTTGGAGTACGCGAACTCGAAGAGCGACTTGACGAAGGCGCGGTCGTACTTGGCGAGGACCGCGGGGTCGTAGTACTTGTTCTCGACCAGGTAGTCGAGCTTCTCCTCGAGGCTGTGGAAGAAGACCGTGTTCTGGTTCACGTGCTGCAGGAAGTACTGGCGCGCAGCCTGGCGGTCCTTGTCGAACTGGATCTCGCCGTCGGGGCCGTACAGGTTGAGCATCGCGTTGAGTGCGTGGTAGTCGAGCTCGACTCCCGCAGCCACCGTGCTCACGCTGGAATCCGTGACTGTCGTTGCCAAAATCGTCCCAATCCGTCGCGGACGCGCTCGACGTCCTCGGCTGTTCCAAGAAGCTCGAAGGCGTACAGGTAGGGCACCTGGCACTTCGAGGAGATGATGTCGCCGGCGATGCAGTAGGCAGCGCCGAAGTTGGTGTTGCCCGCGGCGATCACGCCGCGGATCAACGACCGGTTGTGTGCGTCGTTCAAGAACTTGATGACCTGGCGGGGCACTGCCCCGCCCTCGTTGCCGCCGCCGTACGTCGGGATCATCAGGACGTACGGCTCGTCGACCCGCAGGAACTCGTCCTTGGGTCGCAGCGGGATGCGGTGGACCGACTGGCCGCGGTCCTCGAGGCCCAGCCTCTGGACGAACCGGTGCGTGGTGTCCGAGACGCTGGAGAAGTAGACGAGCGATCCCATGTCACACCTCGCAGCGGGGACCGGAGGGACGAGCTGCTCAGGCGACGGGAGCGACCTTCGCCGCGAGTGCGTTGATCTGGTCGGGGCGGAAGCCCGACCAGTGGTCGTCGCCCGCGATGACGACGGGTGCCTGCAGGTAGCCGAGGCCGCGGACCAGCTCGAGCGCCTCGGCGTCCTGGCTGATGTCCACGACCGAGTACTCGATGCCCTTCTTGTCGAGGGCGCGGTAGGTCGCGTCGCACTGAACGCAAGCCGGCTTGCTGTAGACCGTGATGCTCATCTGGTCAGTCTCCTCGTGTAGGGGATCGGTCTTCCACGGGTCTCGGGTGGACTCCGCGAAGGGTCCTGACCTCGAAGAACACTGGTGGAACTACGATCGTGTGATGTGCCCGAGGAGATGATGCGCTCCCTGGTGCTGACCACTATACCTAGTGGGCGGGCTTGGCGCTCGGCACTAGATGTCGTGGTCGGGTGATTCTGGTCGCCTCATCCTCGGGGCCCCTCGGAGTGTGCTACAAGTACGGATCCATCCTCCCAGGAGGCACTGACAGGACCCGCCGGACGTCGTCGTCCACCGCTCGTCCGCACCTCGATCCGCACGCTCTCGCGGCCCCGGCGACTTCTCCACAGGCTGTGGAGGATCGTCGTCCACACGCTGTGGGGAGCCGGTCCGCCCTCGTGGTCGACTCACGAGGGTCGTCGAACCGCATCGTCGGGCCGCGACCAGCACACCGCGAAGCGGACAAGCCGGGCAGAAAATTCTCAGGCGTGTCGTGTCCGCTCGGCGTGTCGCGCGGATCCGGTCGGGCTGCGACAAAGATCACCGGCTCCCCGTCGGCACCGTCCGGGGCACAGCGCACGACGTCCGGGCCTTCCCCTCTCAGGAAGGCCCGGACGTCCGCGGTCGGGACGTGCCGTCGGGGTCAGACCTCGTCGACCCCGGGCAGCACCGACGTCGTCGCGAGCCGGCGGTACCAGTGGGCCGAGTCCTTCCACGTCCGCTCGAGCGTGTCGTAGTCGACCCGGATGATCCCGAAGCGGCGGTCGTAGCCGTAGCCCCACTCGAAGTTGTCGAGCAGCGACCACGCGAAGTACCCGCGCACGTCGGCGCCTGCGTCGATCGCGGCCCCGACCGCGTCGATGTGGTCGTGCAGGTACGCCACGCGGCGGTCGTCGTGGACCCGGGCGGTCCCGTCGGCGTCGACGCTGACCTCGTCGTCGAAGGCCGCACCGTTCTCGGTGACCATGAGCGGCTGGTCGGGGTAGGCCTGGTGCACCGAGAGCAGCAGCTCGGTCATGCCCGCGGGCTCGATGTTCCAGCCCATCGCCGTGTAGGGGCCGGGCTGCTGGACGAACTCGACGTCGTCGACCCCGATCCACGGGCTGTGGCTCGACGCGCCGTGGCCGTCGCTCTCGGACCGCTCACCGTTCCCGGCGAAGTGCCGGACGCGCACGGTCGAGTAGTAGTTGACGCCGAGGATCGACAGCGGCTGGCGCACGAGCTCCAGGTCGCCGTCCTGGACGAACGACCAGTCGCTGACGTGCGCGGTATCCGCGAGCAGGTCCGCGGGGTAGGCGCCGTCGAGCAGCGGGCCGAGGAACGCCCGGTTGGCGAGCGCGTCGATCTTCCGCACGGCGTCGAGGTCTGCGTCCGAGGTGGGGTCGTCGGGCCGGATGACGTGCAGGTTGAGGGTCACCGAGGTCTTGGCGTCCTCGCCCAGCTCGTCACGGATCGCGCGGCACGCGAGCCCGTGAGCGAGGTTGAGGTGGTGCACGGCCGCGAGCGCCGCGACGGGCTCGGTGCGGCCGGGGGCGTGCACGCCCGACCCGTAGCCGAGGTAGGCCGAGCACCAGGGCTCGTTGAGCGTGGTCCACACGTCGATGCGGTCGCCGAGCTCGCGGGCCATCCGACGCGCGTACTCCGCGAACGCGGAGGCGGTCTCGCGGTTCGCCCAGCCGCCACGGTCCTCGAGCTCCTGCGGGAGGTCCCAGTGGTAGAGCGTCACGACGGGCTTGACCCCGGCCTCGAGGAGCGCGTCCACGAGCCGCGAGTAGAACGCGATGCCCTCGGGGTTGAACTCCCCTGTCCCGCCGGGCTGGACGCGCGACCAGGAGATGGAGAAGCGGTACGCCCCGAGCCCGAGCTCCTTGATGTGCTGCACGTCCTCGGCCCACCGGTGGTAGTGGTCGTCGGCGACGTCCCCGGTGTCGCCGTTCAGGGTGCGGCCGGGCGTGTGGGAGTAGGTGTCCCAGATGGAGGGGCCGCGGCCGCCCTCGGCGGCGGCTCCCTCGATCTGGTAGGCAGCGGTGGCCGATCCCCAGAGGAAGTCGGTCGGGAAGGCCCGCCGTGCGGGCGGCTGCGCTGTGGACGGTGCGGGGTCGGCGTCCTGCCGGGTGGCGACGGTGCTCACGGTGTTCCTTCGGTCGGTCGTCGGGTGGATGGTCTGACGGAGCGTGGAAGCGCTCTCACGTATCGATTCGATCAGCGTACCCACGCTGCCGGGCGACGTCGAGGGCAGGTGGTGGGGGGGGGGGGGGGGGGGGGGGGGGGGGGGGGGGGGGG
>NZ_JACSQQ010000001.1:29517-36476 GCF_014836555.1 Oerskovia rustica
CCCCCCCCCCCCCCCCCCCCCCCCCCCCCCCCCCCCCCCCCACCCTCGCCCGCTCCCCCGCCGCGTGGCGCGGGACGAGCGTCAGACGGACAGCTCGACGCTGCCCGCGCCCTGCGCCCGGGCCACCTGGTCGCCGAGCTGCACGGCCCACGGTGCGCGGGCGTCGTCCGAGGTGACCGTGACCCGCGCCCCCTCACGGACGGTGCGGAACGTCGTGGCCGCCCCCGTCTCTGACGGCACGGTGGTCGTCGAGTCGTGGCCGTCGGGCAGCTCGAACAGGCGCAGGGTCACGGCGTCCGCCCACTCGTAGTCGGGGCGGTCGGTACGCGCGCCGACCGGCAGCACGGTGCCCGGACGGACAAGGAGCGGCAGCGAGTCGAACCCGTGACGCTCCGCCACCCACCGCGGACCCGAGACGGTGCTCCCGTCGAGCAGGTTCGTCCAGCGACCCTCCGGGACGTAGTACTCGACGTCGCCCTCGGCCGTGAAGACCGGCGCCACGAGCAACGAGCCGCCCAGCATGTACTGCGTGTCGACCCCGAAGCCACCGCGGTCGCCCGGGAACTCGAGCACCATGGGCCGCATCATCGAGATCCCGTCCCGGTGCGCCTCCTCCGCGACCCCCGCCAGGTACGGCATGAGCGAGAGCTTGAGCCGTGTGAACCGCCGGGTGACGTCGACCGCCTCCTCGTCGAACGCCCACGGCACGCGCACCGAGTCCGAGCCGTGCAGCCGACTGTGCGAGGACAGCAGGCCGAACGCGAGCCACCGCTTGAAGACCCCCGGGTCCGGGACCCCCTCGAAACCCCCGATGTCATGGCTCCAGTACCCGAAGCCGGACATCGCGAGCGAGAGCCCGCCGCGCAGCGACTCGGCCATCGACGCGTACGTCGAGTCGCAGTCACCACCCCAGTGGACGGGCAGCTGCTGGCCGCCCGCGGTCGCCGACCGTGCGAACAGGACCGCGTCCCCCTCGCCACGCTCGCGCTCGAGGAGCCGGAAGACCGCCTCGTTGTAGAGCTGCGCGTAGTAGTTGTGCATCTTCGCGGGGTCCGACCCGTCGGACCACACGACGTCGTCGACCGGGATGCGCTCGCCGAAGTCGGTCTTGAAGCAGTCGACCCCCTGGTCGAGCAGGTCCTTGAGCTTGCCCAGGTACCACTCGGTCGCCTCGGGGTTCGTGAAGTCGACCAGGCCCATGCCCGCCTGCCACTTGTCCCACTGCCACACGCCGCCGTCGGTCGTGCGGAGCAGGTACCCCGCCTCGCGGGCCTCCTCGAACAGCGGCGAGCGCTGCGCGACGTACGGGTTGATCCACACGCAGATCTTGAGGCCCTTGTCCTTCAGCCGGCCCAGCATGCCCTCGGGGTCCGGGAACGTGCGCGGGTCCCACTCGAAGTCGACCCACTGGTACTCGCGCATCCAGAAGCAGTCGAAGTGGAAGACCGACAGCGGCAGGTCCCGCTCGGCCATCCCGTCGATGAACCCGCTCACGGTCTGCTCGTCGTAGCTCGTCGTGAAGGACGTCGTGAGCCACAGCCCGAACGACCAGCCCGGGACGCGCGCGGGGCGTCCCGTCAGCGCGGTGTACCGCGTCAGGACCTCCTTGGGCGTAGGGCCCGCGACCAGGTAGTACTGGAGCGACTGCCCCTCGACCGAGAACTGCGCCCGCGTGTTGATCTCCGAGGCGACCTCGAACGACACGAGCTCGGGGTGGTCGACGAACACGCCGTACCCGCGGCTGCTCACGTAGAACGGCACGTTCTTGTACGCCTGCTCGCTCGACGTCCCGCCGTCGGCGTTCCAGATGTCGACCGCCTGCCCGTTCTTGACGAACGGCCCGAACCGCTCCCCCAGCCCGTACAGCTGCTCGCCCGGCGCGAGACTCAGCTGCTCGTGCACGAAGTGCGCACCCCCGTGCGCGGCGTCGGCCTGGACCGCGCCCACGGCCTTGTGCAGGCTCGACGTCACGACCTGCCCGTCCTGCTCGACGTCGACGCGCCAGCCGCCGTCCCGGTGCACCCGCACCGCGAGCGGCCCCGAGCGCAGCACGCCCGCGGCGTCGTCGACCGAGATCTCGGGGCGGAAGCCCTCCTCGCGGTGGAGGTCGAAGTGCGGACCACGCCGCACCCCGCCGCTCAGGTGCTCGATCCGCACGCCGATCACCCCCGGTGCGGGCGACGAGTAGGTGACCGTCAGGAGCGGCCGGTTGAGCGTGTCGCCACGACGCCGGATCACGGCGGTCGGGGCGTACACCGTCATCGTGCCCGCCGCGGGGTCCGCGCGGACGTCGTCGACCTGGGCCGGGTGGAGCGGCGAGAAGCCGTCACGGACCTGCCAGTAGCCGTCGGTGAACTTCATGGGTGCTCGGTTCCTTCGGGGTAGGTGCGATCACTTCACGGCGCCGGCCGTGACGCCTCGCGTCAGGGTGCGCTGGAAGATCAGGAAGAAGATGACGGCGGGGACGAGCGAGACCAGCGCACCCGCGTTGGTCGTCGTGGCGTCCATCATCCGGTCGCCCTGGAGCGAGGCCAGCGCGATCGGGATCGTCTGTGTCGCGTTGGTCGTCAGCATGACCAGCGGGATGAAGAACTCGTTCCAGGTCCAGATGAAGAAGAAGATCATCAGGACCGAGAGCGTCGGGCGCACGACAGGGAAGACGATCTTCCACAGGATCTGCCAGCGCGTGGCGCCGTCGAGCGCCGCGGCCTCGAGCAGCGCGGGCGGGAAGGTGCCCAGCACCGACGACAGGAGGTACGTGCCGAACGCCGACTGGATGACCGTGAAGATGATGATCACGGACCACTGGGAGTTCGACAGGCCGACCTGCTGCGCCATGGTGAACAGCGGGTAGACCAGGGCCTCCTGCGGCAGCATGTTCGCGAGCAGGAACAGCATGATGATCCACAGGCGGCCCTTGACCCTCCCGACGCCGATCGCGTAGGCGTTGAGCAGCGAGAGCAGCGTGCCCCCGATCGCCACGGCGGCCGAGATCCAGATCGAGTTGAGCAGCTTCTGCGGGAAGTCGACCCGCTCCCAGAACGCCACGACCCCGTCGAAGTACAGGTGCGTCGGCCAGCTCAGCGGCCCGTCCTGCGAGTACTCCGCGGGCGACTTGAACGCGTTGAGGAGCATGATGACGAACGGGGCGAGCATCAGGAGCGCGAACAGCGCGGCGGCGGCGAGCACGAACCAGCGCCCGATCCCCCGACGGTGCCGCTGGTCGGGGCGCGTGGCCCGCAGGACCTGGTCCCCCGTGGTCTCGTCGACGGACGGGGACAACGTGTCGGTGGCCATCAGCGGCCTCCTTCTTCACGGCGCTCGGCGCGGGCCTGCAGGGCGAGGATGACGAGGGCGACCACGACGATCACCAGCGTCAGGACGGTGGCCACGGCAGCGCCGTAGCCGACCTTCGACTTGTCGAAGAAGTTGAGGTACGAGTAGTAGCTGGGCACGAGCGTCGAGCTCTCCGGGCCGCCACGGGTCAGCACGTAGATCGGGCCGAAGACCTTGAGCGCCGCGACCGTGCAGGTCAGGACCACCACGAACGTCTCGGGGCGGATCTGCGGCATCGTGATCGCGCCGAACCGGCGCCACCACCCGGCGCCGTCGAGCTCGGCCGCCTCGTACAGCTCGGGGTCGACCCGCTGGAGCGCCGACATGAAGATCACGACCGGGTAGCCGATCTGGACCCAGACCAGGACGGCCATGACCGTGGGCAGCGCCGTGGTCGTGGACCCGAGCCAGTTGGGCGGGGTCTCGAACCCGATCGAGCGCAGGACCACGTTGAGCGCGCCGGTCTGGGAGTTGAGGATCCAGTTCCACAGCACGCCCGCGACCGCGACCGGCAGGATCTGCGGCAGGTAGTAGGTCGCGCGCAGGAAGGCCGCGACACCGCCCCCGAACCGGCGTCCGAGGTAGTCGAACAGGACGGCCGCCAGCACGAGGCCGATGATCGTCGGGACCACGACCATCGCGAGGATCATCGCGACCGAGTTCCGGAACGAGGTCCAGAACTGCTCGTCGGCCATGAGGGCGGCGTAGTTGTCGAGCCCGACGAACTTCTTCGGGGCCATACCGCCCTTCCACTTGAAGAGGCTGTAGTACACGTTCGTGGCGAACGGGATCAGGATGACCACCGTGAAGGCGACCGCTCCCGGGATCAGGTAGGGCAGGTACCCCACCCAGCGGGGTCTGCTGCGCCGCGAGCGCGCGGCTCGTGCTCGCTCGACCGCAGGGGCCGGCGTCTTGACAGTGCTCATGGTCTTTCCTCGTCGTCGGGTCCTCGGCCCCGGTGGGCGGGTGGTCGCCCGCCCACCGGGTCCCTGCGCTGCGGATCAGCCTTCGAGCAGGTCCGCCTTGCCCTCCTCGTACGGGCCGGACAGGCCGTCGAGGACCTCGGCCGGGGTCTTGGACTTGTTGACGAGCGACTGGAGCTGGCTCACGAGCACGTCGTAGTAGCCCGCGACGGGCCAGTCGGGGTAGAACGCGAGGCCGTCGGCAGCCAGGATGTCGTTGAAGTTCTGCGTGAGGGCCTGGGTGCGCTCGTCCGTGATCGCCGAGACGTCACCCGCGACGGGCAGCCCGCCCGCCTCGCCCAGGATGTTCTGCACCTCGGGGCGCAGCGTGATGTCGATGAACTCCTCGGCGAGCGACTTGGAGTCGGCGTTGGTCGGGACGACCCACAGGTTGCCCGACGACCCCACCTGCAGCGTGTTGCCCGGGAAGTTGAACTGGCCCCAGTCGGCGTCCATCTCGTCGACGATGCGCCCGAACCACCACGAGCCGGAGACCATCATCGGGTAGGTGCCGTTGATGAACGAGACGCCCATGTCCTCGGCCGTGAGAGCGGCGGAATCGGAGGCGATGTAGCCCTTGTCGATCCAGTCGGCGAGGGTCTCGGTGGCCTCGGTCATCTCGGGGCCCTGGAAGTCGACGTCACCGTCGAACAGCTGGTAGGCGTCGACGAAGTCCTGGTCCGCGTTCGCGAGGACGAGCTCGTACCAGAGCTGCCCGAGCGGGTACTCGGCGCCGGCCTCGGCGAGCGGGGTGACGCCGGCGGCCTGGAAGGTCGCCATCGCGGTCTCGAGCTCGGCGAGCGTCGTCGGGACCTGGACGCCGTACTGCGCGAACATGTCCTTGTTGTAGTAGACGCCCACGAACTCGCCGTAGTTCGGCACCCCGTACCACTCGCCCGACCCCATGAGGCCGTTCTCGTCGTACGTCGCGGTGGTCTGGAGCGACCCGCTGAGGGTGGTGTCCCAGCCGCGCTCCTTGGCCGCGTCGGTCAGGGGCGTCAGCAGGCCCTGCGACGCGAGCTGCCCGGCGGTCGCGTTCCCCTTGTTGTACTCCATGACGTCGGGCACGTCGTCGCCCGTGAGCACGATCTTCGCGTTCTTCTGGATCTGCTCGAACGTCTGCTTCTGGACGTCGACCGTGACGTCGGGGTTCTCGTCCTCGAAGATCTCGATCGCCTTGGCCCAGGCCTGGCCCATGGCCGACGTCTCCGACTCGTAGTGCCAGATCGTGAGGGTCTTGTCGTCGGAGTCCCCTCCGCCGCTCCCTCCTCCCGCACAGCCCGCCAGGGCGAGTGGGAGCGCTACCAAGGCAGCGACAAGAGGCTTCCGTGTACGCAACATGACTCTCTCCTCATCATTGAGCGTCGGCGCCAGCGCCGATCGTCTGGTCCTGCACCGGCGAGACCGGCGGACGTGCACCGGCGGACCGCCGGTCGTGACCTCGGCGCCTCGGGATCGAGGCCGCGGTCGGGGTCGAGCACCCGGGGTCAGGGCCCCCGGACAGGGGCGGGGCCGACGCTCGCGCCGGCCTCGAGGTCGCACGGGACGAGGACGGGCGCGTGCGCCCTGCCTGCGTCGTCGATCCGCGCCACCAGGGACTGCACACCGAGCCGCCCGAGCTCGGCGCCCGGTGCGTGCATGGTGGTCAAGGGGGGTGTGCTCATCGCACCGACGCCGGGCGAGCTGACGATGCCGAGCACCGAGACGTCGCCCGGGACCGAGAGCCCGCGCGCCTGCAGGCCCGACATGACGCCGAACGTCGCGATCTCGTTCATCGTGACGAACGCGGTGAGCGACGGGTCCTGCTCGAGCAGCTCGCCGACGGCGGCGCGCCCGGCCTCGGCCGTCTCGTCGCACAGGAGGCTTCTCCCCACGAGCCCGCGGCGCTCCATGGCCGCGGCGAACCCCTCGTCGGCACGCAGGGTCGGGCCGTAGCCCGCCGCGGCGCTCTCGGCCGAGTGGTTGATGAACGCGATCCGCCGGTGGCCCAGCGCGGCGAGGTGCTCCACGGCGGCCTCGGTCGTCGCGGCGAAGTCGATGTCGACGTACGGGCGACCCTCGAGCTCCCGCGTGCGTCCGATCATCGTGTAGGGCACGCCGGCCTCGTGGAGCACCTCGACGCGCGGGTCGTCGAGCCGGACCTCCATGAGCAGGACCCCGTCGGCCATGCCCTGCTGCGTCAGGTCGCGGATCTCGGTGGCCTCGTGGGCCGCGAAGGGCCAGAGCACCAGGTGGTACCCGGCCTCGCGAGCGGCAGCGGCGGCGCTCGTGACGAACTCCGAGACGGTCCCACCGATCCCGGTCTCGGTCGCGGGGAAGATCAGGGCGAGGACGTGGCTCCGGCGCGAGGCGAGCCCCCGAGCCATGGCGTTGCGGTGGTACCCGAGGTCCGTCATGGCCGCCTCGATCCGGGCGCGTGTCTCGTCGGAGATCTTGCGCGTCCCGTTGAGCGCGTACGACACCGTGCTGAGCGACACGTTCGCCCGCGCGGCCACGTCCTGCATGGTCACCATCTCGCCACCTCCTCGTGGTCGGCCCCGCCCTCGGGGATCGAATCGTCGAAGCGCTTCGTCGAAGCGCTTCGATTGAATACGAGTATTGACTGAACTATTGCGATCCGTCAACCCCTCTCCCGCGAACGACGGCGGCCCGGCGCCGAGC
>NZ_JACSQQ010000001.1:36486-48959 GCF_014836555.1 Oerskovia rustica
CGCTCGGGCCGGGCCGCCGTTCGGGCGTCGTCGCAGGTCAGGCGACGTCCGCCAGGATCTCTCGGGGTCAGTCGGTGACCAACGCTCCACCACGCCAGACGCCGACCGGGTGGAGGTCTGCGTCGGTCACGACGACGTCCGCCCGACGACCGGCCTCCAGCGCGCCGATGTCCGCGCGCCCGAGCACACCGGCCGGCGTCAGCGACGCCGCCTTGACGGCATCGACCAGCGGGATGCCGAAGCCCACGGTCGCGCGCACCACGTCGAGCAGGTGGAACGTCCCCCCGGCGATCGACCCCTCGGGCGTCCCGTCGTCGAGGCGCGCGACGCCGTCGGCGACCGTGACCGCCATCGGACCGAGCTGGTACGTGCCGTCGGCCATGCCCGCGGCCGCCATCGCGTCCGTGACGAGCACGATCGCGTCCGGCCCGACGAGCTCGAACACGCTGCGGACCGTCCCGGCCGCGAGGTGGGTGCCGTCCGCGACGAGCTCGACCACGAGGTCGCCGCGCGCCGCGGCCGCGAGGCACGCGGCGATGGGCCCGGGGGCGCGGTGGTGCAGCGGGCGCATGCCGTTGAAGAGATGCGTCGCGGTCACGCGGGGCGCAGGACCCATCTGCTCCCCCGCCGCGACGAGTGCGGCCCGACGCGCGGCGAGCGCCGCGACCCCCTCGGCGATCGCGGCATCGGTCTGCTCCGACGACGCGTCGGTGTGCCCGACCGAGGGAACCGCGCCGACCTCGACCAGGGTCTCGACGACCCCGCCCGGCCCCGTGTTGCCCGGGACCTCAGGGGCGAAGGTCATGGTGCGGACGTGCCCGCGCCCGGCCTCGGCGATCGCCCGGACCAGGTCGGGGTCTCCCGCGAGCATGTCGTGCGGGTTCTGCGCGCCGCAGCGCACCTCGGACAGGAACGGTCCTTCCAGGTGGATGCCCGCGATCTCGCCCGCGTCCCCGAGCTCGGCGAGCGTCGCGACCCGGCGCAGCAGGGTCTCGCGCTCGGCGGTCACGAGCGACGCGACCAGGCTCGTGGTCCCGTGGCGGCGGTGCTCGCGGACCGCGACGAGGGCCTCCTGCGCGTCGGCAGCGTCGGGGAAGCTCGCACCTCCACCACCATGGTTGTGCACCTCCACGAGGCCCGGCAGGACGACCTGCCCCTCGGCGGGCTCGGCCGCAGCCTCGACCTCGGCCGCGTATCCGGCCGCAGCGGCGTCCCGACGTTCGCCGACCCACGCGATCGCCGGACCGTCGAGGACCACGACGCCGTCCTCGATCACCTCCTGCGGGGTCACGACCCGGCCCCGCACGGCGGTCCGCCCGGCGGGCGGCGCCTCCCCCGACGAGGACGCAGGCGTGGAGGCGGACGACAGCGGGGCGGGGTTCGACGTCATGGCCTCATTCTTGCGTACTTCGTTCGGACGACGCACGAATGGTCGAGAGGACCCTCGAGGTGGGCCGAGTGATGAGACGCAACCGTCAGAGGTCGCGCAGGAGTCGGCCCGCCGCCCGTGCGAGGTGCCCGATGTACAGCCGCTGGAACGTCGGGACCAGGAGGCGGACCATCGAGACCCACCGGACCGCAGGGTTGCTGAAGACGTCCACGACGAACCACACGTCGCCCGCCGCGTCGCGTTCGAGCACGAACGACTCCTCCCCCACGAACACGTGCCCCGGCAGGGTTCCGTAGCCGAAGCCGATCCGCTGCTCCTCGCGCTCGACCCACACGATCTCGCACGGTTCGCTGAGACGGACGGGCCCGAGGCCCAGCCGCGTCGTCACGAGCCCACCGGGCTCGGCGACGGGGGCCGAGGTCACGATCTGCACGCGCGCACGGGCGTGCACCTGCCAGGTCAGGAGCAGCTCGCCGAGGCGACCGAGCTCGTCGACCGAGCAGGGCCGCTCGGAGATCCGGTGGCGCAACCGCAGGTGCGCATAGCCTGCTGGTAGCTCTGCGGACCGGGTGGCTCCCACCTCGGGGTAGGTCGTGCGGGGCTGCGTCATGCCTGTCTCCGTCCTGGGCTCCTGCTGGGTCTGTGTGCCGAGAGGTCGTGATCTTGCAGCACCGGAGCCCGGCCCCCCGGGTTCGCTCCGCCCCGGGCGAGCCGCAGGCCGAGCACCGTGCACAGGGCGAAGCCGAGCGCGTTCGCGACGCCGTGCGTCGCCGCCATCTGCCCGATGCTCGGGTGCGGCACCCCCGTGGCCTCACCGACGGCCCACCAGACTGCGAGCAGCATCGACGCCACGACCGCGACGGAGCCCGCCACGAGGAGCGCCCGCGCGGCCCGCCGGGCCGGGATGCCGAGCACGGCCCAGGCGGTGCACCAGAGCGCGCCCGTCAGCACGAGCGCACCGACCAGCTCGGCGACGTTCCCGACGAAGTACCCGACCAGGACCAGGCCGGTCCCCAGCGGCACCCCGGCCGCGCCGACGCGCGCAACGGTCGAGGGCCCCGTTCGGCCGGCCTCGGGGCGTCTGCCGCTGAGGCCGGCGGCCAGCCCGGCGACGAGCGCCGCCGCAAAACCCGCGAAGAGCATGTGCGGCACGGTCAGCGTCAGGTACGTCCCCGAGAACCCGAGGAGGCCCCAGCCCCCACGGTCGGCGAGCATCGCCGCTGCACCGACCCCCGGCATGACGAGAGCGACGCCGACGGCGAGCCGCACCTCGGGCGGTCGAGGCGCCGTCGGGCCGGGAAGGGCGACGCGAACCGCCGCGACCGCCAGGACCGCGGACGCCACCAGGAACGGCGCCGTCGTCGCCTGTGCGAGCGGCCCCCGCGGGAGCCAGGACCCTGCGGCCGCGACGGCTCCTGCCACGGGCCACCACACGCTGCCCGCCCCCGGGACCGTGCGCGGCCCGAGCAGGGTCAGCCCGAGCGGGAGCACCACCACGAGCCCGAAGGCCACCACGAGATCCACGAGGACCGCGGTCGCGGGGCTCACGTCAGGTCCTGAGCGACGCGGTCAGGCGCAGGACGTCGTCGACGACCTTGCGCGCCACCGGGAGGCGGGAGAGCCGGACGAGCGTGCCGACGATCGGGCTGGCCCCGGCGACGAGGCGCCGCGTCCGCGCGGTGCCCGACGACGAGTCCTGGACCCAGAAGAGCGTCACCCCGAGGTTCGCGAGCCACAGCAGCTCGGGGAGCTGTGCCCGCAGCGCGGCGGGCACCGCGGGCGAGGCCCCCGCGACGACGTCCTCGAAGATCGCGAGCGAGAGCTCGCGCGCCTCGCGCGAGGCGTCGCTGAAGGGGTTGGCCGCAGCGCCAGGACGGATCGCGACCGAGACGAACTCGGCGGCGAACGAGTGGTAGGGCGTGAACACGTCGATCCCCGCGTCGAGCACGAGGCGCAGTCGCGCGGCGAGCGTCCCACCCTGCACGAGCGCATCGTCCACGGCCCGCCGGTGCGCCCGCTGGACGTCGACGTAGAGCTCCTGGACCAGGTGGTCCTTGGACGGGAAGTAGTAGTACGCGTTGCCGGTGCTCACCCCGGCCCGGGTGGCGATCGCGCGCATGGTCGTCGCCTCGTAGCCCTGCTCGCGCAGCATCCCGAGCGCCGCGTCGAGGACCCTGGCGCGGGTCTGCACGGACTTGGGCGTGGCGGCCGGGACCGCACCGGGCGACGGCGCGGTCACGCGCTCCGCCGTAGCCCGCGAGAGTTTTTGAACATGTTCAAAAACATAGCACGAGAAGAGCCCGCCCAGCCACGACGGCCGGACGGGCAGCATTCACGACGACGCCGCCGAAGGACCAGGACCCTCTGCGCGACCACGGGCACGCGACCACCGGGCCGCGATCGCGGCGAGGCGACCGCCGCGAGGCGACCTAGAACAGGCGCGAGTCCACGTCGTCGACCCCGCGCATCGCGTCGTAGTCCAGGACCAGGCACCCGATCCCCCGGTCCGTCGCCAGGACACGCGCCTGCGGCTTGATCTCCTGCGCAGCGAACACGCCCCGCACCGGCGCCAGGAGCGGGTCCCGGTTCAGCAGGTCCAGGTAGCGCGTGAGCTGCTCGACACCGTCGATGTCACCCCGACGCTTGATCTCGACCGCGACCGTCGCACCGTCCTTGTCCCGGGCCAGGATGTCGACCGGGCCGATCGCCGTCGGGTACTCGCGGCGGATCAGCGTGTGCCCCGTCCCCAGGAGCTGGATCTGGGCGGCGAGCATCTCCTGCAGGTGCGCCTCGACCCCGTCCTTGATCAGGCCCGGGTCCACGCCCAGGTCGTGGGCCGAGTCGTGCAGGACCTCGTACAGCTCGATCTCGAGGCGGTCGTCGCTCTTCGCGTGCTGGACCGCCCAGACCTGGGTCACGCCACGCTCGCGCGCCGACTCGTCAGGCTCCGAGACCGCCATCGAGCACGGCGGGCTCATCCAGTTGAGGGGCTTGTACGAGCCGCCGTCCGAGTGCAGCAGCACGCTGCCGTCTGCCTTGACGAGCAGCACGCGAGTCGCGAGCGGGAGGTGGGCCGAGAGCCGGCCGGTGTAGTGAGCCGAGCACTGGGCGACCACGAGACGCACGAAGAACTCCTCAGACGGGGACAGAAGGTGGCGGCGGGACAGCGCGGACGGCCTCTCGTGGCCGAGAGCCCCGGCCCGGGACGACGTCCACGGGCGACGCTAGCATCCCGCCGCGCCACGCAGCCGGGCTCAGACCACCACGCCGCGACGGCCGGGGGGCGCAGCCTCGAGCCACGACGCGAGGCCGGCGTACGCGCCGCTAGACATCGTCAGCTCGAACCGGACGTCCTCGTACGAGCACTCCACGAGGAAGAGGTCGCGGTCCCCGTCCAGGGGGCGGCGCGAGACGATCACGAGGTCCTGACGCCGCCACGAGCGGGACGGACGCAGAGACAGGGACCAGCAGCGCCACCAGTCGATGCGTCCCACGCCGTAGTGCGCGATCCCCAGCGACCAGGACGCCTGCCCGTCCCCTGCGGGGCGGGCGCTGCACTCGAAGGACCCCACCCGGTGGGAGATGGCCCGAAGACGCAACGCTCCCAGCCCGACCACGAGCGCGACTGCGAGAAGCAGTCCGATCGCGATCCAGGCGGGGAGCGGCACGTGTGCTACCTGAGCCCGTCAGTGGCCGGAGACGCCGGCGCCGTCGAGCACCTCTGCGTCGTCCACCACGAGCATGACCTGGTTGGAGTCCACCGAGAGGAACCCACCGGTGACCTTCACGGCGACCTTCTCGCCGTTCGCGCCGGTGATCCGCACGGTGCCCTCACCGAGGACGGACAGGAGGGGCGAGTGGTTCACGAGGATACCGATCTCACCGTCGGCGGCGGGCGCGCTCACGGCGCGCGCGTCCCCCGACCAGATCTTGCGGTCCGCCGCCACGAGGTCGACGTTCAGCTGTGCCACTTCAACTCCTTCATGTCGGTGCACGGGTCTGACGAAGCACGCCGCGTGCCCGACCCCAAGGCCCGGCGCGCGGCGCGCTCACGTCGTCTCAGACGCCGTACTCCTTCTGGATACGGGCCCAGTTGCGCTCGAGGTCCTCGAGGCCACCGATGTTGAAGAACGCCTGCTCGGCGACGTGGTCGAACTCGCCGTCCGCGATCTTCTTGAAGGCCTCGATGGTCTCCGTCAGCGGAACCGTCGAACCGACGACACCCGTGAACTTCTCGGCCATGTACGTGTTCTGCGAGAGGAACTGCTGGATGCGGCGAGCACGCGCCACGACCGTCTTGTCCTCCTCCGAGAGCTCGTCCACACCGAGGATCGCGATGATGTCCTGGAGCTCCTTGTTGCGCTGGAGGATGGACTTCACACGCGTCGCGACGTCGTAGTGCTCCTGGCCCACGTAGCGCGGGTCGAGGATGCGCGAGGACGAGGTCAGCGGGTCGATCGCCGGGTACAGACCCTTCGAGGCGATCTCGCGCGAGAGCTCCGTGGTCGCGTCCAGGTGGGCGAACGTCGTCGCAGGCGCCGGGTCGGTGTAGTCGTCGGCAGGGACGTAGATCGCCTGGAGCGACGTGATCGAGTGACCACGCGTCGAGGTGATGCGCTCCTGGAGCAGACCCATCTCGTCGGCCAGGTTCGGCTGGTAGCCCACCGCGGAGGGCATGCGCCCGAGCAGCGTGGAGACCTCGGAACCGGCCTGCGTGAAGCGGAAGATGTTGTCGATGAAGAGCAGCACGTCCTGCTTCTGCACGTCACGGAAGTACTCCGCCATGGTGAGCGCGGAGAGCGCGACGCGAAGACGCGTGCCCGGCGGCTCGTCCATCTGGCCGAAGACGAGGGCCGTCTTGTCGAAGACGCCCGCCTCCTCCATCTCGACGATCAGGTCGTTGCCCTCACGGGTGCGCTCGCCGACACCGGCGAACACCGACACACCACCGTGGTTCTGGGCGACACGCTGGATCATCTCCTGGATGAGGACCGTCTTGCCGACGCCCGCACCACCGAAGAGGCCGATCTTCCCACCGAGCACGTACGGCGTCAGGAGGTCGATCGACTTGATGCCGGTCTCGAACATGGTGGTCTTCGACTCGAGCTGGTCGAACGCCGGGGGCTTGCGGTGGATGGGCCAGCGCTCGGTGATCTCGAGCTTCTCGCCCTCCTGGAGGTTGAGGACGTCGCCGGTCACGTTGAACACGTGGCCCTTGGTCACGTCGCCCACGGGGACGCTGATCGGCGAACCCGTGTCGGTGACGACGGCGCCACGGACCAGGCCGTCGGTCGGCTTGAGGGCGATCGCACGGATGAGCGAGTCACCCAGGTGCTGCGCGACCTCCAGGGTCAGGCGGAAGGACTTCTCGCCCTCGCCCTGTCCGGACAGGTCGATGTCGACGGTCAGCGCGTTGTAGATCTCGGGGATCGCGTCCGACGGGAACTCGATGTCGACGACGGGGCCGATCACGCGGGCGACACGGCCCACGCCGGGTCCGCTCTGGTGCTCGACCTGGGCTTCCACGGTGGTGGCGGTCATTACTGGCCTCGCTTCGCAGGGCCGGAGACAGCTCCGGCAGGTTCGGTGCAGGTGAAGGAAATCGTCAGGTTCGTCATGCGGTGCCTCACGACGCCGCGAGGGCGTCGGCACCGGAGACGATCTCGCTGATCTCCTGGGTGATGTCGGCCTGTCGTGCCTGGTTCGCAAGTCGCGTGTACATGCGGATCAGGTCCTCGGCGTTGTCCGTCGCGGTGTGCATCGCGCGCTGGCGGGCAGCCAGCTCCGACGCGGCCGCCTGCAGGAGGCAGCTGTAGATGCGGCTGCGCACGTAGCGCGGCAGCAGTGCGTCGAGGACGGCCTCGGGCGACGGCTCGAAGTCGTACAGCGGCAGGACGTCGTTCTGCCCGACCGGCGCGACCCCTTCGACGACCTCGAGGGGAAGCATCCGGACGACGCGGGGACGCTGCGTCACCATGTTCACGAACTGCGTGTACACGATGTGCAGCTCACCGACGCCGCCCTCGTCCGCGGGGGCGAGGAAGGCGTTCAGCAACGTGTCGGCGATCTCTCCGGCGACGTCCGACGACGGCGAGTCCGAGCCACCGGTCCACGAACCGGCGAGCTCACGGTGACGGAAGGTGTAATAGGTCACTGCACGACGCCCGGCGGCGAAGAGCGCGACCTCCTTGCCCTCGTGCGTGAGGCGCTCCACCAGACGCTCGGTCTCGCGGATGATCGACGCCGAGTAGGCGCCGGCCATGCCACGGTCCGAGGCGACGACGAGCACCGCGACCCGGTTGGTGTCGGTGCGCTCGGACGTCAGCGGGTGCCGGGTCGTCGAGTGCGTCGCGACGGCCGAGACCGCCGTGGTGATCGCCTGGGCGTAGGGGCCCGCCTCGGACGACCGGGCGCGAGCCCGGCCGATCCTCGACGCAGCGATGAGCTCCTGCGCGCGGAACATCTTCTTGAGGGACTGCGTCGACTTGATCCGCTGCTTGTAGACGCGCTGGGATCCGGCCATGTCAGGCCTTCTTCTGCCGGACGATCTGCTCCTGCTCGACCACGACGGCCTCTTCCTCGTCCGACTCCCCGCCCACGAGGGGGGAGCCGTCGGCCGTGAGGAAGCCGTTGCGGAAGTCGTCGACGCCCTGGGCCAGCGCGGCCTCGGTCTCGTCCGACAGCTTGCCGGTGTCCGCGATCGTGCTGAGCACGTCGGTGTTGCGGCGCAGGTGGTCGAGCAGCTCGCTCTCGAAGCGGCGCACGTCCTCGAGGGGCACGTCGTCGAGCTTGCCCTTGGTCCCGGCCCAGATCGAGGCGACCTGGTCCTCGACCGGGTACGGCGAGTACTGGCCCTGCTTGAGCAGCTCCATGAGGCGAGCCCCACGGGTCAGCTGGCCGCGCGACGCCGCGTCGAGGTCCGAGGCGAACATCGCGAAGGCCTCGAGCGAGCGGTACTGGGCGAGCTCGAGCTTGAGCGTGCCCGAGACCTGCTTCATCGCCTTGACCTGTGCGGCACCACCGACACGGGACACGGAGATACCGACGTCCACGGCGGGGCGCTGGTCGGCGTTGAAGAGGTCCGACTGGAGGAAGATCTGACCGTCGGTGATCGAGATGACGTTGGTCGGGATGTACGCCGACACGTCGTTCGCCTTGGTCTCGATGACCGGCAGACCCGTCATCGAGCCCGCGCCCAGCTCGTCCGAGAGCTTGGCACAACGCTCGAGCAGACGGGAGTGCAGGTAGAAGACGTCACCGGGGTACGCCTCGCGGCCCGGCGGGCGACGGAGCAGCAGCGACACGGCACGGTAGGCCTCGGCCTGCTTCGACAGGTCGTCGAAGACGATGAGGACGTGCTTGCCGCCGTACATCCAGTGCTGGCCGATGGCCGAGCCGGTGTAGGGGGCAAGGTACTTGAAGCCTGCCGGGTCCGACGCGGGGGCCGCGACGATCGTCGTGTACTCGAGGGCACCGGCCTCTTCCAGCGCGCCGCGGACGGCGGCGATGGTCGAGCCCTTCTGGCCGATCGCGACGTAGATGCAGCGCACCTGCTTCGAGGGATCGCCGGTCTCCCAGTTCGCCTTCTGGTTGATGATCGTGTCGGTCGCGATCGCCGTCTTGCCGGTCTGGCGGTCACCGATGATCAGCTGACGCTGACCACGGCCCACCGGGATCATCGAGTCGATCGCCTTGAGGCCGGTCTGCAGCGGCTCGTGGACCGACTTGCGGTCCATGACGCCGGGGGCCTGCAGCTCGAGGGCGCGGCGGCCCTCGGTCTCGATCTCGCCGAGTCCGTCGATCGGCTGACCCAGCGGGTCGACGACGCGACCCAGGTAGCCGTCACCGACGGGGACGGAGAGGACCTCTCCGGTCCGGCGGACCTCCTGGCCCTCCTCGATACCGGTGAACTCACCCAGGACGACGACACCGATCTGGCGAACGTCCAAGTTCAGGGCAAGGCCGAGGGTGCCGTCCTCGAAGCGCAGCAGCTCGTTGGCCATTGCGCCCGGAAGGCCTTCCACCTGGGCGATGCCGTCAGCGGCGAGGGTGACGCGACCGACTTCCTCGGTCACCGCGCCCCCGGGCTCGTAGGACTTCACGAAGCTGTCCAGCGCGGCCCGAATCTCGTCGGGCCGGATCGTCAGCTCAGCCATTGCTCTTCTCCTGTCGTGGCCACCCCGCGGTGTGCGGGAGCGGTCGAACGTTCTTGTCAGTTCGCCGGCTCGGGAGCCGGCGGGGTGTCGACGACACCGGGGGCCGCGAGGACCTCAGTGTTCGGGCGAACAGGTCAGCTGACCAGTCGTCTGCGTGCGTCGACCAGGCGCGAGAGGACCGTCGAGTCGACGACGTCCGCCCCGACCTGGATGCGCATGCCGCCGAGGACCTCGGGGTCCACGGTGACGTTCAGCTGGACTGCCCGGCCGTACGCGCGCTCGAGGAGCGCGGACAGACGGTCCTGCTGTGCCTGGCTGAGCACCGTGCCCGACGTCACCGAGGCGACGAGGCGACGGCGACGACGTGCGGCGACGTCCCCGAGCCACACGAGGGTGGCGACGAAACGACGACCACGAGGTGCCACGGTCGCCCGCTCCGCGAGGAACTGGGTGACCGGGTCGACCTTGCCGGCGAGCAGCGCGTCGACGAACGCCTTGCGACGAGCGGGGTCGGTCGAGGTCTCCGTCAGCACGCGACGGGCCTCGCGCTCTCCGACGAGCGACCGCGTGATGCGGAACAGCTCGTCCTCGACGCGCTCGAGCGCACCGCGGGCCTCGGCCGAGGCCAGGACCGCGTCGACGCCGAGGTGCTCGACGGCGTCGGCGATGTCCGCGTCGTGGGCCCAACGGTCCCGGGCGAGCCCGGAGACCAGGTCGACCACACGACCGTCGAAGCCCTCACGCAGCAGGTCGGCCACGAGGGCCGCCTTGTCCTCGCCGGACCGCGACGGGTCGGCGAGGGCGCGGCGCAACGGCACGGAGCCGTCGAGCGCCGCGGCCACGGTGAGGAGCTCCTCGCCCAGGGCGAAGGCACCCTCGCCCGCGGCACGCAGCACCGGCTCGAAGCGGTCCTGGGCCTGCGCGAGGGAGGCTCCGCTCGTCCCGCGCATCAGCCCTCCTTGCCGTTGGCCGCCGCGCTGGCAGCCCCGGCTCCCGCTGCCTCGAGCTCGTCGAGGAACCGGTCCACGACACGCGACTGACGTGCGGAGTCCTCGAGGGACTCGCCGACGATCTTCGAGGCGAGCTGGGTCGCGAGCGTCCCGACGTCGTTGCGCAGCGAGACCGACGCCTGCTGGCGCTCGGCCTCGATCTGGCGGTGTGCCGTCTCGACGATGCGAGCGGCCTCCTCGCCGGCCTTGACCTTCTGGTCGGCGACGATGGCCGTTCCCTCGGCGCGAGCGTCCTCACGGATCTTCGCGGCCTCGGTGCGTGCCTCCTGCAGCTGCTGGTGGTACTCCGCGAGTGCCGCAGCGGCCTCGGCCTGAGCGGACTCGGCCTTCGCCAGGCCACCCTCGATCTTGGCCGTGCGCTCGTCGAGCACCGCCTGGAACTTGGGGAGGACCATCTTGTAGAAGACGAACGCGATGATCACCAGGACGATCGCAGACCAGAAGAGGTCGTAGAACGGCGGGAGGAACAGCTTGATGGGGTCGACCTCGCCAGACTCTGCGGCGAGGACCGCCTGGGGGCCGATGGTCGACATCAGAAGATGAAGCCAGCGACGAAGCCGAGCAGCGCGAGGATCTCGACGAAGGCAAGACCGATGAACATGGTGCCGCGGAGCTGGCCGGCGACCTCGGGCTGGCGGGCCATGCCCTCGACCGTCTTGCCGATCAGGATGCCGAGGCCGATGCCCGGGCCGATCGCGGCGATGCCGTAGCCGATGGTGTTGATGCTGCCTTCGACAGCGGCGAGGGTGGTGACGTCCACGGTGTTTCCTTCCGTTGGGCGCCCGGTCGTGCGAACGGGCGTCAGGTGCGATGCGTCAGGTGGAGCTCAGGGTCGGTTCCGGGACCGAGGGCCCGGGACCAGGTCTGTCGTGCGGGTCAGTGCTCTTCCTCGATCGACATGTTGATGTAGACCGTGGCGAGGAGCGCGAAGATGTACGCCTGCAGGCCCGCGACGAACACCTCGAAGAGCGTGATCGCGATGCCGCCCGCGAGAGTCAGCGCGCTGATCGCCTTGAGGGCCGGCGCTGCCTCGAGGAGCAGGAAGTTCGTGGCGGCGAAGCACAGGACCAGCATGATGTGGCCTGCGACCATGTTCGCCGTGAGTCGGATGACCAGCGAGGCCGGGCGGATGATCAGGAGCTGGAGCAGCTCGATCGGCGCCAGGATGAAGTAGATCGGGAACGGCACGCCGGGGGGGAACAGGTTCGCCCTGATGTAGCCCCACAGGCCGTGCTGCCTGATGCCCGCGGCCCAGTAGGCCACGAAGACCCACAGCGCCAGGAGGATCGCCACGCCGGCGACCGAGGTGCCCGCGAGGTTGAGCCCCGGCACCACACCCGTCAGGTTGAACGCGAGGATCGTCACGAAGATCGTCGTGATCATGGGCACGTAGCGGCGAGCCCGCTCGGTCCCCATGATCTCCTCGACGATGTTCACGCGAGCGAAGTCGAGGACCATCTCGACGCCGTTCTGGAACCGTCCGGGCACGAGCTTGGCGCGCCGGGCCGCGATCACGAAGATCGTCAGGATCACGATCGTGGCGATCACGCGGATGAGCTGCAGCCGGTTGAACTCGAACGGCGTGCCGGCGAAGAAGATGGCGTCGGGGAAGAACTCACCGATCGTCGGCGCGTGGAAGCCGCCTTCGCCTTCTGCTGCGGCAACGAAGGGAGAGGGGGTCGCGAGCGTGAACAGGGTGGACTCCCGGTGTTCGTCGGTTTGCCGGGGCCGTGCGCTCGATGGGCACGCCGTCGGACCAGGCCTTCATGGATTCGCCGATAGCCTAACGCATGTTGAGCCCTCCTCAGAGCACGGGTCCGAACGGGCCGAGGGCCCGCCGGACACCGTGACCCCGCGTGCCGCCGACCCCTCGCGCGTCGACGTGCAGCACGGCCCGACGGCACCGTGGCCCCCCCC
>NZ_JACSQQ010000001.1:48969-113273 GCF_014836555.1 Oerskovia rustica
GGGGCCACGGTGCCCCGAGCGACCGGGAGGCGGCAGCCCCCGCCCTTCCCGCCCGGCCACGCAGGGCCCGAGCGGGAGCGGGAGCCGGGACCTCAGGCCTTCGGCGTGACGTACGGGATGCGGCCGCGGTCGACCGCACGGTAGTCGAGCAGCGCAGAGCCGATGACCCCGACGAGGAGCACCACGGCGAAGACGACGCGGTCGTAGAACTCGTAGTTGCGCAGGACGGCCAGGACGATCCCGAGCAGGACGATCTTGACGAGCCAGCTGCCCAGCACGACGGCCGCCGTCGTCGTCGGGGTCGAGCGCGCGGTACGCGCCATCGCCACGATCGTCGTGCCGGAGAACACCAGCGCGATCGCGACGCCCATGAGCGCACCCCAGACACCTGCGGTGCCGGCCAGGAGCGCCCCCAGCCCCACGCCCAGGACCAGGAGCCCTCCGAGCAGCAGCAGGGTGTCGCGCAGCGCGGTCCGGAACACGGCGCTGACCGCGTCCCCCACGGCGTCCGCCGAGACCTGCGCGGTGCTCGCGCCCGTGGGCTCCACCCCGCTCTGGCCCTGGTCGCTCGTCGGCTCGTCGGGAGTCTGCGGTGCGGGGGTCGTCATCGGGAGTGTCCTTCGGGGTGGGCGCGGAACGGATCGGTCGGGGGTTCAGTGGTGGTCGGCGTCGACGCAGGCGCGACCGGCGAGGCCCCGCTCGCCGCCGCGACGCGTCGGGGCGGGGGCGCGGACGGGATGCCCTCGGGCGCGGTGACCGCGTCGTCGTCGAGGAACCGACCACGGGTGCGCAGCGGGCCGAGGGTGAGGATCGCCGCCACGACGACGGCAACGACCAGCCCGATCGCGACGTTCTCCGCGGGCCAGCGCACGAGCGCGACCGCGCCGAACGCGAAGACGGCGGTCCACACGTACATGATGATGACCGCACGCCGGTGCGAGTGGCCGAGCGCCAGGAGCCGGTGGTGCAGGTGGAGCCGGTCCGGGTGGAAGGGCGACTTGCCCGTCCCGACCCGGCGCACCACGGCGAGGACCATGTCGAGCAGCGGGAGCAGGATGACCGCGAGCGGCAGCAGGATGGGGATGAGCTCGCGCTGTCGGCTCGGGTCCGAGGCCATGCCGGTGTCGATGCTCCCGGTGACCACGATCACCGCGGACGCGAGCACGAGCCCGAGCACCATGGAGCCGGAGTCGCCCATGAAGATCCGGGCGGGATGGAAGTTGTGGGGCAGGAACCCGAGACAGATGCCGACGAGGGCCGCCATGACCAGGGTCGCGAGGTTGGAGTAGTCGGTGGGGCTCGCGGCGACGGTCAGGCTGTAGGTGTAGACGAAGTAGGCGCTGCCGCCGATCGCGATGAGTCCTGCGGCCAGGCCGTCGAGCCCGTCCACGAAGTTCACGGCGTTCATCGCGACCACGATGACGAGCACCGTGACGATGAGCGAGAGCCGGGACGAGCCGATGACGAGCCCGTTGATGGGGAACGTCACGAGCTGCACGCCCTGCCACGCGACGAACAGCGCCGCGAGGACCTGACCGGCGAGCTTGGTCATCCAGTCCAGGTCCCAGATGTCGTCGGCGACGCCGAGGAGACAGACGATGAGCGCCCCGCCGACGATCGCCCACGCCCGGTCGTCGATCGCGAAGACCCCGTCGAGGAAGGGCATCTGCGAGGCGAACGTCACCGCCACGACGAGCCCCGCGGTCATCGCGAGCCCGCCGAGGCGGGCCGTGGGGATGGTGTGCACGTCGCGGTCACGGACCGCGGTGATGGCCCCGGTCCTCGCGGCGACCCAGTACGCGAGCGGCGTGAGGAGGTAGGTGACCGCCGCTGCGATCAGCAGGACGAGCAGATAGACCCTCACCCGCCGTTCGCCTCCGGGCCGCTCGCCGGCACGGTCTCGTCGGAGGGCGCGTCCTCGTCCGTCGGCAGGTCGCCGGTCCCGGCGACCTCGTCGGCGGGCTCCTCGCCGACCCCCAGGACCGGCGCGACCTCGCGGAGGCGCTCGAGCGACACCGCGCCCTCTCGCACGACCCGCAGGTGCGGCCCCGTCGCGTCGACGATGGTCGAGGCCACTCCCCCGGGCGCGGCGCCGCCGTCGAGGTAGACCGCGACCGAGTCCCTGAGCTGCACCTGGGCGTCGGCGACCTCGAGCGCGGCGGGCAGGCCCGTGGAGTTGGCGCTCGAGACCGCGAGCGGTCCCGTGCGGCGCAGCAGGGCGAGTGCGGCCGGGTGGTCGGGCATGCGCAGCGCGACGGTCCCGTGCGTCTCGCCGAGGTCCCACGCGAGCGAGGGCTGCGCGGTCAGGATGATGGTGAAGCCGCCGGGCCAGAACGCCTCGACGAGGGCGCGCGCGTCGTCGGGCACGTCGGTCGCGAGCCCGTCGAGTGTCCGCAGGTCGGGGACGAGGACGGGCGGCGGCATCTGCCGCCCGCGTCCCTTCGCGGCCAGGAGGGCCGTGACGGCCTCGGCGTCGAACGCGTCGGCCCCGATCCCGTAGACCGTGTCGGTCGGCAGGACCACGAGGCCGCCTCGCGAGACGGCGTTCACCGCCTCGTCGATCGACGGTCCCCAGGTGTTCGGGTCGGTGACGGGGTGCACAGAGCTCACGCTTCTCAGTCTTCCATGTCCGAAGGGTCCCCTGGTGCGGGGTCAGGCTCGCTCGTCGGGCGCGCGCGCCGGGCCACGACCATACGCGGTCTGCCCGTGAGGTCGTCGGCCGTCCGGATGTCCTCGAAGCCGCCGACCGCGGCGACCATGTCGCGCGCCGACCGCGCCTGCACCTCGGCGTGCTCCATGACGTAGAGGCCGCCGGGGGCCAGGAGGCGGGCGGCGGCGCGGGTCACTCCGCGAGGCACCTCGAGGCCGTCCTCGCCGAGCCCGTAGAGCGCGACCTGGGGGTCGTGCAGCGCGACCTCGGGGTCGCGCGGGACCGCGTCGGGCGGCACGTACGGCGGGTTCGAGACGACGACGTCGCACGACCCGTCGAGCTCGGCGAGCGCGGTCCGCGCGTCCCCGCGCACCAGGTGCACGACGGCGCCGCTCGCCTCGCGCGTCCGGGTGACGTTGCGTTCTGCCCACGCGTGCGCGTCGCGGTCGAGCTCGACCGCGTGCACCCGGGCACCCGGGACCTCGGTCGCGACGGCCAGGGCGATCGCGCCAGACCCCGTGCACAGGTCCACGACGACCGGCCCCTCGGAGCCCCGGGCGACGCCGAGAGCCTCGTCGATCGCGACCTGCGCGACCTGCTCGGTCTCGGGACGCGGCACGAAGACGCCGGGTCCCACGACGAGGTCGAGGTGCCGGAAGGGGGCGGTCCCGACGAGGTGCTGGAGCGGCACGCGCTCGGCACGGGCGTCGAGCAGACGAGCGAGCTCGTCGAGCACGGCGCGCACGGTGCGGGCGGGCAGCAACGAGGACACGGGACGTCCCATGACCGCCGCCGAGACGACGCGCTCGCGCGGGACGCCCGCGGCGTGCGCGAGCAGCAGCTCGGCATCCACGCGGGGCGTGTCGATCCCGGCGCGACCCAGGCGGGCCGCCGCTTCGCGCACGAGGCGCGAGACGTCGTCGGGCAGGGCGTGGGTGGGGCCGTCACCGGACGACGACGGCGGGACCACGGGAGAGGTCACGACGCCGCGGCGGCGAGGCGGGCCGCCTCGTCGGCGTCGATGGCCGAACGGATCACGGGCTCCAGGTCGCCGTCGAGCACCTGGTCCAGGTTGTACGCCTTGTACCCGGTGCGGTGGTCCGCGATCCGGTTCTCCGGGTAGTTGTACGTCCGGATGCGCTCGGAGCGGTCGACCGTGCGCACCTGGGAGCGGCGCAGGTCGTTCGCAGCGGCGGCCTCCTCCTCCTGGCGTGCGGCCAGGAGCCGGGCACGCAGCACGCGCATGGCCTGCTCGCGGTTCTGGAGCTGGGACTTCTCGTTCTGCATCGAGACCGTGATGCCCGTGGGCAGGTGCGTGATGCGCACCGCGGAGTCTGTCGTGTTGACGGACTGGCCGCCCGGGCCCGAGGACCGGTACACGTCGATGCGGAGCTCGTTCTGGTCGATCTCGATCTCGCCGGCGTCCTCGACCTCGGGGAACACGAGCACGCCCGCGGCCGAGGTGTGGATGCGGCCCTGCGACTCGGTCACGGGTACGCGCTGGACGCGGTGCACGCCACCCTCGTACTTGAGGTTGGCCCACACCCCATCGGCAGGGTCCGAGGAGCCTGCTCGAGCCTTGACCGCGACCTGGACGTCCTTGTAGCCGCCGAGGTCGGAGTCCGTGGCCTCGATGACCTCGGTCTTCCAGCCCCGGCGCTCGGCGTAGCGCAGGTACATGCGCAGCAGGTCGCCCGCGAACAGGGCTGACTCCTCGCCGCCCTCGCCCGCCTTGATCTCGAGGATCACGTCGCGTCCGTCGTCGGGGTCGCGCGGCACGAGGACCCGGCGCAGCTTCTCGGTCGCGGCCGCGGCCGCCTCCTGGAGCGCGGGGAGCTCGGCGGCGAATTCTGCGGTGTCTTCCCCTGAGCCTTCGATCAGCTCGGCCGCGGCCTCGGCGTCGTCGGTCGCGTCCCGCCACGCGCGGTAGGCCGCGACGACCTGGCCCAGCTCGGCGTAGCGGCGCCCGAGCGTGCGCGCCCGACCGGCGTCCGCGTGGACCGCGGGGTCGGCGAGCAGCGTCTCGATCTCGGCGTGCTCGGCGAGCAGGTGTTCGACGGCGGCGAAGGACTCGGTCACGAGGGTGTCCTGACGAGAGGGGTGGGTGGCGGGGGCTGTGCGGCTGATGACGGCTGGTCGCGGCTCGGCGCAGTGCCGCACGATGCGGCGCGCTCTCGCCGGAAAAGACGACAGCGCCGGTGGAGCGGGCACGCCGCCTGCCCCTGGAGAGGTTGACGGACGCCCGGACCACCGGCGCTGGAGAGTCGCTACTTGTCGGCGGCCTTCTTGCCGTAACGAGCCTCGAAGCGGGCCACGCGGCCACCGGTGTCGAGGATCTTCTGCTTGCCCGTGTAGAACGGGTGGCAGGCCGAGCAGACGTCGGACGAGATGCGCCCGGACTTCTCGGTGCTGCGCGTGACGAACGTGGAACCGCAGGTGCAGGTCACCTCGGTCACGACGTACTCGGGGTGGATATCAGCCTTCACAGGACTCTCCTCAATGGGGTGCCCCCGGGTCGTCTGCGGACAGCAGCCGTGAACCGGGAACGGGGAAACCAACAGGACATTGTGCCAGACGGGTCCGGCACACGGAAAATCCGTGGGCCGCTCTCTCGGGGCGAGCGGCCCACGGGGGATCAGACGGCGCGTCCGACCTCTTCGTCGTTGTTGATGCCGCCAGGTGTGGTCTTCTGCACCTGGAGCAGGAACTCGACGTTGGACTTCGTCTCCTTGAGCTTGCCGAGCAGCAGCTCGATGGCCTGCTGCTGGTCGAGCGCACCCATCACGCGGCGCAGCTTGTAGACGATGCGGAGCTCGTCCTGCGGCATGAGGATCTCCTCGCGGCGCGTACCGGACGCGTTGACGTCCACGGCCGGGAAGATGCGCTTGTCCGCGAGCGAGCGGGAGAGCCGGAGCTCCATGTTCCCGGTGCCCTTGAACTCCTCGAAGATGACCTCGTCCATCTTGGAGCCGGTCTCGACGAGCGCCGAGGCGAGGATCGTGAGCGACCCGCCGTTCTCGATGTTGCGCGCCGCGCCGAAGAAGCGCTTGGGCGGGTAGAGCGCCGAGGCGTCGACACCACCGGACAGGATGCGCCCGGACGCCGGGGCCGCGAGGTTGTACGCACGCGACAGTCGCGTGAGCGAGTCGAGCAGCACGACGACGTCCTGGCCCAGCTCCACGAGACGCTTGGCGCGCTCGATCGCGAGCTCGGCGACGATCGTGTGGTCGGAGGCCGGACGGTCGAACGTCGAGGCGATGACCTCGCCCTTGACGGTGCGCTCCATGTCCGTGACCTCTTCAGGTCGCTCGTCCACGAGCACGACCATGAGGTGGACCTCAGGGTTGTTCGTCGTGATCGCGTTCGCGATCTGCTGCATGATGATCGTCTTGCCCGCCTTGGGCGGGGCGACGATCAGACCACGCTGGCCCTTGCCGATCGGGGCGACGATGTCGATCACGCGCGGCGTGAGACGACCGACCTCGCCCGTCTCCAGGCGCAGACGCTCCTGCGGGTAGAGCGGGGTCAGCTTGTTGAACTCGGCACGGTTGCGGGCGGCCTCGGGAGACATGCCGTTGACCGAGTCGAGCCGGACCAGCGCGTTGAACTTCTGGTTGCGCGGTCCGGTCTGCTGGAACGACTCCCCGTCGCGGGGCTGACGCACCGCGCCGACGATCGCGTCACCGCGACGCAGGCCCGACTTCTTGACCTGGCCGAGCGAGACGTAGACGTCGTTCGGACCGGGCAGGTAACCGCTGGTCCGCACGAACGCGTACTGGTCGAGCACGTCGAGGATGCCGGCCACGGGCAGCAGCACGTCGTCCTCGGACACCTCGATCTCGTCGAGGCCCACGACGTCGATGTTCCCGCCACGGGTGCGGCCGCGCTTGCGGTCCCGGTCGCGGTTGCGGTCGCGCCCACGACGGCGGCGTCCGCCGCGCTCGTCGTACTCGTCCGCCTGACGGTTGCCCTGACCCTGCTGGTCGCGCTGGCCGCCCTGCTGGTTGCCCTGGCCCTGCTGGCGCTGGCCGCCCTGGCGCTCCTGCTGGCCGTTCTGGCGCTCGCCCTGGCCCTGCTGGTCGCGCTGCTCGCGCTGGCGCTCCTGGCGTCCGGTGCCCGCTCCGGCGGCCTCGGGAGCCGACTCACGAGCGGTCTCGCCCTCGCCGCCGCGCGGGGCGCCGGCGCCCCGTCCGGCGCGACGCGAACCGCGCTCGGGAGCCGTGCCCGTCACCAGGCCCACGGCGGCGGCCGCACGAGCGGCACGCTCGTCCGGGGTCTCTCCCCCGGCAGCACGGTCGGCGTCGACGCGCGCGACGCGGCTGCCCTGCTCCAGGAGCGGGGCGACGATGTCGGCGGCCTGGTCGGCGCGCGCGGCACGCTGGCCCCGCTCGCGGCGGGGGCGCTCGGTGCGCTCGACGTTCTCGGTCGCCGTGCGCACGGGGACCTCGACGGCCGGCTGCACGACGACCTTCTCGGTCTGGGTGTCCTTCTCCGGCGCGCGACGCGCGGCGGCGGACGCCCCGGCGGTGCGCTCGGGAGCGCTCTTCTCGCCGGAGGTGGAACGGATGACGTCGACAAGATCGCTCTTGCGCATCTTGGACGTGCCCTTCACACCGAGCTGCGAGGCGAGTGCCTGCAGCTCGGGGAGGCGCAGCGTCGAGAGTGCGCCTGCACGGGCGGTGTCGGTGGTGTCTGTCACGAAGGACCCTTCCCCTCGTTTGCGCCCACTTGCTCTGTGCGAGGGGTGGGCCGCGGGTGATCGACGCTCGGCACGTGACGGCCGGAACGCAGTGGAACCACGCGTCAGTGGTACGACGACGTCAGCTGACGTGGGCTGGATTGCCTTCTCGCGGGGTATGAGGCGCAGTCAGTGGTTGCTCTGCCGATGCCCGGGGACTCGGCGGAGATTCGTCGAGGAATCACCGAGGCATCATCACGAACCTGCGAAGGCTCAATGGATTCTACCATCCGTAGCCCCCCGCAGGACCAGTCCCCCCAGGGGCTGCGCCAGGGGGCGACGTCCGGTCAGCGCACCTGTCGCGGGGACGGTTCCGGGAGGCCCGTCGAGCCCAGGACGCGCTCCGAACGCACGCCTCCCTGGTCGATGCCCGGACGGTACGCGCGCCACTGGTCCGAACCGTGCAGCAGGTCGCGCAGCACGGCGTCGGCCTGGTCACGTTCGTCGACGCTCCCCAGCAGCAGGACCGTGGGGCCCGCACCCGAGATCGTCGCTGCCAGACCGTCGGCACGCAGCGCGCGCACGAGCTCCCACGACGCGGACATGACCCCCGCGCGATACTCCTGGTGGAGCCGGTCCTCGGTCGCGTCGAACAGGTGCTGCGGCGAACGGGTCAGCGCCTCGACGAGCAGCGCTGCACGCCCCGCGTTGAGCGCGGCGTCGGCGTGCGGCACGGTCTCCGGCAGGACGCCGCGAGCACGGCTCGTCGCGAGCCGGACGGTGGGGACCAGCACGGTCGCCTCGATGTCCGGGTGGACCTCGAGGCGCACCGCGTGCGCCCCCTCGTCACCCTCGACCGTGCTCGTCCACGCGATCGTCGCGCCCCCGTAGATCGCGGGAGCGGCGTTGTCGGGGTGCCCCTCGAACTCGGTCGCGAGCTGCAGGACCGTCGCGTCGTCCAGGGCCGCGGGGTCCGCGACCAGGGCGCGCGCGGCGACGATCCCCGCCACCACCGCAGCGGCCGAGGATCCGAGACCCCGGCCGTGCGGGATCGCGTTGGTCGCCGTCAGGTGCAGCCCCGTCTGGGGCGCGCCGACCAGGTCGAGGGCCGCGCGCAGGGCGCGCACGACCAGGTGCCGCTCGTCGCCGGGGACCTCACCGGCCCCCTCCCCCTCGACGTCGACGACCACGTCGCCGTTGCCGAGCGCGCGCACCTCGAGCACGTCGTAGCGCGCGAGGGCCAGCCCCATGGCGTCGAAGCCCGGGCCGAGGTTCGCGCTCGTCGCGGGCACACGCACGCGCACATGGTCGGCTCCGAGCTGCATCTCGCGGGACCTCTCTTCGGGGAGCTACGGGGAGTTCGGGGACGGACGGCGAGCGCTCAGCCGAGCTGGAGCGCGTCGGCGATCGAGACGACGTCGGCGCTGACCCGGATCGGCGTCACGTCGGCTCCGTCGAGCGTCTTGAGAGCCCACTGCGGGTCCTTGAGCCCGTGGCCCGTGACCGTGACGACGATGCGCGCGCCCGCGGGCACGAGACCGCGCTCGGCCCGCGAGAGGATTCCCGCGACACCGGCCGCCGAGCCGGGCTCGACGAACACCCCGGCCTCGGCCGACAGGATGCGGTGCGCCGCGAGGATCTGCTCGTCGGTCACGGCCTCGATGACGCCGCCCGACTCGTCGCGCGCGGCCTCGGCCTGCGCCCAGGACGCGGGGTTGCCGATGCGGATCGCGGTCGCGATGGTCTCGGGGTGCGTGATGGGGTGGCCCGCGACGATCGGGGCGGCACCGGCAGCCTGGAAGCCCCACATGATCGGGGTCCGCGTCGAGACCGCGGGCAGGTGCGCGCCCGGGGCGTCGGGGTCGCCGAGGCCCGCGTACTCGCGGAAGCCCTTCCAGTACGCGGTGATGTTGCCCGCGTTGCCCACGGGCAGAGCGTGGATGTCCGGGGCGTCGCCCAGCGCGTCGACGATCTCGAACGCACCGGTCTTCTGACCCTCGATGCGGTCAGGGTTGACCGAGTTCACGAGCTCGACCGGGTACGCCTCGGCGAGCTTGCGGGCCGCGACCAGGCAGTCGTCGAAGTTGCCGTCGACCTGGAGCAGCTTGGCGCCGTGCGCGATCGCCTGGCTCAGCTTGCCCATCGCGATCTTGCCGTCCGGGACCAGGACGGCGCACACCATGCCGGCCTTGGTCGCGTACGCGGCGGCCGAGGCCGACGTGTTGCCCGTCGAGGCGCACACCACGGCCTTCGACCCGCGGCCCGCGGCCGAGGAGATCGCGGCGGTCATGCCGCGGTCCTTGAAGGACGCGGTCGGGTTCATGCCCTCGACCTTGAGGAAGACCTGCGCCCCGGTCCGGGCCGAGAGCGCGGGCGCCTCGACGAGCGGCGTGCCGCCCTCGCCGAGCGTCACGATGCGCTCGGTGACGTGGGCGGGCATGCGGTCGGCGTACTCGGCGATGATGCCTCGCCACTGGTGGGCCATCAGGCTCCCTCGACTCTCAGGACGGACGTGATCTCTCGGACGGGTTCGAGCACCGCGATCGCGTCGACCGTCGCGGCGAGCGCGGCCTCCGCTGCGGCGTGGGTCGTGATGACGAGGTGCGCGACGCCGGTCGACCCGCCGTCGGCGCCGTGCGTGTCGTCGGCCCCGGGCGCGGCGGCTTCCGAGGGCTGGCGCACGGCCTCGATCGAGACGCCCTTCGACGCCAGGACCTGGGCGACCTGGGCCAGGACGCCGGGGCGGTCGTCGACCGCGAGACGGACCTGGTAGCGCGTGACCGCGGTGCTGGCCGGCAGGATCGGCAGGGCCGCGTAGGTGGACTCCTCGGGGCCCTTGCCGCCGAGCACGCGGTGACGCGCGGCGGACACGACGTCGCCGAGCACGGCGGACGCCGTCGGCGCTCCGCCCGCACCGCGGCCGTAGAACATGAGCTCGCCCGCCGCGTCGGCCTCGACGAAGACCGCGTTGAAGGCCCCGCGCACACCGGCGAGCGGGTGCGCGACGGGCACGAGCGCCGGGTGCACGCGCACCGAGACGCCGTGCGAGCCGTCGTCGTCCGTCACGGACTCCGCGATGGCGAGCAGCTTGATGACGTGACCGGTCTGCGCGGCCCACGCGACGTCGTCGGCGGTGATCCTCGTGATGCCCTCGCGCGCGACGTCCTCGAGCGAGACGCGCGTGTGGAACGCGAGGCTCGCGAGGATCGCAGCCTTGGCCGCGGCGTCGAAGCCCTCGACGTCGGCGGTCGGGTCGGCCTCGGCGTAGCCGAGGTCCTGGGCCTGTCGCACGGCGTCGTCGAACGACATGCCCGTGCTCGCCATCTGGTCCAGCACGTAGTTCGTGGTGCCGTTGACGATGCCCAGGATGCGGCGCACGCTGTCGCCCGCGAGGGACTCGCGGACGGGGCGGACGATCGGGATCGCGCCCGCGACCGCGGCCTCGAAGTAGATGTCGACGCCCGCGGTGTCCGCGGCCTTGTAGAGCGTGGGGCCGTCCTCGGCGAGGAGCGCCTTGTTCGCGGTCACGACGGCGGCGCCCGCCTCGATCGCCCGCAGCAGCAGCGCGCGGGCCGGCTCGATGCCGCCCATGACCTCGATGACGATGTCGGCGCGCGCGACGAGCCCCTCGGCGTCCTCCGTCAGGAGCGAGCGGTCGACCGACTCGGCGAGCGGCCGCGGGGCCGACGCGTCACGCACCGCGATGCCCACGAGCTCGAGCGGTGCCCCGACGCGCGAGGCCAGGTCGGCGCTCTGCTGCGTCAGCAGCCGAGCCACCTCGGACCCGACGACGCCGCACCCGAGCAGCGCGACGCGCAGCGGACCTTGCTCCTGCTGGCTGGCTCCCACGAAGCTCCTCCTCCATCACCCGGCCCGCACGGTCAGCGGTGCCGTCGTTCTCCTGGCCCTGTCGGACGCGATCACGTCGCAGGGCCCCTCGGTCCCGGTGGGCACGGCACCCTGTGCCGCACGTCCCCACCGGTCGATCCCGAGCATGTCGATCCTCGCCCGGTTGCCCGGATCCTGGGCGCTCGTCTCAGGATACGGGTGCGCGGTCACCGGGCCGCGAGGCGCCGCGCCCGGGCCCGGCGGGCGTCAGCCCAGGTCGAGCGCGAGCAGGTCGTCCTCGGTCTCACGACGGATCAGGACCCTGGTCCCGCCGTCGGTCACGGCCACGACCGGGGGCCGGGGCACATGGTTGTAGTTCGAGGCCATCGAGCGCCCGTAGGCGCCCGTCGCCGCGACGGCCAGCAGGTCGCCGGCCCGCACGTCGCCCGGGAGCAGCACGTCGTGGACCACGATGTCGCCGCTCTCGCAGTGCTTGCCGACCACGCGTGCGAGCACGGGCGCGGCGTCCGAGAGCCGGTTCGCGAGCTCGGCGTGGTAGTTCGCGCCGTACAGCGCCGGGCGGATGTTGTCGCTCATGCCGCCGTCGATCGAGACGTACGTGCGCACGGTCGTGCTCTCGGCCTCGCCGTCCCCGGCCGCCCCGCCGACCCGCACGGGCTTGACCGTTCCGACCGTGTAGAGCGTCAGGCCAGCGGGCCCGACGATCGCCCGGCCCGGCTCGATCGAGAAGCGCGGCAGGGGCGTGCCGAGGTCCGCCGACGAGGCCGCGACCGACGCGGCGACGTCCTTCGCGATGCGGTCCGGGTCGAGCGCGACCTCGCCCGGCAGGTACGCGATGCCGTACCCACCGCCCAGGTCCACCTCCGGGACCAGGAAACCCGTGCGCTCCGCGAGCGCGGCCCGCAGCTCGAGGACCTTGCGCGCCGCGACCTCGAAGCCCGACGGGTCGAGGATCTGCGAACCGATGTGCGAGTGGATGCCCAGCAGCTCCAGCTCGGGGTGCGCGAGCACCGCGAGGAGCGCGGTCATGGCCGGGCTGTCCTCGGCCTGCGCGTCCGGCGCGGTCGCGAGGGACAGCCCGAACTTCTGGTCCTCGTGCGCGGTCGAGATGTACTCGTGGCCACCCGCGTGCACACCCGTGGTCACCCGGATCATGACCGGGGCCGGAACCCCGCCCCGCGCCCGGGACGCGGCGGCCACGCGCTCGACCTCGGCGAGCGAGTCGACGATGATCCGGCCCACGCCCGCCTCGAGGGCGCGCACGATCTCCGCGTCCGACTTGTTGTTCCCGTGCAGCCCGATGTGCTCACCCGGAACGTCCGCGCGCAGCGCGACCGCGAGCTCGCCGCCCGTCGCGGTGTCGACCCGCAGGCCCTCGGCACGGACCCAGCGGGCCACGGCGACCGACAGGAACGCCTTGCCCGCGTAGTACACGTCGACTCCCGCACCGACCTCGGCGAACGCGGCCTCGAACGCGCGACGGTACGACCGTGCCCGCTCGCGCAGGTCCGCCTCGTCGAGCACGTACGCCGGGGTGCCCTGGGCGGCCGCGAGCTCGCGCACGTCGACCCCCGCGACCGTCAGCGCGCCGTCGGGACCGCGGCGCACGCCGCTCGACCACGGCTCGCCCGGCACGAAGGTGCCGGTCGGCGAGAAGGCGGGCGGCGTCGTCGGGCCTGCCGACGCGCTCACATGCGCTCCGGCGCGGACACGCCCAGCAGGCCGAGGCCGTTGGCGAGCACCTGACGCGTCGCGTCGTTGAGCCACAGGCGCGTGCGGTGCACGTCCGTGACCTCCTCGTCGCCCAGCGGCGTCACGCGGCACTCGTGGTACCAGGAGTGGTAGTCGCCCGCGAGCGCCTCGAGGTAGCGCGCGACGCGGTGCGGCTCGCGCAGCTCCGCGGCCTGGCCCACGACGCGGGGGAACTCGGTGAGCGCACCGAGCAGGATCGACTCGGTCTCGTGCGTCAGGAGCGACGGGTCGAACGCCTCGCTCCCGTCCTCACGGAACCGCGAGACCCCGTGCGCCTCGGCGTTGCGCGCGACGTTGGCGGTGCGGGCGTGCGCGTACTGCACGTAGAAGACCGGGTTCTCGTTGGTCGCCCTGGACAGCAGGTCGAGGTCCAGGTCGATGCTCGAGTCGGTCGAGGAGCGCGCGAGCGAGTAGCGCGCGGCGTCCACGCCCACGGCGTCGACCAGGTCCTCGAGCGTCACGACGGTCCCGGCGCGCTTGGACATGCGGACCGGCTGGCCGTCCTTGACCAGGTTGACCATCTGCCCGATGAGGATCTGCAGGTTCTTGCCCGGCTCGTCGCCGAACGCCGCGCACACCGCCATCATGCGGCTCACGTACCCGTGGTGGTCCGCGCCGAGCATGATGATGACGTCGTCGAACCCGCGCTCGCGCTTGTCGAGGTAGTACGCGATGTCGCCCGCGATGTACGCGGCCTCGCCGTCCGACTTGATGATGACGCGGTCCTTGTCGTCACCGAAGTCGGTCGTGCGCAACCACGTCGCGCCGTCGGCCTCGAAGACGTGGCCGCCCTCGCGCAGGCGCTGGACCGCGCGCTCGACCGCACCCGACTCGTGCAGAGAGTCCTCGTGGAAGTACACGTCGAAGTCGACGCCGAAGTCGTGCAGCGCGCTGCGGATCTCGTCGAACATGCGCTCGACGCCGCGCGCCCGGAAGACCTCCTGGGCCTCGTCGTCGGGCAGCGTGCGCGGGTCCGGGTCGCCCGCGGCGATCGCGTCGGCGATGACGGCCTCGGCGATGTCCGAGATGTACTGGCCGCCGTACCCGTCCTCGGGAGCGTCCTGGCCCTTGGCGCGCGCGAGCAGCGAGCGAGCGAAGCGGTCGATCTGCGCACCGTGGTCGTTGAAGTAGTACTCGCGCTCGACCACGGCACCCGAGGCCTGCAGCACGCGGGCCAGCGAGTCGCCGACCGCGGCCCAGCGCACGCCGCCGATGTGGATGGGACCCGTGGGGTTCGCCGAGACGAACTCCAGGTTGATGCGCGTGCCGGCCTCGGAGTCGTTGTTCCCGTAGGCCGCACCCTGGACGAGGATCGTGCGCGCGAGCTCGCCCGCGGCCGCCGCGTCGAGCGTGATGTTCAGGAAGCCCGGCCCGGCGATGTCCACCGACTTGATGCCCGGGTGCGCGGCGAGGCGCTGCGCGAGGTCCTCGGCCAGGACGCGCGGGGCCACGCCGGCCTTCTTCGCGAGCTGCAGGGCGACGTTGGTGGCCCAGTCGCCGTGCTCGCGCTGGCGGGGTCGCTCGACGTGGACCGGCGCGGGGACCGCGTCGGCGGGCAGGGCGAGGGTGCCGTCGGCGACGGCGGAGGCCAGGGCAGCGCTGAGCGCTTCGGAGAGCTCGTTCGGGGTCACCCGACGATTCTAGCGAGGGACGCTAGCGCTTTGTGTCGTCGCCCGCGGGCGACGACGTGGGCCCACCCCGCCGTGCACGCGGAACCCACGTGTCCTCGATCATGACGGGACGGCACCCCGCGACCGCGGCGACGAGGATCACGGCGAGGGTGCCGAACAGGAAGACGAACGTGCTGTCCCACGTCCCGCTGCGGCCGTAGAGGATGCCCGCGGTCAGGGGCCCGGCCCCTGCGATGAGGTACCCGACGCCCTGCACGAACCCGGACAGCGCCACGGCCCCGGCCGAGGTGCGGCTGCGCAGGTTGATGAGCGCGAGCCCCAGCGGGAACGTCGAGGCCCCGAGCCCTGCGAGCACGACCCACACCCACGTCGCAGGACCTGCCTGACCACCCATGAGCCCGCCGTACCCGACCGCGAGCATCGCGACGAAGACCACCACGAGGGGGTACGGGTTGCGCATCCGGGCTGCGAGCAGCGGCGTGACGATCGACATCGGCATGCCGACGAACGCGTACAGCGCGAGCGCGCTCGCCGCCGTGGGCTCCGACATCCCCGCGTCGATCAGGACGTGCGGCAGCCACGCGAACATGACGTAGGTGTTGAGCGAGTTGAGACCGAACATCCCCGCGACGCCCCACGCGAGCGGGCTGCGCCAGGCGCGCCCCTCGTGACGGTGCCGCCCGTCGAGCCCCACCGTGTGCTCGGGCGAGTGCTCGAGCACCGACGCGAGCTCGGCGCGGGCACGGGCCGAGCGGGCGATGACCACGGTCCACGGCACGGCCGCGAGCAGGCCCACGAGCGCCCAGCCGCCCAGGGCCGGACGCCAGCCCAGCGACGAGGCGATACCCACCACGAGCAGCGGCGGGATCGCGGTGCTCAGCGAGAGCGTCACGGTGTACGCCGCGGTCACGGCCCCGATCCGGTCGGGGAAGTACCGCTTGACCAGGGGCGGGAGCAGCACGTTGCCCATGCCCATGCCCGCGAGCGCCACCGCGGTCCACAGCAGGAAGGACGGGGCCGTGCTCGACAGCGACCGCAGGATCTCCCCGACCGAGCTCACGACCAGCGCGGCGACGAGCGTCGGCTCGAGCCCGAACCTGCGCGACAGGACCGGGACGAGCGAGCCGAAGACCGCGAACGCGATGACCGGGACAGTGCCCAGCAGACCCGCGACCTGGTCGCTCAGGTCGATGTCGGCCCGGACCACCTCCAGGATCGGGGAGACCGAGGCGACCGCGATCCGCAGGTTGAAGGCCGCGAGGACGATCCCGGCAAGGACGACGAACCGCCCTCTCCACGGGCGGCGGGCGTTGTCGGGGGTGCTGTCGGGGGTCGAGCTCGAGTCCTGGCGATCCACTCCAGGAGGGTACGCATCCGTTTCCCGGGGCACCCGTCCCGGAGGCCGTTCCGGGCTGGTGAGTCCGGTCACCCCGCCACCACGAGGCCAGGCGTCCCGGACGACTCTCGGCAGGTGGGAGCACGAACCCGCCGGAGACTGGTAGTCTCGTGCACCGTGCCGGATGCTCGTCAGAGCGAACGCATGCTGCCCTCGTAGCTCAGTGGATAGAGCGTCTGCCTCCGGAGCAGAAGGTCGTAGGTTCGAGTCCTATCGAGGGCACCACGGACCAAGCCCCTGGACCTCTCGGTCCAGGGGCTTCGTCGTGCCCGGGACCCGTCACGGTGGTCCGGGACTCCCCCGCACCCGTGTAGCGTCCGCACTACTGGGCCACCGTGGTCTCGTTGACGGGACAAGCGTGACAACAGCATCGAACGACACCATCCTCGGCCTCCTCGGGAGGTCGCGGAAGCCCGACGAGCGCCGGCTCCCCCTCCACCCCGACCACCTCGAGCGCATCGCCCCCGAGCTCCGGTCGCGGATCGTCGTCGAGCACGGGTACGGCGAGCGCTTCGGGGTGAGCGACGAGCAGATCGCGCCCTGGGTCCGCTCCCTGGGCACCCGCGCCGAGGTCATCGCGGCAGCCGACGTGATCCTGCTGCCCAAGCCCCAGCTCGAGGACCTGCGCGACCTGCGCCCCGGCCAGACCCTGTGGGGCTGGCCGCACTGCGTCCAGGACCGCGACCTGACCCAGCTCGCGATCGACAAGCGGCTCACGCTCGTCGCGTTCGAGGCCATGCACCACTGGGCGGCGGACGGCGGGTTCGGCCTGCACGTCTTCCACAAGAACAACGAGATGGCCGGCTACTGCTCGGTGCTGCACGCGCTCGAGCTGTGCGGCTCGACGGGCGACTACGGCAGGCGCCTGACCGCCGTGGTCATCGGCTTCGGCGCCACCGCTCGCGGAGCCGTCACCGCCCTCAACGCGCACGGCGTGCACGACGTCCGCGTGCTCACCAACCGCCGGGTCGCCGCGGTCGCGGCACCGATCCACTCGGCGCAGATCGTGCAGTTCGACCACGACGACGCGCCGTACCTCAGCGAGGTCATCACCGACGAGGGCCGCCTCCCGCTCGCCCCGTTCCTCGCCGAGAGCGACATCGTCGTCAACTGCACCCTCCAGGACCCGAACGCGCCCCTGCTCTACCTGCGCACGTCGGACCTGGGAGCGTTCCGTCCGGGCAGCCTGATCGTCGACGTGTCGTGCGACGACGGCATGGCGTTCGACTGGGCGCGCTCGACCACGTTCGCCGACCCTCTGGTCACGGTCGGCAAGAGCATCAACTACTACGCGGTGGACCACAGCCCGTCGTACCTGTGGAACTCGGCGACGTGGGAGATCAGCTCGGCGGTCCTGCCCTTCCTCCCGGCGGTCATGGCAGGCCCGGCGGGCTGGGAGGCGAACGAGACGGTCCGCCGTGCGATCGAGGTGCGCGACGGGGTCGTCCTCAACCCCGCCGTCCTCGATTTCCAGCACCGCGAGGCCGCGTACCCGCACCACCCGGTCCCGGCCCTGCCGTGAGCGACCGCGTACGGTATGTCCTATGACGGACGGTGGTAACGGAGACTTCGAGTTCGAGCGTCGCTTCCTCGTGAAGGACGTCCCGGTCGACCTGCTCGACGCGCCCGCGCTCATCGTGCAGAGCTACTTCCTGGCGGAGGACGGCTACGCGCTGCGCCTGCGCGCCCAGGCGAGCGCGACGGCCGGCGAGCTCGGCGCCGCCACCTCTCCCCTGAGCGTCCTGGACCGGTACGCGTTCGACTTCTGCGCCCTGACGGTCAAGGGGCCGCAGGTGGGCGGCACCCGGTACGAGGCCGAGCGTGAGATCGACGTCAACGTCGGGGTCGAGATGATCCGCCGTGGTGGCGGCCGCATCGTCAAGACCCGCTACTCGGCGTGGCTCGGGGCGGACGGCTGGGTCATCGACGTGTTCGGGGGCGCGAACCACCCGCTCGTGATCGCGGAGTGCGAGCGGTCCGGCCCGGTCGTGGACCTCCAGATCCCGGCGTTCTGCGTCACCGAGATCACCGACGACCGTCGCTTCTCGAACGACTCGCTCTCGCACACCCCGTACTCGGCGTGGGCCGGGTCGTTCGCCGCGGAGCTCGCGGTCTCCGGGCCGCGGTTCCGCCAGGACTTCGGGCACAACGCCCACCTGCCCGGGGAGTAGCCCGGGCAGTTCAGGCCCCGTCGCCCACGAGGCGCGGCCCGTCCACGACGCCACGGTCTCCCCCGACGGGGGCGACCCCCAGGCTGCGCGCGTAGTAGACCCACGGGAACCACGACCCGATCCGTTCCCACCCGTCGGCCTCGAGCCCGAACCGGCTCGCTCCCAGGACGTAGACGCGCTTGTGCTCCCACTGCGTCGTGGTGCGCACGAGCCGGTGGAAGCCCGCCCCGAAGCCCGTCGAGCGCCAACCCTTGCGCCCGTAGGCCTCGAGCGCGGGCATCTCGGTCACGGCCGTGACGGGAGAGAGGATCCGGGTGTCGCCGACCTCCGCGCCCCCGACGAGGTCCTGGACCGTGCCCGGCGCCCCCGGCCCGACCGGACGACCGAAGCGCTGCTGCGCGGCCTGCCGCGAGATCCCGAGGGTCGTGCCGATCGCCTCCCAGCTGTGCCCTGCCGAACGCCCCGACGACACGGCCGTCGCGAGCAGCGACTCGGCCGAGGTGGCGGCCCGCGCGGTGAGCGCGACGAGCTCGAGGTGCGCGCCGGGGTCGGTCGCGATGCGGTCGCCGATGCCGGGGTCGGCAGCGGTCACGGCTTCCGCGAGCAGGTCGTCGAGCGTCCGGTCGTCGTCGCGCGGCTCGAGGCTTCCCCAGGCGGGTGCGTCGCTCACGGTTCGCGCCTCTCCTCGATGCCCGACGCCGGAGCACCGGTCGCGAGGGCGGCGGACAGGTCGGCGACGGGAGAACTTCGGGTAGCCATGCGTCAACCTTGGCTTGACAACCCGTGACTGTCAAGAACCTGTTGACACTTGCAGCGCGGCCGCACCCGGTCGGGAACACGCCGTCGGGCACGCCTCCCGCGCCGTCCCGGCCGACCCGACGGAGAATGCAGGGCATGGACGAGGCCGTCGTACTTCTGGTCATCACCGGCGCGCTGGCCGTCACGGCCGCCGCCCGGCACTGGGACCTGCCCGCTCCCCTCGTGCTCGTGACCGTGGGCCTCGGCGTCTCGCTGATCCCCGCCGTCCCCCACATCGAGCTCGAACCCGAGGTGCTCCTCGGCGTCATCCTGCCGCCGCTGCTCTTCTCGGCGGCCAACGGCAGCTCCTACCAGGACTTCCGGTCGTCCCTCCACGCGATCGTGCGCCTCGGGGTCGGGCTCGTGATCGTCACTGCGCTGGCCGTCGCGTGGGTCGCGACCCTCCTGCTGCCCGACCTGCCGTTCGCCGCCGCTCTCGTCCTGGGCGCCGTCGTCGCCCCGCCCGACGCGGTCTCGGCCGCCGCGGTCGGACGCCGACTCGGACTGCCACGACGCGTCATGACGCTCCTCGGCGGCGAGAGCCTGATCAACGACGCGACGTCGCTCACGCTCTACAAGGTCGCCCTCGCGGGCGTCGCCACGGGCGCGTGGGTGTGGACCGAGGGCATCGGCGTCTTCACGCTCGCCGTCGTCGTCGGCGTGGGCGTCGGCCTCGTCATGGGCATCGGGATGCACGCCGCACGGCTGCGGCTCGCCGACCCCCTCCTGACGAGCGTCGCCGGGATCATCCTCCCGTTCGCGGCCTACTGGATCGCGGAGGAGCTCAGCGGCTCGGGCGTGCTGGCCGTCGTCGCCGCGGGCCTCTACCTGGGGCACACCGCCCCGACCGCGGGCTACGAGACCCGCCTCGTCGAGGAACCCCTGTGGGACAGCCTCGACCTGCTGCTCGAGGCCATCACGTTCGCGATCATCGGTCTCCAGCTCAAGTTCGTCGTCGAGACCGTCGTGGACTCCGACGAAGGGCTGCGGACCGCGATCTGGGTGTCCCTCGCGGCCCTCGTCGTGACCATGGCCGTCCGTCCGCTGTACGTCTTCGCCACGGCGTGGCTCGACCGCGTCCACCTGCCGGGCTCGAAACGCTCGCGAGCCGACCAGCTCGACTGGCGCGAGTCCCTCGTGGTCTCCTCGGCCGGCATGCGAGGTGTCGTGACGCTCGCCGCCGCGGCCGCCATCCCCGCGACGCTCGGCGGGGCCGAGTTCCCCGGCCGCGCGACCATCCAGCTCGCGGCCTTCACGGTCGCGATCGGGACGCTCCTGCTGCAGGGCGTGACGCTGCCGTGGGTCATCCGGACGCTCGGGGGCGGGGGCGAGGACGAGGCCGCGAGCGACGCCGCCGAGGAGGCCCGGGTCCGTCGGCTCATGGCCGACGCCCAGGCCGAGACCATCGCCCACGCCACGCGGGAGTGGGCGCCCGTGATCGGCGAGGAGAAGGCCGAGGCGACACGGGCCGCCATGTCCGCCGCGATCGTCGGACGCGCACAGGCCGCGGCGCGCCTGCTCTCGCCCGAGTCGGCGGCCGAGGAACCCGTCGAGCAGGCTCCCGTCCGCGCGCGACCCACGGGCGGCCGGGCGTTTCCCGTGGCCAGGCCCGGCGACCGGTCGGAGGACCTGCGCCGGCTCAACGCCCTGCGCGCCGACATGAACAGGGCCCAGCGCCAGGTGCTGGTCGACGAGCGCGACGCCGGACGCCTCAACGAGGCCGTGATGCGCAGGATCCTGCGCGAGCTGGACATCGAGGCCGAGGCGCTGGCCGAGTCCTGGGTCAACCGGATCTGACGGGCTCCGTCAGGTGGGGCCGCCGAGCTCCACGACACCCTCGGTGAACTCGAAGTGCCACGGCTCGTAGGCGCCGCCGCCGCCCCGCTTGGCCCACGACGGGTTGGCCCAGCCGTACACGCCGCCGTTCTTGTTGATCCACGAGTAGACCTCGCGGTTGCCCGTCTCGCTCGAGCACAGGTCGATCGCCAGGCCCCACCCGTGGAACGACGTCCCCGGCTTGGCCGCGAACGCCCCGCGCGAACCCTTGAGGGAGACCTGCGACGCGATCGTGCGGTAGCTCGAGACCAGGCACATGTCCCGCCCGAACGTCGACCGGAAGGCCTCGTTCATGGCCGACAGCGCGACCGCCGCATCCGGACGCAACGACTCCCCCGGCTGCCACAGGTCGCACAGCTCGTGGCCCGTGAGCCTGCCGTTGGCGCTCGTCGGCTTGACGGTCGGGTCGCAGTCCGGCAGCGGGGCACGCTCGACCGATCGGCTCGCGGCCTGCGCCCGGCCGTCGATCTTCGGGGCCGCGGCCACGTACTCGGACGTGGGCTCGGCCGAGGCCGGGTTGTTGACGAGGTCCAGGGCGCTGGGTCCGGTCGGTCTGCCGTCCGGGCCGAAGGGTGCAGCCGGGCCGTCCTGGGCTCCGGCCGACAGCGGCATCGCGATGGTCGCGACGGCGAGCGTCCCGAGGACCGCCATGCGGGGGGCCCAGCGCTGGTGGGAAGGGATCTCCGCCCGACGGCGCCCCTTGTGCCCGCTCTCCGCCTCGCGGCGAGCGCGACGGGAGTCGGAGGACTGGGACGTCGACACCGACTCCACCGGACCTCCGCTCGAAGAACCGTCCGGACACCTCACAGTGGACGGAGCGGCACAGACGACAAGAAACGCGCTGCACCTCGCAGAAAGGACGACCCTCCGGTACAGGAGGAACCGTGCGAGACGAGCATCGGACACGATATCCGGGGGCGCCGGGGAAGCCAAGTCCCCTGTTCAACGGGCCGGCCGTGGGCCGCCCCGCGCCGGACAGTGCCGCCCCCGACGGCCGGCCCCGGGAGCGGAGGCGGCGCACCCGGACCCCGGGCGCGCCACCCCTTCCCGCCCAGCCTCAGCGCACCCGCCGCTGCATCGCGTCCCGCACCTCGCCCACGAGCTCCTCCAGGATGTCCTCGAGGAAGACGACGCCCAGCGCACCGGGAGCGCCGACCGGTGCGACGTCGTCGGGCAGCGCGGTGGACGAGGCGTCGGGGATGCCGCCCTCACGCTCCAGCACCCCGGGGTCGACACGCGCCAGGTGCGCGCCGGAGCGCTGCATTGCCCGCAGCGCGTCCTCGATCTCGTCGCCCGGCTCGGCCGTCGCGAGCGCGCGCACACGCCACGAGGGCACCGGCCGGAACCGGTCCTCGCCGCTCGCGTACAGCACGTCCTTGAGGTGCAGGTAGCCGACGAGCTCGCCGTGCACGTCGGCGACCGGGAAGCGGCTGAAGCCCGTCTTGGCGACCAGACGCTCGATCTCGTCGGGCGTGCACCCCTCGACCACGGTCACGAGGCGGTCGACCGGCACCATGACCTCGGCCGCCGTGCGCTCCGAGAACTCGATGGCCCCCGACAGCAGGCCCTGCTCGTCCTGGAGGATGCCCTCGGCCTGCGAGTGCTCGACGATCGACTGCACCTGCTCGGCCGTGAAGACCGACGCGACCTCGTCCTTGGGCTCCACCCCGGTCCAGCGCACCACGTGGTTCGCGAGCCAGTTGAGCGAGACGATGATCGGCTTGAGGATGCGCCCCAGCACGACGAGCGGCGGACCGAACCACATGACGGCCTTCTCGGGACCGGACACCGCGAGGTTCTTCGGGACCATCTCGCCGAGGACCACGTGCAGGTAGACCACGATCGCCAGCGCGATCACGAAGGCGATCGGGTGCGTGAGCGACGGGCTCACGCCCAGGGCGTGCAGGGGCACCTCGATGAGGTGCGCGACGGCCGGCTCCGCGACGACACCCAGCCCCACCGAGCACACCGTGACGCCGAGCTGGGCGCACGCGAGCATGAGCGAGACGTGCTCCATGGCCCACAGGACCGTCTGCGCCCGGCGGTTGCCCTGCGCCGCGAGCGGCTCGATCGCGCTGCGCCGGGCCGAGATGATCGCGAACTCCGCACCCACGAAGAACGCGTTCGCGGCCAGGAGGAACAGGCCCAGCAGAAGGGCTGCGGTCGAGCTCATCGGGCACCTCCTTGCGAGCCGTCACCCGGGTGCCGGTCGGCGCTCGACCTGCCCGGCGACCCGGCTCGGCGGCCGTCCGTGTCGCCATGCTCCTGCGGGGCGAGCACACGGACCCGGAGCCGCTCGACGCGGCGCCCTTCCATGGCCTCGACACGCAGCACGACGTCGCCGGCCCGGACCTCGTCCCCGACCTCCGGCACCCGGCCCAGGTCGGCCATGACGAGCCCCCCGAGGGTCTCGTAGGCGCCGTCCTCGGGCACCACCAGCCCCGTCGACTCCACGAGCTCGTCCGGGCGGACGACCCCTGGCACGATCCACGAGCCGTCGGCCCCACGGGCCGTGCCGGCCCGGCGCGGGTCGTGCTCGTCGGCGACGTCGCCCACGAGCTCCTCGACCACGTCCTCCAGGGTCACGACCCCCGAGGTTCCGCCGTACTCGTCCACGACCACGGCCATCTGCAGACCGAAGCCGCGCAGCTCGACGAGCAGCGGCCCCAGCGCGACCGTCTCCGGGACGCGCGGGGCGTCGACCATGAGCGCGGCGGCCGGCACCTCGCCACGACGCTCGTGGGGCACCCCCACGGCGCGGCGCAGGTGCACGAGACCGAGCACGTCGTCGCGATCCTCGCCGATCACGGGGAAGCGCGAGTGTCCCGACGTGCGGGCGAGCGCCACGACGTCCTCGGCCGTGTCGTCACGGCGCAGCACCACCATGCGCATGCGGTCCGTCATGACGTCGACCGCGCTGAGCTCGTCGAGCTCGATCGAGTTGGTCAGGAGCGTCGCGACCGAGGTGTCCAGGGTGCCCTCCTGGGCCGACCGCTTGACGAGCGCCGCGAGCTCGGACGCCGAGCGCGCGCCCGACAGCTCCTCGCGCGGCTCGACGCCCATGCGGCGCAGGATCGCGTTCGCCGAGCCGTTGAGCACCGAGATGACCGGTCGGAAGAGCTTGGTGAACTGCCGCTGGACCGGGACGACCTGGCGGGCGGTGGCGTACGGGGTCGAGAGCGCGAAGTTCTTGGGGATGAGCTCACCGAAGAGCATCGAGAACAGGTTCACGACGACGAGCGCCAGGATCACCGCGAGGACCGTGGCCGCGCTCGCCCCGAGGGCCGTGCTGCCGAGCGCGTCGCCGATGAGGCTCTGGAGGGCCGGCTGGGCCGTGTACCCGAGCAGGATGGTCGTGATCGTGATGCCGACCTGCGCCGACGAGAGCTCTGTCGACAGGTGCTTGAGTCCGGCCCGGACGCTGCGGTCGCGGCGGCTGCTGCGCGCCTCGGCCCCGGGGGCGTCGGCCCTGGGCGTCCCACCCGGTGCGCCGTCGCGGCCCCCCTGCTCGACGCCGTGGGCCTCGTCGCTGCCCGGCTTGGCCAGGACGGCGGGGTCGAGGGTGACGAGCGAGAACTCGCTCGCCACGAAGACTGCTGTGCCTGCGGTCAGGAGCACCCCCAGCGCGACCATCAACCAGTCGCCTACCACGGGGTGCTCCACGGATATCGGGGTGTGCTCTTCATCGTGCCAACGATGTTATCGGCCGAGGGCCCGCCGTCCATCCGTGGCGCGGGCCGTCCCGGCCTCCCGTCCGTCGGCGACGGCCTCACACGACCCACGCCGGACACGCACCGGAACACCACAGACATCGACGGAACTTTCGTCCGTCCTGCGGCCATCGACGCCCCGGTTGTGCCACGCTGGTGCCATGACAGCCAGCGCATTCCCCACCGGTACCGGCGCGACGAGCGCTGGTGGACCCGCAGGCACACCCGCGCAGTCCGCGAACATCCTCGTCGTCGAGGACGAGCCGGCCATCGCCACGGCCATCGCCCAGCGCCTGAGCGCCGAGGGCTGGCGTGTCGAGGTCGCACGCGACGGGCTCTCGGGCGTCGAGGCGGCAACCCGCCTGCGACCCGACGTGATCGTGCTCGACGTCATGCTGCCGGGCATCGACGGGCTCGAGGTCACGCGCCGCATCCAGGCCGAGCAGCCCGTGCCGATCCTCATGCTGACCGCGCGCGACGACGAGACCGACATGCTCATCGGGCTCGGCGTCGGCGCCGACGACTACATGACCAAGCCCTTCTCGATGCGCGAGCTGGTCGCCCGGGTCAAGGCGCTACTCCGGCGCGTCGACCGCGCGGCCCAGGCGGCGACGTCGACCCCCACGGACCCGCCCATGGTCGTGGGCGACGTCGTGATCGACCGCGCCCAGCGACGCGTACACCGCGCGGGCGAAGAGGTCCACCTGACCCCGACCGAGTTCGAGCTGCTCGTCATGCTGGCCAGCTCGCCCAAGACCGTGCTCACGCGCGAACGCCTCCTCGCCGAGGTCTGGGACTGGGCCGACGCGAGCGGGACCCGCACGGTCGACTCCCACATCAAGGCGCTGCGCCGAAAGCTCGGGCCCGACCTGATCCGCACGGTCCACGGGGTCGGATACGCGTTCGAGCCCCCGGTCGCGTGACCTCCGGCCCCCGGACCATCCGCCCCCACCTCCCGGACGTCCGGCCCCTCGACTCGTTCCGGTCGCTCAAGATCAAGCTCGGCGTGCTGGTCTTCGCGACCGTCACGCTCGCGGTCCTCATCACCTGGCTCGGTCAGCAGAACAAGCTCGGCCCCACCCGCACGTTCCCGCTGGCGATCGTGCTCTCGCTCCTGCTCACGCAGATCCTCGCGCGCGGCATGACCTCGCCCCTGCGCGAGATGACGGCTGCCGCGCAGTCCATGGCCGACGGGGACTACACCCGGCGGGTGCGCGCGACGAGCCGTGACGAGGTGGGCCAGCTCGCGGTCGCCTTCAACATCATGGCCGAGGACCTGGCGTCGTCCGACCAGATGCGACGAGAGCTCATCGCGAACGTGTCGCACGAGCTCCGTACACCGATCGCGGCGCTCCAGGCCCAGCTCGAGAACGTCGTCGACGGCGTGAGCGAGGCGAACCCGGCGACCATGGAGATGGCCCTCGCCCAGACCGAGCGCCTGACCCGCCTCGTGACGTACCTCCTGGACCTGTCCCGGATCGAGGCGGGCGCCGCGGCCCTCAACTTCCAGGACATCCCGCTCGGCGACTTCCTGGAGGAGAACGCCGACGCCGTCTCGATGGTCGAGGCCGGCAAGCAGCTCCAGTACGTGGTCGACGTGACCCCGGAGGACCTCACGCTGCCGGCGGACCCCGAGCGTCTGCGGCAGATCGTCACGAACCTGCTCCAGAACGCGATCCGGCACTCGCCCCAGAACGGCGAGATCCGGCTCGAGGCCTACCCCGTCGACGACGACGTCGTGATCGAGGTCATCGACGAGGGACCCGGCATCGCGAAGAAGGACCGCGAACGGATCTTCGAGCGCTTCGCCCGGGGCAACGCCCCGTCGCAGGGCCACTCGTCGACGGGCGGGACGGGGATCGGGCTCGCGATCGTGCGCTGGGCGGTCGACCTGCACGGCGGGCGGATCGAGGTCGCGGACTCCCTCCAGGGCGCCACGATGCGCCTGACCTTCCCGGCTCGTCCCCAGCCGCACACGACCGGCCTCCCGGACGACCTGCCGGAGATCCTGGGTCACCCCGGCGCGCCTCGTCCGAGCGACCAGGAGCGACGCCCGTCCGACCCGACGGAGTGAGACCTTCGTCACACTCGGTGGCGGGCATACCCGGCGATGGTCTAAACGACCTGACCTTTGGTCAGCGAACAGGTCGCTGTTGCCCCCCTGTTTGCCTCTGGCAGACGTCCCGTGAAGAACCGGCCGACACCCTGCACATTTCCGCCGGACGAGGCTCGGGCGAGCGGACCGGAGGGCCTAGGCTTGACGGGTCCGGTTCCGGACTAGGTACCCGATATCCAGTGACGATCAGTGGTGAAAGTGGGCGATCCTCGCGTGTCCCCGAAGGCTGAGTCAGAGTCGATCAGCGCAGCAAGTTCTGTGTTCGGCGCCAACGAATGGCTCGTCGACGAGCTCTACGAGCAATACCTCAAGGACAAGAACGCGGTGGACCCCGCGTGGTGGGAGTTCTTCGCGGACTACCGTCCCGGGGACAAGGCGAGCGAGGTGAACGGGAGCAGCGCCACCGCCGCTCCCTCCGCCCCTGCCGCAGGGACTGCGACGCCCGCCGTCGCGACCCCGGCCCCCGCGGTCCAGATCCCGGCGAACGCACCGGCAACGCCGCCGGCCCACGCCACGAGCGCCGTACCGGCGACCGACGGCTCTGCCGCCGGTGAGTCCGCGCAGCGCCCCAAGTCCCCCGTGGTCCCCGCCGACCCGACCGTCAACGCCGCGATCGCGGCCGTGAAGGCCAACCGTCCGGTCGCGACCGCGCAGCCGGCGACGGCCCCGTACGCCGCGGTCGCCGCCGCGAAGTCGAAGTCCGACACGCCCGACGCCGCGGACGACGTGCAGAAGCTGCGCGGCCCCGCCGCGCGCGTCGTCGTGAACATGGAGGCGAGCCTCGAGGTCCCCACGGCGACCTCCGTGCGCGCCGTGCCGGCCAAGCTCATGGTCGACAACCGCATCGTGATCAACAACCACCTCGCCCGCGGGCGCGGCGGCAAGATCTCGTTCACGCACCTCATCGGGTACGCGCTCGTCGAGGCCCTCGGCGAGATGCCGGCCATGAACGCGAGCTACACGCAGCTCGACGGCAAGCCCGCGGTGAACAACCCGGCGCACGTCAACTTCGGGCTCGCGATCGACCTCGCCAAGCCGGACGGCACCCGCCAGCTCCTCGTGCCGAGCGTCAAGAAGGCCGAGCAGATGGACTTCGCCCAGTTCTGGGCGGCCTACGAGGACCTGGTCCGCCGGGCCCGCGGCAACAAGCTCACGGTCGACGACTTCGCCGGCACGACGATCTCGCTCACCAACCCGGGCGGCATCGGCACCGTGCACTCGGTCCCGCGCCTCATGCAGGGCCAGGGCACGATCATCGGCGTCGGCGCCATGGACTACCCCGCGGAGTTCGCGGGTGCCTCGGTCGAGCAGCTCGCGCGCCTCGGCGTCTCGAAGGTCCTGACGATCACGTCGACCTACGACCACCGCATCATCCAGGGCGCCCAGTCCGGCGAGTTCCTGCGCATCCTCGGGACCAAGCTGATCGGTGAGGACGGGTTCTACGACCGCGTCTTCGCCGCGCTGCGCATCCCCTACGAGCCGGTCCGCTGGACCCGCGACAACACGACGGACGCCGAGATCGAGGCGGCCAAGCCCGCCAAGATCGCCGAGCTCATCCACTCGTTCCGCTCGCGCGGCCACCTGATGGCCGACACGGACCCGCTCGCCTACCGCCAGCGCAAGCACCCCGACCTGGACGTCCAGACCCACGACCTCACGCTGTGGGACCTGGACCGCACCTTCCCCACGGGCGGGTTCGGCGGCAAGACCAAGTCGACGCTGCGCGACATCCTCGGCCTGCTGCGCGACTCGTACTGCCGCTCGATCGGCATCGAGTACATGCACCTCGCGGACCGCGCCCAGCGTCGCTGGCTCCAGGAGCGCCTCGAGTCCGGGTACGCCCGCACCCCGCGCGAGGACCAGCTGCGCATCCTGCGCCGCCTGAACTCCGCAGAGGCGTTCGAGACCTTCCTGCAGACCAAGTTCGTCGGCCAGAAGCGCTTCTCGCTCGAGGGTGGCGAGTCCGTCATCCCGCTGCTCGACGCCGTCCTGTCCAAGGCGGCCGACGGCGGCCTCGACGAGGTCTGCATCGGCATGGCCCACCGCGGCCGCCTCAACGTCCTCGCGAACATCGCCGGCAAGAGCTACGCGCAGATCTTCGCCGAGTTCGAGGGCAACCAGGACCCCAAGAGCGTCCAGGGCTCGGGAGACGTCAAGTACCACCTCGGCACCGAGGGCACGTTCTCGGCCGAGTCGGGTGCGCAGACGCGCGTCTACCTCGCGGCCAACCCCTCGCACCTCGAGGCGGTCGACCCGGTGCTCGAGGGCATCGTGCGCGCCAAGCAGGACCGCATCGACCTGGGCGGCGACGGGTTCTCCGTCCTGCCGATCCTCATCCACGGCGACGCGGCCTTCGCGGGCCAGGGCGTGGTGCCCGAGGTCCTGAACCTCGCGCAGCTGCGCGGGTACCGCACGGGCGGCACGATCCACGTCATCATCAACAACCAGGTCGGCTTCACCACGGGCCCGTCCTCGTCGCGCTCGACGCTCTACTCGACCGACGTCGCCAAGGGCTACCAGGTCCCGATCTTCCACGTGAACGGTGACGACCCCGAGGCGTGCGTGCGCGTCGCCGAGCTCGCCTTCGCGTTCCGCGAGCAGTTCGACCGTGACGTCATCATCGACATGATCTGCTACCGCCGCCGCGGCCACAACGAGGGCGACGACCCCTCGATGACGCAGCCGCTCATGTACAACCTGATCGAGGCCAAGCGCTCGGTGCGCAAGCTCTACACCGAGAACCTCGTCGCACGCGGCGACATCACGCTCGAGGAGGCCGAGCACGTCCTGCAGGACTACCAGGCCCAGCTCGAGCGCGTCTTCACCGAGACCAAGGAAGGCGGCTTCACGCCGTCGCCCGCCACCGAGCCCGTCGCGGGCCTGGAGCGCCCCGAGTCCCAGCGCGAGGACGCCGGCACGATGGTCGGGTGGAAGACCGCGATCGACCAGTCGATCATCGAGCGCGTGGGTCAGGTGCACGTCTCGCCGCCCGAGGGCTTCACGGTCCACCCCAAGCTGGCGCAGCTCCTCGAGAAGCGCAACCAGATGTCCGCCAACGGCGGCATCGACTGGGGCTACGGCGAGCTGATCGCGTTCGGGTCGCTGCTCGTGGAGGGCACGCCCGTGCGCCTCGCCGGCCAGGACTCGCGCCGCGGCACGTTCGTCCAGCGCCACGCGGTCCTGCACGACCGCGAGACCGGCGCCGAGTGGACCCCGCTGCTGTACCTCTCCGCGGACCAGGCGAAGTTCTGGGTCTACGACTCCTCGCTGAGCGAGTACGCGGCCCTCGGGTTCGAGTACGGCTACTCGGTCGAGCGTCCTGACGCCCTGGTGCTGTGGGAGGCGCAGTTCGGCGACTTCGTCAACGGCGCGCAGACCGTCATCGACGAGTTCATCTCGTCCGCCGAGCAGAAGTGGGGCCAGAACTCCTCGGTCGTCATGCTCCTGCCGCACGGCTACGAGGGCCAGGGGCCGGACCACTCGTCGGCCCGCATCGAGCGGTTCCTCCAGCTCTGCGCGGAGAACAACCTCACGGTCGCGCAGCCGTCCACGCCGGCGTCGTACTTCCACCTGCTGCGTCAGCAGGCGTACGCCCGCCCGCGCCGCCCGCTCGTGGTGTTCACGCCCAAGCAGCTGCTGCGTCTCAAGGCGGCCGCGTCCGGGGTCGAGGACTTCACGACCGGGACCTTCCAGCCGGTGCTCGGGGACACGACGGCGAACCCGTCGTCGGTCGACCGCGTCCTGCTCTGCACGGGGCGCGTCTACTACGACCTGGTCGCCGAGCGCGCCAAGCGTGGGGACGACCGGACGGCGATCGTCCGCCTCGAGCAGCTCTACCCGCTCGACGTGGAAGGCATCCGTCGGGAGGTCGCGAAGTACGCGGGCGCCGAGGTCGTCTGGGTCCAGGACGAGCCGGAGAACCAGGGCGCGTGGTCGTTCGTCCACGTGAACCTGCCCGAGGACCTGCCTCGTGTCCGGGTCGTCTCGCGCCCGGCGTCGGCCTCGACCGCTGCCGGCACGGCCAAGAAGCACCAGGCCCAGCAGGCCGTCCTCCTCGAGCAGGCGTTCGCCCGCTGAGCAGGACTCGCGCGCTGACCCCCTGAGGGCCATGACGAAGGCCGCCTCCCCCGTCCGGGGAGGAGGCCTTCGTCATGCGTCGTACAGGCCGGCTGGGTCGCCTACCAGCGGCCGTGGACCTGCTCGCGCAGGTACCGGTCGTAGATCTCACGGACCCCCGACGCGAACAGCGGTCCGAGCACCTCCGCCGAACCGGCCTCGGCGTTGGCGCGGGCCTGCTCGACGTTGCGGGCACCGGGGATCACGGTCGAGACACCGGGCTGCTGCCAGATCCAGGCGATCGCGGCCTGGGCCGGGGACACGTCGGGTCCGAGCACGTCGTGCACGAGCGCGGTGAACTCCCCCGCAGCCGTGAGACCGGTGGCGAAGTCGACCCCGGAGAAGGTCTCGCCGACGTCGAACGCGGAACCGTCGCGGTTGAAGCTCCGGTGGTCGTTCTCGGCGAAGGTCGTCTCGCGCGTGTACTTCCCGGACAGCAGGCCCGAGGCCAGGGGGACGCGAGCGATGATCCCGACGCCCGCGTCGGAGGCCGCGGGCAGCACCTCGTCGAGGGGCTTGAGCCGGAACGCGTTGAGGATGATCTGGACGGTCGCGACGCCGGGGCGCGCGATGGCCGCGAGCGCCTCGTCGACGGTCTCGACGCTCACGCCGTAGGCCGCGACCGACCCCTCGGCCACGAGCGTGTCGAGCGCGTCGTACACCTGGTCGTCGTCGACGACCGAGGACGGCGGGCAGTGGAGCTGGACGAGGTCGAGGCGCTCGGTGCGCAGGTTGCGGCGCGACCGGTCCGTCCACTCGCGGAAGTTCGCGAGCGTGTAGCTCGCGGGCTCCTGCGGGGCTCGTCGGCCCATCTTGGTCGCGACCGTGATGCCCGCGCCAGGGTTGTCCGCGAGGTAGGACCCGATGATCTCCTCGCTGCGACCGTCGCCGTAGACGTCGGCGGTGTCGAAGAAGGTCACGCCGGACTCGGCGGAGGCGTCGAGCACGGCGCGGGCGTCGGCCTCGCTGACCTCACCCCAGTCCGCCCCGAGCTGCCAGGTGCCGAGCCCGACGACCGAGACCAGTCGTCCGGTGCGTCCGAGCACTCGTCGTTCCATGTGTTCCTCCTCGTCCTGCGGGTGGTGCTCCCGTCCCCGGCAGTGCCGGGGACGGTGCGTCGCTGGGCCGTGCGCCCGGGAGGGCGGCACGACCGGGTTCTACTGTCCCTGTTCGTGGGGAGTTCCGCACCCAGTAGCGTGTGCACGTGAACATCCATGCACCGTCAGGCGTCCAGATCCGCATCGAGCACGGGGACCACCGTGCCACGCTCACGGCGGTCGGTGCGACCGTCCGTGAGTACTCCGTCGGGGGGCGCGACGTCTTCACGCCCTTCGCCGAGGACGAGATCGCTCCCGCGTCGCACGGCGCGGTGCTGCTCCCCTGGCCCAACCGGCTGCGCGACGGGCGGTACACGTTCGACGGTGTGGATCACCAGCTCCCGATCACCGAGGTGCCGAGGAGCACGGCCATCCACGGTCTGGTGTGCTGGGAACGCTGGGACGTCGTCGAGCAGTCGACCTCGGCCGTGACCTTCGAGCTGCACCTCGTCCCGACGCCCGGCTACCCGTTCGACCTCGTCGCGCGCGTCACGTACGCACTGAGCGACGCAGGGCTGCGCGTCACGGCCCGCACGACGAACGTGGGCACGTCCGACGCCCCCTACGGCGTCGGGTTCCACCCGTGGCTGTCGCCGGGCACCGCGACGGTCGACGAGTGCACGCTGCGCCTCGACGCGCGCACCCGTGTCACGACGGACGAGCGGCTGCTGCCCACGGGCACCGAGTCCGCTGCGGGCGACCTCGACCTGCGCGAGCCCCGCCTGCTCGCGGGCATCGACCTCGACGACGCGTACGTCGACGTCCTGCGGGACGAGGACGGGCTGTCCTGGATGCGTCTGGCAGCTCCCGACGGCCGCACGGCCGCGGTCTGGATGGACTCCTCGATGGACACGTGGCAGGTGTGCACGGGCGACCACGTCTCGGCGGCCGGCTACCGGCGCACGGGGGTCGCGGCCGAGCCCATGAGCTGCGTCGCTGACGCGTTCCGGACGGGCGAGCGCCTCGTGCGCCTCGCTCCGGGTGCCTCGCACGACGCCGTGTGGGGTGCGACGCTCCTCTGACGGGGCGTGGCGCCGGTCACGTCCTGTCCGGCCCGGCGTCGGGGCGCCTCTCTCCCCCTGGGCCTCCCCGCGCGAGGGGAGGTCGACGATTCCCGGTCCGGGTGGCGCCCGACCGGCCGGACATCCCGCACGGGAGCCTTGTCGTGACGGACAATGGTGCGCGAGCGAACGAGGAGCACATCACCGTGGGAGAACCTGAAGTACGGATCTGCGTGGTCGGCGACGAGCTGAGCGCGGGTGTCGGCGACGCCAAGGGCCTCGGTTGGGCCGGGCGCGTGGTCGCGCGCACCCGTTTCCCGGGGACGGCGATGGTCTTCCCTCTCGCGATCCCGGGCGAGACGACGACGGCGATGAGCCAGCGCTGGGACGCCGAGACGAGCAGGCGCTTCGACCACGACCCCGAGGCCGACAACCGGCTCGTCCTCGCCCTGGGTCGTCACGACCTCGACGCGGGCCTGTCGGTGGCGCGGTCGCGGCTCAACCTGGCGAACGTCCTGGACGTGGCCGAGCACCGTCGTCTGCCCACGTTCGTCGTCGGGCCGCCGCCCGGCCGACCCGAGGACAACGACCGGGTCGCCGAGCTCTCCGCGGCTTTCGCGGACGTGGCCAACCGGCGCCGCGTGCCGTACGTGGACACGTTCACGCCCCTGGTCACGCACGAGCAGTGGCTCGCGGACCTCGCGACGAGCGGCGGCGGGTACCCGGGGCAGGCGGGCTACGGGCTCATGGCGTGGCTCGTCCTGCACACGGGCTGGCACGCGTGGCTCGGCCTGCCCGACGACGTCGCGTAGCCAAGGTGCCCGGCCCGCCGACGGTGACGCTCGTGCGCGCCGAGGGTGACCGGCTCACCCGCCGACGGTGACCACACCCGGGCTGCGAGTGCGACGACAGCGGCCTGCGGCCACCCCGTCCAGGGGTGACCGCAGGCCGCTGTCGTCGTCTCGGGGCGCAGACCGCCCTGGGTCTCAGCCTCGCGAGATCGTGAGGTTGCCCGAGACCGTGCTGACCGACACGTACGCGCCGCTCGTGCCCTCCGAGTGGTCCACGGACGTGGTGCGGGACTGCGCGCTGGGGACGGGGGCGCCGTCGAGCACGACCTTGCCCGTGACCGCGCGCGCCTTGAGGTTGACCCCCGCACCCTCGCTCAGGCGCAGGGTGACGTCGCCCGAGACGGTCTTGGCGGTCACGAGGGGGGTCGTCTCGCGGGCCTCCACGACCACGTCTCCCGTGACCGTGCTGATCGTGACCCGTCCGAGCGCGCCCTCGGCCTCGACGCGGCCCGAGGCCGTGCTGACCTTGACGTCACCCTCGTGCGTCGCGACCGCGACGCGTCCCGCGACGGTCTTGACCGAGAGGGGGCCCACGGTGTCGGTCACGGTGACCGACCCGTCGGCCGTGGTCACGGACACGGGCGCGCGGGTGCCGCTGACGGTCGCCGCGGCGCGGGCGGTCGCGATCTTGACGGGCAGGTGGGCCGGGAGCACGACCCGGACGGTGGCGGTGTCCTTGTCCTTGAGGCCGCGCAGCCGGTCCACGGCCCCCTCGACGCCGTCGAAGTCGTAGGCGATCTTCAGCTCGCCCGCGTGCGTCGTGACCCGCAGGGGCCGGGGGCTCACGTCGGTCACGTCGACGGTCGCGCCGGACTCCCGGCTCGGGTCGCTCACGACCTCGACTGCCCCGTTCGTGAGGCCCACGACGAGCGACGCCACGTCGGCGACCTCGATCTGCTGCGGTGCTGCGATGACCCAGGACTCGGTTCCCATGTCGTTCTCCTTCGTCGTCTGCGTGTCGTGCCGGTCGTCGTGCTGGTTCGGGTCGTGCGGGTCGTGCGGGTCCGCCGCCTCGGGGCCGCCGGTCACGGCAGCGTCCCCCGGACCGCCCGCCGGGCGGAGTCCAGGACCGTGCGCAGCGTCTCGAGCGTCAGCTCGGTGACCGCGCTGCTCGCGTCGGCGCGCCGGAGGTCGGCGCGCCCGTCGTCGCGGAACCGTTGCACCCTGGCCTCGGCCTCGACGCGGCGGGCGTAGGACTCGCCACGGCGAGGGTCGGGGGTGGCGGCCGGCCGCGGACGGACGCGTGCCTCCTGGGCCGCGGCCGCGAGCTCGGCGCGCAGGCCCTGCATCGAGCCCTGGATGTCGGCCCGCAGGGCGTGCGCCCGGGTGCGCACGGTCTGGGCGATCCCGTCCTCGAGCGCCGCGACGTCGGCCCGGCGCGCCGCGACCTCGGCCCGGCCGGCGGGCGTGAGCTCGTACGTCGACTTGCGGGCGCTGTCGCTGCGCCGCACGAGCCCCTCCCCCTCGAGCCGGGCGAGGCGCGGGTAGATGGTGCCGGCGCTGGGGCGGTAGGTGCCGCCGAAGCGGTCGCTGAGCTCGGTCATGAGCTCGTAGCCGTGCTTGGGCCCGGACTCGAGCAGCGCGAGGAGGTAGAGCCGGAGCTCCCCGTGGGCGAAGACGGAGGCCATCAGCGGTCCGCCGGTCCGTCCGCGGGTCCGCCGCCGGGCGTGCCTGTCCACGTCGCGCGGCTGTCCGCGGTGCCCCAGGGGGCGCCGTACCCCGGGTACGCGTCGGTCGCGGCGTCGTCGAACGACCAGGCCGGGGCGCTGTCCGCGACACCGCCGGGTGCGTCCCACGCGACGGCGTCGGCGGGCTCCCCCCGCAGCACCGTGACGTTGCCCGAGACGGAGTTGACCTGGAGCTTCTTGCCCGGGGTCCCGGACGGACCCGCCTGGCGGTAGGAGCCACCGGGCGTGCCGCGGTGCTCGACGCCGTCGACCACGAGGCGACCGCTCACGCAGCGCAGGGTGTAGTCGAGGGCGTCGGGCTCGGGCACGCGCACCAGGACGTCGGCCGAGACGGCGTTGACGTTCATCACGTCGGGCGTCGCGCCCGAGTCGAGCGTGACGTTCCCGGAGACGGTGTTGAGCTTGACGTCGGTCAGCGCGCCCGAGGCCGTGAGGTCGCCCGACACGGAGTCCATGACGAGGGTGCCCACGTGGTCGCGGACCGTGACCTCGCCCGAGACCGTGTCGACGCGGACCGCGCCGGTCGTCTGCGTCGTCATGACCGAGCCACCCACGGTGGCGACGGAGACCTTCGCCTGGGTCCCGGCGACGAGGCCGTCGCCGCGCACGGTCGCGAGCTTGACCCGGACGTGCGCGGGCACGCCGACGTAGACGTCGGCGCGGTCCTTGCCACGGTAGTTGCGGAACGAGTCGAGGAAGCCCTGCCAGCCGCCCGTGGGCGAGTACCCGACCGTGAGCCGGTCGCCGTCGAGGCGGACCTCGAGCGGACGGCCCTCGATCGAGTGGACCTCGACGCGGACGCCGGGCTCGTCGTGCACCACGACGTCGATGCGTCCGTTGAGCAGGTTCGCGTCGAGGCGGGCCACGGGCCCGACGTCGATCGTCTGCGGACCGGTCACGGTCCAGTTCTCGGTCGCCATGTCTCTCCTCGCGTTCCTGCGGTGTCCCGCCCGGTCCCGTGAACGCGATGTATCGCGTTTCTGGTCACACGATATATCGCGTCTTGGACCAGGACAAGCCCCAGATGTGGGAACATGGAGCAGACAGAATCCGGCGTGAGGAGCAATCATGAGCAAGCGCGGACGCAAGCGTCGCAGCCGCAAGGGCAGCGCAGCGAACCACGGCAAGCGCCCCAACGCCTGATCACGAGCCCGCCAGGGCCGCGATCACGCGCCCTGCGGGCGAGTGCGACGAAAGGGCCCGTCCTCACCTCGGTGAGGACGGGCCCTTTCGACGTTCTCGGCGGCGGCACCCTCGCGGGGGTGCGGCCCGGCCGCGCCGCCTCGCCGAGAAGGCGGCCGACACGGAAGCGCAGAGGTGCCCGACGGCGTCACGCCCCCGGGCGGCGCGTCAGATGCCCTCGATGACCGTCGTCGTACGCAGTACGGTGAACTGCGCCTGGATGCGCAGCCGGAGCTCCACGGGAGCCTGCTCGTGGCACGAGCGGCGCACGAGCTGCTTGACCAGCTCCTCGGCGCTCAGCTCGGCCAGGCACGGCGAGCAGTGCGCGACGTGCGCGCGCATGCGCACCTCGTCGTCGGAGGTCATCTCCGAGTCGAGGTACTCGTACAGGTGCTTGAGCGCGTGCTCGCACTCGGTCTCGCCCTCGGTCGAGTGGGGGATCGGCACGATGACCTCGTCCTGCGCCTCCGTGCCCACGTTCTGCTGACTCACGACTCACCTCCGGGGGTCTTGGCCCCCACCAGTCCTCGGTCCTTTGCGTAGTCGCTCAGGAGATCACGCAGCTGGTGCCGACCGCGGTGGAGCCGCGACATCACGGTCCCGATCGGCGTGCCCATGATCTCGGCGATCTCCTTGTACGGGAAGCCCTCGACGTCCGCGTAGTACACGGCCATCCGGCGGTCCTCCGGCAGCTCCTGGAGAGCCTTCTTCACGTCGGAGTCCGGGAGCCGGTCCAACGCCTCGGCCTCGGCCGAGCGCAACCCCTGCGACGTGTGCGACGCCGCGCGGTGGATCTGCCAGTCCTCGACGTCCTCCGCCGCGGACTGCAGCGGCTCGCGCTGCTTCTTGCGGTAGTTGTTGATGAACGTGTTGGTGAGGATCCGGTAGAGCCACGCCTTGAGGTTGGTGTCCGGGCGGTACTGGTGGAACGCGGCGAACGCCTTGGTGAACGTCTCCTGGACCAGGTCCTCCGCGTCGGTCGGGTTGCGCGTCAGGCGCAGCGCCGCCGAGTAGAGCTGGTCGAGGTACACCAGCGCGTCGCGCTCGAAGCGCGCCGAACGGGCCGCGTCGTCCTCCGTGGAGGGAGCCCGGTTGGTGTCCTCGGCGTCATCGGCGCCCGAGAGGTCGCCTGCGCTGCTGCTGATCTGGTCCGTCATCGACAACGAGCCTAGTCCTCCTGCCGGTCGGGTGTCCGCCGAGAGCGCAGAAGGTGCGACCGCGCCGAACGGCACGACCTCGAGGCTCGGTGCGGCGGGGGCGCTCACGGCCGCTTCCGCTTCCAGTACACATGTCACGCTCAGCACAACCGTCGGGTGCGCCGTGTCATTCCCGCAGGGGCCGGATCCCGCGGTTCGCACGCCTCCCGGGGCGGGCAGAGGCAAGCCTGTGCTCGGTGAGGACAGGCAACCATCGGGTGTGCTCGGGCCCGATCCTCGCTAGCGTGACCGCATGACGACCACGACTCCCGACTCCCGGTTCCGCACCCTCCTGCGTGAGCAGGTCGGACACGAGCTCGACGCCCACCAGCAGTACATCGCGATCGCCGTGTGGTTCGACTCGCACGACCTGCCCCAGCTCGCCGCGCACTTCTACCGCCAGTCGGTCGAGGAGCGCAACCACGCCATGATGATCGTGCAGTACCACCTCGACCGTGACCTGGAGATCTCGATCCCCGGCACGGGCGCGGTGCGCAACGACTTCGACTCGGTGCTCGAGCCCCTCCAGCTCGCGCTCGACCAGGAGAAGCAGGTCACCGACCAGATCGAGGCCATCTTCCGCGCGGCCCGCGAGGAGGGCGACGCCCTGGGCGAGCAGTTCCTCCTGTGGTTCCTCAAGGAGCAGGTCGAGGAGGTCGCGTCGGCCACGACGCTGTTGACCGTCGCCCGCCGCGCCGGCGAGAACCTGTTCGACCTCGAGAACTACGTGGCCCGCGAGACCATCGGAGACGGCGGAGAGTCCGCGGACGCCCCCGAGGCTGCCGGCGGCGCGCTCTGACCTGACGAGCCCACGGGCGGAGCCGGGCAGGTCCCGGCTCCGCCCTCGCCGTGCCTGCGCCCGTGCCGGCCTCCGGACCTTCCCGCCCGACGGCGCCGCTCACCCGGGCGCGCGCGTCGCCCGCTCCTGGATCACCCCGCTCCCCCGGCGCGCGTCGCCCCGAGGGTGCACGCCCGGTGGCATGCTGAGCAGCGATGGGACAGGCTGGGTCGACCGGGGGCGGCACCGGCGTCCCGGTGTCCGCCGCTCTCACCGGTACCCGTTCGACGAAGGAGACCCACCGATGCTGCTGCGTCACGTCGCGAGGCCCATGCTGGCCTCCTGGTTCATCTACGACGGCGTGCAGGCCGCCCTCAAGCCCGCGGAGCACGTGCGCGCAGCCCGACGGGGCGTGAGCCTCGTCGGTCAGCAGCTCGGCGTCGAGGAGCCGCTCAGCGAGAAGCAGGTCTCGGCGCTGGTCCGGGCTCACGGCGCGGCGACCGCGGTCGCCGGTCTCTTCCTCGCGGTCGGCAAGGCGCCCCGGACCGCCGCCCTCACGCTCGCGGCCCTGAGCGTCCCCCTCGCGGTCGTCAACCAGCCCTTCACCCCGAGCGACGTGCCTCGCGACGTGCGCGCCCGCAAGTTCGTGGGCAACCTCGGCGCGATCGGTGCGGCACTCATCGCCGGGGCCGACTACGAGGGGCGCCCCGGTGTCCGCTGGCGCGTCGACCGTGCACGCAAGGACCTCGACCTGGCCAAGAACGCCAAGCACCAGGTCGACGCGGCCAAGCACAAGGTCGAGTCCGCGACCGACAAGGCCACGCACGCCGTGACGGCGAGCGCCCGCACCGCGACCCGCACAGCACGTCGCGCCGCGAGCTCGGCGGCCGGGACCGTCAAGGGCGCCGTCTCGCACTGAGGACCACAGGCACCGCCGGCCCGGGAGGCCCGCCCCGGCTTCCTCGCACGACCGCCTCCGGCCCACCGACGGTTCGCTCGCCGCGGCCCGACCACGGCAGGTGAGCGACGCCGTCGGGCCGTGGACGGGCCCGGCCGAGGACCGGACCGAAGCCCTCCCCCGAAGCCCCGTGCCATAACCTGGGGCATGTGACCAGCGACCTTCCTGCCGCCCGCCCCGACGAGACCACCCCCGCGCTGCCGGCGTGGCCCGCGCCCAGCCAGACCGGCGCGACCGCCGGCGCCCCGCTCGACGCGACCGTCGCGGTCCCAGGCTCCAAGTCGCTCACCAACCGCCTCCTCGTGCTCGCGGCCCTCGCCGACGGGCCGGGCGTGCTGCGCGGCGCGCTGCGCAGCCGCGACACCGACCTCATGGCCGCTGCGCTGCGCGACCTGGGCGTGGGCATCACCGAGGGTGAGGACCCGAGCGAGCTGCACGTGACGCCCGGCGCGCTGCGCGGCCCCGCCGAGATCGACTGCGGTCTCGCGGGCACCGTCATGCGCTTCGTCCCCGCGGTCGCAGCCCTCGCCGACGGCACCGTGCGGTTCGACGGCGACGAGGGCGCACGCGTGCGCCCCATGGGCCCCGTGCTCGACGCGCTGCGCGACCTGGGCGTGCCCGTCGAGGGCAAGGACACCCTGCCGTTCACGATCACGGGACGCGGCGCGGTGCGCGGCGGGCACGTCGACGTCGACGCGTCGGGGTCGAGCCAGTTCGTCTCGGGCCTGCTGCTCGCCGCCGCGCGCTTCGAGCAGGGCGTCACGCTGCGCCACACGGGCCCGACGCTGCCGAGCGTGCCCCACATCGACATGACGGTCGAGGTCCTGCGCGAGGTCGGCGTCCAGGTCGACGACTCGCGCCCCACGATCTGGACCGTCTCCCCCGGGCCGATCGCCGCGCGCGACGTGTACGTCGAGCCCGACCTCTCGAACGCCGGGCCGTTCCTCGCCGCGGCCCTCGTGGTGGGCGGCACGGTGCGCGTCCCGGGCTGGCCCGCCGTGACGACCCAGCCGGGCGCCATGATGGCCGAGCTCCTCACCGCGATGGGCGGCCGCGCCGAGCTGACCGACGGCGTCATGGCCGTGACCGGGACGGGCGAGGTCCGCGGGATCGACGTCGACCTCCACGAGGCCGGCGAGCTCGCCCCGACCATCGCGGCCCTCGCCGCGATCGCCGACTCCCCCAGCCGCCTGCGCGGCATCGCGCACCTGCGCGGCCACGAGACCGACCGCCTGGCCGCGCTCGCGACCGAGATCACGCGCCTCGGCGGGCAGGCCGAGCAGACGCACGACGGCCTCGTCATCACCCCGCGCCCGCTGCACGGCGCCACGTTCCGCACGTACCACGACCACCGCATGGCGACCTCGGGCGCCCTGATCGGGCTGCGCGTTCCCGGCGTCCTCGTGGAGGACGTCGAGACGACCGCCAAGACCCTGCCCGGGTTCACCACCATGTGGGACCGCATGCTGAGCGCCGCGGGATCGGCGAGCTGATGGCGCGGCGCGTCCGCGACGAGTCCGACTTCCGCGACCGGGCGAGCAACAAGAACTCGCGCCCGCGGACCAAGCAGCGTCCCCAGCACGAGGACGCCGAGACCGGGCTCGTCACGGGCGTCGACCGCGGGCGCTACACGCTCCTGCTCGACGAGGACCGGCCGACCGAGCGCACCATCCTCGCGATGAAGGCGCGCGAGCTGACCCGCAACCGCGTGGTGTGCGGCGACCGCGTCGACATCGTGGGCGACACCACGGGCGAGGACGGGACGCTCGCGCGCATCGTCCGCATCCAGGAACGCACCTCGACCCTGCGGCGCACGGCCGACGACACCGACCCGTACGAGCGCATCATCGTCGCCAACGCCGACCAGCTCGTGATCGTCACGGCCCTCGCCCAGCCCGAGCCCCGCACCCGCATGATCGACCGCTGCGTCGTGGCCGCGTACGACGCGGGCATGGACGTCCTGCTGTGCCTCACCAAGGCGGACCTCGCCGACGCGACGCCGCTGCGCGAGCTCTACGAGCCCATCGGGGTCAAGGTCGTCGTGACGCGGCGGGTGCACGACGAGGACTCTCCTGCCGGGACCGGGACCGGCGACGGTGCCGGGGCCGGGCACGGCGGTCACGGCGGGCACGGCGCCCACGGTGACGAGCCCGGCCACAACGCCTCCGACGCGGCCGAGGACGCGTGGCGCATCGAGCCGCTCGAGGCCGTGCGGGCCGAGCTCGAGGGCCGCACGTCGGTCCTCGTGGGCCACTCGGGCGTCGGCAAGTCGACGCTCGTCAACGCCCTGGTGCCGGACGCGTACCGGGCGACGGGCGTCGTCAACGACGTCACGGGCCGTGGTCGGCACACGTCGACGTCGGCCGTCGCGCTGCGCCTGCCCGACGCCGACGGCAACCCCGCGGGGTGGGTCATCGACACGCCCGGCGTGCGGTCGTTCGGGCTCGCGCACGTCGACGTCGAGAACCTCCTCAAGGCGTTCGACGACCTCGACGTGGTCGCCGAGGACTGCCCGCGAGGCTGCACGCACCTCGACGGCGCGCCCGACTGCGCGCTCGACGACTGGCTCGAAGCCTCCCCCGAGGACGAGAAGGCGGCGCGTACCGCGCGTGTCGAGTCGTTCCGACGTCTGCTGGCGGCGCGCACCGGTACGGTGTGAGCCATGCCGACCTACGACGACGACCTGCGCCTGGCTCACGTGATCGCCGACCAGGTCGACTCCCACACCATGTCCCGCTTCAAGGCGCTCGACCTGTCCGTGGAGTCCAAGCCGGACAACACCCCGGTCAGCGACGCCGACCGCGCCGCGGAGGAGATCATCCGCAGCCACCTCTCGCGGGCCCGCGGGCGCGACGCGATCGTCGGTGAGGAGTTCGGCGAGACCGGTCACGGCGCCCGCCGCTGGATCATCGACCCGATCGACGGGACCAAGAACTTCGTGCGCGGGGTCCCGGTGTGGGCCACGCTCATCGCGCTGGCCGACGGCGACGAGATCGTCGTCGGGCTCGTGTCCGCTCCTGCCCTGGGCCGCCGCTGGTGGGCCGCCAAGGGCACGGGCGCGTGGAGCGGGCGCTCGCTCGCGGCCGCGAGCAGGCTGCGCGTCTCGCAGGTCGGCAAGCTGGACGACGCCTCGCTGTCCTACTCGTCGCTGTCGGGGTGGGAGGAGCGCGGCAAGCTCGACGCGTTCCTCGACCTGACCCGCGAGACCTGGCGGACGCGGGCCTACGGCGACTTCTGGTCCTACATGCTCGTGGCCGAGGGGGCCGTGGACGCCGCCGCCGAGCCCGAGCTCGAGCTCTACGACATGGCGGCCCTGGTCCCCATCGTCACCGAGGCCGGCGGGACGTTCACGTCCCTCGACGGCTCGCCCGGGCCGTGGGGCGGCAACGCCGTCGCCACGAACGGCCTGCTCCACGACGAGATCCTGGGCCGCCTCTCCTGACCGACCCGGCCGGGTGGCTGCCCGGCTGCCCGGCGGACGAGAACGGACCTGAGGTCGTCATCCGGTGGATGGCGGCCTCAGGTCCGTTCTCGGCACCTGCTACCGCAAGGTCACTTGGCGCGGGGGACGCTCTTGAGCTCCGACCAGTCGTACCAGAGCAGGTCGCGCTCGCTCACGCGGTCGAGCGCGGCGTCGAGGTCCTCGTCGCGGTCCTCGTCGGCGGCCGCGAAGACCTCGGCGATGTCCGTCGCGGCCTCGGGCTCGTCGACGTGGACGCACACGATGCGCACCTCGGGGATGGACGCCGTGACGTCGACCGCGCTGGGCGCGAGGTCGTCGGCCGACTCGTCGTCGCCGGGCTGGGTCAGCGCGACCATCTCGTCGGGCACCTCGACCGTGACGACGAGACGCTGACGCGGGGCGCCGACGCGACCGGCGATGAGCGCGAGGGAGTCGTCGGCGGCCTCGAGGGCCGCGGCGAACTCCAGCCCCTCCTCGTCCTCGTCGGGCAGCTCGCGGGAGAGGGCGGACGTGACGGCGTGGGCGGCTCGCGGAGCGAGGGACCAGACGGCCTCGTCGCCGGTCACGGTGACGGCGTCGAGCTCGTCGACGGTGGCGGGAACGTAGATGCGCATGGGATCAGTGTGCCGGTTCCGGGACGCGTTCGCGTGGTCCACCCGGCGTGGACGCGCTCACGGGGGCCCGACCGCCCCTCGCACCCGCTCGGCGAGGTCGGCGACCGCCCGCCGGACCGGGGTCTGCGGTGCGTGCTCGGCGAGGGTCCTGCCCGCGAGCAGCACCGCGTCGAGAGTCTGCCGGTCGTCCGGGAGGACGTGCAGGTCCGTGACACCGCCGTACCGGCCGAGTGCGTCCCGGACCGCGGCCTCGGGTCGAGGCCCGGCCGCCGAGGACCGGACCCGGTTCGCGACCACGATCCGCAGCGCCCCGCTCGTCGCACCGCTGTCCGCAAGATCTCCCAGGCCCCGGACGAGCCGTTGGATCCCGACGGCGTCGGACCCGCCGACGACCAGCACGACGTCAGCGGCGGCGAGCGCGCTGAGCGTCGCCCCGTTGCGCTGCGGGGCGTGGGTGTCGTACGACAGCAGCTCGTCCTGCTCGAGCCCGAACCCGCAGTCGATCACGGTCCAGTCGGCGAGCGCCCGCGACAGCCCCCAGACGACGTCGAGCGACGTCGCCGGGAGCTCGGGCCAGCGCGCGGCACGCGTGATCCCGGTCAGGACGCGCAGTCGCGGTGCCACGACCGGGGCCAGGCGCGCCAGACCCGCGAGGTCGAGAGCTCCCTGCCCCGCGCTGCGGGCGGCCGCCGCGAGGCCCGGTGACTCGTCGAGCAGGCCGAGGTGCTGGGCCACCGAGCCGGCGTAGGTGTCGGCGTCGACGAGGAGCACCTCGGCGAGATACCCGCCCTCCGCGCCCGACGGCGTGTCCTGGCCCCGGCGGCGACGTCGCCCACCTCGCCGCGACCGGTGGGCGTCCGGCCCGGCCAGCTCGGCCGCGAGGTGCACCGCCAGCGTCGTCCGCCCGGGAGCGCCGGCCGGTCCCCAGACCGCGACGACCCGCCCGGTCCGCGGGGCCTGGTCGCGCGCGCCGTCACCCGGCTCGGCGGGGAGGCCGCCCGACGGCGGTCCTCCCTGCCCACGACCCCGTCCGTGGGCCTCGTCGCGGACCGTCGCGACGAGCACCTCGCTCGGGGTGTCCTCGTCGAGGACCACGTCGACACCGATGGCACGCAGCCGGTCGCCGAGCCACTCCTGCCGCCCCGCGAGCACGACGACCCGCACACCGCACCCGTGCAGGTGCGCGATCGACTCACGGTTGATCCCGGGCAGGTCGGCCGAGATGATCGCGGCCGTGCCTGCGCCGGCCCCGGCCGCGGCGAGAAGCTCGGTGAGGTCGGCACACCGGCGCGCCACGGCGACTCCGGACCCGGGGGTCGTCAGCGCTGTCACGACCGCGGTCTCGCCGCTGCCCCTCACCGCGCACAGGACCGACGCGACGGGCAGCGTCGCGTCGGCGGTCATGCGCTGCCGCCTGCGACGGGCACGACAGCGATCTCGCCCTCGGCCGCGAGAGCCGCGAGGACCCCGGCCAGCTCGTCCGTGGGAACCAGCACGTGGAGCGTGGTCGGCCCTCCGGTCACGAGCGTCCCCCCGGACTCCGCGACCTGCGCGACCACGACCTGCGAGGCGAGCGTGTAGGGCCCGCCCCCGTCCTTCTCGTCCGCCTTGCGCTCGGCCGCCGTCGCCCCGTCGTCGGAGGCCGGGACGAACCAGACGTCCACGAGGGCACCGTCGGTGACCCTGTCGGACAGCGCCCCCGCGACCGGGATCGCCACGGCACGGACCGCGAGCTCCTCCGACCCGCCCACCGCGGAGCGGGCCACGAGCTCCCCGTCACCCACCACGCGGAGCGCCACCAGGTCGTCCGGCAGCGGTCGCCCCGCGAGGAAGTACTTCCCGTCCCCGGACCCGAGGCGCACCTCGACGGCCCGGAGGTTCCTCGCGTCGACGGGCTCGCCCGGTGTGAGCGGGCCCGCCGCGGCGTAGACGGCGACGGTCCGACCGGCCGACGACACGGCCCACGAACCGAGGGCGACCGAGGCTGCGACGAGCACTAGCCCGAGGAGCAGCCGAGGGTCCCGCCAACCGGGCCGTCGAAGTCGGGCGACCGTGGGCGTCGGCAGCGGGTCGAGGGAGCTCGTCATGAGTGTCCGTTTCGTCGTCGGGAGATTTCGTGCGGGCAGGGGCGGGGCGACGCCCCCGAGTGGCGAGCATCAGGGAGCCAGGGGGCCATCATGCCGACCGACGCCCCCCGCGCGAGCCGAAGGGGCGGTCGCCTGTGGACAACCCGTACCGGTGTCGGCTCCGTGAAAGACTGTTCCCATGTCACAGCGCTTCCTCACCCTCGCGGACGTCACGGAGGAGCTCAACATCTCTGCGGCTCAGGCCTACGCGCTGGTCCGCAGCGGTGACCTCCCGGCGATCCAGGTCGGCGGACGAGGTCAGTGGCGGGTCGAGGCCAGCGAGCTCGAGGGCTACATCCAGCGCATGTACGCACAGACCCGCACCCGTATCGACGCGGGCGACTTCGAGTCCTGAGCTCCCGAGCGGTCGCCGTCGGCGTGACGCGATCGCCGCGCCACGCACCCCCTGCTCCCCCTGCACCTGCACCCGCCCCCTGGTCCGTCGCCTACGACTCGCTCACGCAGAGCAGCGCCGCGAACGGGACGGCTCGGCTGCTCCTCGCGCCGCCCCCGGTGTCCGTGACGTCCAGGTGGTCCTTGCCGACCCGTCCGACCCGTCCGTCGACCTCACCGGCGAGCGTCCGCACACGGACGACGGCGCGGTCGCGCATGAGCGCCCTCAGCAGGGCCGGCAGCCCGCGGCCGGCTCCTGTGCCGGAGGGCGCGGGGACGCCGTGCGCGCTGAGCCCGTCGAAGACCGTGACCGCGAGCAGAGGCACGACGTGCCGTCGATTCCCGTCCGCGAGCATGAACCAGTCGGCGGCGGCTGCCCGGACCTGACCGGTCAGGTGTGAACCGTCGGCGAGCCTGACCGTGACCGGCCGACCCTCGATGCTTCCCCGCAGGCGGTCTGCGAGCGAGATCGTGGCCTGCTCCGCACGGGTGAGGTCCGCGAGCACGTGGGCGTCAGCCTGGACGTCGGCGGCGTCGAGCTGTGCCTCGAGGTCGGCGAACAACAGGTCCCAGCGCACGCCCACACCGTAGCGGTCGGCCCGGGGGTTTCGTCCAGAGGCGTCCGAACTGCGAACTCCCTCTGGACAACCGAAGAACGGTCTAGTTTGATGTAGCACGATCAAACTGCATCAAACGCGATGATCGATCCGAGCACGGACCCGACGTCGTCGTCCATCTTCAGGGGGAAGCATGGCGCAGCACTCCGGACCCGACCACGCGAACGCGCGGCGAGACGCTCGACACGGCCCGCGGCTGGCCGCACTCGTCGCCCTCGCCGCCGCGACCAGCTCTGCCGCAGCCCTGCTCACCCTGCGGGTCCTGACGCTCGCGGACGACCTCCCCACCCCTCGCTTCGAGACCTATCTGGAGCTCCCGCTCGTCGGGGCGGGAGGCCTGCTCGCCGCCTGGGTCGCGATCAACTCCTTGCTCGCCGTGGCGTGCGTCCTCGTGCGCGCCGCGGGACACCGATGGTCGGCCGGCGAACGGATCGTCCGTCAGCTCGCGCCGGCCCTCGTCCGCCGGCTCGCCAGCACGAGCGTCGCCGTGTCGGTCGGGGCAGGACTCGTCCTGGGCGCCGGCAGCGCCCAGGCGGCCGAGGTCGACCCCGCCGCCCCCGTCCCGGCACCCGCGGTCGTCGATCTCGGCTGGCAGAGCACGTCTCCCGAGCAGGCCGTCGCCCGGGAAGCGGCGCTCCCCGCAGCCGGACCGACGGAGGTTCTTGCCGACTCCGTCGCGGACAGCCCGGAGAGCGCGCCCCCGGTACCCGACGACCGCGAGCATCCCGCCGCCGAGACAGGTACCGACACAGGCACCCCGACGGTCGACCCCGGCAGCCCGATCTCCTCCGACCTGGGCACGGGGCAGACGGACGACGCCGTGCCGTCGACCGTCGCGCCAGGCGACCGGGACGCTGGGAGCCCCGCGCCACCCCCGACCGACGTGGTCTCGAGCACCGGCGCGGCGAGGCCCGGCCACGTCCCGCTCAGCGGGCTCCTGGGCGGCGCGCAGCGCGTCGTCCCGGCACCGCGGGCCGACAGCCCGCCCGCCGTGGCGTCGTCTGGCCCGACTCGGTCAGAGGGCTCCAGGACCGCCGTTCCCCTGCCCGACGTCGGGAACGACGCCTCGACCGTCTCGGTCGTCGTCCTGCGCGGCGACTCCCTCTGGTCCCTCGCCGAGCGAGCACTCGGCGAGGGGGCGACCGACGCGGAGGTCGCCGCGGAGTGGCAGCGCTGGTACGCGGCGAACACCGCGGTCATCGGCGAGGACCCCGACCTCATCAGACCAGGTCAGGTCCTACGGGCACCCCGAACTCCCTGACCCTGCAACCTCTGCACAGCACCGCCGACCTAGCACACCGTCCCACCGGTCGTCCTTCGACGCACCGGCCCTTGCCGACCCCAGGAGACGTCATGCCGATCACCGCCGTCCGCCACCATGCCCGCCCGATTCGTTCCGGTGCGGCCCCTCGCCTCGCCGCCCCGCCGGCCGCGCTCCCCCGAGCCGTCCCGCGGGGGCCCCGGGTCCTGACCTTCGGGGGTGCACCGCAGTTCCCCGTCGCCGAGGACCTTGCCGACAACGGTCGGCCCGTCACGTCGACGACGGAGCTCGTGCTGCCGGACCCGACGTCGATCTGCTGCTCGGTCGTCCGGGCCGCCGTCGAGGTGCTGCGCGGTGAACGCCCCGTCGCGCAGCTCCAGCGGTGGCTCGCCCCGGACGTCTTCGACGCACTGGGCCGACGCGCGCTGCTGATGCAGGGCTCCGCCGAGCCGGACGTGGCGGCACGGCCCGTCGTCATCCGCAGGGCGCGGCTCGTGCGCCTCGGCGAGACCACGGCCGAGGCCACGGTGGTCCTGGAGGACATGGACAGAGTGCGAGCGGCGGCCCTCCGACTCGAGGCCCGACGCGGCGTGTGGCGCGTCGTGGTCCTCGAGATCGGCTGACCGCCGCTCGCGGGTGTCCTCTCGGAGAGGGCTACTCCTCTTCGTTCAGACCGTGGCAGAGCTTGTACTTCTTGCCCGAGCCGCAGGGGCACTTGGCGTTGCGGGGCGTGCCGGGGAACGTGCGCCCGTCACCCTCGACCGCGGTCGCCTCGCCGTGCAGGGCGCGGCGGGCGCGGCGCGAGCCGTCTCCTGAGACCACGGCCTGACCCGAGCCGTCGTCGGACGGCGCCGAGTACTGCAGCGGCACCTGCTCGCTCGGGCCGTCGAGGCCCTTCGCGATGAGCGTCGGCTCGGCCTTCGGGGCAGGTGCGACCGGCGCGTCCACGAGCTCGTCCTCGACAGGCTCGTCCTGAACAGCGTCGGCCTGCGCCTGCGCCGCCGCCTGGGCCTGCGCAGCCTCAGCAGCAGCCTTGGCGTCCGCCGCAGCCTTCGCCGCGGCCCCGGCCGCCGCGGCGGCCCCCGCGGCCCCGGCGGTACCGCCGAAGGCCTGACCGGCCACCGACTGCGCGGCAGCCGCGGCCGAGACCGGGTTGACCGGCGACGCGCCGGGCTCGGCGACCTTGACCTCGAGGTTGAACAGGAAGCCGACCGACTCCTCCTTGATGGCTTCGGTCATGGCCTGGAAGAGCTGGAAGCCCTCGCGCTGGTACTCCACGAGCGGGTCGCGCTGCGCCATGGCGCGCAGCCCGATGCCCTCCTTGAGGTAGTCCATCTCGTAGAGGTGCTCGCGCCACTTGCGGTCCAGCACCGAGAGCACCACGCGGCGTTCGAGCTGACGCATGTTCGAGCTGCCCAGCGACGCCTCGCGGTCCTGGTAGGCCACGCGGGCGTCGGACAGGATCTCCTCGAGGATCAGCTCACGCGTCAGACGCGTGGCTCCCCCGGCCTGCTCGAGCACCTCGTCGACCTCGATCGAGACCGGGTACACCGCGCGCAGCGCCGTCCACAGGGCCTCGAGGTCCCAGTGCTCCGGGTTGCCCTCGGACGTGGCGCCGTCGACGTAGGCCGTGACGACGTCCGTGATGAAGTGCTGGACCTGCTCCTGCATGTCCTCGCCCTGGAGCACGCGGCGACGCTCGTCGTAGATGACGGTGCGCTGGCGCGAGAGGACGTCGTCGTACTTGAGGACGTTCTTGCGGATCTCGAAGTTGCGCGCCTCGACCTGGCCCTGCGCGCTCGCGATGCCGCGCGTGACGATCTTCGACTCGAGGGGCACGTCGTCGGGGAAGCCCGCGCGGTTCATCATCGACTCGGCGAGACCCGAGTTGAACAAGCGCATCAGGTCGTCCTGCATCGACAGGTAGAAGCGGGACTCGCCCGGGTCTCCCTGACGGCCGGAACGACCACGGAGCTGGTTGTCGATACGACGCGACTCGTGGCGCTCGGTGCCCAGGACGTAGAGCCCGCCGAGCTCGGTGACCTCGTCGTGCTCAGCGGCCACGGCGGCCTTGGCGCGCTCGACGGCCTCGGGCCACGCGGCCTCGTACTCGTCGGGGTTCTCCGCGGCGTCGAGCCCGCGCGCGGCGAGGTCGGCGACCGCCATGAACTCGGCGTTGCCACCGAGCATGATGTCGGTACCACGGCCGGCCATGTTGGTCGCGACCGTGACCGAGCCCTTGCGACCCGCCTGCGCGACGATCGCGGCCTCGCGCTCGTGCTGCTTGGCGTTGAGGACCTCGTGCGGGACGCCCTGCTTCTTGAGCTTCGAGGACAGGAGCTCGGACTTCTCGACGCTCGTGGTGCCGACCAGGACCGGCTGCCCCTCGGCGTGGCGCTCGACGATGTCCGCGACGACGGCGTCGAACTTGCCCTCCTCGTTCTTGTACACGAGGTCGGGCTGGTCCACGCGCTGCATCTTGCGGTTCGTGGGGATGGGCACGACGCCCAGCTTGTACGTGCCCTGGAACTCGGCGGCCTCGGTGTCGGCCGTACCGGTCATCCCGGAGATCTTGTCGTACAGGCGGAAGTAGTTCTGGAGCGTGATCGTGGCGAGCGTCTGGTTCTCCGCCTTGATCTGCACGCCCTCCTTGGCCTCGATGGCCTGGTGCATGCCCTCGTTGTAGCGACGGCCCGCGAGGATACGGCCCGTGTGCTCGTCGACGATCATGACCTCGCCGTTGAGCACGACGTAGTCCTTGTCGCGCTTGAAGAGCTCCTTGGCCTTGATCGCGTTGTTGAGGAACCCGATGAGCGGCGTGTTGAGCGACTCGTACAGGTTCTCGATGCCGAGGTAGTCCTCGACCTTCGCGATGCCGGGCTCGAGCACACCGATGGTGCGCTTCTTCTCGTCGACCTCGTAGTCCGCCTCCGGGCTCAGGCGGCGGACGACCTTGGCGAACTCGCCGTACCAGCGGTTCGCGTCGCCCGACGCGGGGCCCGAGATGATGAGCGGGGTACGCGCCTCGTCGATGAGGATCGAGTCGACCTCGTCGACGATCGCGAAGTTGTGGCCGCGCTGCACCAGGTCGTCGGTGCTCCACGCCATGTTGTCGCGCAGGTAGTCGAAGCCGAACTCGTTGTTCGTCCCGTACGTGATGTCCGCGGCGTACTGCTCGCGACGCACGGCGGGCGTCTGGCCCGAGATGATGCAGCCGGTCGTGAGGCCGAGGGCGCGGAAGACGCGGCCCATCAGGTCGCTCTGGTACTTGGCCAGGTAGTCGTTGACCGTGACGACGTGCACGCCCTTGCCCGTGAGCGCGTTGAGGTACGCGGGGAAGGTGCCGACGAGGGTCTTGCCCTCACCGGTCTTCATCTCGGCGATGTTCCCCAGGTGCAGGGCCGCACCGCCCATGAGCTGCACGTCGTAGGCGCGCTGCCCGAGGGTGCGGCGGGCGGCCTCACGGACCGCGGCGAACGCCTCGGGGAGGATCTCGTCGAGCGTCGCGCCGTTCTCGAGCCGTTCCTTGAAGCGGTCGGTCTCCTCGCGCAGCTCCTCGTCGGTCAGGTCCTCGAAGCTGGGCTCCAGCTTGTTGACCTGCTCTGCCAGGCCGGACAACTTCTTCAGGATCCGGCCCTCGCCGAAGCGCAGGACCTTCTCGAGGATCGCAGGCACGCAGTACTCCCGTATCGATCGAGCCCCCGGGCCGGACGGTCCGGGGCGAATGCGAGGCGACCACCTGGCGGCAGTCGGCTGGATCACACCACAGACCATCGTAGGCGAGTCCGGCACATGGGTGGGCTTCTGTCCGGTACCTGTGGTTTCGCTCTCCGGCGAAACGCACGGTCCGGGGCGCGAGAGCTACCCGGCAGCCCCGGCGTCCACCCGCCCGACCTCTGCCGCGAGCGCGGGCGCCAGGTCCCCCGCCGGCCCGACGACGACGTCCGCCAGCCCCAACCAGGTCGCCATGAGGCGGAGCTCGGCCGCGAGCGCCGGCGCGGTGCCCGCGTCGGCGTGCTCCTCGCGGTGCGCCGACAGGACCCTGAGCAGCCCGGCGCGACGGTCCGCCTTGAGGTCGACCTTCGCGGTGATGCGGTCGCCCTGGAGGAACGGCAGCACGTAGTAGCCGTGGACCCGCTTGGCCGCGGGCACGTAGATCTCGATGCGGTAGTACGTGCCGAAGAGTCGTTCGAGGCGGGTGCGCTCGAACACGAGGGGGTCGAAAGGGCTGAGCAGCGCGCGTCCCTGGGCGCGACGCGGGAGGGCGGCGTCGCGGTGCAGGTACGTGGTCTCGTCCCAGCCCCGGACCTCGACGGGGCGGAGTACGCCGTCCTCGACGAGGTCGGCCAGCGCGCGGCGCGGGGCCGGGCCCTTGAGCCGGAAGTAGTCCTGGAAGCAGCGCAGCGTCCCGACGCCGTGCGCCCGCGCCCCGATCTCCAGCAGGCGGCGGACGGCGTCCTCGTCGCTCACGGGCGGCGCGGCGAGCACCGCGGGCGGCAGGACCCGCTCGGTCAGGTCGTAGCAGCGCTCGAACGCGGCGTTGCGGCGCGCCGCAGTGATCTCGCCCGTGAAGAAGAGGAGCTCGAGGGCCCGCTTGGCCAGCGACCAGTTCCAGCCCCACTCCACCGTGCCGCGCGCCTCGCCCATGCCCTGGGCCTCGAGGATCTCGTGGACCTCGCTCGCCGTGACCGGCCCGCGCTCGGTCACGATCTGCCGGACGTGCTCCACGACGGCCGAGTGGGAGGCCTCGACCCCGCTGATCGACCCCCACGCCTCGGTGCGGTACGCGCGCTGGCGCCACTCCAGGAGCCGGTAGGTCTCGGGCGGGACGTAGGACGCGACGTGCGCCCAGTACTCGACGAGCCGGCGCGGTGCGCGTCCCGCGGCCCGGTCGAGCAGCGACACGTCGTACGGGCCGAGCCGCGAGTACAGCGGGACGAGGTGGGCCCGGGCCAGGACGTTGACCGAGTCGATCTGCAGGAGCCCGAGCCGGTCCACGGTGCGCTGCACCTGGCGCAGCGTGACCTCCCGGGGCGCGGCGGCGTCGGGCCGTGGAGCGTGCAGGCCCTGCGCGGCGAGGGCGACCCTGCGGGCCTGGGCGAGCGACATCGACTCGGTCTTCACCCGGTCCATCCTGCCGCGCGCCACCGACACCCGCCCGGACGCACCGACGGGGTGGCGCCGCCTGGTCGGCGACGTCACCCCGTCGGGTCAGCTGGTGGCGGCGGTCAGCCCGCCTCGGGTGCGGCCTTGGTGCCGCCTGCGCAGGACGTGTCGAGCGCGATGACCCCGTAGCTCCATCCACGGCGCCGGTAGGCGACCGAGGGGCGGGCCGTCTCCACGTCGACGAAGAGGTAGAAGTCGTGGCCCACCATCTCCATCTCGTAGAGGGCGTCGTCGATCGTCATGGGCTCTGCGGAGTGGAGCTTCTGACGGATGACGACGGGCGAGTCGCCGAGCTGGGTCTCGACCGCGTCCCCCGGTGCTGCCGGGTGCTCCGGCGCGGGCTCGGGGTGCTTGTCCTCCGGGATGAACGGCCGGACGTCGACGGGCGGTGCGGGGTTGTTGTTGCGGTGGTTCTTGCGACGGTCGCTGACGCGTCGCAGCCTCTCCTGGAGCTTGTTCATGGCCAGGTCGAGTGCCCCGAACCGGTCGTCTGCTGCCGCCTCGGCGCGGACGACGGGTCCCTTGGCGCGGACGGTCAGCTCGACCCTCTCGCGCACCTCGGACAGTCGGGGGTTGTTCTCGTGGGTGACCTCGACGTCGATCCGCTGGGCGGTCGGTGCGAGCTGCTCGAACTTCGCGAGCTTTTCTTCCACGTGTCGGCGGAAGCGGTCAGCCACTTCCGTGTGCCTGCCGACGACAACGATCTCCATGTGAGCCTCCGCAAAGGGTCTCGGACGCTCTCGGTGCTTCCAGAGCGTCCCGTGTGGTCCTGGGTCTGGCTCCCCCGAGGGGGATCCGGAGTACCTATCACCTCCCTGCCCGAGGACCTTGCCTCGGGTCGATCGCTCTGTGGCCGCACGGGTCCCCTACCAACCGTTCCCCGTGACGACTGGTCCCCAGGTTAACCCTCCCGGTAGGTAAAGGCAGCATCTTCGGGAGATGAACTTCAGGTGGCGCGTCACCTCGCCGCGGAGGGGGTGTCGCGCCGAGCACGACCGCGCCCAGGACCCGGGCGCCGGCGTCCTCCAGCGCCCGTTCGCACGCCGCGAGCGTGGCCCCGGTGGTGAGCACGTCGTCCACCAGGAGGCAGACGGCTCCTGGTCGCGGGAGGCCCCGGCGCGCCGCGCGGCGGGCGACGCGCACGCCCCGGAGGCGTGCGCCCCGGCTCCTCGACCCGAGGCCCACCTGGTCCCGCCCGTGCCGTCCCCGCTGCGCCAGGACGGGCGCCGCGGCCGCGTCGACCCCGGCGTCCGCGAGGCCGCGGGCGAGGGCCCTGGCGAGCCCCTGGACGGGCTCGGAACCGCGTGCGCGGCGCGCCGCGGCGGACGACGGCGCGGGCACGACCAGGACGCGCGCCGGTGCACCGGACCGCGCACCCTCCCCCGGCCCGACGGCGCCGCGCACCCAGGGTGCGACGGCACGCCCGGCGCGGTACGCGGCCCCCTCGACGACCGTCGAGAGGTCGTGACGCCCCTTGTCCTTCCACGACACCACGATGCCCCGGAGCGGGCCGGCGTACGGTGCGAGAACCCACACGGGCAGCGGCGGGGTCCCGTCCATCCGGTCGAGCCGCGGAGCGTCGGCCTCGCGACGGGTCGGGGCGCGGTCCAGGACCTGAGCGCACGCCGAGCAGAGCGGGACGTCCCGCGCACCGCAGCCGGGGCACTCGACCGGGACGAGCAGGCGCGAGAGCGTGCGTACCCACCCGCTCAGGGCGACGAGGAGGCCGGGGAGGCGAGCGGGCTCGGGCTGCTGGGGACGGTGGCGCACGCACGCGATCGTGCAGGACTGCCGGTCGGCTCCGTCGCCGTCGGGAACGCGCCTGTGGACGGCTGCGCCGAGCGCGAGCCTGTGCACGGCCCGCTCACGGCCCCCTGCCGCACGGCGCCTCGGCCTCAGCCCGGGAACGCCGGCAGCGCGACGTTCTCTATCCGCTTCTCCCAGACGGCGCCCGACCGGCTTCGCCCGAACAGCGTCCCGTCCTGGGTGAGGACCTGGACCGTCCGGTCGCCGTCGCCCGCGCTGATCGCCGTCGCCCCCGCCACCGGTGAGAGCCTCGTGGTCTCGCCACCGACCAGGACGAGGTGGACCGTCGGGGCGGCCTCCGTGTCGTCGGTGCCCAGGACCGCGAGCGTCGTCTCGTCGGCCCAGACGACCTGCGAGGCCGAGGTGATGGGAGCACCGACCCGGAAGGGTTCCGAGAGCCCCGTCGGGACGTCCTTCTCGTCGCGCACGATCCCGGCGACCTCCACCCGGGTGCCCGTACCGTCCGAGCTGATCACCGCGATCCGGGCGCCGTCGTGCGCGACGCGGATCGACTGCACGGTGCGCCCCGCCAACCACGGCGCGGCGACCGTGACAGGTTCGCCCGCCTCCGCGAGGTCCGCACGGACGACCTGCAGCGCGCCCGACTGCGCCATGGGACCCGACCACACCCCGCCGAACCGGTCGACGCTCGGCGCGAGCAGGTCCTCGCCCGTCAGGAGCGGGACCTGCGGCAGGTTCTTGGTCGCGAGCCGGACGAGCCCGTCCGAGCCGTCGCGGACCACGAGCGGGCGCGCGTTGCTGCCCTGCGCCAGCGCGGTGGCGGTGGTCCCGGCGAGCGAGACCGCCGGGGACAAGGAGGTCGCCTGGTCCGCGCCGCCGTCGAGCGCCTTGATCTCGCCCTCCGCCGCGACGACCTCGCTCCCCTCCGTCACCGCCTTGATCGGCACCGTCCCGCCCGTGGGGGTGCTCAGCAGGTCCTCCCCGCGGTAGAGGTTGACGGTGAGCGGCAAAGCGTCGAAGAGCGTCGCCTCGAGCTGGGCCTTGAGGAGCGCGCGGTCCTCGGGCGGCGCGAGCGAGATCGTGTCCGTCAGCCGGACCTCGGTGATGCCGCCCTCGCTCGGCACCGCGTCGATGCTCAGACGCGTTCCCTCGGGGACCACGGGCGCCGTCGCGCCCCTCAGCCACTCGACCGGTCCGATCAGGATCTCGGTCACGGCGCTCGTCTGCCACCCCCTGTTGGGGAACCAGCGGTCGTCGGGGACGAGCACCTCACGGTCGGCCGACGGGAAGTACAGGCGGGTCTGCCGGAAGGCCGCCTGGAAGCTGCTCTCGGAGAGCAGCAGCCCGTCCTCGGCCGTCTCGATCCGCCACTGTCCGTCACCCTGGCGAACCAGCCCGAACGACACCGGGACGGCGCCCTCCCCGCGGGGGACGTCCTCGGTGTAGACGCCACGCTTGTCCAGGGCCCCGACGACCGTCGCGCTGCCCGTGACCGTCACCTGCCCCGTCTTCACGGCCTCCTCGTCCATCGTCAGGTCGAGGTCGCCGTCGAAGACCAGGACCTGGGAGTCCCAGCTCCAGGCGTCGGCGTCCGTGAGGAACTCCTGGGCGACGTCGAAGTCACCGGCCGGTCCGGCCGCCTGCGCGGTCAGGAAGCCCGACACGATCCGCACCGGGTCGTCACCCGCGACCGGTCCCCGCGCGCGCAGCCCCGGGGCGTTGAAACCCTGCACCACGTCGCTGCCACGGATCACCGGGCCCGAGGTCGGGATCGACGCGCAGCCGGACAGCGCGAGGGCCGCCACCACGAGCCCTGCTCCGAGGGCGCTCGTCGGCCTGCCGGGTCGTCGCTCGGTCATCGTGCCTGCTCCTCGTCGACGGACGTACCCGGTCGTTCGGTGACGACGCCCTGGCGGACGAACGTGAGGTTCTCGTCAGGGAGGACGGGAAGGGCCGAGGGGCTCGTGGTGCCCTCCGTCGGGTCCTCGACCCGCTCGATCTGCCCCGTCGGCGGGCGCAGACCGCGTCCGTGCGTCGGCTCCTCGGGCACCAGCGGGAGCGGCGACGCCTCGAGCCGGATCCCGGCGCGCAGCGGGAGCGTGAGACGGAAGGCGGCCCCCTGGCCAGGGCGCCCCCAGACCTCGAGCCACCCACCGTGCAGGTGCGCGTCCTCGAGCGAGATGGCGAGGCCGAGCCCCGTCCCCCCGGTCGTGCGGGCGCGCGCCGGGTCGGCCCGCCAGAAGCGGTCGAACACGTGCAGCGCCTCGTCCTGCGTCATCCCGACGCCGTGGTCGCGGACCACCACCGCGACCGCGTACCGGTCGTGGGCCACCGTGATCTCGACGGGCTTCTCCTCGGCGTGCTCGATCGCGTTGACCACGAGGTTGCGCACGATCCGTTCGACCCGACGAGGGTCGACGTCCGCGGTCACGGCCTCGTCGGGGAGGTGCACCGACATCCACACGCCCTTGCGCTCCGCGAGCGGCGCGGCGAGCTCGACGGCCGCGTTGACCACGTCCCGCACGTCGCGGCGCTCGGCGTCGAGCTGCGCGGCCCCCGCGTCGAACCGGCTGATCTCCAGCAGGTCGGCCAGGAGGTCCTCGAACCGGTCGAGCTGGGTCTGGAGGAGCTCGGCCGACCGCTTGGACGCGGGGTCGAAGTCGTCGCGCGAGGCGTGCAGGACCTCGCCCGCCATCCGGATCGTCGTGAGCGGCGTGCGCAGCTCGTGCGACACGTCCGACACGAAGCGCCGCTGCAGCAAGGACAGCTCCTCCATGCGGCCGATCTGGAGCTGCAGGCTCTCCGCCATCTCGTTGAACGACCGGGCGAGCGTCGCGAGCTCGTCGTGGCCCTTGACCGGGAGGCGCTCGTTCAGGTGCCCGTCGGCGAGCCGCTCCGCGACCCCCGCGGCGTTGCGGACCGGCTGGACCGCCTGGCGGGTCACGACCCAGGTGATCAGACCCAGGATGCCCACGACGAACACCGCACCGACGACCAGGGTCCCCTGGAGGAACGAGAGGGTCTCCTGCTCGGGCGCGAGCGTGTACAGGAAGTAGAGCTCGTAGACACCGACCGTCGGCACCTGGACCTTCGACCCCACGAGGACCCCGGGGTCCACGGGCGAGTGCGGGTCGGACGGGTCGCGCGGGATCGCGACCGACTGGAGCTCGCGGCCGTCGCTCTCCATGACAGCCGCCCGGAGCTCGTCCGAGACCAGGCTCGCGAGCTGGTTGTCGGTGCTCACGTCGTTGAGGCGCGACGGCGCCCCCTCGGGCCGCATGAGGAAGATCTTGCGGTCGGGGCTGCCGCTCGTGCGCAGGGTGTTGTGCACGTCGAGCAGGAGGGTCTGGATCTCGGAGTCCTTGGTCTTGGACACCGAGGCCGTGAACAGGCTCTGGGCCTGCTGGATCGAGTTGGCGCTCTCGACGTTGATCTGCTCGAGGCGCTGGTCGAACAGGCCGTCGCGCATCGTGCTCGACAGGTAAGCGCCGAGGGCCGCGACCGTGATCACCCCGACGACGAGCGCGGTCCCGACCACGCGGAGCTGCATCGACGACCGGGCCTGCCAGGTGAGGCGACCGACCGTGGCGCGCAGGCGCCGTCGGGCGCGACGGAACGACCGCCCCACCCGCGCGCGCAGCGACGGAGCGCTCACCCGCGCGCCGCACCCGCCTTGTACCCGACGCCGCGCACGGTCAGGACGATCTCCGGGTTCTCCGGGTCGTGCTCGACCTTCGACCGCAGGCGCTGCACGTGGACGTTGACCAGGCGCGTGTCCGCCGCGTGACGGTAGCCCCAGACCTTCTCGAGGAGGACCTCGCGCGTGAAGACCTGCCAGGGCTTGCGGGCGAGCGCGACCAGGAGGTCGAACTCGAGGGGCGTGAGCGCGATGGGGCGGCCGTCGCGCGTGACCCGGTGCCCGGTCACGTCGATCTCGACGTCGCCGATCGCGAGGTGCTCGGGGGCGGGCTCGTCCGAGCGGCGCAGGCGGGCCCGGATCCGCGCGACGAGCTCCTTGGGCTTGAACGGCTTGGAGATGTAGTCGTCCGCGCCGGACTCCAGGCCGAGCACGACGTCGACCGTGTCGCTCTTGGCCGTGAGCATGATGATGGGCACCCCCGACTCCGCACGGATCAGACGGCACACCTCGGTGCCGTCCTTGCCGGGCAGCATGAGGTCCAGCAGGACGAGGTCCGGCTGGGTGCTGCGGAACGCGGCCAGAGCGAGGTCCCCGTCCGCGCAGAACACCGGGTCGAACCCCTCGGACCGCAGCACGATGCCGATCATCTCGGCGAGAGCGGTGTCGTCGTCGACCACAAGCACACGTACCTTCATGGCCCCATTTTGCCATCGACCGCGGGCTCGTCGGTCCGACCCACCGTGGGGCGGCCGGTGTTCACCCGAACGGCCCGGCCACCGCGTCGGCCGGTCCCCCGTACTAGGGTGGTCCGCTACCGGGCCGGACGCCGTCGTGGCGTCGTGCACGGCCTCATCAGGACGAGCCCTCGGGGCCCGACAGAACCGAGCGGGGACAGCAGAGCAGATGACGACGCCCGACGACGCCGGCACGCCAGCACCGGACGACACCCCGCGCTACGGCCAGCGCGCCCCGCAGCCACCGGCGGGCGCGACGCCACCCGTCGGCGGGCCGCCCGCGCAGCCCGGTCGGTACGGCCCCCCGGCACAGTCCGGCCAGCCTGCGCCGGCCCAGCCCACGTCGAACGCATGGGGGCAGCCGCAGTACGGGCAGCAGGGCCAGTACGGCCAGCCCTCCGGCGAGCCCGGCCAGCACGGTGCGCCGCAGCACGGGCAGTACGGCCAGCCCGGCCAGTACGGCGCACCGCAGTACGGCGGCCCCCCGCAGCCCGGCTACGGTCCGCCGTCCTTCGCGGGCAAGCCCTACGCCCCGCCCGCGAACAAGCCCGGCATCATCCCGCTGCGCCCGCTGAGCCTCGGCGAGATCTTCGACGGCGCGTTCGGTGCGATCCGCGCCAACCCCAAGGTGATGCTCGGGATGAGCGCGACCGTGATCGCGATCGCGACGGTCCTCGGGCTCGGCCTGGGCGTGCTGATCAGCGGGATCTTCTCGCCCCAGCTCGCCCAGATCGAGGCGGAGCTGAGCGTCGAGATGGGCGCCGACGCCACGGGCCTCACGGAGATGTTCCCCCTCCTCGGCGCCTCGATGGTGTCCTCGGTCGTGCTCGCCCTCGCGATGCCCGTCGTCAACGGCCTGCTCATCACCTCGGTGGGCCAGTCAGTGATCGGTCGCAAGGCGAGCGCGGGCGAGGTCTGGGCCCAGGCGAAGTCGAAGATCTGGCCCCTGCTGGGCTTCTCGATCCTCTGGTCGATCGCCCTCGGGGCCGTCTGGTTCGTCTACCTGCTCCTCACGGTCCTCGCGTTCACGGCCGACGTCGGCCTCGGCATCGCCGTCGCGCTCCTCGGGCTGCTGGGTCTTGCCGTGTTCGGCTGCTGGTTCCTCGTCCGCACGCTCCTCGTCCCGCCGGCCATGGTCCTCGAGGGCCAGGGCTTCGCGAGCGGCGTGAAGCGCGGCTGGACCGTCTCTCGCGGCTCGTTCTGGCGGCTGCTCGGGATCTACCTCCTGGCCTCCGTCGCGGTCGGCACCATCACCTGGCTCGTCTCGCAGCCGTTCGGGATCATCGGCGGCATGGTCTCGCTCATGAGCATGTTCGCGATGTATGCGATCGTGGCCGTGGGGTCGATCGTCACGGGGGTCATCAGCGCGGTGTTCCTCGCGGGCGTCGTCTCGCTGCTCTACATCGACGTCCGCATGCGCCGCGAGGGGCTGGACGTCGAGCTCACGGCCGCGGCCGAAGAGCACACGGGCCACGGCCCGGCGTGACCGGCGCGCTCCCTGCGTCGCTCGCCGCCTGGCAGGCGGCCGCCCCGGCGCGCCTCGGCCTTGCGCAGGGTGTGCGGTGGGACGTCCCGGTCGTCCCCGACGCCGACACCGCACGGCAGTGGCTGAAGGAGGAGCTCCTCGACCCCGTGTACGTGGACCAGCCCTCGCTCCTGTCGCGCTTCATCGACTGGCTGACCGGCCTGTTCACCGACGTCCGGGTCCTCGACGTGAACCCCGTCGTGGCCTCGCTCGTGATCGTCGGGCTCGTCCTCGTCGTAGCGGTGGTCGCCTACGTGGTCACGGGCCCGGTCCGCCTGTCCCGCAAGGCCCGTTCGTCGGTCGCTGTGTTCGACGACGACGAGCGCTCGGCCAAGGAGCTCCGGGCCGCGGCCGACGCCGCCGCCTCGGTGGGCGACTGGCCGACCGCCGTCGTGGAGCGCTACCGCGCCGTCGTGCGCTCGCTCGAGGAGCGCGTGATCCTGGACCCGCGCCCCGGTCGCACGGCCCACGAGGCCGCGGACGACGCCGCCCTGCGACTCCCGGCGCTCGCCGACCGGCTCACGGTCGGCGCGCGCCTGTTCGACGACGTCCGGTACGGCAAGGTGTCGGTGGGCCCAGCGGCCGACCAGGCGCTGCGAGAGCTCGACGCCGCGACCCTCGCCACGACGCCGACGCCGCCCGCCCACCTGCTCGGCGGCCTGGAGCCCGACTCCCCCGCGCAGGCGCCCACCCCCTCGGGAGGCTCCCGGTGACGACTGGTCTCGACGCACCGCCGCCCCCCGTCACGGCACCCGACACGACCGCCGCAGCCGTCACCACGGCCTACGTCCCTGTGCGCGTGACGGGCGACGGCACCACGACCGGCTCCCGTGCCGCACGCCGGTGGCGGGCCGCGCGCTGGCCTCTCGCCGTGCTGCTCCTGATCGCGATCGTCGCGGGGCTCGCCGCACTGTCGCGACCCGCCGTCTCGAGCACCCCGTTCGCCCCGGACAACGCCGGGCCGAACGGTGCCCGGGCCCTTGCCCAGGTGCTGGGCGACCAGGGCGTCGACGTCGAGCACGTGACCACGACCGCGGACGCGGTCTCCCGCGCCGACGCCGGGACGACGCTCCTCGTCACCTCCGACCTCAACCTCCTGCCCGAGCAGGTCGACGCGATCCTGGCGACCGAGGCCGACCTGGTGCTCCTCGAGCCGGGGTACGACCTGCTGGAGGGCGCGACCGACGGGGCCGCGACCCTGGGCGACGACTGGTCGTCGCCCGACGCCCTGCGGAGCCCGCAGTGCACCGACCCCGACGCGACCGCCGCCGAGGAGATCCGCAGCACGGGCTACGGCTTCACCTCGACCGGCCCCGGGTCGGTCGTCTGCTTCCCCGGCGACGACAGCCCGCCCGACACCGGCGCCTACCTGGTCCACGAGGGCGACCGCCGCGTCGTCGCGCTCGACGACGCGGGGCTGATCACCAACTCCCGGATCGACCAGGACGGCAACGCGGCCCTCGCGCTGCGCTCGCTCGGCCGGCACGAGACCCTGACCTGGTTCGTCCCCGACCTCCTGGACACCTCGTCCACGGACACCTCCGTCGCAGGGGCGGCCACGCTGCCACCGTGGGTGCCGATCGTCCTCGTCCAGCTCCTCGTGGTCGCCCTGTTCGCGGCGCTCTGGCGCGGACGCCGCCTCGGTCCGCTCGTGACCGAGGACCTCCCGGTCGTCGTCCGCGCGTCGGAGACGACACGCGGCCGGGGGCGCCTGTACCGCCGGTCCCGCTCGCGCGGCCACGCCGCAGCAGGTCTGCGGGCTCACAGCGCCGATCGCATGGCCTCACGCCTGGGCCTGCCCCGGTCCGCAGCCGCCCCCGCGCTGATCGACGCGGTCGTCCGCGCCACGCACCGCCCGGCCGAGCAGGTCGCGCACCTCCTGTACGGCCCACCACCCGCCGACGACGCAGCGCTGCTCGAGCTCGCACGTCACCTTGACCAGTTGGAGAGCGAGGTCTTCCACCCGTGACGCACCACCCCGAGGGGTCGAACCCCTATCAGCAGCCCGCGGACCGCTACGCGCCTCCGCAGGCCCAGCCCGCACAGCCGGTGCCCGCCCAGCCCCAGGACCAGGCCGAGCCCCCGGCGCAGCCGCCCGCGTACGGCGCCCCCGTCCCTCCGGCGCCCGCTGCCCCCGCCCCGCACGTCGTCGCCGACGCACCCGCCCAGGCTGCGCCGTCGGGCCCCTCGCACGAGCTGCGCGCGGCCCTGGCCGCGGTGCGGACCGAGGTCGGCAAGGCCGTGGTCGGCCAGGACGCCGCGGTCACGAGCCTGCTCATCGCGATGCTCTGCAAGGGCCACGTGCTCCTCGAGGGCGTGCCCGGGGTCGCCAAGACGCTGCTCGTGCGCACGCTCGCGGCCTCGCTCGACCTGGACACCAAGCGCGTCCAGTTCACGCCCGACCTCATGCCGGGCGACGTCACGGGCTCTCTCGTGTACGACGCGCGAACGGCCGAGTTCAGCTTCCGCGAGGGCCCCGTCTTCACGAACCTGCTGCTCGCCGACGAGATCAACCGCACGCCCCCCAAGACCCAGGCCTCGCTGCTCGAGGCCATGGAGGAGCGCCAGGTCTCGGTCGACGGCACGCCCCGCCCGCTGCCGGACCCGTTCCTCGTCATCGCGACGCAGAACCCGGTCGAGTACGAGGGGACCTACCCCCTCCCCGAGGCCCAGCTCGACCGCTTCCTGCTCAAGCTCGTCCTGCCGCTGCCCGAGCGCGACCAGGAGATCGAGGTCCTCGCACGGCACGCCGCCGGCTTCAACCCGCGCGACCTGGCCGCGGCGGGCGTGCGACCCGTCGCGGGCCGCGACGTCCTGGACCGTGCACGCGCCGAGGTGGCCCAGGTGCAGGTGTCGCGCGAGGTCCTCGGCTACGCCGTCGACCTGTGCCGTGCCACGCGCCACTCGCCGTCGCTGTCGCTCGGCGTCTCGCCGCGAGGCGCCACGGCCCTGCTCGCGACGTCTCGTGCGTGGGCATGGCTGTCCGGTCGCGGGTACGTCACGCCCGACGACGTCAAGGCCCTGGCCCACCCGACGCTGCGCCACCGCGTCCAGCTCCGGCCCGAGGCCGAGCTCGAGGGCGTGACCGCCGAGAGCGTGCTCGACACGGTGCTGGCCTCCGTGCCGGTCCCGCGCTGAGCGCCACGTGCCTGAAGGGATGACATGGCTCTGACGTGGCGCGCCGTCGCGCTGGCGGCCCTCGGCGTGGTGGCGGTCCTCGTGGTGCCCTCGTACGGCACCGTGCTGCTCTGGGCGCTCGTCGTGGTGGCGCTGTGCGCGCTCGACGTGACCCTCGCGGCCTCCCCGCGCCAGGTAGCGGTCGAGCGGCGCGTGCCGGGCTCGGTGCGTCTCACGGGGAGGGCGACGTCGCAGCTCGTCGTGACGAACATGACCGGGCGGCGGCGGCTGCGGGCAGTGGTGCGCGACGCCTGGGCTCCTTCCGCTGGCGCGCACGACAACCGGCACCCCGTCGACCTGCCACCCGGGGAGTCGGCGCGCCTGGTGACCACGCTCGTCCCGACGCGGCGCGGGGGGGGGGGGGGGG